>NZ_JAZAQQ010000009.1:0-247410 GCF_036861315.1 Pseudomonas sp. S3(2024) | reverse complement strand
CGCGAAAGCGGTTTGTATGTGAAGCATAAAGTGACTGACCCGCCGCCTTCGCGAGCAAGCCCGCTTCCACAGGGGATGGCAGAGAACGCGGGAATTGGCCGAAATTCAGAAGTCCTTGGCCGACACCTCTGCCGATCCTTCCCTAGACTTTGCCCATTCCTTTCACGCGGCGGAGTTTCCTCCATGAACTACCTGATTTCGCTGGCCATCGGTCTGGGTGTCGGCCTGCTCTATGGCGCACTGGACTTCCGTTCCCCGGCACCTCCGGCCATCGCGCTGGTGGGGCTGCTGGGCATGCTCGCGGGTGAGCAGCTGTGGCCAATGGGCCGGCAACTGGTCGCCGGTTGGTTGTCCTGAATGTCCTTTTTTTCCCTTTGGTGGATGTCCTCATGAAAGCACTGCAATTCGATAAAACCGGCGATCTGTCCTCCCTGCGCTTCGCCGATGTCGCCACACCCGTACCGAGTGCTGGTGAAGTGCTGGTCGAGATCAAGGCGGCCGGTCTGAACCCCAGTGATGTGAAGAACGTGCTCGGGCGATTTCCGTACACCACGTTGCCACGGATTCCCGGGCGCGATTTCGCCGGTGTCGTGGTCGAGGGGCCGCAGGCGTTGCTCGGTCAGGAAGTCTGGGGCACCGGGCGCGAGCTGGGCTTTTTCGCCGATGGCTCGCACGCGCAGTTCGTCAAACTGCCGGCCAATGGTGTGGCGCACAAACCGTCGCACTTGAGTTTCGCCCAGGCGGCCAGCCTCGGCGTGCCGTACACCACGGCGTGGGATGCGCTGGAGCGTAGCTTGGTGACGGCTGAAACCCGTTTGCTGGTGATCGGTGGCGGCGCGGTGGCCACGGCGGCATTGGCGTTGGCCAAGGTGCGCGGTGCGCAGATACTGGCAGCGGCGCGGCGGCCGGAGCAGGTCAAGGAGTTGCAGGCGCAGGGCTTCCAGACGATTCAGCTGGATAAACCCGAAGACCTCGGCGCGCAGGTCAACGCGGTGTACAGCGGCGGCGCCGACGTGATCTTCGACACCACCGGCTTCTGGCTGCCGGCCTCGGTCGCGGCATTGGCAGCCTTCGGGCGCATCGCGATCATCGCCGCACCGGTCGACGGCCATGTGCAATTGCCGGCATTGGCGTTGTACCGCAAGGGCGGTTCGGTGGTCGGGATCAACTCGCTGCTGTACGGCGTGCAAGCCTGTGCGGTGATGCTCGAGCAGTTTGGGCGGTTCTTTGATGAGGATCTGTTGCCGTTGCCGCAGGGGTTGGTGCAGGTGCCATTGGCGGAGGGGTTGGACAGCTACGCGCAGGTGAATCAGGGCAGTGGCGACNAAGCCTGTGCGGTGATGCTCGAGCAGTTTGGGCGGTTCTTTGATGAGGATCTGTTGCCGTTGCCGCAGGGGTTGGTGCAGGTGCCATTGGCGGAGGGGTTGGACAGCTACGCGCAGGTGAATCAGGGCAGTGGCGACAAGATTATCCTTATTCCCTGACACCGCAAAACAACTGTGGGAGCGGGCTTGCTCGCGAAAGCGGTGTGTCAGCGAAGCAAGTATTGGCTGATACACCGCATTCGCGAGCAAGCCCGCTCCCACATTTTTACCGTGTTGTACTCAGGATTGCGGGACGCCGTTTTCCCACGCCGACCAGTTTTTGAGAAT
The DNA here is from genome assembly GCF_036861315.1 of Pseudomonas sp. S3(2024). Lineage (NCBI taxonomy): Bacteria > Pseudomonadati > Pseudomonadota > Gammaproteobacteria > Pseudomonadales > Pseudomonadaceae > Pseudomonas > Pseudomonas sp. S3(2024). The sequence continues at coordinate 245,758 of NZ_JAZAQQ010000009.1, read as the reverse complement.
GTCCTGCACCAGCGGATTGCCGGCGCGATAGAGGTTTTCCAGCGCCGGCACGAAGCCGCCCTGATCGGCGTACTTGAGCAGATTATCCACTTCACTGCCGCCCGGTGCCGGCCGATCAAAGTCAGAGCCGGCACGCACCACGGCCAGACGCTGCACATCCACCAGACCTTCGCGACTGGCACGCAGCAGCGCTTCATAGGTGGAGTTGTCTTCCTGTTGTGTGGTGCAGTATTCACCCTTGTTATCGGTCAGCAGTTTGGTCCAGACCTCGGCGCGTTCGCTCAGGCGTGTACCGGAGAACCAGGTGTTGCCCGCCAGCGTGTCGCAGCGCGTAACCACTGGCGGCTGATTGGCCGGGGCCGAAGGGTATTTGCGACGCCACGCTGCTGATTCCTTGCTCTCGCTCAACTCGACCTTGTGGCTCAGGGCGAAGGCTTTGGCCTGCAGTGTCGGGTTGAGTTCGAAGACTTCGGTCTTGTAGTCCAGCGGCGGTTTTTCGTTCGGACCCTTGGTGTTGATGCCCAGGTAGCCAGTCGGCCAGCTCGCCGGCGCATCGCGCGAATCCAGCTCCCATTGCGTGCCGAATTCCACCAGGTAATGCGCCCACGCAGCGGTGCCGATGGTCCCGTGTTTCGGGCTGATGCCGGCGATCCCGGCGATCAGAAACCAGCTTTTGCGCAGGTCGAATTTTGGCGACAGGGCCAGTGCCAGGGTCGAGGCGGCGGCATTGGTCTGGCCCATGCCGGTGGTCAGCAGGCACACCTGTTGCGCGTTGCAGCGGATGGTCGGGTACTCGGCGGACAGGCCCGGTACGCGGACTTCCTGCTTGAGATCGAGGCGCTCGATCCAGTGCTGTGCCTCGGGGGCGAACATGGTGATCAGTACGACTTTCGGCTGGATCGGCGCTTCAGCCGCCCACGCCGTGGAAGAGAGCAGGGCCGCAGCGGCCAGGGTCAGACGCGTCGTTGCTTGCATGAGAGTCTCCTGATTTCAGAACTGGTAGCCGATGCCGGCGTAGTAACCCCAACCGTTGGAGCGCGCGCGGAAATTACCGTCGCCAAAGTTCAGCTCGCTGCCGTCTTCCCAGTTGCCGCCGTTGTGGAAGTAACGGCCGACCAGGGTGAAACGCAAGTGGGTGAACGAATACAGCAACACGTTGGTCGCCACCGTGGCATTGGCGGTGCGCGCCGGATTGTCCTTGTGAATGTCCGAGCCGAAATCGAAGTTGGTGAAACCGATGTAGGTCAGCGACGCGCCGTTGCTGAATTTGTCGATGGGCACGATGTACTTGAGCTGCGCGCGGTAGCCGTCCCATGAATACTCATTGCTCGCGCCGTAGTTTTCCCACTGGTAGCGCCCGTACAGGTTGGCCGACAGGTTGACCCGCGAATGGGTGTCGATGTCGGTGCCGAAGCCGCTGTACAGGGTGTTGGCGCGGTTCTCCTTGCGGCTGCCGTGATCGTAGATCCAGTCGAACGCCACGTACCATTCCTTGAACGGGCCGATGGCCAGGCTGCGGCCGGCGAGGTAGTCGATAGAGATGCGCGGCTCGTGTTCCATGAACACCGGTGAGCCGTGATCCCACACGCCTTTGTCGTGGCTGTTGCCGATGTTGAAGATCTTCGGAATGTCGACGTAGCCGTACAGCTCGAACGGACCCTTGCGCCCGAAGTACTCGTATTCCAGGTAGATATCGTCGGCCGGTTGCGGCCCGAAGCTGATGTCCTTGCTGCCGATCAGCGTCAGGTCCTGATTATACCAGTCCGACAGATACGCGCCTTTTTTCGGCGGGGCAGCTTCCGGGCTGAGGGCTTCACCCTGGGCGGACTCGTCGGGCAGCGCCGGTTGCGCCAATGCGCTGTGGCTGAGAACTCCGGTAACGCCGGTCAGTAGCAGGGAAACAGCAAACGTGCGCGCAAACGGGGCGCGAAGAAGGGAAGCAACGTGCATTCAAAGTCCTTTTTTTGCGGATCGAGGCCCGGGTTCTGCGGGTCTGTACGGTTTTGTTACGAAAAAGTCGTTATAGGCAGGTAGCAAACGTTTGCACAAGGCGTACCAGTTTCTTTTAAACGCTGAAATTCTCCTGTGGGAGCGGGCTTGCTCGCGAAAGCGTCGGGTCAGCTGACACACCCTTCACAGATACACCACAGGGTTAGTCAGGTGTCGCCAAACCCAGTGTTTACTGGCCGAAACCCGCGTTCTAGACGGTTCTAGTATTAAAGTATTAACACCATTTAATCAGTGCCCCATCGCGGGGCGTCTACTAGCTTGTCAGCCAAGACGCGGTTTTGTGATGACCGTCGCAGTCTTGATTCGCGTGTGGAATAAGCACCTCTCCCACGCCTTCAAGGAAGAATTTGGCCACGACAAGGAGTAGCCCGTGGAAGCAAGGTTTGGTGTCGCCCTCGTTTCGCGTTTTTCCCCACTTTCCCTTGCTGTGCACCTGAGCGTTGCCGGGCTGTTGTTCGGCGGCGTCAGTGCACCGGCACTGGCCACATGCTCCACGGCGGGTTCCACCGTGACCTGTACCGGCGTGCCGAGTCTGCCGCTGTTTCTCAACAATTTCGCCAGTGCCACCAACGGTCTGACGGTCAACGTCAACTCCGGGGCGCAGATGAACGCGACGCTCGGCGGCCATGTGATGGACCTGACCGGGGTCAACATCAGCCTGAACAACTCCGGGACGATCGACCCGGCGCTGCTCGGGCTGGTCTCGGTGTTGAGCGGCGGTGCCTTCATCGGTACGGGCGCGACCAGTACGGTCAGCGTGCTCAACAATGCCAGCGGGATCATTCGCGGTACCGGCATGTTGCTCGGGCTCAACCTGACCAGCGTTGACGGCCTGGGCATCGCGGTGAACAACGCTGCGGCCGGCACTACCAGCATCACCAACAACGGCACCATCACCTCGACCGGACTCTCGGTCGGTGGCATCACCTTGGCCGACACCCCGGTGGTCGGTGTGTACGGCGGCTCGCAGGTCAACATGACCAACAGCAGCACCGGCGTGATCAACGGCCGGATCGCCTTCGAGACCTCGGCGGCGGGCAACACCTTCACTAACGCCGGTGCGATCACCGGCGGCGTGTCGATGGGCGCGAGCAGCACCAACACCTTTACGGCGGTGACGGGCTCTTCGGTGCAGGTCGGTGACGGCGTGCAGGTCAGCGTCGGCCTCGGCGGACTGATCGGCATCAACCTGACCTTCGCCCCGACCGGCACTGTCGATGGCGGCGCGGGCGGTACCAACAGCCTGATTCTGCAAAACCCGAGCGGTGTCGGCGGCGGCACCACCGGGGTCGGCACGGCGTCGAGCGCCACTTACGTCAACTTCAACAACCTGACCATCAACAGCGGCACCTGGACCTTGCAAGGGCCACTGGTCAGCGGCGCGACCACGCTCAATGGCGGTGTCGCCCAGTTCAACAACAACGCCACGTTCGGCAGCGGGGTGCTCACCTCCAACGGCGGGATCCTCCAGGCCAGCAACGCCGGGTTGAATCTCAGCAATCTGATCTCTCTCGGCGCCGGTGGTGTGACCGTGCAGGGCACCAACGCCACCACCCTGAGCGGGGTGATTTCCGGCAGCGGCGGCCTGAGCAAAGTCGGTTCCGGGCAACTGAGCCTCAGCGCTGCCAACACCTATCTGGGCAACACCACACTCAACGGCGGCACCGTGCAGTTGGGCAACAATCTGGCGCTGAGCACCGGTACCGTCAACGTCACCGGCGCGACCACCTTGAGCGCGCCCGGCACGATCAACCTGAACAACGCCATCAGCCTCGGCGGCACATTGACGGCCGGCGGCACCGGCGCTCTGACCCTCGGCGGCTTGATCACAGGCAACAGCGGTTTGACCAAGACCGGCACCGGCAGCCTGACCCTCAGTGGCGCCAACAGCGGCTATACCGGCACTACCACTTTGAGCGCCGGCAGCCTGCTGGTGACCAACAACAACTCGCTGGGTAGCGGCGCGCTGAACACCGCTGCCGGCACCAGTCTCGATAGCACCGCCAACGTTACCTTGGCCAACAACATCGCCATGACCGGCGCGCTCAACGTGCTCGGCAGCAATGCCCTGACCCTGGGCGGCGTCTTGTCCGGTACTGGCGGGATTACCAAATCCGGTACCGCCAGCCTGACCCTGACGGGGAACAATACCAACGCCGGCAACACGCTTCTCAACGCCGGCAGCCTGTTCGTCGGCAGCAACACCGCACTGGGGACTGGCGCGTTGAACGCCGCGGCCGGCACCACGCTGGATGCGACCACGGCGGTGACCCTGGCCAACGCTGTCGCGCTGGCGGCGGATCTGACCATTGGCGGCACCCAGGCACTGGGCCTGAGCGGGGTCGTCAGCGGCGCCGGCAATCTGATCAAGAACGGCACTGCGAGCCTCAGCCTCAGCGGCAATAACACTTTCTCCGGCGGCACCGCGCTGAATGCTGGCACGCTGATTGTCGGCTCCAACACCGCGCTGGGCGCGGGCGCATTGACCACGGCAGCAGGTACCACCCTTGATGCCAGCACAGCGGTGGCGCTGACCAACGCGGTCAGCCTCGGCGGCAACCTGAACATCGGCGGCAGCGCCAACCTGACCCTCGGCGGCATCGTCAGCGGCAGCGGCGGGCTGACCAAGAACGGCGCGGCCAATCTGATTCTCAATGGCGCCAATACTTTCCTCGGTGCCGTCGCGTTGAACGCCGGCACCATTACGGCCGGCGCGAATGCGGCGCTCGGCAGCGGCAACATCACCGTCGGCGGCGTGGCGACGCTCGACAGCAATGCGGCGGTGACACTGAACAACAACGTCATTCTCAATAACAGTCTGGGGATTGGCGGCAGCAACGCGCTGACCCTCGGTGGCGGGATCAGCGGTACCAGCCAACTGGTGAAAAACGGCGCCGCCAATCTCACCCTCAACGGCACCAATACCTACAGCGGCGGCACCACCCTGAATGCCGGCAGCCTGACCGTCGGCAATGGTGCGGCACTGGGCACCGGCGCCTTGTCGGTGGAAGGCGCGGGCACCCTCAACAGCAGTTCCGCCGTGACCCTGAACAACAACGTGATTCTCAATGCCAACCTCACCGCAGGCGGCGCCAACGCGCTGACCCTCGGCGGGGTAATCAGTGGCGCGAACGGCCTGATCAAGACCGGCGCATCGAGCCTGACCATGACCGGCAACAACACCTACACCGGCACCACGGCGCTGAATGCCGGTTCGCTGGTGGTCGGCTCCAACACCGCTCTGGGTACGGGCGCACTGAACGCGTCGAACGGCACCACGCTGGATGCAAGCACGGCGGCGACCCTGGCCAACAACGTCAACCTCGGCGGCACGCTGACTGTCGGCGGCAGCAATGCGCTGACCCTCGGCGGGGTGGTCGCCGGCATCGGTGGGCTGACCAAGAACGGCGCGGCCGACCTGACCCTCAACGGCGCCAACACCTATTTCGGCAACACTGCACTGAACACCGGCAAGCTGATTGTCGGCAGCAACACCGCGCTGGGCGTCGGTACGCTGAATGCGGCGGCCAATACCACGCTGGACGCCAACACCGCCGTCAGCCTGAACAACGCAGTGGGCCTGGCGGGAGCCTTGAATATCGGTGGCACGGCAGATCTGACCTTGACCGGTCTGGTCAGCGGCGCCGGCAGTCTGGTGAAAGACGGCGCGGCCAATCTGATTCTCAATGCGGCCAACAACTACCTCGGCGGCACCACGTTGAACGCCGGTACGCTGACCGTCGGCAACAGTTCGGCGCTGGGTTCCGGCGCTTTGACTGTCGCGGGTGCTGCCACACTGGACAGCAATTCACCGCTGGTCAGCCTCAATAACGGCGTCACTCTCAACGCTGGATTGACCGTCGGCGGCACGCAGAATCTGACCCTCGGTGGCGTCACCAGCGGCAGCGGCCAATTGATCAAGAATGGCGCAGCGAATCTGACACTCAACGGCAACAACACCTTCAGCGGCGGCACCACCCTCAACGCCGGTACCCTGACCCTGGGCAATGCCAACGGTCTGGGTAGTGGTGGCTTGACCGTCGGCGGCGCGGCGACTCTCGATAACAGCGCCTCGTTCGGCATCGGCAACGCGATCACCCTCAACGCCGGGCTGACGGTGGCCGGCAATAACGACCTGAGCCTCAACGGCATCATCGACGGCGCCGGCAGCCTGACCAAAAACGGCCTGTCGGACCTGACTCTGGCCGGCAACAACACCTTTACCGGCGCCGTGAACATCGTCTCCGGCAGCGTCACTACCCTCAACACCAACGCACTGGGCAACACTTCTGGCGTCAACATCAGTGCCGGTGCCGGCCTGAATCTCGGTAGCGATGCCAGCCTCGGCGCGCTGACCGGCAGCGGCAGTGTGCAACTGACTGGCAGCAACACGTTGACCGTCGGTGGCGGCAACGTCACCAGCACCTTTGATGGTGATCTCAGTGGCAGCGGTGGCCTGACCAAAGTCGGCACCGGCACCTTGAACCTCACTGGCATCAACGGCATTACCGGCAATACCGCGATCGATGGCGGTATCGTGAACCTGAGCGGTTCGCTGGGCAGTGCACAGGTCAACGTCAACACCGGCGGTACCCTGACCGGTACCGGCTCGGCGCTTGGCACAGTGAACATTAATAGCGGGGGCCATCTGGCGCTGTCATCGGGCAATACCTTGTCAGCCAGTGGCCTGACCCTCGGTGCCGGTAGCAACGTGGATGTGGCGCTGGGGACTCCGTCGACCAGTTCGCTGATGAACATCGGCGGCAACCTTACCCTTGACGGCAATCTCAACGTCACCGATGCCGGCGGTTTCGGCGTCGGTGTGTATCGCCTGTTCAACTACACCGGTGCCCTGACTAATCTCGGTCTGGACGTCGCCAGCGTGCCGGTCGGCTATGGCCTTGGCGATCTGGTGGTGCAGACCGGCGTGGGCAATCAGATCAATATTCAAGTGTCGGCACCGAACAGCAACATCCGTTACTGGGACGGCAGCCAGACCATCGCCAACGGCGTGGTCGATGGCGGCAGCGGCACGTGGAATGCTGTCGGCACCAACTGGACCGATGCCAATGGTCTGGTCAACCAGCCATGGGCCGGTGACTTCGCGGTATTCCAGGGGGCCGCCGGTACTGTCTCGGTGAACGGCACGCAAGCATTCACCGGCATGCAATTCCTCACCGACGGTTACACCCTGGTCAACGGCGCGGCGGGGCAATTGACCGCTGTCAACGGGACTGGCGGTACCACAGCGCTGCGGGTTGATCCGGGCGTTACTGCGACCATCGGCGTGAATATCGATGGCAGCGGCATCCTCAATAAACTCGACGCCGGTACCCTGGTGCTCAATGGCGCCAACACCTACAGCGGCGGCACGCAGCTGGACGGCGGCAAGATCATTGTCGGCAGCAACACCGCGCTGGGCAGCGGCACACTGACCGCCAACGCCGGTACGCAACTGGACAGCAACACCGCCGTAACCCTCGGCAACGCCGCCACACTCAACGGCAACCTCACCGTGGTCGGCAGCAATGCGCTGACCCTCAACGGCGTAATTGGCGGCACCGGTGGCCTGATCAAGAATGGCGCGGCGAACCTCACCCTCGGCGGCAACAACGCCTTCCTCGGGCCGGTGGCGCTGAACGCTGGCGGATTGGTTCTGGCGTCGAACTCGGCGCTGGGTTCCGGCACCTTGAACGCGGCGGGCGGCACCACGCTGGATGCGAGCACGGCGGTTTCGGTGAACAACGCGGTGAATCTGGCCGGCAATCTCGGCATTGGCGGCACCGCGGATCTGACCCTGGCCGGCACGGTCAACGGCGCCGGCAGCCTGAGCAAAAACGGCGCAGCCAACCTGACCCTCAGCGGCAACAACAACTTCCTCGGCGGCACTACCCTGAACGCCGGCACCCTGACCGCCGGTAGCAACTCAGCACTCGGCTTGGGCAACCTGACCGTGGCCGGCGCTTCGGCGCTGGACAGCAGCGCAGCAGTGAGTCTGGGCAACAACGTGGTGCTCAACGCCAACCTGAGCAACAGCGGCAGCAATAACCTGACCCTCGCTGGCGTGGTCAGTGGCGCGGGCGGGCTGATCAAGAACGGCGCCTCGAACCTGACACTCAACGGCATCAACACTTACACCGGTGGCACCACACTGAATGCCGGTACGCTGACCCTTGGCACTGGCGCCTCTCTGGGCAGTGGTGCGCTGACCGTTGCTGGTGCTTCGAGTCTCGACGCCACCGCGCCGCTGGTACTGGCCAACAACATCACCCTCAACGCCAACCTCGGTCTGACCGGTAACAACAACCTGACCCTCGGCGGTGTGATCGCCGGGGCGGGCACCCTGACCAAAAACGGTCTGGCCGACCTGACGCTATCCGGCAACAACACCTTCAGCGGCACCTTTGATGTGCAATCGGGCAGCCTCACGACACTGGGCAACTCGGCACTGGGCAGCAATGCCGGGGTCAACCTCGGCGCTGCGTCAACTCTCAATCTCGGCGGCTCGGGCAGCCTCGCCAGTCTGACCGGCAGCGGCACCGCACTGATCGGCGGCGGCAACACTCTGAGCATCGGCGGCAACAACGCCAGCAGCCTTTTCGCCGGTGTCCTCACCGGAACCGGCGAATTGAACAAGCTCGGCACCGGAACGCTGACCCTGACCGGCCTCAACAGCCTGACCGGCAACACCACGGTCAACGCCGGCACCTTGAACGTCAGCGGCTCGCTGGACAGCGCCAGTGTGCTGGTCAACAGCGGCGGCACCCTGACGGGCGGCGGCTCGCTGGGCGGCGCGGTGACCGTGGCCGACGGCGGTCATCTGGCCGGCGCCACCGGCAGCACCCTGTCGGTGAACTCGCTGGTGTTCAACGCCAACTCCAATTTCGATGTCGGACTGGGCACGCCGGTTTCCGGTGGCGGCAATGCGCTGGTGAATGTCGGCGGCAACCTGACCCTCGACGGCACCCTGAACGTCAGCGACATCGGCGGTTTCGGCAGTGGTGTGTACCGGTTGATCAACTACACCGGCGGCCTGACCGACAACGGCATGCTGATCGGCACGGTGCCGGGCAGCGTCACCCCGGGCGATCTGACTCTGCAAACCGCGCTGGCCAACCAGATCAATTTGCTGGTCACTGCACCGGGCGTCACCGTGCAGTTCTGGGACGGCAACCAACTCGTCGCCAACGGTTCGGTCGATGGCGGCAGCGGCACCTGGGGCACCGGCACCACCAACTGGACCGACGTCAACGGCACCACCAATCAGGCCTGGACCAACAACTTCGCGGTGTTCCAAGGCACGGCGGGCACGGTCACCGTGAACGGCGCACAAACCATCACCGGCATGCAGTTCGTCACCGATGGCTACAGCCTGCAGGACGGCACCGCGGGTTCGCTGAATCTGGTCAACGGTTCGTTGGGTAACGCCACGGTGCGAGTCGATCCGAACGCCACCGCGACCGTTGGCGTGGCACTCAACGGCAGCGGCACCCTCGGCAAATACGACACCGGCACGCTGGTGCTCAACGCTGCCAACGGTTACACCGGCGGCACCGCGCTCAATGGCGGCAAGATCGTCGTGGGCAACAACGCAGCGCTCGGCAGCGGTGTGTTGACCGCTGCGGACGGCACCGCGCTGGACAGCAACGCGGCCGTCACGCTGGGCAACGATGTGGTGGTGAACGGTGGCCTGACTGTCGCCGGCAGCAACGCCTTGACCCTCGACGGTGTAGTCAGTGGGGCGGGCAGCCTGATCAAGTCTGGCGCTTCGAGCCTGACCCTCAACGGCAGCAACACTTACAGCGGTGGTACTCAGCTCGCTGGCGGTACGCTAGTGCTGGGCAACAACAGCGCAATCAGCAGCGGTGCACTGAGCGTGACCGGCAACGGCAGCCTCGACAGCAGCTCGGCGCTGCAACTGGCCAACGCGATCAATCTGGGGTCGCAACTGACCCTGGCCGGCAACCAGAACACCACGCTGCTCGGCGCCATCACCGGTACCGGCAGTCTGGTGAAAAACGGCAGCGCTGACCTCGTGCTGAGTGGTGCCAATACCTACAGCGGCGGCACCACGCTGAACGCTGGCACTACCACTGGCGACATCAGCAGCCTGCAAGGCGCCATCGTCAACAACGCGGCGCTGACCTTCGCGCAGAACGCCGACGGCAGCTACACCGGCAACCTCACCGGCGCCGGCACGCTGAACAAAACCGGCACCGGCCAATTGCTCCTGACCGGTAACAACACCTTCACCGGTGATACCTCGGTGCAGGCCGGCAACCTGATCGTCAACGGCGTGCTCAACAGCGCCAACGTCAACGTCGCCAGTGGTGCGAAAGTCGGTGGCAGCGGACAACTGGGCGGCAACGTGCAACTGGCCAGCGGTGCGACGCTGACCGGTGGCGGCACGGCTACACCGTTGTCGGTCGGCTCGCTGGCGCTGTCCTCGGGCACCAACCTGGACTTCAGCCTCGGCTCGGCCGCCAGCTCCACCACGGTGGTCAACGTCGCCGGTAACCTGACCCTCGACGGCACGCTGAATATCAGCAACGCCGGCGGTTTCGGCACCGGGGTCTATCAACTGTTCCGCTACGGTGGCAGCCTGACCGACAACGGTCTGGTCTACGGCAGCCTGCCGGTATCGGCGGCCAACCTGACCCTGCAAACCGCGATCGCCAATCAGGTCAACCTGCTGGTGCAGGGCAGTCCGGGTGAAGTGCAGTTCTGGAACGGCGACACCACCAATCCTGACGGCAGTATCGGTGGCGGCAGTGGCGTGTGGGGCCCGGGCACCAACTGGACCGATCCGAGCGGCACGCAGGCGCTGGCGTCCAATGGTCAGTTCGCGGTGTTCGGTGGCCAGGCAGGTACCGTCACTGTGCAGGGCAATCAGAACTTCACTGGCCTGCAGTTCCTCTCCGCAGGTTACAGCCTGGTGCCGGGGGCTGGCGGTACGCTGACACCGGTCAACGGTGCCGACGGCAGCCTGGCGCCGGTGCGGGTCAATTCCGGGGCCAGTGCTGAAATCGACGTGCCGCTGATCGGCACCGGCGGTATCGAGAAACTCGATTCCGGCACCCTTGTACTGACTGGCGCCAACACCTACAGCGGTGGCACCACCGTCAGTGGCGGTACGCTGATCGGTAGCACCACGAGCCTGCAAGGCAACATCACCGACAACGCCACACTGGTGTTCCAGCAAAACACCGATGGCCGGTTCAACGGTGTGCTCAACGGCACCGGCGCGCTGTTCAAACGCGGCGTGAGTCGCCTGTTGATGGTCGGCAATCAACCGTTCAGCGGTACGGTTTCCGTCGATCAAGGCCTGCTGCAAGTCGGCAGCCGTGCGGCCCGGGCTTCGCTGGGCGCACAAGTCACGGTCGCCAACGGCGCAGGCCTGAGCGGTAACGGCAGCGTCGGTTCGGTGGTCAACCACGGTGTGGTGGCTTCCGGTGGCGCTGACGGCACCTTGAGCGTGGCCGGCAACCTGACCAACAGCAGCGATGGTGTACTGGCGCTGACCGTCAGCTCGCCAACCGCCACGCCACTGGCGGTGGGTGGTACGGCGGCATTGGGCGGCGGTCTGGTGGTCAACAGCCTGGCGCCGTTCACCGGCAACACCACTTACTCGCTGATCACTGCGGGCGGTGGGGTGACCGGCACCTTCAGTGCCACCGATCTGCCGCAGTACGCGTTCCTTAACAGCTCGCTGATCTACGGTGCCGACTCGGTCACCCTGGCCGTGAGCCGCAACGGCAACTCGTTCGCCGACGTCGCTGCCACGGGCAACCAGCGCGGCACCGCCACGGCACTGTCCAATAACGGGGCGGCTGGCGCGGCGTTGCAGAACCAGATCGTCAACCTCAGCGTGGCCGGTGCACGCAATGCGTTCGACAGCCTCTCCGGGGAAATCCACGCCAGCACTGCCAGCGCCATGCTTGAGGACTCGCGCTTCATCCGTGAGGCGGTCAATGACCGTATGCGCCAGCCGTCGTGCAGCGCTGCGGATGATCCACGCAGAACCCTGGCCCCGAGCGACACGCAACTGAGCAGCAACGGCTGCCATGGGGAAATGGTCGGCTGGATCCGGGCTATCGGTGCCTGGGGCGACATGGGCGGCGACAGCAACACGGCAAAAGTCGATCGCAACCTTGGCGGTTTCATGCTCGGCACCGACAAGGCGCTGGATGACACCTGGCGTGCCGGGATGGCGGCCGGCTACACCCGCAGCAACCTCAACGCGCATGATCGCAACTCGGATGCCAAGGTCGACAGCTACCACCTGGCCGGTTATCTGAACTCGCAATTCGATGCACTGGCAGTGCGCCTCGGCGCGGCTTACAGCTGGCACAGCATCGAGACCAAACGCGATGTCAGCGTCGGTACTTACAACGATCGCCTGAAGGCCGATTACGACGCGCGCAGTGCGCAGGTGTTCGGTGAAGTGGGTTACGCGATCAGCGCAGCAGGCGTTGCCATCGAACCGTTCGCCGGGCTGGCCTACGTCAACTACGACAGCGACACCGGCAAGGAAAAAGGGGGAGTGGGGCGCCTGAAGGCCGACGCCGATCAGGACATCACTTACTCGACCCTCGGTGTGCGCATCGGCAAGTTGGTGACCCTGGCCAACGGCAGCCAACTGACGCCACGCGCGGCCATCGGCTGGCGGCATGCCTACGGCGACACCAAACCTGACGCCGACCTGACCTTCATCGACGGCGGCGCCTCGTTCAGCACCCAGGGCGTACCCATCGCCAAGGACAGCGCATTGCTCGAAGCCGGCATCGACTTCCAGGTCACCCCGACCGGCAAGCTGGGCATCGGCTACTCAGGCCAGGTGTCGAGCGACAACAACGACAGCGCGTTCAACATCAGCTTCAGTCAAAGCTTCTGAATCATGGTCGAAGTACTTTAGCCGCCCGAAAGGGCGGTTTTTTTTGCACAATCGAAAGTCTTTGTGGCGAGTGATTTCTGCACTGAGGTAGGAACGAGATGGATCTGTCGAAGCATTTGTTACATCTGGAAAACCGCCTGCTGTCGCGCGCCGTGCGCGAGGATGCCGCAGAACTGGCGAGATTGATCGCGGACGACTTTGTCGAATTCGGCGCCAGCGGCGGCATCTGGAACAAGTCCGATGTGCTGGCAGCGCTGCCGCAGCAAGCATTCGCACCACGTACCGTCAGTCAGTTCACGCTCAAGCCGTTGTCGGAAGATTCGGCGCTGGTGACGTATCACTGCCATACCGTCGCTGGCGGCCAGCGGATGCCGGCGGACAGTTTGCGCAGTTCGGTATGGCGGCGGCAGGACGAGCAGTGGCAAATGGTTTTTCATCAGGGCACCTTTTGTGCCCGGCCGTGAAATCGTGGTGACCCATCGATAGCTTTCGCGAGCAAGCCCGCTCCCACAGGGGATCGCATTGCAACTAATGTGGGAGCGAGCCTGCTCGCGAAGGGGCCCGGACAGTCAGCGCAAAAATCTGCCGGCCCGCGCTCTGCTAGAATCCGCCCCATCAATTGCCAGAGACTCTCCCATGAGCGAGCCGATTCGCCTGACCCAATACAGCCACGGTGCCGGTTGTGGCTGCAAGATTTCCCCGCAGGTGCTGGAAGTGATTCTGGCCGGCAGCGGTGCGCAGAACCTTGACCCGAAACTGTGGGTCGGCAATGCCTCGCGTGATGACGCGGCGGTTTACGAGATCGATGCCGAGCGTGGTGTGGTGTCGACCACGGACTTCTTCATGCCGATTGTCGACGATCCGTTCGACTTCGGCCGGATCGCTGCGACCAATGCGATCAGCGACATCTATGCGATGGGCGGCGATCCGTTGATGGCGATTGCGATCCTCGGCTGGCCGGTGAATGTGCTGGCGCCGGAAGTGGCGCGGGAAGTGATTCGCGGCGGGCGCGCGGTGTGTGACGCCGCCGGCATTCCGCTGGCCGGCGGGCATTCAATCGATGCGCCGGAGCCGATCTTCGGCCTGGCCGTGACCGGTCTGGTGGAAAAACGCCACATGAAGCGCAACGACACCGCCACCGCCGGTTGCCTGCTGTACCTGACCAAGCCGTTGGGCATCGGCATCCTCACCACCGCCGAGAAGAAGGGCAAATTACGCCCCGGTGATGTCGGTGTGGCCCGCGACTGGATGTGCACCCTGAACAAGCCCGGCAGCCGTTTCGGCAAACTGGCCGGCGTCACAGCGATGACCGACGTTACCGGTTTCGGCCTGCTCGGGCATCTGGTGGAAATGGCCGACGGCAGCCACCTGACCGCACGTATCGGCTACAACCACGTGCCGCGTCTGGACAGCGTCGAGTACTACCTCGAACAGGGCTGTGTGCCCGGTGGCACCTTGCGCAACTTTGACAGCTATTCGAGCAAGCTCGGTCGTCTGCAGGAGTTGCACAAGCGCGTGCTGTGCGACCCGCAGACCAGCGGCGGTCTGTTGATTGCAGTTACACCGGAAGGCAACGCCGAATTCCTCGCCGTGGCTGCCGAACTGGGCCTGAACCTGGCGCCGATCGGCGAGCTGGTCGAGCGACAGACCCACGCAGTCGAGGTGAACTGATGTCACGCGACTGCACCGATTACCGCGATATTTTCCTCAACGACCGGCCGATGATGGATGCCCGTGCGCCGATCGAGTTTGCCCACGGCGCGTTTCCCGGCGTGGTCAACCTGCCGCTGATGAACGACCGCGAGCGCGAGCAGGTGGGGACTTGCTACAAGCAGCATGGACAACAAGCCGCCATCGCCCTGGGTGAGCGGCTGGTGTCTGCCGAAGTGCGGGAGCAGCGCATTCAAGGCTGGGTCGAGTTTGCCCGGGCACACCCCGACGGCTATCTGTATTGCTTTCGCGGCGGCCTGCGTTCGCAGATCGTCCAGCAATGGATCAAGGAAGAGGGCGGGATCGATTACCCGCGTGTCGGCGGTGGCTATAAGGCGATGCGTACGTTCCTGCTGGAGACGATCGATCAGGCCGTGGCCGAGTGCGATATGGTGCTGCTGGGCGGCATGACCGGCACCGGCAAGACCGAACTGCTGGTGCAATTGCGCAACGGTCTGGATCTGGAAGGTCACGCGAATCATCGGGGCTCGAGTTTCGGCAAGCGCGCCACCGGCCAACCGACCAACATCGATTTTGAAAACCGTCTGGCCGTTGATGTGCTGAAAAAACGCGCCGGCGGAATCCAGCAGTTTGTGCTGGAAGACGAGAGCCGGGTAGTCGGCAGTTGTGCCTTGCCATTGCCGCTGTACCGAGGCATGCAAGTGGCGCCGATGGTCTGGCTCGAAGACAGCCTGGAGCAGCGGGTCGAGCGGATTCTGCAGGATTACGTGATCAACCTGCACGCTGAGTTTGTCGCGGTGCATGGCGAGCAGGGCTTTGCGCTGTATGCCGAGCGGCTGATTGCGAGTTTGAACAATATCCAGCGCCGGCTGGGCGGCGAACGCCATCAGCGGATGTTCCTGCAGATGGAAGAGGCCCTGGCCGAGCAGGCGCGCAGCGGTTCGGTCGAGGCGTTCCGTGACTGGATCAGCGTGTTGCTGCGCGAATATTATGACCCGATGTATGCGTTTCAGCGTGAGAAGAAGGGCGGGCGGATTGAATTTGCCGGGGAGCGCGGGGCGGTGCTTGAGTATCTGCGTGAGCGGCTGAATCAGCGGGTTTGAGGGTGCTCTTGCGGGCCTCTTCGCGAGCAAGCCCGCTCCCACATTGGGTCTCCACTGGGCAGAAATTTCTGCCTGGCGCAGATCCCCTGTGGGAGCGGGCTTGCTCGCGAAGAGGCCGGTACAGGCAGCGCAAAACTCAAGTCGGACAGGTCGCCTTGCCGTTATCCAGCCCCTGCTTGTAGCTGTGGCTCTGCAAACTGGCCTTGCCGTTGTGCCAGGTCAGGGTCAGCACGTACAGCGAATCGAAATCGCCCGACGCCCAGTCATCGGTGATGGTCTGCTTCTCGCCGACGGCCTTGCCGGCAACCTTGTTGATCAGCTCCGGCAAATAGCCGTGCGACCAGGCGGTGTAGATCGTCGCGTTGTGGTACTTGTCCTCGATCAGTTCGCGCGCCAGATCACTGGTGTCGTTGGCAGAGAACTCGATGTTCACCGGCAGGCCGAGCTTGATCGCGGCGGGGCTGATGGTCATCAACGGACGGATGTAGCTGTAGGAGTTGTCCAGTTCGCCTTCCTCGACATTGCGTGTCGGGTTGGCGGCGAACACGTAATCGGCCTTGCCGAATTTTTCCGGCAGCAGGGTCGACAGCTCGATCGCCCGGTTCAGACCCTGACAGTTGAGCTGGCCGAGACCGCCCTCGGGTTTTTCCGCGTGGCGCAGGAAGATCAGCGTCTGCGTACCGTCCACCGGTTGCGCGCGAATCTGGCTCGATTCGAGCGACAAGGTCAGCGCACTGACTGCCAGCAGGGAGGGCAGGGCCACATAGGCGCGATGTTTGAAGCGTTTGGCGAAACTCATGAGGTTCGTCATTGAATATAGGTTCTTCAGCAAATTCGGTTGGGGCTGACCAACCCTTACACCGCGGGCTCCCAGCACCGGGTGTTGTCCATGTCGTGTGTCGCGCTTCCTTTACGAAAGGCATAGCTCAGAGTCCTCTGAGGCCGGTTTGGTTCATGCACATTACCCGCAGGATGTTACGGTTCGTGTAGGAGCTGCCGCAGGCTGCGATCTTTTGATTTGGTTTGTTAAAGCTGAATCAAAAGATCGCAGCCTGCGGCAGCTCCTACATTATGATCAGTGCTTTCCTTGTGACTGGATGTTTCCCATGACCGATCTGTCCGCGTTCCCCATCACCCAGAAATGGCCGGCGCAGTACCCCGACTGGATTCAACTCTATTCCCTGCCGACCCCCAACGGCGTCAAGGTCTCGATCATGCTCGAAGAGATCGGCCTGCCCTACGAGCCGCACCGCGTGGGTTTCGACACGCAAGACCAGATGTCCCCGGAATTTCTGTCGCTGAACCCCAACAACAAGATTCCGGCGATCCTCGACCCCCACGGCCCCGAGGATCAGCCGCTGCCGCTGTTCGAATCCGGCGCAATCCTGATCTATCTCGCCGACAAGAGCGGCCAGTTGCTCGCCCAGGAGGGCGCGCTGCGCTACGAGACGATTCAGTGGCTGATGTTCCAGATGGGCGGTATCGGCCCGATGTTTGGCCAGCTCGGTTTCTTCAACAAATTCGCCGGCAAGGACTACGAGGACAAGCGTCCGCGTGACCGCTATGTCGAGGAGAGCAGGCGCCTGCTCAACGTGCTCGACAAGCGCCTGGAAGGTCGCGACTGGATCATGGGCGAGCGCTACACCATCGCCGACATCGCCACGTTCCCGTGGGTGCGTAACCTGATCGGGTTCTATGAGGCCGGGGATCTGGTGGGCATCAGCAACTTCCCGAACGTGACCCGGGTGCTGGAGCGCTTTCTGGCTCGCCCGGCTGTGGTGCGCGGGTTGACCATTCCTTCCTGAGGCCACATTTAACCCTGTGGGAGCGGGCTTGCTCGCGAAGGCGTCGTGTCAGTCGACACGTCTTTTTCTGATACACCTCCTTCGCGAGCAAGCCCGCTCCCACAGGAATAGTGATGACGCCCGCAGATTATTGCGTCCTTGGTAACGCACTGTTGATTGATCCAGGTTTGTACCTGCGCCCACCGAAGGCATAAGCTTCGCCCCCTACGACTTTCGTCTCATCTTCCGATTTCAGGAAAGCCCCATGTCCAGCCAGTTCCCCGAAGCACGTCCCCGCCGTCTGCGCCGCAATGCGAGCCTGCGCAGCCTGTTCCAGGAAACCGAGTTCAGCCTGAATGATCTGGTGCTGCCGATTTTCGTCGAAGAAGAGATCGACGACTTCGTGCCAATCAAGAGCATGCCCGGAGTGATGCGCATTCCCGAGCGCAAGCTGGCCAGTGAAATCGAGCGTTATGCCCGTGCCGGGATCAAGTCGGTAATGACCTTTGGCGTGTCCCATCACCTGGACGCCAACGGCAGCGACACCTGGCGCGAAGAGGGACTGGTCTCGCGCATGTCGCGGATTGCCAAGGACGCGGTGCCGGAAATGATCGTGATGTCCGACACCTGCTTCTGCGAATACACCGATCACGGCCACTGCGGCGTGATGCACAACCACGAAGTCGACAACGACCAGACCCTGATCAACCTCGGGAAGCAAGCTGTGGCGGCGGCGCGTGCCGGCGCTGACGTGATCGCCCCGTCGGCGGCGATGGACGGCCAGGTGCGGGCAATTCGCCGGGCACTGGATGACGCCGGTTTCACCCAGATTCCGATCATGGCCTACTCGACCAAATTCGCCTCGGCGCTGTACGGCCCGTTCCGCGAGGCCGGCGGCAGCGCGCTGAAGGGTGATCGCAAAAGCTATCAGATGAACCCGATGAACCGCCGCGAAGCCCTGCGCGAATCGCTGCTCGACGAGCAGGAAGGCGCCGATGCGCTGATGGTCAAGCCGGCCGGTGCGTACCTCGACATCATCCGCGACATCCGTGAAGCCTCGAACCTGCCGCTGTCGGCGTATCAGGTCAGCGGCGAGTACGCGATGATCAAGTTCGGCGCGCAGGCCGGTGCAATCGACGAGGATCGCGTGGTGCGCGAAAGCCTGGGCGCGATCAAGCGCGCGGGGGCGGACCTGATCTTCACCTACTTTGCGATGGATCTGGCGCTGGCCGGGATCTGACGAATACCGCACAACCCCCTGTGGGAGCGGGCTTGCTCGCGAATGCGGTGTATCAGCAACGAATAGGTTGACTGACACGACGCCTTCGCGAGCAAGCCCGCTCCCACATTGGGACTGTGTAGAGTCAGGGGCAGTTGAAGTAGGGTCGGATCCCGTGATCCC
The DNA here is from genome assembly GCF_036861315.1 of Pseudomonas sp. S3(2024). Lineage (NCBI taxonomy): Bacteria > Pseudomonadati > Pseudomonadota > Gammaproteobacteria > Pseudomonadales > Pseudomonadaceae > Pseudomonas > Pseudomonas sp. S3(2024). The sequence continues at coordinate 226,894 of NZ_JAZAQQ010000009.1, read as the reverse complement.
GAAAGTACCGCTCGATCACCTTCGGATCCGCGCTGTTATCGGCTATCGCCACATAGGTATCCGGGCGCAACAGGTAAAAACCGTTACGCCCCAATCCCGCCGTTTCAAACGCCGGCCGCCAGTCGAACACGTGCAGCGACAGATGGTGTTCGTTGCACCAGGCGATCATCTCGTCGCTGGTGTCACCGTACACGTGCACCTGCCAGCAAGGCTGCCTTAGCGGTTCGTAGTTATCCCCCTCACCATCATGCGCCCACGGCAGGCGGTCACCACCGTGCACGTGGCCAGCTGTGCCCTGGCTCAGCGGCATGCCGCGGTAGTTGAGGGTGACCTGTGAGACGGTGCGAAACAGGAACTCACGGCTGGCCTCGAAGGTGGCCATTTTCGGGATCAGAAACGGGGCCAGGCGCGTGCGCAGCAGATCGGCGATGCGCCCCTCGGCGGTGACGAAAGTGAACACCTTGTCGGTGGTCGACACCAGCCGCCGGGCGAAGGCGATGCGCTCGGTTTCGTAAGTGTCGAGCAGCTTCGCCGTGGCGCTGCCGTTGAGCACGGCGGCGAGTTTCCAGGCCAGGTTGATCGCATCGCCGATGCCGGTGTTCATGCCCTGGCCGCCGGCGGGGCTGTGCACATGCGCGGCGTCGCCGAGGAGAAACGCCCGACCGCTGCGAAAATGCTCGGCCACGCGGTGATGCACGCGGTAGGTGGAGAACCAGTTGACCTCGTCGATGTGCACTTTCAGGTGCTCGATGGCGCGGCTGCTGACGTCGGCAAATTGCAGGGTTTCGGCGCGGTCGGCACGTTCGTCACGCACGGTGCCGATCAGTCGGGCGCGGCCTTCACCGGCCAGTGGAAACACCGCAAGGAAGTCCGCTTCATCCAGATCCAGGTGCAGCTCACCGTTCATCGCCGGGCCGCTGGCCTTGACGTCGGCGACGTAGAAAATCTGCTGATAGGTGCCGCCGGGAAAACCGGTGTCGAGGGTTTTGCGCACCACTGAGCGGGCGCCATCACATCCCGCCAGATAGCAGGCCTGGCAGATTTCCTGTTCGCCATCGGGCAGGCGCAAGTGCGCGGTGAGGCCGTCGCCGGTTTCTTCGAAACTCTCAAGCTCGGTGTTGCGCTCAACCGTCACGTCATAGTCTTCGAGGCGTTCGAGCAGCAGCCGTTCGTGCTGATCCTGGGGAAAGATTTCGATGAACGAGTAGGGCGTCAGGCCTTCGCCGATGCGCTGCAACGGCAACTGCGCGACCGGTTTGCCCTTTACCCAGAAATTCGCCGCCGCGACCTTGTGGCCGTTGCGCACCACGGTGTCGGCCAGGTCCAGCTGGCGGTACAACTCCAGCGTGCGCGCCTGCACCGCCAGTGCTCGTGATGTGGTGCCGGGCGCGGAGGTCTTGTCGATGATGCGCACGCGCACGCCCAGTTTGCTCAGCCACAGGGCCAGCACCAGACCGGTCGGGCCGGCACCGATGATCAGTACGTCGCTGCGGTTCATGGGCCTGTCCTCCGTTGGCTGTGGAGCAAGTATGGATCAGATGGAAAGGGTAGCCAGTGCGGGCCTCTTCGCGAGCAAGCCCGCTCCCACAGTCGAACGCATCCCAATGTGGGAGCGAGCCTGCTCGCGAAAAGGCCTTTTCAGGCACCCAAAAACCAAATAGGCCCCACAGCGGTGAAGCTGCGGGGCCTTTTTCATTTTTGGCTGAGACTCTGTGGCGAGGGAGCTTGCTCCCGCTGGACTGCGCAGCAGTCCGCTTTGCTCACAACAGCGGGTTAGAAATCGATCGTGCCCGACAACTTCGCCACCCGCGGCTCACCTTGGGTCAGATAGCCGCCCTGCGCCGATTCCCAGTATTTCTTGTTCGCAAGGTTTTCGACGCCCAGGCGCAGGGTCACGTCTTTCTGCGAAACCTTGAAGGCGTAACGCGCACCCGCGTCGAAGCGGTTCCAGGTCGGCAGGCTGAGGTTGTTGGCCGCGTCGGCGTACTGGCCGCCGGTGCGTAGCATCCGCGCATTCAGCGCCACGCCTTGCAGGCCCGGTACATCCCAGTCGGCGCCGGCGTTGAACTGGAAACTCGGCACGCCAATCGCACGGTTGCCGTCGTTGGCGCCGTTCTGGGTGTTGCGCAGTTCAGTGTCCATCAGCGTCAGGCCGCTGATCAGGCGCAGGCCATTGATCGGCTCGCCGAACACGTTCATCTCTACGCCTTTGTTGATCTGCTCGCCTTCACGCACGTAAGTGCAGGTGGCGGCGCTGTTGATTTCACAGTAGCCATCGCTCGGCTGTTCGATGCGATAGACGCCCAGGCTCGCGCCGTAAGTGCCCATGTCGACCTTGACCCCGGCCTCGGTCTGCTTGGAGCGCGCCGGTGCGTAGACTTCGTTGCCGTTGGTCACACGCAAGCCGCCGGCGCTGGTCGGCGAGGTCGGCCCCTGGGCCAGGCCTTCGATGTGGTTGGCGTAGAACGACACGTGCTCCCACGGCTTGAACACGATGCCGTAGACCGGCGTGGTGATCGATTCGTCGTAGCTCGACTTGCGGCTGCCGCTGCCGTAACTGGCGTAGTTGTAGCCTTGCACCACCAGTTGCTGACGACGTAGGCCAGCGGTGATCAGCAGGCGATCATCGAAGAAACCGAGGGTGTCGGAGAGCGCGAGGCTGCGGTTGAAGGTCTTGCCGACGATGCCCGGGTCATTGAGATCGCCGCCGGAAAAGTTGCCGACCGGCGACGGGGTTTCCACCGGGTGGTAGATGTTGTTGGCGTACTTGGTCAGGTCGAAATCATAGGCACTGCGCTGTTCGGCCCACAGACCGCTGAGGCCGAAATTGAGCTTGTGGCTGACCGCGCCGGTATTGAACTTGCCGTTGAGGCCGGCCATCAGGCTGGTGTTGTCCTCATCGTGGGGGATGAACGAGCCGGTGGTGTAGGAGGCGCCGTTGTTGCCCACCAGGGTTGTCGAGTTGTAGCGGCCGACTTCGCGGGTGTGCTTGGCGCCGCCGGCGACGTACGCGGTCCAGTTGTCGTTCAGGTCGTATTCGGCGCGGAGCATGCCGAAGGTGTCTTCGATGTCGGTGTAGCCCCACTTCGGCGCGTAGTTGGTGTCGGCCGACGGCGCGTCCGGAATGTGCGTGGCGGTGCCGAGGTTGACCGAGTTGCGGCCACCGTTGACGCGTTCTTTCTGGTAGGCGAAGTCGCCGGAAATACGCAGCGCGTCACCACGATAGTCGAGGCCGATGCTGAACAGTTTCGAGCGCTGGTTTTCGTGATCGATGCCGGTGTCGCCTTCGCGCTGCGACAGGTTGATCCGCGCGCCGAAGCGGTTGTCTTCGCCGAATCGCTGGCCGATATCGAAGTGCTGACCGATGCGACCTTCGCTGTTGATGTCGGTGGTGTAGCGACGCAGCGGCTCGTCGCCGGCACGCTTGGGCTGCAGGTTGACGCCGCCACCGATGCCGGAGCCGGTCGGGGTCACGCCGTTGATGAAAGCGTTGGGGCCTTTGAACACTTCCACGCGCTCCAGGGCGTCGGTGGAAATGATCTGCCGGGGCAGCACGCCGTACAGGCCGTTATAGGAAATGTCGTCGCCGTTGAGCGGCAAGCCGCGGATCATGAACACCTGCGCCTGGTTGGAGAAGCCCGAGGCCTGACGCACCGAGGCATCGTTGAGCAGGACGTCGGCAACGTTTTCCGCTTGCTGGTCCTGAATCAGCTGTTCGGTGTACGACGCGGCGCTGAACGGCACGTCCATCATGTCCTGATTGCCGAGCACGCCGAGCTGACCGCCACGGGCGACCTGACCACCGGCGTAGACCGGGGGCAGGGCGTTGGACGTTGGCGCTTGGGCGTTGATGTTGACGTTGTCGAGCACCAGCTCCTTGCCGTTTTCATCGGCAGCGTGAGCGGTGACAGTCAGGGAGCACAGCAGGGCGAGAAGCGTCGGGCGAAACGGGACGGCGAGTCGAGCTGGAGCGGGCATGTCGATACCTGGAGGCGTACGGCCGGTGAGAAAATTAGAACGGCGCGGGGAACTCCTTGCGCAAATACGACTCCAGGCGCAAATGATAGGAGTTCGCAGTAACGTTTTGCAAACTGTTTATCTTGCTGAAATTCCAGATCCGAATGGAAACCTGTGGTGAGGGGATTTATCTCCGATGGCGCGCGGAGCGGGTCGCTTTGATATTGGAAGGCTGCTGCGAAGTCCATCGGGGATAAATCCCCTCACCACTAAGGTCACAGTCCTAGCCTGCGTCACCCCTTTGATCGTATGGTGAACCCGCCTCAACGCACGCCAAGGAGCGCCATGCACATCCCTCGATTAATCATTACCCTTGCCGCGCTACTGGTGCTCGCCGGTTGCGCCGGCCAGCGCAGCCAGGAGCCGGCACCGCGTGCGCCGGCTGAAGTGAAGGCCGAAATAGTGCGGCTGATGCCGGCGAAAGTGCCCGACCGTCAAGGCTGGGCCACCGACATCTATGCCGCGTTCGCCGCACAGAACATCAGCCCGACCACGCAGAATCTGTGTTCGGTGCTGGCCGTGGCCGAGCAGGAATCCACCTTCCAGGTAGACCCCACGGTGCCAGGCCTGGGCAAGATCGCCCGCGACGAAATCGACCGTCGTGCCGCCAAAGTGCATATTCCCAGTCTGTTGGTCAGTGGCGCTCTGCAAGTGCGCTCCACCAACGGCAAGACCTACAGCGAACGCCTGAACGCGGCACGCAGTGAAAAAGAACTCAGCGCCATTTTTGACGACTTCATCGGCAGAGTGCCAATGGGCCGCACCTTGTTCGGCGGCTTCAACCCGGTACACACCGCCGGACCGATGCAGGTCAGCATCGAATTCGCCGAGCAGCACGCCAAGGAGTATCCGTACCCGGTAGACGGCACGATCCGCCACGAAGTGTTCACCCGCCGTGGCGGCATGTACTTCGGCATCGCCCATTTACTTGGCTACCCGGTGAGTTACCGCGAGCCGCTGTACCGCTTCGCCGACTTCAATGCCGGCTGGTACGCCAGCCGCAATGCCGCGTTCCAGAACGCCGTCAGCCGAGCTTCGGGCATCCCGCTGGCGCTGGATGGCGACTTGATTCGCTACGACTCGATCATGCCTGGCAGCACCGAACTGGCGGTGCGCACCCTCGGCAAGTCGCTGGGCATGCGCAACCCGACCATTCGCGATCAACTGGAGAAGGGTAAGACCCTGGAATTCGAAGAAACCAAACTCTACCAGCGCGTGTTCGAACTGGCCGAGAAGGCTGAAGGCAAGACCTTGCCACGCGCGGTGTTGCCGGGGATCGTTTTGCAGAGCCCGAAAATCACCCGCAAGCTGACCACGGCGTGGTTCGCCAAACGCGTGGATGAGCGCTACAAACGCTGCATGGCCAAGGCCGGTTGACGCCGGTTCAAAGCACTTTGACGGCTCGGCCAATGGCTTGAATCGGCCCGGTCGGTTTACCGATCGGCGAGCCATTGGCGCCTTCCAGCGTCAGCTCGAACAGCTGATTCGGTTGCAGCGGCGGCAATTTGTCCAGCGGCACCGACAGCGTCTGCCCCGGTTTGACCAGCCCCAGCGACACCGGCCCTTGCCAGCCGTCAGCCTTGGTCCAGAACTCCAGCGCCTTGTCCGCCGGCACTTCGACCACGCCCAGCGGGATTAACTGAATTTCCCGTGGATTACTGGCCTGAATCACCCAGCCTGGCGCCTTGTCCTGCGGCGCGACCAGCACCACCAGATAATTCGGCTTCGGCGGGGTCTGAGTCAGCAGGATCGAGCCCAAAACCAATGTGGCGGCCAAGCCGGCCGCACTCAAGCCGCGCCACAGCGGCAGCAGATTCCACCACGAGGTTGACGGCGCAGCCGGCGCTTTTTGCGCGAACCGCTCGACACTGCGCTCGATGCGCGGCCACAAGTGCGGCGAAGGCTGCTGCGTCCCGGCAAATTCGGTCAGGTCGAGCAAGCGTCGCTCCCAGGCATCCACCGCCGCTTGCAGTTCGGGGTCGTGTGGCAAGCGCTGTTGCAGTGCTTCGCGCTCCGGCGCCGACAGGGTGCCGAGCACGTATTCGCCGGCCAGTTCATCACGTTCCTGCGCCGATTCAGTGGTCATCCCATGCACTCCCGCAAAGCGTTGAGGCTGCGTTTGATCCAGGCTTTGACCGTGCCCAGCGGCGTGCCCAACCGTTGGGAAATCTGCGCGTGGCTGTAGCCGTCGACATAAGCGTGGAGGATGCAGCTTCGCCGCTGCGGGTCGAGTTGTTCCAGACAACGATGGATCCGCGCCGAATCCCCCTGCACATCGAAGGCGTCCTCGTCAGGCTCGGCATCGTGTTCTTCGTTGAACGGCGTCTCCCGGCTTTGATCACGCAGCTGGTTCAACGCCAGATGTCGGGTCACGCTGAACATCCAGCCGCGCGCTGAACCGCGCGCCGGATCAAATTGCGCCGCACCGTTCCAGATCTTGATAAACGCCTCATGCACGATGTCTTCGGCCAGCGCCGTGTCACGCACCAGCCGTTTGGCCACGCCGAGCAGGCGCGGGCCTTCCTGCACGTACAAGTCGCGCAGGGCCGACTGCTCGCCGCGGGCACAGGCAGCGAGACGGGCTTCGTAATCGAATTCAGATTCGGGCAAGGACATGTGGTGCAATCTAGCTCACATTCCGCAAACATCCAGACAACTCGGCTCTCCCTATGGACTCCTCTGTGGGAGGGGGCTTGCTCCCGAATGCAGTGTGCCAGTGAACGAGATGCTGGCTGACACGCCGCCTTCGGGAGCAAGCCCCCTCCCACAAGGAAAGATTTGAGTGGGCCAGAAACTCAGTTCGCCGCCCAGAAAATGTAGTCGGCCTGATACTTCACCACTTCCTGCTTGCCCTTGTTCGCCGCCGTGCATTCGCTGCCTGGCGCCACGCCGCCCTTGAGCGCGACACGCTGGATATAACTCACGCCGCTCATCGCGCCTTTGCCTTCAGCCGGGTTGGCCTTGACCAGTTGATAGGGCAGGTTGCCCGGGCTCGACGGAGCGACGGCCAATTGCGTGCCGGTGACTTTCGAACCGTCCTTGGCCTGCCAGGTGGCGGGCGGGCCGAAGTAGGTGCCGACCTGCTTGCCGCTGCGATCATTGAGCACCGCTTTCGGGCCGACGAAGGTCCATTCGGTCTGCCCGGCGGCGTTGGGCTTGTCGCGGCATTCGTAAGTGATCTCGCCGACGCCGGTGGTTTCCATGGCGATCTTGTGGCCTTCCGGGACTTTGATCGCATCGGGATAGCTGCTTTGGGCGAAGGTTGTCGAGGACAGGGCGAGCAAACCGGTGAGGCCAATCAGTTGAGTGATGTTCATCAGTGTTATCTCCGAAAGGGGTAGACCGCTGACAGCCGAAGAGGGCTGTTACAGGGACTACCCGTGGCGGAGGCGTTTGGATGCAGTGCCCGACAAATATTTTCCACCTCCACCGATCTCCCCCTGTGGGAGCGGGCTTGCTCGCGAAGGCGTTCTGTCAGTCGATATTCATGTCACAGGTATATCGCATTCGCGAGCAAGCCCGCTCCCACAGGGATTTGCATTGGGCGTGAGGCCGGAGGCTTTGAGCAGTTCCTGGGTGTAGGGGTGGGTTGGCGCGGCAAAAATCTCCCGCGACGAACCCTGTTCCACGACCTTGCCATCCTTGATCACCAGCAAGTCATGGGCCAGCGCATGCACCACCGCCAGGTCATGGCTGATGAACAGATAGGTCAGCCCATGCTTGATCTGCAGTTGCCGCAACAGCTCCACCACTTGTTTCTGCACCGTGCGATCCAGCGCCGAGGTCGGTTCGTCGAGCAGGATCAGCGCCGGCTCCAGCACCAGTGCACGGGCGATGGAGATGCGCTGGCGCTGGCCGCCGGAAAATTCGTGGGGGTAGCGATGACGGCTCTTGGGGTCAAGGCCGACTTCTTCGAGTACGCGAATCACCGCTGCTTCGCGCTCGGCCTCCGTGCCGATGCCGTGGGTCAGCAACCCTTCGGCAATGATCTGCTGCACCGACATACGTGGGCTCAGGCTGCCGAACGGATCCTGGAACACCACCTGAATCTGTCGCCGCAAGGGGCGCATCAAGCGTTGATTGAGCAGGCTCAGCTGCTTGTTGCCGAAGCGGATATCGCCCTCGGATTCCATCAGCCGCAGGATCGCCTGGCCCAGCGTCGATTTGCCCGAACCGGATTCGCCGACAATCCCCAACGTTTTGCCGCGTTGCAGGCGGAAACTGACTCCGTCCACGGCTTTGATGTACGCCTGCGAACGACTCAACAACGCCTTGGGCAGTGGAAACCAGACCTTCAGATCATCGACTTCCAGCAGGTTGTGCTGGTACGGGCTCGACACCGGCGCACCGCTCGGTTCAGCTTCGATCAGCAAGCGGCTGTAAGGATGCTGCGGCGCGCGAAACAGGGTCTCGCAGTCAGCCTGTTCGACGATTTCGCCGTGGCGCATCACGCACACCCGTTGCGCGATGCGCCGCACCAGATTGAGATCGTGACTGATCAGCAGCATCGACATGCCGAGCCGCTGTTGCAGTTCGATCAGCAGCTCGAGAATCTTCTGCTGCACGGTCACGTCCAGCGCCGTGGTCGGCTCATCGGCGATCAGCAGTTCCGGTTCGTTGGCCAGTGCCATCGCAATCATCACCCGTTGCCGTTGACCGCCGGAGAGCTGATGCGGATAGGCTTTCAAACGCTGCAACGGCTCGCGAATGCCCACCAGTTCCAGCAGCTCCAACGTGCGCTCACGGGCTGCGCGGCCCTTGAGGCCCTTGTGAATCTCCAGCACTTCACTGACCTGTCGCTCCACGGTGTGCAGAGGATTGAGCGAGGTCATCGGCTCCTGGAAAATCATCGCAATCCGGTTGCCGCGCAAACCGCGCATCTGCTGCTCGCTGGCGTGCAGCAAGTTCACCCCGTTATAAGCGATCGAACCGTTGCTGCTGACGGTTTTGCCCGGCAACAGGCGCAAAATCGAATGCGCCGTCACCGACTTGCCCGAGCCGGACTCGCCGACCAGCGCCAGGCATTCGCCTCGGCGGATATCGAGGTTCAAACCGTGCACCACTTCCTGCCCGGCGAAGGCGACACGCAGGTCGCGGATTTCAATCAGGTTGTCGCTCATGTCAGCTCCTCGGATCAAGATCGTGGATCAAATGCATCACGGCAAGCCTCACCGATGAACACCAACAACGACAGAATCAGCGCCAAGGCAAAAAATGCCGTCAGCCCCAGCCACGGCGCTTGCAGATTGCGCTTGGCCTGGCCAATCAGTTCGCCCAGCGAGGCGGTCCCGGCGGGCATGCCGAAACCGAGGAAATCCAGCGCGGTGAGGGTGGCGATGGCGCCGGTCAGAATGAACGGCAGGTAGGTCAGGGTGGAAGTCATCGCATTGGGCAGGATGTGCCGCAGCATCAGTTCGCTGTCGGTCAGGCCCAGCGCCCGCGCGGCTTTGACGTATTCCAGATTGCGGCCACGCAGAAACTCGGCGCGCACCACATCCACCAATGCCAGCCAGGAAAACAGCGCCATGATCCCCAGCAGCCACCAGAAACTTGGCGAGACAAACCCGGACAAGATGATCAGCAGATACAGCACCGGCAGCCCCGACCAGATCTCCAGCACCCGTTGCCCAAGCAAATCCACCCAACCGCCGTAATAACCCTGCAACGCCCCGGCAACGATGCCGACCAACGCACTGATGCCGGTGAGGATCAGCGCAAACAGAATTGAAATCCGTGTGCCGAAAATCACCCGCGCCAATACGTCCCGCGCCTGATCGTCGGTGCCCAGCCAATTGCTCGATGAGGGTGGGCTGGGTGCCGGTTCAGTCAGGTCGTAATTGACCGTGTCGTAGCTGAACGGGATCGGCGGAAACAGCATCCAGCCGCCCTGATCCTCGATCAGCCCGTGCACGTAAGCGCTGGCGTAATCCGGCTGGAACGGCAGTTCGCCGCCGAAATCGGTTTCCAGGTATTCGCTGAGGATCGGGAAGTAGTAGGCGCCGTGGTAGCGGATCACCAACGGTTTGTCGTTGGCAATCAGTTCGCCGCCGAGGCAGATCAGGCACAGGCCAATGAACAGCCACAGTGACCAGCGTCCACGGCGGTTGGCCTTGAACTGCGCGACCCGGCGCTGACCCAAAGGAGAGAGTGTAAACATCAGGCAGTCCTCGCCGAGAAGTCGATGCGTGGGTCGAGCAGGGTGTAGCAGAGGTCACCGATCAGCTTGATCAACAGGCCAAACAGGGTGAACAGAAACAGCGCGCCGAACACCACCGGATAGTCACGCGACACCGCCGCCTCGTAACTCATGCGCCCGAGGCCGTCGAGGTTGAAGATGGTTTCGATCAGCAAGGAGCCGGCGAAAAACACCTCGATCAGCGCCGAGGGCACACCGGCCACCACCAGCAGCATCGCGTTGCGAAACACGTGGCCGTAGAGCACGCGACGCTCGGTCAAACCCTTGGCCCGCGCGGTGATCACGTATTGGCGGCTGATCTCGTTGAGGAAGCTGTTTTTAGTGAGGATGGTCAGGGTGGCGAAACCGCCGATCACCAGTGCCGTGACCGGCAACACCAGGTGCCAGAGGTAGTCGCCGATCTTGCCCAGGGTGCTGAGGCTGTCGAAGTTATCCGACACCAGGCCCTGCACCGGAAACCAGTTGACGTAGCTGCCGCCGGCGAACACCACGATCAGCAGCATCGCAAACAGAAACGCCGGCATCGCGTAGCCGATGATGATCGCCGTGCTGCTCCAGACATCGAACGCGCTGCCGTTGCTGATCGCTTTGCGGATGCCCAGCGGGATTGAAATCAGGTAGGTGATCAGCGTTGCCCACAGGCCGAGCGACAACGACACCGGCAGTTTCTGCACGATCAGATCGGTGACCTTGGCGCCGCGAAAGAAACTGCTGCCCAGATCCAGCTGGGCGTAGTTTTTCAGCATCAGCCACAAGCGTTCGTGCATCGGTTTGTCGAAGCCGTAGTGGTGTTTGATTTCCTCGATCAGCGCCGGATCGAGGCCACGGCTGCTGCGCCCGGCACCGCCAACCGCGGCGACTTCGCCACCACCGCTCATGCCGTGCCCGCCGAAACCTTGCAGGCGGGCAATGGCTTGCTCCACCGGGCCGCCCGGTGCGGCCTGCACAATCACGAAGTTGACCACCAGAATGCACAGCAGCGTGGGGATGATCAGCAGCAAACGTCGACTCAGATAACGCAGCATGTCACTGGCCCCCCGCGAGCTGGGTGTGCATCTGTTGCGTGGTCAACGGCTTGGCCGAGACCTCCCACCAGGTGTTGAGGCCTTCGTCGTACGCCGGTTGCACCTGCGGCATGCCGAAGCGGTTCTGATACACCGTCGGCGTGCCCTTGGAGTAGTAGTTGGGAATCATGTAGTAACCCCATTGCAGCACCCGGTCGAGGGCGCGGGCGTAATGCACCATGGCGTCGCGGGTGTCAGCCTTGACCAGCCCGTCGATCAGTTGATCGACCGCCGGGTTGGCCAGCACCATCGAGTTCGAACTGCCGACTTGCGTGGCACTTTGTGAGGCATACAGGCTGTACAACTCGCGGCCGGGAGAGACGATCGGATCGCCGCTGCGCGGGAAACTGGTGACGATCATGTCGTAGTCCCGGGCGTTGAGCCGATTGACGTATTGCGCCGAGTCGATCCGCCGTAGATTGAGGGTGATGCCGATCTGCGCGAGGGTGCGCTTGAACGGCAGCAGCATGCGATCGAAACCGCCCTGACCGTCGAGGAAGGTGAACTCCAGAGGCTCGCCGGCGGCGTTGACCAGTCGGCTGTGTTGCGGCGTCCAGCCGGCCTCGGCGAGCAGCTTCAGAGCTTGCAGCTGCTTGTCGCGGATGTAGCCGCTGCCATCGGTTTTCGGCGCCTGATACACCGTGGTGAACACCTCGTCCGGAATCTGTCCGCGCAACGGTTCGAGGATCTTCAATTCCTCGGCGTCGGGCAGGGCGGTCGCGGCCATTTCACTCTTCGGCCAGAAGCTGTTCTGGCGTACATAAAAGCCGCGCATCATCTGCTTGTTGGTCCATTCGAAATCCCACAGCAGGCTGATCGCCTGACGCACGCGGCGATCCTGAAAGATCGGGTTTTGCAGGTTGAACACGAAGCCTTGGGCGGCGGTAGGTTTTTCCGGAGCGAGGATCGCCTGCTGCAAGCGACCGTCACGCAGCGCCGGACTGTCGTAACCCACCACATAACCGGACGAGGAAAACTCGCGGTTGTAGTCGAAAGCCCCGGCCTGCAACAGTTGCCGGGCGACGTCGGTGTCACCGTAGAAATTCACCGTGAGCGTGTCGAAGTTGTACATCCCGCGACTGACCGGCAGGTCTTTGCCCCACCAGTTCGGGTCGCGCTGGAAACTGATGCTGCGTCCGGCATCGACTTTGCTCACGCGGTACGGGCCGCTGCCCAGCGGCGGTTCGAAGCCACCGCCGTTGGCGAAATCGCGAGTCTTCCACCAGTGCTCGGGCACCACGCGCAGTGTTGCCAGGTCCAGCGCCAGGGTGCGGTTGAGGTTGTTCTTGAAGGTGAAACGCACCTGCCGTGGGCCTTCGATCAGCACGTCCTGCACGTCGGCGTATTGCTGGCGATAACTGAGGCTGCCCTTGGTCATCAGCAGGTTGAAGGTGTAGCGCACGTCTTCGGCGGTGATCGGCGTGCCATCGGCGAAGCGAGCCTTGGGGTTCAGGGTGAAGCGCACCCAGAGGCCTTCGGGATCGCGCTCCATCTGTTGCGCGACCAGACCGTAAACGGTGTAGGGCTCGTCGAGCGAACGGAACGCCAGCGGCGCATACACCCAGTCGTTGACCTGCACCACGGAAATGCCTTGATCGGCATACGGGGTGATGTAGTTGTACTGGCCGATTTCCATCGACGCACGACTGAGTGAACCGCCCTTGGGCGCGTCGGGATCGACGAAATCGAAATGCTGGAAACCCGCCGGATACTTCGGCGCCTCGCCGTACACCGTCAGTGCGTAGCTGCCGGCGGCCAGTGCCGAGGGGCCGGTGCACAGCAGTGCACTACCCAAAAGCAGGCCTGCCATGTTGCGCAAAACACTCATGCAATCACTCCTCAAAATCCCTGGAAAAGCTCAGCTCAACCTGTGGGAGATCTACTGTGGGAGGGGGCTTGCTCCCGAAGGCGGTGTGTCAGTCAACACACCCTTCACGGATATACCGCCTTCGGGAGCAAGCCCCCTCCCACAGTGGAAACATCTCCCACAGGAGAGACATCCGGTGTTTCCGGTCAGAAGTGATACGTCATGCGCGCAAACAGCGTGCGGCCCAGCGGGTCGGTGTAGCGCGGGTCATAACCGCTCTGGAAGTTGTAGGCCTGGTTGGAGAACGGCGGGTTGCGGTCGAACATGTTCTTCATCCCGGCATCGACGTCCAGCACCTTGTTGAAGGTGTAGCCGGCCGACAGGTCCCACACCGAATACGAGGCCACGCGCGCATGGGTATCGCGGTCGTAGTCGTTGTAACCGGTGGTGAAGCGGTTGGTCAGCGACGCACGAGCTGCACCGAAGGTCCAGCTGCCGGTGAGGTTGTGCTTCCAGCGCGCGATCACGCCGTCCCCTTCGAAGTCGCCGACCTTGTCGGTAAACGGGCCTTTGATGGTGCTCTGGAAGTCATAACTGTCGACGTAGGTGCCTTGCAGCCCCAGGCCGAACTGGCCGTACGGGGTGTTCGGGAAGCGGTAGTCCAGCGACACATCGACACCGTTGGTTTCGACGATGCCGAGGTTGGCGTTGCCGGTGACGATGTAGTTGAGCGTGCCGTCGGCGTTGCGCACGAAGCGATCCGGGTAGCTGCCGGCCTGATCGAACACGGTGGATTCAGGGAACGGCTGGATCTGGTTGGAAATGTGAATCCACCAGAAATCCAGCCCCACCGACAGGTTGCTGACCGGCTGATAGACGAAGCCCAGCGTCACGTTGCGCGCCTTCTCCGGAGCCAGATCTTCATTGCCGCCGATCTGATTGAGGAACTGCTGGCCGCAATCGCGCCCGCCGTTGCCGCCCGGTTGCACCACGCCACCGGTACACAGCACCGGGTCGTTGTAGTAGCCCTGGGTGTAGGTGATGCTGCGCGGCGAATACAGCTCGTAGAGCGATGGCGCACGGAAGCCTTCGCTGTACGCGCCACGCACTACCAGCTCTTTGAGCGGCTGATAACGGAACGAGTATTTCGGGTTGGTGGTGCTGCCGAAGTCGCTGTATTTATCGTGACGCACAGCGGCGGACAGTTCGAGGCTGTCGAGCACCGGCACGTTGATTTCGGCGTACGCGGCTTTCACGCTGCGGTCGCCCTCGACGCTGCCGGCCGGGTCGATGCCGAGGCTCTGGATGTCACCGGCAAACTGTTCGAAGTCCTGGTGGAATTTCTCTTTGCGGTACTCGCCACCCAGCGCCAGACCGGCGGGGCCGGCACCGAACCAGTCACCGATCTCCCGACTGACCCGCCCGTCGAAACCGGCCACGCGGCCGACGGCGGTGGAGTAGGCGCCGTGGTACATGGCCTGGTCGATGTACTGCTGACCGGCGGCCGATTGCGGGCCGAACGGGTTGAGCAGACCGCTGGCCAGACCGTTGATCATCGCCTGATCGCTGACATATCCACTGGTGACGCTGGAGACGATTTTGTTCTGGTTGTACGAGGCGCCGACGTTGTAATCCCAGCCGCCGACCAGACCGTCGAAGCTCAGCAGAAAGCGCTGGCTGGTGTTCTGGTCTTTCGATTCACGCGGGCCGGCAGCAGTCTCGCGCCAGTTCACATCGACCGGTTGCGTCGGGTCGAGGGCGAAGCCGGTCGGGCCGGGGGTGATGCCGTTGCCGGGGTAGTAGGGCGACGACGAGTCCAGGCTTAAACCGGTGAGCGGGGCCGGGCCGACAGCGGTGGCGTTGTTGTTGCGCGACCAGAAGTATTCGAGGTTGACGTTGTGGTCATCCGCCAGCTTGCCGGTGGTCTTGCCGAAGAATGACGTTTTTTCGGTTTGCGGAATCAGGTCGATGTATTCGCGGGTGCTGAAGCGGCACAAGCCGTCACGCGCCACCAGGTTCGGCCCGTTGCAATTGCTGTTGGCCAACGGGTTGGTGGCGTTGCCGTTCTGGCTGTAGTTGCCGGGGAATGCGGTGCCGGAGGTCTGGTCCAGGCCACGGCCGGGCACATAGTCGCGGGCGAAGGAGCGGTCGTTGGCGTCGAGGTTCTGCTGCTTGTTGTAGTTGAACACGCCGAGGACGTTGAAGCGGTCTTGCTCCAGGTCGCCGTAGCCCCAACTGGCGCTCATGTCTTTGGTGGCACCGCCGCCGCTGTGGGTCGGGGTTTCGCCACCGAGGGTGAGCTGGCCGTCGGTCAGGGATTTTTTGGTGATGAAGTTGATCACGCCGCCGATGGCGTCGGTGCCGTACAAGGCTGATGCGCCGTCGCGCAGAACCTCCACGCGCTCGATCGCGGCAAACGGGATCATGTTCAGATCCACCGCGCCGCCGGCCGAGTTGGTGCCCGACAAGGCGTTGTTCGCCAGGCGTCGACCGTTGAGCAGCACCAGCGTCTTGTTCGCGCCGATGCCGCGCATGTCGGCAAACGAAGCGCCACCGGTGGCAGCGCCGACCGAGCCGGCGCTGTTGTTGATCGACTGGCTGCCGGTGATCCGCTGCACCAGTTCGGCGGTGGTGGTCACGCCCTGCTTGCGCAGCTCATCGGCCTTGAGAATGGTGATCGGCACGGCCGTTTCCGCATCGACCCGGCGAATCGCCGAACCGGTCACTTCCACCCGTTGCAGTTGCGTGGTCGGCGCCACCACCGTTGCCGCAGCGGGCACGGTGGCGTTGTCATCCTCGGCGGCTTGCACAGTCCCGGCGCCCATCCCCATGGCCACCAGATACAACGGAACAAAACGGTGGCGAGAGATCGTTGCCACCAAAGGTTTGAGCGTGAAGCGTGGAGTGTTCATCAGCATGGTTGTTTCCGACTTGTCAGACGTTATCGAATTGGCCTTGTGAGCCCCTCATTGCTCCGCTTTCGGTGATACCGCGTGCGGAAAACCACTTTCTTCAAGCAAGCCGATCCCCTCCGAAGACGCCTGGCGTTTTTTCGGTCGGCTGATTGCGACGGGATTCTTCAGCGGTGCCGGGCGCGCTTCTCAAGGTGCGCCCCCCACCGCACTCAGTGGGTGGTCATCACCGAAATCTTGCTGATGCCCGAGCGTTCGATGGATGCCATGGCCTTGGCCACCTGGCCGTAGTTGACGTTGGCGTCGGCCTGCAACTGCACGCGTACTTCGGCGTCCTTGGCCTTGACCTCCTTGAGGCTGGCTTCCAGCGATTCCGGCGCCAGTTCGGTTTTCGCCAGGTAGAACTTGCCGTCCTGATCGACGCTGACCACCACTGGGTCTTTCTTTTCGGCGGGAGCGACGGCGTCGGTTTTCGGCAAATTGACCTTGATCGCATTGGTCATCAGCGGCGCGGTGACGATGAACACCACCAGCAGCACGAGCATCACATCCACCAGCGGCGTGACGTTCATTTCGCTGAGCACTTCATCGCTGTCTTGGGTAGAAAAGGACATCAGCTGGCCTCCCGCACGGCGGCTGTGGTTTTGCTGGCGATGGCCTGGCGGCTGATGGAGAACGCGCTGCGTGAGGCCAACGCATCGAAATCGTGGGCGAAGTCATCCATGTCCGCCGAGGCGAGTTTCAGGCGGCGCAGGAAGAAGTTGTAAATCAGCACTGCCGGGACCGCGACGGCGATCCCCACGCCAGTGGCGATCAGTGCATGACCGATGGGGCCGGCGACCGCTTCAAGGCTGGCCGAGCCGGTTTCGCCGATGCTTTGCAGGGCTTCCATGATTCCCCACACGGTACCGAACAGGCCAATGAACGGCGCGGTGCTGCCGATACTGGCGAGAATCGCCTGACCGTTTTCCAGCGAGCGGCGTTCCTTCTGAATCTGCTGGCGCAGGTTGCGCTCCAGGCGATCGGAACGGTTGATGGTGTGCGCCAGTTGTTGCGTGGTACGCGGCGATTCTTCCACCAGCAAGGCTTCGAAACCGCTGCTGGCGATGCGTGCCAGCGAGCCCGGATACTGGCTGGCGTGTTCGGCAGCGGTGAGCAGATCCGGCGCGCCCCAGAAGGCTTTGCTGAACTGTTTGTTCTGGGCTTTCTGGCGCAGGTATTGCGCCGACTTGACCAGCAGGATCGCCCAGCTGACCACGGAAAACAGCACCAGGCCCCAGAGCACACCGGGGACAATCATCGAAGACAGTGAATGGTTCATCGCTACACCTCGCTTGCATTAAGTCGGTTGTGAGTTCGTCGGGTTGTGCCGTTATTGCGGCAATTTGAAATCGATGGTCTGGGTGGCGAAGCCGTCAATCGGCGTGTCACCGCGTTTGGCCGGAATGAACTTCCAGTTCTTTACCGCCGCGACGGCGGCGTCATCCAGTTGCGGCTTGCCGCTGGACTTGGTCACTGTCACCGAGCCGGCGCGACCGTTGGCCAGCACCTGAATGCGCAGCACCACGCTGCCTTCCCAATTGCGCCGCAGCGCCAGCGACGGGTATTCCGGCGGCGGGTTGCCAAGGCTGGCGAGACCGGAAATCGCTGCCGATTCCTTGACCGGGCCAGGCGCGGCGGCCGGGGCTGGTGGCGCGCTCGGTGTCGCCGGCGCAGCGGGAGCGGCCGGTTGTGCCGGGGCGGGCGGAGCTTTCGGCGGCTCGACTTTCTTCACCGGTTTGGGCTTCTCGACCGGTTTCGGTTTTTCGATCGGCTTGGGTTTTTCCACCGGTTTTGGCGGTGGCTTGACCGCGTCTTCGTCTTCCACCGGTTGTTCCGGTTCCGGAGGTGGAGGGGGCGGCGGAGGCGGTGGCGGTTCCGGTGTGGGCGGTGCCGGCGGCGTCGGGCTGGTCAACTCGACGGTCATTTCCGGAATCTGCGGCGGAGTCGGCAGTGGCTCGGGCCGGGTCTGCTGGAAAAACCACCAGGCACCGCCGTGTATCAGCGCCGATACCGCCACCAGCAACAGCATTTGCTGTTTGTTCAACCCGCCGGGGTGCGAGGTATTGGCCGTGAAGGCTGGCCTGTCCGGTGACAGCGGGATTGGCGCTTCCCGTAATGACCCCGGCAGGGTTCTGTGCTTTACCGCATCGTTCATTAAAGCTCCCTCGGGTTGATGAAGGGCAATAAGGTGCCGTCCGAACATTGGGGTGATGTTCGAGTGGGTGGGTGTAACTTTCTTCAAGGTGTACGCAGGCCGATAGTTGAACTATCTATAGAACAGGGCTTGCTTACAGTTACTGGCTTAGAGCCATCGACTTCGAGTGTTCATTGGCCATTCCCTGGTTGTTCTTCTATTGCTTGAGATCAATGTTGGTGTCTCATGCTTGTGCTTTTTGCATGTAGCAACCGCTGTGCCAGATGTTGCCGAAATGTATAGGTCTTATTTCATCAGTGTTACCCATGTCGCATTTATATAAGTTTTGCCTTGGTCGTGTATTTCTCCGGCCAACAGTTTCCCGAAACTCCATTGAGTGGAGTTTTTTCAGAGGCGAGTCAGGCTCTACGCGGTATCACGCTGATCGGCGGGATAGAGCGGCGGCTTGGCTAACGGCCCGGGCACTTGCTGGTGCGCGGCGGACTGATTTGGTGCGGGTCTGTGTTTTAGCGGGTCACGACGTATGTTCCTTGTTCTTGTTTAAATGAAATCAATGTTTCCAGTGCTGAATAATTCAACTCACTGGAGCCGTTTTGGTGCACTTGCAAAGTCGCTGAAAGTTATTGTCCGACAATCCCGCCTGCGTTCATTAATACGGCGCTGGTGCAGGAATTTTTGCAGTTGTATTTAAAAAATAAATAACACGCCGTTGTCGGCGAAGCGTCATCGCCAATCACGGTGTGTGGTCATGGAGTCAGGTAATAAAGTAGAGGCACTGGCCGCCGGGACTGTTCGAATGAACTCGGCGTTGTTGATAAACAAGCAAGCAGAGGCTGATGCGGCAGAGCGTTTGAAGATTCACGCGGTGAACTCCTTGTTGCCAGCTCGGATACGCGAACTTTTGGTTCGGTATCGCACCTTACAAGAACGCGGATAGCGTTCGATGATTGCTCTTGGTGCGGGATGGGCACCGCCAGCGCTGTTTTGCGAGGTTTGAATTCGCAAGTCGCCAATGCATGGGAAAAACGTGCCAAAGCGGATACACCCGCTATAAATAGGGCTACACAGATCTGTCGAGATCGAGGAGGGGGCATGTATCAACTGTACGGACATCGCAATTCAGGTGCCGCAGCCATCGAGGCAGCGCTGGAGTTATGCCAGATCGCCTATCGCTTTATCGATATCGAAGCCTCAAGCGAAGCCGCCGAGGCACTGGCGCGCCTCAATCCACTGAAGCAGGTGCCGACCCTGCAATTGCCCGATGGCAGTGCGATCACCGAGAGTGTGGCGATTCTGATTCATCTGGGCCTGAGTTTTCCCGAGTCCGGTCTGTTGCCGGCCAAGGCTGCCGATCGCGATCAGGCGATTCGCGGCATGGTCTACATCGCCAGCAATTGCTACGCGGCCATCGGTGTCATCGATTATCCCGAGCGCTGGTTGGTGATGCCGGACGAAGCCTCACGGCAGAACCTGATGGCCGGCGCACGTGAGCGCCTGCACTGGAGCTGGGAAGTGTTTGCCGACCAGTTTTCCGCCGAGTTGTACTTGGACGACGAAACGCCCGGCGCGCTGGACGTGCTGGCGGCCGTGGTGACACGTTGGGCGGGCAGCCGCGAACACCTGCGCCAGAGCCGTCCAGGGTTTTATGCGTGGTTGCAGCGTATTGACAGGCATCCGGTGCTGGCGCCTGTCTTCGCCCGGCATTGGCCGTCCTGATCACCCGATAAACCAAAATGTAGGAGTGAACTCTGTGGTGAGGGGATTTATCCCCGATGGACTGCGAAGCGGTCCCGGCTTTTCTGGGGGGGCTTCGCGCCCCATCGGGGATAAATCCCCTCGCCACAGGGCTCACTCCTGTAAGTGGGAAGGGTCTATTCCCCGCGAATGTACTGCTCCAACTGCTTGATCAGTTCCGCCTGCTCGGCAATCGCCTCTTTTACCAGGTCACCGATCGACAGCAGGCCGATCAGTTTGCCGTTCTCCACCACCGGCAAGTGGCGCAGGCGTTTGTCGGACATGATGCCCAGGCAGGTGTCGACGGTCTGGTGGGTGTCCACGGTGATGACGTCCTTGACCATGATGTCGCGCACCGGTGTGCCCACTGACGAGCGCCCGTGCAACACCAGTTTGCGCGCGTAATCACGCTCACTGATGATGCCGACCACTTTGTCATCTTCCATCACCACCAAGGCCCCGACGTTTTTCTCGGCCATTTTCATCAGCGCTTCGAGCACCATGTGACCGGGATCGA
Source organism: Pseudomonas sp. S3(2024) (assembly GCF_036861315.1). NCBI lineage: Bacteria > Pseudomonadati > Pseudomonadota > Gammaproteobacteria > Pseudomonadales > Pseudomonadaceae > Pseudomonas > Pseudomonas sp. S3(2024). The sequence continues at coordinate 206,450 of NZ_JAZAQQ010000009.1, read as the reverse complement.
TATGGTGCACTTCCTGATTTTTCTGATCTTTGAGCTTGAGCAGTTGGGCGACGGTCTTCATGGCGGTTACTCAGGTGTTGTCGTTGTTATTCAAGCATCGTAGACGCTGGCGCGCAGAGCAAGGTGGCAAAGCGGCAGATAGCACGCAAAAAACGTCATTTGCCGGTTTTTCCGGCTCACCTCTAACCCTGTGGCGAGGGAGCTTGCTCCCGCTGGACTGCGTAGCAGGCCCAAACCCTGAGAATTCGGTTTGCCTGATACACCGAATTGCCTGGCTTTGCGACTGCTGCGCAGCCGAGCGGGAGCAAGCTCCCTCGCCACAGGGGATGGGGTTATCTCGGACGATGCCGCGTAGAATGCCTCTCTGATTCAATTCCTGAGGTTGCAGTGGTGGATTTACAGCAGGGCTTCGTCCTGACCCGGCATTGGCGCGATACCCCGGCCGGCACCGAAGTCGAGTTCTGGCTGGCGACCGACGCCGGGCCGCGTCGTGTGCGCCTGGCGTCGCAGACGTCGGTGGCGTTTATCCCTGCCGCACAACGCGAGGCGGCCGAACGCCTGCTGCACGACGAAAAGAACGTCGAACTGCGCCCGCTGGCCCTGCAGGACTTCGAACATCGCCCGGTGCTGGGCCTGTATTGCCAGCAACACGGCCAGTTGATGCGCCTGGAAACCGCGCTGTCCCGCGCCGGTGTCGATGTCTTCGAAGCCGACGTGCGCCCGCCGGAACGCTACCTGATGGAGCGCTTCATCACCGCGCCGGTGCTGTTCAGCGGCACTGCCGATGACAACGGCGTCTTGCTCAATGCCCAACTGAAACCCGACCCCAACTACCGACCGCAACTACGGCTGGTCTCGCTGGATATCGAAACCACCGAAACCGGCGAGCTGTATTCCATTGCCCTCGAAGGCTGCGGCCAGCGTCAGGTGTACATGCTCGGCGCGCCCAACGGTGACGCGAGCATCATCGACTTCGACCTCGAATACTGCGACTCACGCACGCTGATCCTGAAAAAGCTCAACGACTGGTTCGCCCTCCACGACCCCGACGCGATCATCGGCTGGAACGTCGTGCAGTTCGACCTGCGCATCCTTCACGAACACGCGCGACGCCTCGGTGTGCCGTTGAAAATCGGCCGTGGCGGTGAAGAGATGCAGTGGCGCGAACACGGCAGCCGCACGCACTACTTTGCCTCGGCAGCGGGGCGCTTGATCATCGACGGCATCGAATCGCTGCGTTCAGCGACCTGGAGTTTTCCCTCCTTCAGCCTGGAGAACGTCGCCCAGACCCTGCTCGGCGAGGGCAAGGCGATCGACAACCCGTACCAGCGCATGGATGAAATCAACCGCATGTTCGCCGAGGACAAACCGGCGCTGGCCAAGTACAACCTCAAGGACTGTGAGCTGGTGACGCGGATCTTCGCCAAGACCGAACTGCTGACGTTTCTCCTCGAACGCGCCAGCGTTACCGGCCTGCCGGCAGATCGCAGCGGCGGCTCGGTGGCGGCGTTCACCCATTTGTACATGCCGCTGATGCACCGTCAGGGTTTCGTTGCGCCAAACCTGGGCACCAATCCGCCACAGGCCAGCCCCGGCGGCTTCGTCATGGATTCGCAGCCGGGGCTGTACGAGTCGGTGCTGGTGCTGGATTACAAGAGCCTGTACCCGTCGATCATCCGCACCTTTCTGATCGACCCGGTGGGCCTGATCGAAGGCTTGCAACACCCGGACGACGCCGATTCGGTGCCGGGGTTTCGCGGTGCACGTTTTTCGCGCACCCGGCATTGCCTGCCGTCGATTGTCGCGCGGGTCGCCGAGGGCCGCGAGACCGCCAAGCGCGAGCACAACGCACCGCTGTCGCAAGCGCTGAAGATCATCATGAACGCCTTCTACGGCGTGCTCGGCTCCAGTGGTTGCCGATTTTTCGATACGCGCCTGGCATCGTCGATCACTCTGCGCGGCCACGAGATCATGTTGCGCACCCGCCAGTTGATCGAAGCGCAGGGCCACGCGGTGATCTATGGCGACACCGACTCGACTTTCGTCTGGCTGCGTCGTGCGCACGGGCAGGAGGAAGCGGCGCAGATCGGTCAGGCGCTGGTCAAGCACGTCAACGACTGGTGGCGCGAGCATGTGCGTGAGGAATACGGCCTGCAAAGTGCTCTCGAATTGCAGTACGAAACCCACTACAAACGTTTTCTGATGCCGACCATTCGCGGCGCCGAGGAGGGCAGCAAAAAGCGCTACGCCGGACTGGTGACGCGCGCCGATGGCAGTGACGAAATGGTCTACAAGGGCCTGGAAACCGTGCGCACCGACTGGTCACTGCTGGCCCGGCAGTTCCAGCAGGAACTCTACGAGCGGATCTTCCAGCGCAAGCCGTATCAGGATTACGTGCGCGATTACGTACGCAAGACCCTGGCCGGCGAGTTCGATGAACGACTGGTCTACCGCAAACGCCTGCGCCGCACCCTCGACGACTACGAACGCAACGTGCCGCCGCATGTGCGTGCAGCGCGGCTGGCCGACGATTACAACGCGCAGCAGGGTCGCCCGCGGCAGTACCAGAACGGCGGCTGGATCAGTTACGTGATCACCCTGGCCGGGCCGGAACCGCTGGAAGTGCGCCGCGCCGCGATCGACTACGACCACTACATCACCCGCCAGCTGCAACCGGTGGCGGACGCGATTCTGCCGTTTGTCGACGACGATTTCTCAACCCTGATCGGGGGGCAACTGGGCCTGTTTTGAGTCCAGCAGTTGCAGGGTCCATTCGTCGAGGATGCCGTGGAAGTAACGCTCCAGCGCCTGAGCGAACGGACAGTCGTCGGCGCTGAACTGCGCAAACAGGGTCATTGAGGAGTGGAATTTCAGGTCGTCGGGGTGGCCGAAAATCTCGGCAATCGAGCGCTGGCGGATGTTCAGTACCAGCTGCGTGCAGGTGCGCAGCCGCGCACCGAGCAGGTCGTGGGCCAGATAGGCCCGCGCCTCGTCGGCGGATTGAATGGCGAAGCGCCGGGACATTTCGCTGCCGCCCAGCCCGGCGAACTGCGGGAACACAAACCACATCCAGTGGCTACGTTTGCGCCCCTCACCGAGTTCACGCTGAACCCGTTCGAACACCGGGTCCTGCGCCTGGACGAAACGCTGCAGATTGAACGGGTCATGCTGATCAGTGCTTCTCATGACGAAGCCCTCGCCAGCGCCCAGCGACTCAGACCATCGCCAGCCGCTGCTTGCGTTGTGGCGCTTTGAATACCTGGTCCAGCGCCGCCAGGTCCCCGGCATCCAGTTGCAACTGCGCCGCTTGTGCATTGAGTTGCACGTGTTCTGGTCGCACAGCCTTGGGAATCGCAATCACACCATCCTGACGCAGAATCCACGCCAGCGAAACCTGTGCCGGGGTCACGTTGTGACGAGCGGCAATTTGCTGTAGCGCTGGTTCGGCGAGCATCGCGCCGCCCTGGCCGATCGGGCAGTACGCCATCAACGGCATGCGCTGTTGCTGGCACCAGGGCAGCAAGTCGAATTCGACGCCGCGCTCTTCCAGGTTGTACAGCACCTGATTGGTCGCGCAGGCCGGGTTGGCCAGTTCTTCGAGGTCATCGACATCGAAATTCGACACGCCCCAACGGCCGATCTTGCCGTCCTCGCGCAGGCGTTCGAAGGCTTCGACGGTTTCTTCCAGCGGATACTGGCCGCGCCAGTGCAGCAGATAGAGGTCGATGTAGTCGGTGTCGAGCCGGCGCAGACTGCGCTCGCAGGCTTGCGGGATGCCTGTGCGGCTGGCGTTGTGCGGGTAGACCTTGCTCACCAGAAACACTTGGTCGCGCAGACCGGCGATGGCTTCGCCGACGACAGATTCGGCACCGCCCTCGGCATACATTTCCGCCGTGTCGATCAGAGTCATGCCGAGTTCGATGCCTTGGCGCAGCGCGGACACTTCACGCGGGTGCGCCGAGCGATCTTCGCCCATGCGCCAGGTGCCCTGGCCAATCACTGGAACCTGCACGCCTGCCAGTTCAAGGGTACGCATTCAAACCTCCTGTGCTGATGGTCGATACCTTAGTGGGCAGCAGGATAGCGCAGGGGTTCCAATGGAGGTCGATGAACCTGTGGCGAGGGGATTTATCCCCGATGGGCGCGCAGCGCCCCCAAAAAGCAGGGTTGCTGCGCAACCCATCGGGGATAAATCCCCTCACCACAAGGCAAGTGTTATTTCGCGGAGAACTTCAACACCACGTTATGGCTGTAAGTCTGCCCCGGATCGAGACGCGTGCTCGGGAAGTCCGGCTGATTCGGCGCATCCGGATAGTGCTGCGTTTCCAGGGTAAACGCACCCCAGTGCGGATAGACCTTGCCGCCCTTGCCCTTGACCGTGCCGTCGAGGAAGTTACTGGTATAGAACTGCACACCCGGTTCGCTGGTGAACAACTGCAAATGCCGCCCTGACTGCGGATCGCTGACCTCGGCGGCGACTTTGCTCACATCACCTTTGGTATCCAGCACCCAGTTGAAATCGAAGCCACCCTGTTTCGGCTCGGCGAATTTCAGCTGCGGGTGATCGGCCTTGATGTGCGTACCAATGGCGGTGGGTTTGGTGAAGTCCATTGGTGTGCCGGCCACTGGCGCCAGTTCGCCGGTCGGGATCAGTTTGCCGGTGACCGGGGTGTAATGGCTGGCGTGCAAGGTGGCCACCTGCTTGAGGATGTCGCCATTGCCGGCACCGGCGAGGTTGAAGTAGCTGTGGTTGGTCAGGTTGAGCACGGTCGGTTTATCGGTGCTGGCCTTATAGTCGATGCGCAACTCGTTGCTGTCGGTCAGGCGATAGGTCACCTGCGTTGTGAGATTGCCGGGGAAGCCCATTTCACCGTCTGCCGACAGATAGGTGAGGGTCACGCCGACGGAATCCTTGTCCTTGGTTTCCTGCGCTTTCCAGACCTTCTTGTCGAAACCCTGAGTACCGCCATGCAAGGCGTTGGACTTGTCGTTCTGCGGCACCTGATAGCGCTTGCCGTCGAGTTCGAACGCGCCGTCCGCGAGGCGATTACCGAAACGGCCGATGGTCGCGCCGAAATACGCTGTGCCTTTCTGGTAACCCTGAACATCGTCGAAACCCAGCACCACATCGGCTGCTTTGCCGTGTTTGTCCGGCACCAGCAGTGATTGCAGGGTGGCGCCGTAGGTGATGACGGTCGCCTGCATGCCGTGGCTGTTGCGCAGGATGTATTGCTCGACGGGCGTGCCGTCATTGGTTTTGCCAAAGGCTTTGTGTTCAGCGCTGAGGCCGGCCGCGTTGGCGGAGAGGGTGGCGATCATCAGGGACAGTCCGAGGCCGGAGAGCAGGTGACGTGATTGAAGCATGGTTGACCTTCCTTTTTGTTGTTGTTTTCAAAACAGGGTAATAGTCATGCTAATTGTGGGTTGAGTCAGAATTTATAGTCGGTTGAAGGTTTAGTGCAAATATAAAGTCATACTAAATAGTTGCCGAAGGTCGGGAAATCGTGCCAGCGCTGCACTTTTCCGGATTCGGCGGCTCTATCCATGGCCAGGATGCGGCGACGCCCGCCGCACAGGAATGTGCCTGTTCGAGAATTCATGCCGAGAGTTTTTCACCCGATCGCCCGATTTTTTCGCCGCCCGTGCCTGTTGCTGGCCTGTCTGTCATCGCTGTTTGTCAGCGGTTGCACGCACCAGACCGGCAACGGTTTCATCGCTCAGATGCGTGACGGTCAACCGCAGGAATTCCTGCAGACCAGCGTCGATCGCATGGCCACGTTGGCGATGCGCGACAACCTCAACAGCCTTTATCGCCTGATGGGCAAGCTGTATTTGCGCAACCCGGAAGAACTGCGCAAGTCGGGCTTCCTCGACATCAACACGGCGGTGAAACAGGTGCGCCTTGCCGTCGAGCAGCAGCAACCGTTACCGGTGTTGGGCGGGCGCAAAGATCTGGCGGCGCTCAGCTATGCGATGAGTCCGGAGTTTCTCGGGGATCGGGTCGGCGCCTTCATCTATGCCATCGGCAGCATGCTGGTCACCGCCCACGGCAATCGCATCGAGTTCTACATGACCGATGCAATCAACCCGACCTTCGTCCACAACGCCGCGCGCAACATCGAGAAAGCCACGTGGATTCTGGCCCAGCGCCAGAACAAGGAAGGCCAGCCGCTGCTGTTCTCCAATGAAATCTCGGAGGAGGGCAGCAACCTGAGTTTCGCCACCGAGTTCGGCAAGATCGTCGCGCGGCTCGACTTGCTGGCGCAGATGCTTGATGAGCGCTACCGGCGCATCGGCCTGAACTACGCGCAGAGCCTGCTGTTCCTGAATTTCCTTCCGGTGCAGTAAGTGCGGAGATCCAATGTGGGAGCGAGCCTGCTCGCGAAAGCGATCTGCCAGGCGCTGAATCTCTGATAGATCCACCGCATTCGCGAGCAGGCTCGCTCCCACATTGATCAAATTGTGCATGGGATTTTTGTATACAATCCATCGCTACTATTGATCCAAAGGGAGCTGCACCTGTCATGACCGACTCCGCAAGCACCGACTTCAACCGTATCGACCGCGCCACCCGTGCAGAAAAACTGCCCTATGCCGCGTTGCTGGCCTTCGCCATGACCGGCTTCATCGCCATCCTCACCGAGACCCTGCCGGCCGGGCTGCTGCCGCAGATCGGCGCCGGGCTTGGGGTCAGCGAAGTGCTCGCCGGGCAACTGGTGACGCTGTATGCGCTGGGCTCGATTGTCGCGGCGATTCCGCTGACCGTCGCCACCCGGGGCTGGCCACGGCGGCGGGTGCTGTTGATGACGGTTGGCGGGTTCCTGGTGTTCAACACGGTGACCACGTTCTCCAGCCATTACGGCTTGACCCTGGCCTCGCGGTTTCTCGCCGGGATGGCGGCAGGGCTGTCGTGGGGAATCATGGCCGGCTACGCCCGTGGCATCGTGCCGGTGCACCAGCAGGGACGGGCGTTGGCAATCGCCATGCTCGGCACCCCGGTGGCGCTGTCGCTGGGCACCCCGGCGGGAACCTGGCTGGGCAACCTGATCGGTTGGCGCGCTTCGTTCGGGATCATGTCGGCGCTGGCGTTGGTGCTGGCGGCGTGGATTGTGCTGGCGGTGCCGGATCGTCCGGGTCAGGCCAGCGCCGAACGCCTGCCGTTGCTGCAATCGCTGCGTCTGCCGGGCGTACGGCCGGTGCTATTCGTGGTGCTGACCTGGATGCTCGGGCACAACATTCTCTACACCTACATCGCGCCATTCCTGATGCAGGCCGGGCTGGCCGAGCACGTCGATCTGGTGCTGCTGGTGTTCGGCCTGTGCTCGCTGGTGGGGATCTGGATCATCGGCCTGCTGGTGGACCGCTGGTTGCGCTGGCTGACGCTGATCAGCCTCGTGCTGTTTGCCGTGACCGCACTGGTGCTGGCGCTGATATCCCCGTCGCCGTGGCTGATCTACACCTGCATGGCCGTGTGGGGCCTGTCGTTCGGCGGTTCGGCGACGCTGCTGCTGACAGCCGCGGCGGATTCGGCCGGCGAGCACGTGGACGTGGTGCAAGCGATGCTCACCACTTCCTGGAACGTGGCGATTGCTGGCGGCGGCCTGTTTGGCGGGTTGTTGCTGGATCGGGCGGGGGCGATGTCGTTTCCATGGGCGTTGTTGATCCTGTCGCTGATCGCGCTGGCGACGGTGTGGATCAACCGGCATCACAGTTTCAAACCGGGCCGGCGCGTCACCGCATGACTTTGTAGGAGTGAGCCTGCTCGCGATAGCGTCTCCGCAGACAAATCATTCGTGTCTGATAAAACGCTATCGCGAGCAGGCTCACTCCTACAGTAGAGATGATGTGGATTTGAACAAAGGCATAACGATAGACCGCATCGATATATGTGGTTATATGAAAAATCGCTATGCTGCGGGCCAGATTTTTCCTGTCGTTTTTCTGGACGTCTTAATGGAATTGGCAAATTTCGGCCTGGTGATTGCCGGGCTGGTGGTGGGTTTTATTGTCGGCATGACCGGTGTCGGCGGCGGTTCGTTGATGACGCCGATCCTGCTGTGGTTCGGCATCAACCCGGCAACAGCGGTGGGCACTGACCTGCTGTATGCGGCCATTACCAAATCCAGTGGCGTGCTGGTTCACAAAAAGAACAACAACATCGACTGGGCCATCACCGGCTGGCTGACCCTCGGCAGCGTGCCGGCAGTCGCCATGACCCTGTGGTTTCTCAGCACCCTGCACACCGCGCCCGAGGCGATGAACGCGATCATCAAACAGGCCTTGGGCTTCGTGCTGTTCGCCACGGCGCTGGCGATTCTGTTCAAGAAGCGCCTGCTCGAATTCGCCCACAAACGCGCGGGCGGCAACTACAACCCGAGCGGCGCGCGCCTGAATGTAATGACGGTGATCACCGGGCTGATCCTCGGCACCATGGTCGCCCTGACCTCGATCGGCGCCGGCGCCCTCGGCACGGTCGCGCTGTTCATCCTTTATCCGCTGCTGCCAACCCGGCGCCTGGTCGGCACCGAAATCGCCCACGCCGTGCCGTTGACCCTGGTTGCCGGTCTGGGCCACGCGAGCATGGGCAACATGGACTGGGGCGTGCTGGGCTTCCTGCTGATGGGTTCGTTGCCGGGCATCTGGCTGGGCAGTCACCTGACCGGGCGCATTTCCGATGAATTGCTGCGCCCGTGCCTGGCGACCATGCTGCTGTTGATCGGCTACAAACTGGCGTTCTGATCCCGGCTCGATCTTTGAGCCGGACAAAACCTGTGGAGGAATCTCAGCTCGTAAAGGTGTACTTCATGATCGTCACCGGCAGGTCTTCGTAGACCAGATCCTCGACCACCTCCCAACCCAACCGCGCATACAGTGCTTGCGCCGCATCGGTGTACAGATACAACGTCTGTACGCCCGACGCCCTGGCTTCTTCGACAATCCGATTGACCAGCTGCGAAGCAACACCGCGTCCACGTTCCTCGGCCTTCACATAAACCCCGGCCAGCCAAGGCGTCAGCTCGGGACGGATCTTCATGTCGCTGTCGATCAGCAGCGCGCCACCGAGCAATCTGCCGTCTTCAATGGCCACCACCACGCTGGGAACCGCACCCTTGCCGCAGGCCGCGCGCATTCGCTCGGTGCGGGCTTCAAGAGTATCGCCGTCACGGAATTCGCCCCATTCCTTGAAATTGAGCGCAGCCAGTTCCTCAATCAAATGGGGGTGATCGCAAAGGTAGTCGATGTGCATGGGTTGAACTCCATTTCGTGGGCAGAACGACCACCCTAATGCGCTCATAAAAGGTAATCAAATCCGCGTCACGATTACGCCGATGCGGTTGCGCAATGACGCGGCTGACCTAAGCTTCTGACAAGGCGAAACATATTTGCCGGGCACAACCCCGGAACAATCGCCGCGATGCGCAATCATTAGAGCGTGGATATCAAAAGGAGATGCGCATGCTCATCAGGTCACTGACCCTGACACTCTTGCTGGCGATTGCCGGCCCTTTGTTCGCCGCTGACAATGACTCGCCCATAGCCGGGGATATGGGACGGGCCCGACCGTTGATTGTAATCGCACAAAGCACCGTCGACCCGGTGTGGGTGGGGCTGAAAAAGTCGCTGGAAGATCCAGCGAACAAGAAGGGCGTCGCCGACCGCAACATCAAGGTCTACACCATCCTCAATATGGCCGGACAACTCGATGGCAAGGATCTCGGCCAGCAAGACACCATGGCTTTGCTGCGGTCGCTGAAACTCGGTGCCGGCGCGTATCCTAAAGTGTTCCTGCTGGGCAAGGACGGCGAGACCAAACTGTCGGCCTCGGGCGATGAAGCGAAATCGGTGGACCTGAAGAAAATCTTCGACACGGTTGACGCGCTGCCGGCCAGCGAAAAGGAAATCAGCGCACCGACGGTCGCTGAAACCAAGGCCACCGCCGCCGAACCGGCAGCCAAGAAAGGCGAGAAGGGCGCCAAGGCGAGCAAACCGGCGAAACCGAGCAAGCCACCGGAAATGCCGGATGATTGATGGCATGGCCTGAATCAAAAAAAATGGGCGACCTCTGCCGGTCGCCCATTTTTATTGCCCGCCCAAAAAGATCGCAGCCTGCGGCAGCTCCTACATGGGATCGGTGTAGGAGCTGCCGAAGGCTGCGATCATTTGATTTTCAGTCGGCTAAAGCGCTGAGGATCGTGTGAGCAATCTTCACCCGCTCCGGAATCGGAAAGTTCTTGTTCGCCAGAATCACCACGCCGACCTCCTTCGACGGCACAAACGCCACGTAGGTCCCGAAGCCACCGGTAGAGCCGGTCTTGTTGATCAGCACATTTTTCGCCTGCGGCTGTGGCGGGTTGAGCCATTGCACCTTGTGCGGCTGCATGGCCATTTCCGTGCTGTTGCCGGCCAGCAAGCGGTCGAGGCTGATCGGGTAACGGTACATTTCCCAACCCAGGCCCTGGGTCATGTCGCCGACGCTGTAGTAGCCGGTGTGGGTGTTGGCGATAGCTTGTTGCAGCGGCGTTTCAAGGCTTGCCGGTTTCAGGTTGGCCTGCACGTAACGCAGCATGTCGGCGGCGCTGGTTTTCACGCCGTAGGCTTCTGAATCCATGGCGCCCGGGGTGACGCGCACCGGTTGATTGTTCTTGTCGTAGCCCTGCGCGTACAGGCTCATTTGTGCTTTCGGCACCTGCAGGTAAGTGTGTTGCAGGCCGAGTTTCGGCAGCAGGGTTTCGCTTATCGCCTGATCATATGACTGACCGAGGGTCTTGGCGGCCAGATAACCGAACAGGCCCAGGCTCGGGTTGGAATACAGGCGCTGGCTACCGGCCGGGAAGCCCGGTTTCCACTGTTGGTAGTAGCCGAGCATCTTCTCCGCCGAATCCCACTGGCCAGGGAATTGCAGCGGCAGGCCGCCGGCGCTGTAGGTGCCCAGTTGCAGCACGCTGATGTTGTCGAAAGCGCTACCTTTCAGTTCCGGCCAGAGTTGGCTGGCCTTGGTCGACAGGTCCAGTTTGCCGGTCGCCTGCGCATAGCCGGCCAGAGTGGCGGCGAAGGTTTTACTCACCGAGCCGATTTCGAACAGGGTGTTTTCGCTGACTTTCTGCCCCGTGTCCTTGGCAGCGACGCCGTAATTAAAGTAATGCGGTTGGCCGTTGATGGTGATGGCGACGGCGAGGCCGGGGATGTTCTGCTGCTGCATCACCGGGGTGACGGCTTTGTTCACCAGCGCTTGCAGTTGCTCGTCGCCGGGTGTGGCGGCCATGCACGCGGTGGCGCCGAAAAACAGGCCGAAAGCGCTGCAGGAAATGACTTTGCTCGGGTTGATGAAGGACATGAGTGAACCACTCTCCATGAGTGTTGAGGGTGATATCCCGCTACACTGCGGGCGATTTTGTTGTTGGGCAGCTGATCAGCGCCGACAATTTAGGCAGTCTGGCACTCGTCGACAAACGATGATATTTCGGATGAGCCATTAGAAAAATTTGGGACTGGGCATGATTCGACCTCAATTGCCGCTCAATGCACTGCGCGCGTTCGAAGCTTCGGCGCGGCATCTGAGCTTTACCCGTGCCGCCGTGGAGTTATGCGTGACTCAGGCGGCGGTGAGCCATCAGGTGAAAAGCCTCGAAGCGCAACTCAACGTCACCCTGTTCAAACGCCTGCCCCGCGGGCTGATGCTGACCAGTGAAGGCGAGACCCTGTTGCCGGTTTTGACCACGTCGTTCGATCATATCGCGCAGATGCTCGAGCGGCTGGCCGGCGGTCAGTCTCGGGAAATGTTGACCGTGGGTGCCGTCGGAACCTTTGCGGTCGGTTGGTTGCTGCCACGGCTGCCAGACTTCCAGGCGAAACATCCGCTCATAGATTTGCGGCTGTCGACTCACAACAACCGGGTCGACGTCGCCGCTGAGGGGCTGGATTACGCGATTCGTTTTGGCGCCGGGGCGTGGCACGGCATCGAGGCCACGCGTCTGCTGGATGCGCCATTGTCGGTGCTGTGCGTGCCGGAAATTGCCCGGCAGTTGCATACCCCGGGCGATCTGCTGCAACAGCGCTTGCTGCGTTCCTATCGCACCGATGAATGGCCGGAATGGTTTCACGCCGCCGGCCTGGCGACCCACGCGGCGCCGCCGCAAAGCATTGTGTTCGACTCATCGCTGGCGATGATGGAGGCCGCGCTGCAGGGCAGCGGGGTGGCGTTGGCACCGCCGCTGATGTTCGCCCGGCAACTGGCGGCGGACGTGATTCGTCAGCCGTTTGCGATTGAAATCACCACCGGCAGTTATTGGCTGACGCGCTTGCAGTCACGGCCGGAGACGGCGGCGATGACGGCGTTCAAGCAGTGGCTGGTACAAATCTCTGCCTGACACAAATCCCCCCCTGTGGGAGCGAGCAAGCCCGCTCCCACAGGGGACAGTGGTGGACTGCAGATCAGAATTCAGCGCACCAGACACGGCCGCTTGTTATCGAACGTCCACCCCGGTATCAAAAACTGCATCGCCACGCTGTCATCCCGCGCGCCGAGACCCATGCCTTTGTACAGTTTGTGGGCCTTGGCCAGCTGATCCATGTCCAGCTCCACCCCCAGCCCCGGTTTCTGCGGCACTTGCACGCAACCGTCGACAATTTGCAGCGGAGCCTTGGTCAGACGCTGGCCGTCCTGCCAGATCCAGTGCGTGTCGATGGCGGTGATGTCGCCCGGTGCCGCCGCCGCGACATGGGTGAACATCGCCAGCGAGATATCGAAGTGATTGTTGGAGTGTGAGCCCCAGGTCAGGCCCCACTCATGGCACAACTGCGCGACACGTACCGAGCCTTGCATGGTCCAGAAGTGCGGGTCGGCCAACGGAATGTCCACCGACTGCAACTGAATGGCGTGGCCCATCTCGCGCCAGTCGGTGGCGATCATGTTGGTCGCCGTCTTCAGTCCGGTTGCGCGGCGGAACTCGGCCATGACTTCGCGCCCCGAGTAACCGTTTTCTGCACCGCACGGGTCTTCGGCGTAAGCCAGCACCTTATGTTGATCGCGGCACAGGCGGATCGCTTCTTTCAGTGACCAGGCGCCGTTCGGATCGAGGGTGATGCGTGCCTCGGGAAAGCGTTCGGCCAGAGCCGTCACGGCTTCGATTTCCGCGTCGCCACTGAGCACACCGCCCTTGAGTTTGAAGTCCTGGAAACCGTATTTCGCCTGCGCCGCTTCGGCCAGACGCACCACCGCCTCGGCGCTCATGGCCTTCTCGTGACGCACGCGGAACCAGTCGTTATCGGCGTCCGGTTCGCTGCGGTAGGCGAGGTTGGTCTCGCGTTGATCGCCGACATAAAACAGATAACCGAGCATCTTCACTTGATCGCGTTGCTGGCCTTCGCCGAGCAGCGCCGCGACCGGTACGTCGAGGTGTTGCCCGAGCAGGTCGAGCAGGGCGGCTTCGAGTCCGGTGACCGCGTGGATGGTGATGCGCAGGTCGAACGTCTGCAGACCACGGCCGCCGGCATCACGTTCGGCGAAGGTCTGGCGCACCTGATTGAGGATCTTCTGATAGTTGCCGATTGTGCTGCCGAGCACCAGGCTGCGGGCGTCCTCCAGCGTCTGGCGGATGCGCTCGCCACCGGGCACTTCACCGACGCCAGTGTGGCCGGCGTTGTCCTTGAGAATGACGATATTGCGGGTGAAAAACGGCCCGTGGGCGCCGCTCAGGTTGAGCAGCATGCCGTCGTGGCCGGCCACGGGAATCACCTGCATGTCAGTGATGATTGGCGCTTTGGCAGTGTCGTGTGCGGTCATGTTTTTATCCTTGTCAGCATCTTTAAAAAGGAAGTCATGCGTGCTTTGGCGCGGCCTCGGCCACGGCGAGGTCAGCAGCGGGTTTCGGGGTGGTGCGTGCAGCGAAGACGATGATCGCGGCGATGATCGAGGTCGCGGCCAGGCCGTAGAGGCCGCCCTGAATCGAGCCGGTGTGTTCTTCGAGCAGGCCGAAGGTGGTCGGCGCGACGAAGCCGCCGAGGTTGCCTACCGAGTTGATCAGTGCGATCACTGCCGCGGCGATCCGTGCATCCAGATAGGCCTGCGGAATTGGCCAAAACAACGATGAGGCGGACTTGAAGCCCAGCGCGGCAAAACAGATCGCGACAAAGGCGAAGATCGGCCCGCCGGTGGTGGACATGAACATCCCTGCTGCGGCGATCAACAACGCGGTGGCGACCCAGGCTTGCTGGTGCTTCCACTTGGCCGAGAAAGCGGCGAAGGCGTACATGCCGACGATCGACAGCAGCCACGGGATCGAGTTGAACAGCCCGACCTGGAAGTCACTCATCTCACCCATTTTCTTGATGATGCTCGGCAGCCAGAACGTCGCGGCGTAGATCGTCAGCTGAATGAAAAAGTAGATCAGGCAGAACAGGATGATTTGCCGGTCCTTGAGCAGTTTGCCCATCGATGGGCGGATCGGCGTCGCGGCTTCGCGGGCCTTCTGTTCATCGTCGATGGCGTTGACCAGTGCGTCCTGTTCGGCGCGGGTCAGCCATTTCGCGTCGTGGGGTTTGGCGTCGAGCCAGAACCAGACGAACACGCACAGCCCGACGGAAAACATCCCCTCGATGAAGTACATCCATTGCCAGCCGTGCATGCCGAGGCCGTTGATCTGCAAGAGCAGGCCGGACAACGGGCCGGAGATCAGCGAGGCGACTGCCGAACCACTGAGGAAAATTGCAATCGCCTTGCCGCGTTCGGCGCCGGGTAGCCAGCGCGTGAAGTAGTAGATCACCCCGGGAAAGAACCCGGCCTCGGCCACGCCGAGCAGAAAGCGCAGGATGTAAAAGTGCGTTTCGTTCTGGATGAACGCCATGCCGGCGGCGACCAGGCCCCAGGTGAGCATGATGCGGGTCAGCCAGATACGCGCGCCGACTTTTTGCAAAAGCATGTTGGACGGCACTTCGAACAGCGCGTAACCGATGAAGAACAGACCGGCGCCGAAGCCGTAGGCGGCAGCCCCGATGCCCAGATCATGTTCCATGTGAGTGCGGACGAAACCGATGTTCACCCGGTCAATGTAATTGACGATGAACATGATCACGAAGAGCGGCAGGACGTGGCGTTTCACTTTCGAGATGGCGGACGCGAGTGTCGAATCGACGCCCTCGTTCATCCCGGAGACGGAGGTTTTCACTTGGTTTTCTCCCACTGATTATTTTTATGCGGGGTAGGGCTGGATGGTGCGTTGTTGATAGACATCATACAACTGAGATTTTTTGTCCTACAAGTGGGGTGGAGCGATTAAATTTGTCTGGTGAACGAATTCTTTATTTCTTTTTGGTGTTTTTCCCCGTTTTTATTGGTTTTAATCGCGGCCGTCAGACGCGCCCCTTGGGTTCACGATCCAAATGTTCAAACAGGGCGTAGCGTTTGGTTGTTGCGTTTTTTTCGTTTTATTGAGTGTTGTCATACAAGTTGAAAGTGGTTTCGGCGCTAAAATCGACTCGTCAGCCATCACGCAGTGCTACGATCGGCAAGCCCCGAAGACCGGAACCGAACATGCAAGAAGACCTCGACGCCCCCGCGCCCAAACGTGCGCACAACCTCGCACACGATCTGGTGGAAAAACTCACCCAGAGCATCCTGCTCGGCCGGCTGTCGCCCGGCGACAAGCTGCCGTCGGAGAACGCCATCGTTCAGGAACACCGCGTCAGTCGCACGGTCGTGCGCGAGGCGATTTCCAAGTTGCAGGCGTCGGGGCTGGTGGAGACGCGGCACGGCATCGGCACGTTCGTCATCGAGCGCGTCGCGGAGCAGGGCTTGCGCCTGAATGTCGACACCGCGCTCGGCGTGCGCAGCATTCTTGAATTGCGCATGGGCCTGGAGACACAGGCTGCGGCGTTGGCCGCGTCACGTCGCAGCGAGCAGCAATTGCTGCAAATGCGTCAGGCGCTGGATGACTATCAGCGTCTGCTGGACAGCAACGATAGTTGCGTCGAGGCCGACCGACGCTTTCATTTGCTTATTGCCGAAGCCACCGGCAACGTCTGCTTCAGCGAAATCATGCAGCACCTGGGCAGCGCGATGATTCCACGTCAGCGGCTCAATGCCGCCGAGCGTGGCGCGGCGGATCTGAGCAAGCTGGGGCAGTTGGCCCATCTGGAGCACGAAGCGATCCTGAATGCGATCAAGCGGCAGGATCCGGACGCGGCGCGCGCGGCCATGTGGCTGCACCTGACCAACAGCCGCGACCGTTTCAGTGCGCAGGGCTGATTGCCGTTGGTCTGCTCGATAGCACCGCCTGCGCAGGCGCGCTTCCAAGCTGTATGGCCCGGGTTCTCCGGACCTCCTTGGTGAGGTGTGTCATGGCTAATGATTTGCTGTTTCAGGGTGGTGTGTTGCCGACCGATCCAACCCGTCCGGTGCCCGGCACGGATGAGCCGACACTGGCCGATCACGATGCGCCGCCGGGCATGAGTCCGGGGCGCGATCCGTTGAGTGATGCCGATCGGCCGGAAGACTGGAAGGACCCGGCGGCGGACGATGATGATGTGCCACCGGCGGATGAGCCGACGCCATTGTCGGATGACAGGCGCTGAGGCTAACCCGGCATGAGATATTTATAGTCTGCGCCGGCCCTTTCGCGAGCAAGCTCGCTCCCACAGGTAGAACGCATCCTCTGTAGGAGTGAGCCTGCTCGCGATGGGGTCGTCGGCCTCAGTAAAAAACCTCGATCAGACCTCAATCGGTCGACCCTCCACCCGCCGCTCCAGATTCAACGCCAGCACACTGATCAGCACCACCGCCGCGCCAATCAGAACCATCAGCGCCGGCTGCTCGCCGAGGCCCACTGAAGCAATCCCCATCGCCGTCGGCGGTATCAAATAAAGTGTCATCGTCGCCCGGCTCAAGTCCACATGCCTGAGCACAAAGCCCCAGGCCAGATACGCCAGCGCGCTGGGAAACACCCCCAGCGCCAGCACCGCCCATTGCACTCGCAGTGGTGCTTTGACTACCGCCGCACCCAGTCCCGGCAGATAAATCAACAACAGCAGCGTCCCCGACCACACCGCATAACAGGCCAGACTGAAGCCGTCATAACGCCGGGCGTGATGTTTTTGCAGGGCGAAGTAAATGCTCCATGACAGCGCTGCCAGCAGGATCAGCAAGCCATGCGCGTCGATCTGCCCCAGGCCCCGATCGGCGCTGACCACGATCACCACCCCGACCAGTCCCAGCAACACGCAGCCCCATCGCCAGACACTGACCTGATCCTTGAACACGTAGCGCGCCAGCAGCGTACTGAACAGCGGGCTCGACTGCGCCAGTACGCTGGAGGCGCCGGCACTGACGCTTTGCTGGCCGATGTTCAGCGCCACGTGATGCAGGCTGACGGCAAAAAATCCCAGGGCGAACAACAGCGGCACATCGCGCGGTTGCGGCAGGCGAATGCTCTTGAACGCCGCGATCACGGCCATGAACAACGACGCCAGCAGAAACCGCAGCAACGCTAGATGCCCGGGGTCGTAGGCTTGCAGGCCGATGTGAATGCCGGTGGGTGAATAGGCCCAGCAGCCGACCACGAAGGCCATGGTCAGAATGATTTTCAAGGGAGAAGGAGACGGCATGATCGGCGCACCGCAAGGGTTGATGCGCCGAGTATCCGGGCGGTCAACAAGTCTCCACAACTGACTTATACTGCGCTGAATGTTCACTTTGAGTGATGAGTATGGAGCTGGCGCAGATCCGCATGTTCAAGACCGTGGCTGACGAGGGCAGCATTGCCCGGGCTGCTGAGAAGCTGTTTTGTGTGCCGTCGAATATCACCGCACGGATCAAGGCGCTTGAGGCGGAACTCGGCGTCGCACTGTTTCTGCGCGAGGGACGCGGGCTGCGGATCAGTCCGGCGGGACAGACGTTTCTCGCCTATGTCGAGCGGATTCTGGCGCTGACCGTCGAAGCCAAGCGCGCGGTGGATCCCGCCGCCGAACCCTCCGGGCCGCTGCGTATCGGCGCGATTGAGTCCTCGGCCACCGGGCGTTTGCCCCGACTGTTGGCCAAGTTTCACCAACGCTATCCGCAGGTGGCGCTGGAATTGACCACAGGCACCTGGGGCCAATTACTCGACGACACCGTCAGCCATCGCCTCGACGGTGCGATCGTCGCGGTGGACGTCGAGCGTTCGCAACTGAAACGCACGCCGATGTACCGCGAAGAATTGCTGCTGATTGCCTCGACGTCATTCGGCCCCGTGCGCGACATCCACGATCTGCAGGACAAAACCGTGTTCATGTGGCCGCAGGGTTGCCCGTATCGGGCGGCGCTGGAGCACTGGTTGTTGCGTCAGGGGCAGGCGCTGCCGATTGTCAGCCTGGCGAGTTATGGGGCGATTGTCGGTTGCGTGAGTGCTGGCGCCGGCGTGGCCTTGGTGCCTAAAGGCGTGTTCGAGCAATACGCCAAGGGCGCTGGATGCGTGGGGTATGAGTTTCCCGAACTGACGGCGATCGACAACCTGTTTTACTGGCACGAAAACGCCGGGGTACACCCGGCGCGTGAAGCGTTTGTGGCGATGTTGCGTGAAGAATTCCTCTGATTCCGCTACGCCCGCATTCCCTGTGTAGGAGCTGCCGAAGGCTGCGATCTTTTGACTTTGTTATTGAAGAACAAGATCAAAAGATCGCAGCCTGCGACAGCTCCTACAGGGGAGGGGGTCAAGGAGTCAGGTCGCGCATCAGCAGGCCAAAGCGCAAATCCACCGCATCCGGAATTGGCAGGTAAACCGTGTGCCCGTCGCCGGGGGCGACTTCAATGGTTTCATCCTTGGCACTCTGCAACTGGTGCAGATCGAAGTGGAAATTGCCCTTCGGAGTCATCAATTCCAGATGATCGCCCAAGGCAAAACGGTTCTTCACTTTGACCTCGGCCAACCGGTCGCGGCGCTCGCCGGTCAGTTCGCCAACGAACTGCTGGCGCTCGGACACCGAGCTGCCGTTCTGATAGTTCTGGTATTCGTCATGCACATGGCGACGCAGGAAACCTTCGGTGTAGCCGCGCTGGGCCAGTGATTCCAGATCGGTCATCAGACTGCGGTCGAACTCGCGCCCGGCCATCGCATCATCAATTGCCCGGCGATAGACCTGGGTGGTGCGTGCGCAATAGAAGTGCGATTTGGTCCGGCCCTCGATCTTCAGCGAATGCACGCCCATGCGCGTCAGGCGTTCGACATGCTGCACCGCGCGCAGATCCTTGGCGTTCATGATGTAGGTGCCGTGCTCGTCTTCAAAAGCGGGCATTAATTCATCGGGGCGATTGGCTTCCTGCAGCAGGAACACCTGATCGGTGGGCGCGCCGATGCCCAGGGTCGGCTCCGGCTGGAAGGTCTGCACGATCTCGCCGAGCTGGTTTTCCGTGGCTTGCTGCGCCGAATACTTCCAGCGGCAGGCGTTGGTGCAGGTGCCCTGATTGGCGTCGCGCTTGTTCATGTAGCCCGACAGCAGGCAGCGCCCGGAGTAGGCCATGCACAGTGCGCCATGGACGAACACTTCCAGTTCCATGCCCGGTACCTGTTCACGGATTTCGCCGATTTCTTCCAGCGACAGCTCCCGCGACAGAATGATCCGGCTCAGCCCCTGTTGCTGCCAGAACTCGACACTCGCCCAGTTCACCGTGTTGGCCTGCACCGAAAGGTGGATCGGCATCTGCGGGAAATGCCGGCGCACCAGCATGATCAGGCCCGGGTCGGACATGATCAGCGCGTCCGGCGCCATCTCGATCACTGGCGCCAGATCCTTGAGGAAGGTCTTCAGTTTGGCGTTGTGCGGGGCGATGTTGACCACCACGTAGAAGCGCTTGCCCTGTGCCTGCGCTTCGCGAATGCCGAGGGCGAGGTTGGCGTGGTCGAACTCGTTGTTGCGCACCCGCAGGCTGTAACGCGGCTGGCCGGCGTAGACCGCATCGGCACCGTAGGCGAAGGCGTAGCGCATGTTCTTCAGGGTGCCGGCAGGGGCGAGCAATTCCGGGGCGGCGAGGGGGAGGTCTGGCTTCATGGCGGCATCGGTCGCAAAAGCGCAGCAGGGTAGTGCAGTGACAAGTGCGGTTTATTGATCTGGATCTACGTTTGAGTGCGTGGACTTTATCTGTGCAGAAAGGGCACAGATCATGTGCCGGTTTCACTGTGTTCGGTGCGGCGGTGGCTGCTTAAGATTCGCTTGTCAAATCAACCGAGGCAGGACTTTCCCATGCAGAACTTTACTCGCCGCTTTCTCACCGCTTGTGCATTTTCCGGTGTAATGGCCAGCAGCGCAGCGATGGCCGACAACCACCCGACCATTCGGGCATTGTCCGGCGCTACACCGGTCGATCATCTGCCAGCGGGCAAGTCTGCGCTGGTGGTGATCGACTTCCAGAATGAATATTTCAGCGGCCGGATGCCGATCCCGGACGGTGCCGCTGCCCTGGCCAAGACTCGTGAGCTGATCACTTTCGCTGACAGTCACAAGATCCCGGTGTATCACGTGCAGCACGTTGCCCCGGCCGGCTCGCCAGTGTTTGCCATCGATGGCCAGACCGTTAAATTTCACCCGGACATGCAGCCGCGCCCGCAAGACGTGGTGCTGCAAAAGAGCACCGTCAGCGTGTTCGCCAGCACCGACCTTGACCAGCAATTGAAAAACGCCGGCATCCAGACCCTGATCATTTCCGGCCTGATGACCCACGCCTGTGTGGCGGGTGCCGCGCGGGACGCCGCGCCTTTGGGCTACAACGTGATTGTCGCGTCCGATGCCTCGGCGACCCGCGCCATCACTCGCGCCAACGGCGTGTTTATCGACAAGGATTCGCTGCACAAGGCCGCGCTGGCGGAAGTCGAAGACACCTTCGGCGACGTGTTGAGCACTGCGCAGATCGTCAAACTGCCGTTGCGCTGATTAGCCGGGCTGCATCGTCCAGGCAATCTATGCTCCATGAACAAAGATGGCACTCGCGCGCGCCCCGGCTGACTAAGGTTCGGGGCGTGCGAGACGCCTGACTGACATGGATTGGACATGAACGAAAAAACCCTGCAATTCAAATCCCTCACCGTGCTGTTGCTGTTGGTGACGGTCGCCTTCATCTGGATTCTGCTGCCGTTCTACGGCGCGGTGTTCTGGGCGGTGATTCTCGGCATTCTGTTTGCGCCGATGCAGCGCAAGTTACAGCTCAAATTTGGCTGGCGGCGCAACCTGACAGCGCTCTGCACTCTGGGCATCTGCCTGGTGATCGCGATTCTGCCGGTGATCATCCTCAGCATCCTGTTGGTGCAGGAAGGCGCGACGGTTTACAACAACATCGAAAGCGGCCAACTGGACATCGGTGCCTATCTGGCACAGTTCAAACACAGCTTGCCGCCGTATTTTCAGCATTTGCTCGATCGCTTCGGCATGGGCGAGTTGAACGGTTTGCGCGAGAAAATCGTCAAGGCGTCGATGCAGGGCAGTCAGGTGCTGGCCAGTCAGGCGTTCAGTTTCGGTCAAGGCACATTCGAGTTCGTGGTCAGCTTCGGCATCATGCTGTACCTGCTGTTTTTCTTTCTGCGCGATGGCGCCGAGCTGGTGCGCAAGGTACGCACCGCGGTGCCGTTGGAGGAGAGCCACAAGCGCCGTTTGCAGTTGAAGTTCAATCGGGTGGTGCGCGCGACGGTCAAGGGCAACCTGGTGGTGGCGGTCACTCAAGGGGCCTTGGGCGGGGCGATTTTCTGGTTTCTCGATATTCCCAGTGCGTTGCTCTGGGCCGTGCTGATGGGCTTTCTGTCGCTGTTGCCGGCGGTGGGTGCGGGGATCGTCTGGGCGCCGGTGGCGGTGTACTTCCTGCTCAGCGGGATGATCTGGCAAGGCGTGGTGCTGGGGCTGTTCGGGGTGTTTGTGATCGGTCTGGTGGACAACGTGCTGCGCCCGATCCTGGTCGGCAAGGACACGCGCATGCCCGATTACATGATCCTGATCTCGACCCTCGGCGGCCTCGCAGTGTTTGGCCTCAACGGTTTCGTGATCGGGCCGCTGATCGCAGCGCTGTTCATGTCGAGCTGGGCGCTGTTCATCGAGACCAAACCGAAAGTCCAGTTGCCTTAAGCGTGGAATGGCGTGCTGACGATTTTCTGCGACAGGGCCTGCGCCGCGGGCAGCGAAGTGAGCGGGCCGCTGATCGGCTCGCCATCGCGCACCACATACCAGCAGGCGAGCAATCCCGACGCTCTGAGCGATGCGGGGACAGCGCTGCCGACTACCGACATGATTTGAACCTGAGCCATGACAAGTACCTCCATCAATCTGTGGAGCTACCTTATGGATTCGCTGCGCTCAGGGACAATCAACGCTTTCGATAGTGGTCATTGATCACAGTGAGGACTGCATCAGTCGACAACCTGGTCGAGCATGTGCACCACTTCGCGCTCATTGAGCAGGCCCTTGTGCACGAGATTCTCCGCCAGCAGCGAAAGAAACTTGGCGCAGCGGTGGCCTTCCAGGTGTTTCAGTTCAGTCAACGCGCTGTACACCTTGCTTGAAGTGCACAGACCGACGATGCGGTGCGGATTTTGTGTAGGCATGGGTCGTCCTTGTTTTTATCAACCTGTTGTTTACGGACGGATTCAGATTGCGGTTCCGTCATGACAAATAGATGACCGTTCTGTGTTTTGCCCCCAACGGTCAAGTCCATCATGCCGACTTTAGCTGCTGGAACTGTCCTCACAGCGACCTTGGCGAGATTTTTTCAGACTCTGCCCGACCGACGGTCATAAAAAAGCCCCGCTATAAAGCGGGGCTTGTTGGTTGCGATTACCAGCGCGGGCCACCGTAGTAGCCGTGTGGCCGGCCGTAGTAGCCGCGTGGTGGGCCGTAGTAGACCGGGCCAGGCACGTAGACCGGTTGTTGCACATAGACCGGCGCCGGCTGGTAGTAGACCGGTGGCGGCGGTTGTTGCACATAAACCGGTGCCGGTTGAGCGTAAACAGGCTGTTGCACGTAGACCGGCCGGTCCTGGTTGATCAACGCGGAGCCGATGATGGCCGAGCCGACGATCGCACCAAACACTGCCGGACCCTGCCAGCCACCGCCGTGGGCTTCTGCCTGACCTGTGATAGCGAATGCACCAATCAACAAGGCCACGATGGGGAGTTTACGAATCATGATAATTCCTCGGTTCTTCGACCCGGCGTCCGGGCCTGCACCAGGCCCAAAGTTGTCGCGGGGATACTTCTATGACAGCGAAATTCTGAAAATCAGCACAGCCGCTGGGTAAATTTTGTGTAAGGTCTGTACCGGCTTCTTTACCGGCAGGTCAAAGGGGCTCGCAGCCCGTTGCAGACAGGCGCTTATGATCGTCCAGAACCCGATGGAATGGCTAACTCCGTCCATCCGAAAGTCCGTTTTGAAGGAGAAGTTTCATGCAGATGAATCCCAACAAAGACACCCAGCTGTGCATGTCCCTGTCAGGGCGCCCCGGGAACTTCGGTCTGCGGTTTCATAACCATTTGTATGAGCAGTTGGGCCTGAACTTCTATTACAAGGCGTTCAGCAGTCAGGACCTGCCGGGGGCCGTTGGCGGGATTCGTGCGCTGGGGATTCGTGGTTGCGGGGTGTCGATGCCGTTCAAGGAAGCCTGCATCGCGCTGGTCGATGAGCTGGATGCGTCGGCAGCGGCGATCCAGTCGATCAATACCATCGTCAACACCAACGGCCATCTCAAGGCTTACAACACCGATTACATCGCCATCGCGCAATTGCTGGAAACCCACGCGGTACCGCAAGACACGACGTTTGCCCTGCGCGGCAGCGGCGGCATGGCCAAAGCAGTGGCGAGTGCCTTGCGCGATGGTGGCTACAAGAATGGCTTGATCGTTGCGCGTAACGAGCGCGCCGGACGGGCACTGGCGGACTCGCTGGGCTATCGCTGGCAGGCGGAGCTCGGCGACGAGCGGCCGCAGATGCTGATCAACGTCACCCCGTTGGGCATGGACGGCGGGCCGGAGGCCGGGCAACTGGCGTTCGAGCCTGAAGTGATCCAGGCCGCCGACACGGTATTCGATGTGGTAGCGATTCCGTCGGAAACGCCGCTGATCGTGCGGGGGCGGGCCGAGGGCAAGAAGGTGATTACCGGGCTTGAAGTGATTGCGATCCAGGCGCTGGAGCAGTTTGTGTTGTACACCGGGATGCGGCCGAGTGAGGTGCAGTTTGCGGCGGCGGTGGCGTTTGCCCGGAGCTGATGAGTTGTGCTGGCTGGGCGGGCCTCTTCGCGAGCAGGCTCGCTCCCACAGTTGAATTTTTGTCATGCACAGATTGTGTGTTCGCTGTAGATCCTCTGTGGGAGCGAGCCTGCTCGCGAAGGATGCACCACGGTCTCAAGCCAGACATCCATGCCTATACTGCCTCCCCAGCCAGCCCAGACTTGCCACCCACAAAAACCGTGACCGAGGCCCGCCATGCACCCACCCATTCTCAACCTGCATCAGGTCGAACTCGAACCCTTGCCCGAAGCCCTTGCCCCGGAAGGTGAAACCGCTGGCCGCTATCAACAACGCATGGCGCGCATCGGCCAGCAGCTTGGTGCGCAGAAACTCGGCTATCGGTTGTACGCCTTGCCGCCAGGCATGCGCGGTAGTCCGTTTCACAGCCATCGGGTCAATGAAGAGATGTTCTATGTGGTGGCCGGGGAGGGCGAAGTGCGGTTAGGGGCCGAACGCTTTCCGATTCGCGCGGGCGACGTGATCGCCTGCCCGCCGGGCGGACCGGAAACGGCGCATCAGATCATCAACACCAGCGACGGGGAGCTGCGTTACCTGGCGGTCAGCACCCAGCAGCAACCGGATATCTGTGAATACCCTGACTCCAACAAATACGCGGTGATGGACAACTTCAAAGTCGATGACCAGGGCAATGCGTCAGGCTTCGTTGCCGTGGCGCGGCAGGCGGATGGTGTGGACTACTGGGATGGTGAATAAATAGAGATCTTCGGCTTGGTGCAGACCCTGTGGGAGCGGGCTTGCTCGCGAATGCAATGTGTCATTCACATCATTGCTAAATGACACACCGCATTCGCGAGCAAGCCCGCTCCCACCATAGGATTGGGGGTGATTATTCGAGACGCGCCAGGCGTTCTTCCAGTGCGGCAATTCGTGCTTCCAGCTCTTCAATGCGTTCAACTGACACACCGCTGGTCGAGCGTTCCCCAGGATTCTGCCGCGCCGCCAGGATCGCCTCGATATCTGCCGGATCGCCCAGCGCATGGGTGTAGCGGTCTTCGCGCTGACCGGCCTGACGTGGAATCAACACCGCCAGTCCGCGCGCGATCAGGCGCTCAAGCTGATGCATCACTTGCTCGGCATCTTCGAAGTCATGCATCCGGCCGCTGCGGGTCAGCAGCTCATTCACTGTCTGCGGGCCACGCAGGAACATCAGGCCAGTGAGAATCACTTGGGCCGGCACCAGTTCCAGCGCCTTGTCGAGCTTGTGCTCCCAGCGGTCGGCGCGACTGCCCATGACCAGTTTGGCGTAACCGTGGCTTTCCAGCGCCCGCAGGCTCTGGCCAACCTGGCCTTGAGTCAGGTTCATCACCGGCTCGCGGCTGGTTTTCTGATTGCAGGCCAGCACCAGCGCATTGAGGGTCAGCGGATAGGTTTCCGGGCTGGTGGCCTGTTTTTCGATCAACGCACCCAGGATGCGGATTTCCGTGGCGTTGAGCCGTGGTTCGTCGGTGGTGGTTGCAAGTTCGGTGGTCATCGCGCGTTCCCTCAGCAGTCGAAGGCGCCTAGCCTAATCCTTGGCTAACAAAAGGCAAGCCGTGTGGTCATCAAGCATGGCTATAATCGCCTCCACGTTCCACCCAGCCACTACACGAGACTGCCATGACCATTTCCCTGTACGCTGCATCCGTCCCGGTTTTTCAACAAATGCTCAACGCCCTGAGTGATGTCCTGAAAAAGGCTGAAGCCCACGCCACCGAGAAAAACATCGACCCGAACGCCTTCCTGCAAGCGCGCCTGTACCCGGACATGTTCCCGCTGGTGCGTCAGGTGCAGATCGCGGTCGACTTCGCCAAGGGCGTTTCCTCGCGTCTGGCCGAAGTCGAAATCCCGAAATATGACGACACCGAAACCACCTTCGCCGAGCTGCAGGCGCTGATCGCCAAGGTTCTGGCCTACATCGGCGAGATCAAGCCGGAGCAGATCAATGGCAAGGAAGGCATCGAGATCGTGACCCGTCCGGGCACCCCGAAAGAGAAGCGCTTCAGCGGCCAGGCTTACCTGCTGAGCTACGGTCTGCCGCAGTTCTTCTTCCACGTCACCACCACCTACGCGCTGCTGCGCCACAACGGTGTTGAAGTGGGTAAACGCGATTACATGGGCGCGTACTAAAACACCCGGCAACAAAAAGCCCGCCAAGGTTTGCGCCTTGGCGGGCTTTTGTTTTTTGTAGGAGTGAGCCTGCTCGCGATAGCGGTGTGTCATACCGAGACGATGTGACTGACACACCGCTATCGCGAGCAGGCTCGCTCCTACAGGTTTATGCGGTGCGTTGGGCTTTCGCTTCTTCACCCAGGCATGCCGCAGCGGTGAACAAAACGTCAGTCGACGAGTTCAGCGCGGTCTCGGCGGAGTCTTGCAGAACGCCGATGATGAAACCGACCGCCACCACCTGCATGGCAATCTCGCTCGGAATGCCAAACAGGCTGCACGCCAGCGGAATCAGCAGCAGCGAGCCGCCGGCCACGCCCGAGGCGCCACAGGCGCAGATCGCCGCGACGACGCTGAGCAGGATCGCGGTCGGGATGTCCACGGCAATCCCCAGCGTGTGCACGGCGGCCA
The DNA here is from genome assembly GCF_036861315.1 of Pseudomonas sp. S3(2024). Classification (NCBI taxonomy): domain Bacteria; kingdom Pseudomonadati; phylum Pseudomonadota; class Gammaproteobacteria; order Pseudomonadales; family Pseudomonadaceae; genus Pseudomonas; species Pseudomonas sp. S3(2024). The sequence continues at coordinate 179,646 of NZ_JAZAQQ010000009.1, read as the reverse complement.
GGGTCAGCACGGTGATGGTGATCGCCGCGCCGGCCATGTTGATGGTTGCGCCCAATGGGATCGAGACCGAGTAGGTGTCTTCGTGCAGGCCCAGGCGTTTACTCAGTTCCAGGTTGACCGGAATGTTCGCCGCCGAGCTGCGGGTGAAGAACGCGGTGATCCCGCTTTCGCGCAGGCACTTGAGGGTCAGCGGATACGGGTTGCGGCGCAGTTTCCAGAACACGATCAACGGGTTCATCACCAGCGCGACGAACAGCATGCAGCCCAGCAGTACGCCCAGCAGGTGCGCGTAACCGATCAGTGCGCCGAAGCCCGAGGTCGCGAGGGTCGAGGCCACCAGGCCGAAAATGCCCAGGGGGGCGAAGCGAATCACCACGCGCACGATCAGCGTCACGCCGTTGGACAGATCGCCGAGCACTTCGCGGGTGGTGTCACCGGCGTGGCGAATGGCAACGCCCATGCCGATCGCCCAGGCCAGAATGCCGATGAAGTTGGCGTTCATCAGCGCGCTGACCGGGTTGTCGACCACGCTCAACAGCAGGCTCTGCAGGACTTCCGTGATCCCGCCCGGAGCTGTCACCGCCACGTTCTCGGTGGACAGCACCAGATGCGAGGGAAACGCCATGCTGGCGATAACGGCGACCACCGCCGCAGCAAAGGTGCCGAGCAGATACAGAAACAGGATCGGCCGGATATGGGTTTCCTGACCGTGCTTGTGGTTGGCGATCGACGCCATTACCAGCACGAACACCAGAATCGGCGCCACGGCTTTCAGCGCCGAGACGAACACTTTGCCGATGAACGCCGAGCCTTTCGCCGCTTCCGGGGCGAACAGCGCCAGAGCGATACCGGCAATCAGGCCGATCAGGATCTGCGTGACCAGGCTGAGGTTTTTCAGGCGTTGCAATAGAGAAGGGGATGAAGCGGTCATAACGGCATCTCTGATTTTTTATAGGGTGCAAGGTTGCGTGAAACCGGTGATACATCGGGGGGCAGGTCACCGGCACGAACCGAAAGGGCTGACGCGCCATCAACGCTGTTAAACAGGCCGCTGAATAGGGTGTACGTTTTTCAGGGCGCGGACTTTATCACAGCGTAGGCGTTATCCTTCAGACCTGTGACGATCTGCCACCGGATTGATCGGCAAGTCGGCAGGTTTGTGCAAGTCAGTCCGGAAACACTCTGTTAAGATTCGCCATCCTCATTTTCATAGTCTGCCAGCGGGCCTTTCGGTCATCGCTGGTGTCGTCGTTTTGCTGGAGTTGCTCATGCTGTTGCCCATTCTTCTGTTGTCCGCCGCCGGATTCACGGTGCTGACCACGGAATTCGTCATCGTCGGCCTGTTGCCGGCCATTGCCCGCGACCTGGCGGTAACCATTCCGCAGGCCGGTTTGCTGGTGACTCTATTCGCTTTCACGGTGGCGATGTTCGGTCCATTTTTGACCGCGTATTTCGCCCGGTTCGAGCGGCGCAAGTTGTTCATCACGATTTTGATCATGTTCGGCCTGGCCAACACCGTTGCGGCGCTGGCGCCGAACATCTGGGTCATGGCCATCGCCCGGTTGATCCCGGCGCTCGGCCTGCCGGTGTTCTGGGCCTTGGCCAGTGAGACGGCGGTGGACATCGTCGGCCCGGATCACGCCGGCCGCGCGATTGCCAAGATCGGCTTCGGCATTGTTTGCGCGACGGTGTTCGGCATTCCGGTGGGCACGTTGATTTCCGATGCGTTCGGCTGGCGCAGTGCATTCGCGATTCTGGCGGTGATCGCTTTCGCCAAGGCCTTGCTGCTGTTTGTTTACCTGCCGAAAACCAGTCTGCATCAGCATCAGGTCAGTTTCGCTTCGCAGTTCAAGATCCTGCGCAACCCGCTGATGATCGGCCATGTGCTGTTGTCGATCCTGGTGTTCAGCGGCATGTTCACCGCTTATACCTATCTGGCCGACATTCTCGAACGTCTGGCCGGGTTCAACGGTACGGTGGTTGGCTGGTGCCTGATGGGCTTCGGTGCGGTCGGGCTGATCGGCAACTCACTGGGCGGTCGCGCGGTGGATCGTCATCCACTGGGCGCCTCGGTGTTGTTCTGCGCGTTCATGATCGCCGGCATGGTCTCGCTGGTGCCGAACATTCACTCGACGGTGGGGCTGGCGGTGGCCATGGGCATCTGGGGTATCACCCAGGCTGCGTTGTTCCTGGTCAGCCATGTACGCCTGATGAAGGCCGCACCGGAAGCGCCAGCCTTTGCCGCCTCGCTGAATATCGCCGGGGCCAACCTCGGGATCGGCCTCGGAGCGATGATCGGCGGTCGAGTGATCGACAGTGCCGGCCTCGGCTTTCTGGGGTTCGCCGCTGCCGGGTTCATTCTGTTGTCGGTGTTCCTCGCCATGGTGTTGATGACGCTCAAGCCGCGCGACGCGTGCGCTCAGGCGTCATAACGCGGTAAACAGCTCGCGTCGGGCACCTTCGGTAATCGCAACGATGCCGGGGTGCTTGACCTTGCGCTCCACCGAAATGGCATAGAACGACTCGGTCACCGCATCGGTCTGGCCAATCACTTCGACGCCGTACTGGCGTTTGACTTCATCGGCAATCACGCTCGGACCTATGAAGATCCCGCTGCCCGATTGGCCGAAGGCCTGCATCAGGGCGCTGTCATCGAACTCCCCGACGATTCGTGGCTGTATCTGTTGCTCGGCAAACCAGCGCTGCAAACGGCTGCGCACTACGGTTTCCGCGCCTGGGATCAACAGCGGTGCGCCGTTGAGGCTGCGCGGGAAATCCTGCCCGTATTGCGCCGCCAACTGCGCGGTGGCGAAGAAACTGATCCCGCATTCGCCGAGCTTCTGGCTGTAACCCTTGATGTCGAGGTGCGACGGCATCGGGCTGTCGGAAATCACCAGGTCCAGGCGCTGGATCGCCAGATCCGCCAGCAAGCGTTCGAGTTTGTCTTCGCGGCAGGTGATGCGCAGTGGCTCGTGCAGCTCCATGGTCGGCGCGATCAGGCGGTAGACGATGGATTTGGGCACCACGTCCGCCACGCCGACGCGGAACAGGATCTGCTGTTCGTTGGGCTGGGCGCGCAGCATTAGCTCCAGTTCGCCGCCTAACTGAAACATCTGCTCGGCGTAGGGCAGGGCTTGGCGTCCGGCTTCGGTCAGCTCCAGTTGGCGGCCGACCCGTTGAAACAGTTCGATGCCGTAGGTTTGTTCGAGCAGCGAAATCTGCCCGCTGATGGTTTGTGGCGTGAGGTTAAGCTGCTCGCAGGCACGCACGATGCTGCCGGTTTTGGCGACCACCCAGAAGTAATGCAGTTGTCGGTAGTTGAGCATCGAGCCACGACCTCTGTTTTGAAGGTATTGGATTCGTAAAAACCGAAGTATAGCCGCTAAAAATACGAATTTTCCTGAAGTGTTTGTCTCCCTAGAATGCCCAGCCATCGACGGGCGGTCTGTGACCCTGTCTGTTCATTCGAAGGAAGTCCCATGAAATACACAATTCCAGCGTTGATGTTTACGTCTTTACTGCTTATGGCCGGTTGCGATCAGGCCGAGAAAAGCGCCCAGCAGTTGATGGGCAAGGCCGCCGAAAGCGCCAAACAGGCGATCGACGACACGCACAAGGCTGCTGAACAAGCGCTCAGCGACGCCACCGGCGGCCTGATCGAGAAAAAAGAAATACCGGAAAAAGACGCGGAAAAATCCGAATCTTCCTCCAAGACCATCTAAACCGTCTTACACAGAGTCAGGACTGACCCATGGAATATCTGTTAGAACTCGCCGCCAGCCCCGCCGCCTGGGTTGCTTTGGCCACACTGGTGGTGATGGAAATCGTGCTCGGCATCGATAACCTGATCTTTATTTCGATCCTGACCAACAAACTGCCCGTGCAGCATCGGCAGAAGGCGCGGCGCATCGGTATCGGCATGGCGCTGATTCTGCGTCTGGCCCTGTTGAGCACCATCGCCTTCATCGTGCAGTTGACTGCCCCCGTGATCGAAATCATGGGCCAGGCGTTCTCCTGGAAGGACATGATCCTGATTGCCGGTGGTCTGTTCCTGGTGTGGAAAGCCACAACCGAGATCCATCACAGCATGGACCCGGCGCCGGAAGACCCGAAAAGCGCAACATCGACCGTGACCCTGGGCTTCGCTGCCGCGATCGGTCAGATCCTGATGCTGGACATGGTGTTCTCGATCGACAGCATCATTACTGCGGTGGGTATGACTGAGCACTTGCCGATCATGGTGATCGCAGTGGTGGTCTCGGTAATGGTGATGCTGTTTGCGGCTGAACCGCTGGCCAAGTTCATCAACGACAACCCGACGGTGGTGATGCTGGCGCTGGGCTTCCTGATCATGATCGGCATGACGCTGATCGCCGAAGGCTTCGGCGCCCACGTACCGAAAGGTTATGTGTACGCGGCCATGGCGTTCTCGGCAGCGATTGAGGTGCTGAACATGATGTCGCGCCGGGCGAAGCAGAAGAAGCTGGCTCAGCAGGCGTAAGCGCTGACCAGCCAAAAGCCCCCTGAGCGCCAAGCGTTCAGGGGGCTTTTTTATGGGCGGAACGTTTGCAGTATCAATGTGCGGTCGCGTGCCGTGCGTTGTGCTTTTGCGGTTTTTCGACCGCCACAGGTGGCTGCGGGTGATGGTGGCGCCGCGAAATCCGCAGCACGCCCCACAACATGGCAGTGGCCACGGCCAGCCAGCCGGCGATCAGCATTACGATAGTCATGGTCAGGCTCATCAGTGCCTCCTCTTTGCCCTGCGTCGGGCACTCACTTTTTCAATTCGCTCTGTTTCAGTGACAGTCTAGACAATGGGGTGTTTCAGACTATTGACCAAAGGTCGGTAATGACCAATCAGTTCGCTCTATGCAAACGATCGGTCTGCGGTTTAAGGCTATACCGCAGGCCTGCGCCGCCCTATGATCGCAGGCGTTGCCGGAACACGATGACCGGCGTCTGACGAGAGTGATGATGGTGCAGGTATTTTCTCGATTGCGAGGGGCGTTGCTGGTGGCCGGTTGCGCGGCGGTGTTGGCAGGGTGTGCGGGCAGTGTCGCGCCGCAGGTCAAGCGTCTGCCGGAGCGGGTCGAACTCAGCGGCACGTTCTATCGCGGCGAAGCCAATCAGAGTGGTCCGCAAGTGCTGGCCAGCCTGTTGTCGCAGCAAGGCATCATGATCACCCCGGGCCTGCTGGAAAAACCGTTGCATCTGCCGGGGGCACAGGATCAGTTGCAGCAGAATCTGCAGAACCTGGCCCGTGATTACGGCATGGTGGTCTACCCGCTGGACAAGAACCTGCCTGCCTTGTTGACTCAGGTGGCGGCCGGTTATCCGGTGATGGTGCGCTTTAGTGAAGGCTCGGCGTTCTGGGCTGAACCGCGTTACGCGATCCTTTCCGGTTATGACCGGCTGAAACAGAAGGTGCTGTTGCGCGCCGGGATGAATCGCCGCGAACTGATGAGTTTCAGTTCCTTTGAATCCGCCTTCGAAAAATCCGGCGGCTGGGCAGTACTGATCCAGAAACCTTCGCAGATTCCTGCCGAAGTCGACCGCGAGCGCTGGCTCAAGGCCGCGGACGAGCTGACGCAGGCCGGGCAGGAACGTGAAGCGGCGCAAGCCAGAAAGGCCTTGGCCGCACATTAAGGCTCCGTTCGTCATCTGCCGGGCACCCTCACGCCCGGCAGGCCTCTCACTGATAGAGCCCGAATGTGCGGGTGAATCAGGAGGCGAGCATGGCAGATTCCCCATCCCCGAAAGGCCCACACTCAAGCGAGCATTCGTCCGGTCATGATCTGGGTTTCGATCCGGATTCACCGGATCTCGACGATCCGCAAGTTGATCCGGTCGGCCCCGCCAAGGCGCCGCGAGACGTGCAACCGGACGACGACAGTAAACGTCCGGCCAAGCCTTACGATCCTTTGGCTGATCTGAAACCCTGAAGTGAGGTGCGTATGAGTACCGATTCCAGCTTCGACGATAAAAAACCGGACAGCGTGCCAACCACGCCTGAGGACGACGTGGATCCTGTGCTGGATCCGGACAGTCCGCTGCGCGATCCGTTGGCGCGGCCTAATGTGCTGACGCCAGATCCGAGCGCTGGTGACGGCATTCCGGACGACGACAAAATGCCGCTACCCAATGATTGAATAACGGGTATTTAACCACTGGCTGAATACCTCTGTGGCGAGGGAGCTTGCTCCCGCTGGACTGCGCAGCAGGCCTTTTCTGTTAAAAAAGAAGGTCCTCTACGCGTCCCAGCGGGAGCAAGCTCCCTCGCCACAGTTGGATTTTTCTGGTTACTTGGAGGCTTCGACCACGCCGCTCTGGCGCGACTTGAGGTTTTTCTCGGCCTTGTATTGCTGCGCAACTGCCGGAACGCTGGCGCTCCGGCCGGTTTCCATCCAGCTGCGGATTCGGCTGGCATCGGCAAAATGCGTGTACTTGCCGAACGCATCGAGAATCACCAGGGCAACCGGGCGGTTGCTCATTCGCGTCACCAGTACCAGGCAATGACCCGCCGGGTTGGTGAAGCCGGTTTTGGTGATCTTGATGTCCCAGTCAGCCTTGTTCACCAGGTGATCGGTGTTGCGGAAACCCAGGGTGTAATTGGGCTTGCGGAACGCTACGGTTTTTTCCTTGGTGGTGGTCAGCTCGCTGAGGATCGGATGCTTGCTCGCGGCGACCAGCAGTTTGCTCAAGTCGCGGGCGGTGGACACGTTGCGTTCCGACAACCCGGTCGGCTCGACATAGTGCGTATTGGTCATGCCCAGCGCTTTGGCCTTGGCGTTCATTGCGGCGATGAACGCGGCGTAACCGCCTGGATAGTGATGCGCGAGGCTGGCGGCCGCACGGTTCTCCGAGGACATCAGGGCAATCAGCAGCATCTCGCGACGCGGCAATTCGCTCTTCAGTTTGACTCGGGAGAACACGCCTTTCATTTCCGGCGTGTGGCTGATGTCGACGTCGATCCATTCGTCCATGTTCTGGTGTGCTTCAACCACCACCAGTCCGGTCATCAGTTTGCTCACCGAAGCGATCGGTACGATCACATCCGGGTTGCTCGAATAGATGACTTTATTGGTCTGCAAATCCATAAGCAGGGCGCTGCCGGAGGCGATCTTCAGTTGTGAAGCGTCGCGTGGCGCGGCGGTAGTTTCTGCGGCGTTGACCGTTGGCGTGACGAATGTGCCTGAAAAAGCAAAAACCAGGCTCAGGATCGAAAGACGAATTTTCACGCGGGCGAACTCATAAAGGTTGGATATTCCGTTAGTTTGTAACGGGTTATTTCTTCAAAGCGTCGCATTCTAGGAGTATGGCTGAAGATCTGTCGATGGTTGTTTGAATGACCTGAAAATCTCGTGAAAAGGCCTGTGAAAAGAGGGGTTTCCGGCGAACGGTTAGTGTTTTTTCTCAGATACGAAAAACCCCGCACAAGGCGGGGTTCTTTTACCGCGGAAAAACGCCTCAGGCGTGCAGGGTTTCTGCCGCGTAGAGGGTGTTTTCCAGCAGGCAAGCACGGGTCATCGGGCCAACGCCGCCGGGGACCGGAGTGATCCAGCCGGCGCGGGGCAGGGCGGTTTCATACACCACGTCACCGACCAGCTTGCCGTCGTCCTGACGGTTGATGCCGACGTCGATCACGATCGCGCCTTCCTTGATCCACTCACCCTTGACCAGTCCCGGCTTGCCGGCGGCGACCACCACCAGATCAGCGCGACCGACGTGGCCGGCCAGGTCCTTGGTGAAGCGGTGGGTGACGGTCACGGTGCAACCGGCCAGCAGCAGTTCCATCGCCATCGGGCGGCCGACGATGTTCGACGCGCCAACCACCACCGCATCCAGACCATAAAGGTCAACGCCGGTGCTTTCCAGCAAGGTCATGATGCCCTTTGGTGTGCACGGACGCAGCAGCGGAATGCGCTGGGCCAGGCGGCCGACGTTATAAGGATGGAAGCCATCGACGTCTTTGTCCGGGCGAATGCGCTCCAGCAGTTTGGAGGCGTCCAGGTGCTCGGGCAGCGGCAGTTGCAGCAGCACGCCGTCGATGGCCGGGTCGTCGTTGAGGCGATCGATCAGATCGGTCAGCGCTTCTTGAGTGGTTTCGGAAGGCAGGTCGTAGGCTTGAGAGAGGAAGCCGACCTCTTCACAGTCTTTACGCTTGTGCGAGACATAAACCTGAGAGGCAGGATCGCTGCCGACCAGGATCACCGCGAGGCCGGGAGTGCGCAGGCCTTGCTGGCGACGCTCGGCAACTCGTTGGGCGATCTGCTGGCGCAGGCTGGCGGCGATCGATTTGCCGTCGATTAGTTGTGCAGTCATTGCGCGTGATTAACCATCGAGAGGGGAAAAAAAGAGAACGCATTCTCGCATGTCAGACGGTGAGGGCAAAGGCGCTTGGTCAGCAAATTCCCCTAACTCCTTTAATTAAATGAATTTTTTTCAAAAAGGATTTGACGACCTTGGGAGCGCTCTATACTATTCGTCGCACTTGTCGGGCACAGCCTAGCACTGGTTAAGAAGGTTGAGCGGAATTAGCGTTCTGCGAAGCTGGAAAGCATTTAGTTTGTAGTCCTCCAAGAGTACAGATTAATAAGGCGCCCGTAGCTCAGCTGGATAGAGCATCCGCCTTCTAAGCGGATGGTCGCAGGTTCGAGTCCTGCCGGGTGCGCCATTAGGCAGCTTTGGCACAAGTAGCGCGATATGGTGGGCGTAGCTCAGTTGGTAGAGCACGGGATTGTGACTCCCGTTGTCGTGGGTTCGATCCCCATCGTCCACCCCATATTTCGAAAGGCGCCAGATGTAACAATCTGGCGCCTTTGCTTTAAAAAGCTTCATCTGCGGATGTGGTGGAATTGGTAGACACACTGGATTTAGGTTCCAGCGCCGCGAGGCGTAAGAGTTCGAGTCTCTTCATCCGCACCAATTAAAGCTTCATTCATGCCGCAGGCCTGATGAAGTTCAGCAAAGAAGTTGAATGGCTTTTTTGTGACGCAATATGGTGGGCGTAGCTCAGTTGGTAGAGCACGGGATTGTGACTCCCGTTGTCGTGGGTTCGATCCCCATCGTCCACCCCATATTTCGAAAGGCGCCAGATTTAACAGTCTGGCGCCTTTTTTGTTTTACGGCTGGTGGTCTGTCGCGCAGCGTTTCGGGTCGAAGGGCAGGGCGTTTCGTCGTGTTCAGGGGCTTGCTGTCAGCGTGCCGACCGCCGGCCATGTTCGCGGGATCAGCCGTCAGGGAGATGGCTCGCAGTCTCTTCTATATATAGAAGCGGTTGAAGCAGAGCCTTGGCGTGATGGTCTTTATTCGTCTTCGAGGTGGAGTGCATTGCTGCATTCACACCTATAAATGGCCTGCTGTTTTTTTACCCGTTTTCAGTAGGGTGACTTCTTGAGTTTGACCCACTAGAATGCATGCCCTTGATTCTGGGGTCGGAAACGGCCGGCTAACGTCTGTGCAACGAGGAATATCCATGCAAGTTTCTGTTGAAAATACTACTGCTCTTGAGCGCCGCATGAGCGTCACCGTGCCGGCTGAGCGCATTGAGAGCCAGGTCAACAAGCGTCTGCAGCAGACTGCCCAAAAGGCCAAGATTGCTGGCTTCCGTCCAGGCAAAGTGCCAATGAGCGAAATCAAGCGCCGTTTCGGTGCTGACGCTCGTCAGGAAGCTGTTGGTGATGTCATCCAGTCCTCCTTCTACGAAGCCGTGGTTGAGCAGAAGCTGAACCCTGCCGGTTCGCCTTCGATCGAGCCGAAGTCGCTGGAAGCTGGCAAAGACCTGGAATACGTTGCCGTATTCGAAGTGTTCCCTGAGTTCACCGTTGCCGGTTTCGACGGCATCACTGTCGAGCGCCTGAGCGCTGAAGTGGCTGACGCCGATCTGGACAAGATGCTGGACATCCTGCGCAAGCAGAACACCCGTTTTGAAGTGGCCGATCGTGCCGCTCAGAACGAAGACCAGCTGAACATTGATTTCGTTGGCAAGGTTGACGGCGAAGCCTTCGCTGGCGGCTCGGCCAAAGGCACTCAGCTGGTGCTGGGTTCCGGTCGCATGATCCCGGGCTTCGAAGAAGGCCTGGTGGGCGCTAAAGCGGGCGAAGAGCGCGTTCTGAACCTGACCTTCCCTGAGGACTATCAGAACCTGGACCTGGCCGGCAAAACCGCCGAGTTCACCGTGACGGTCAACACCGTTTCCGAGCCTAAGCTGCCAGAGCTGAACGAAGAGTTCTTCGCTCAATTCGGCATCAAGGAAAGCGGCATCGACGGTTTCCGCACCGAAGTTCGCAAGAACATGGAGCGTGAGCTGCGTCAGGCCATCAAGTCCAAGGTAAAAAATCAGGTAATGGACGGTCTGCTGGCCACCAACCCGATCGAAGTGCCGAAGGCTCTGCTGTCCAACGAAGTTGACCGTCTGCGCGTGCAGGCTGTTCAGCAGTTCGGCGGCAACATCAAGCCTGACCAACTGCCGGCCGAGCTGTTCGAAGAGCAAGCCAAGCGCCGTGTAGTGCTGGGTCTGATCGTGGCTGAAGTGGTCAAGCAATTCGACCTGAAGCCTGACGAAGCCCGCGTTCGCGAAATGATTCAGGAAATGGCTTCGGCTTACCAGGAACCTGAGCAGGTCGTGTCCTGGTACTACAAGAACGAGCAGCAACTGAACGAAGTTCGTTCGGTTGTGCTGGAAGAACAAGTTGTGGATACTGTTCTGCAGAAAGCTAGCGTGACCGACAAATCGGTCTCTTACGAAGAAGCGGTCAAGCCGGTAGAAGCTCCAAAAGCCGACTGATTGTTTTTGCGTTAAGAAGTACACACATAAGCCAGCCTTCGAGCTGGCTTATGCGTATTCAAGACATAACTATTTGGGAGTGACTGCAGAGCATGTTCCGTAATTCGTATATTCAGCAGAACTCTGATATCCAGGCCGCTGGCGGCCTGGTCCCGATGGTTGTCGAGCAATCTGCTCGTGGCGAGCGCGCCTATGACATCTACTCGCGCCTTCTGAAGGAGCGCGTAATTTTCCTGGTGGGTCCTGTAGAGGACTACATGGCCAACCTGATCTGTGCGCAATTGCTGTTCCTTGAAGCGGAAAACCCGGACAAGGACATCCATCTCTATATCAACTCACCGGGCGGTTCGGTGACAGCGGGCATGTCGATCTACGACACCATGCAGTTCATCAAGCCAAACGTCTCGACGACCTGCATTGGTCAGGCGTGCAGCATGGGTGCATTCCTGCTGACGGCCGGTGCTCCAGGCAAGCGTTTCTGCCTGCCGAACTCGCGTGTGATGATTCACCAGCCACTGGGCGGTTTCCAGGGCCAGGCCTCGGATATCGAAATCCATGCCAAGGAAATCCTCTTCATCCGCGAGCGTCTGAACACGCTGATGGCCAAGCACAGCGGTCGTACGCTTGAAGAAATCGAGCGTGACACCAACCGCGACAACTTCATGAGTGCAGAAGCTGCGAAGGAATACGGCCTGATCGACGAAGTCATCAACCAGCGTCCTGCGTAAAATAAGCAGCTCAAAATAAGGTGGGTCGGCAGGTCCGACCACCAGCGGGCTTGAAAAAGCCCGCAATAGCCTTCATCTTGTGTTGCAAGCCTATCGGATTTGGATCGAACGAATGACTGACACCCGCAACGGCGAGGACAACGGCAAGCTGCTCTATTGCTCCTTCTGTGGCAAAAGCCAGCATGAAGTGCGCAAATTGATTGCCGGCCCCTCGGTCTTTATCTGCGACGAGTGCGTCGACCTGTGCAATGACATCATCCGCGAGGAGGTGCAGGAAGCACAGGCCGAAAGCAGCGCGCATAAATTGCCTTCGCCTAAAGAAATCAGCGGCATCCTTGACCAGTATGTAATCGGTCAGGAGCGTGCGAAAAAGGTTCTGGCCGTAGCGGTGTACAACCACTACAAGCGCCTGAATCAGCGTGACAAGAAGGCTGACGACGTCGAACTCGGCAAGAGCAACATCCTGCTGATCGGCCCGACAGGCTCCGGTAAAACCCTGCTGGCCGAAACACTGGCCCGCCTGCTGAACGTTCCGTTCACCATCGCTGACGCAACCACCCTCACCGAGGCCGGTTACGTAGGTGAAGATGTCGAGAACATCATTCAGAAATTGCTGCAAAAGTGCGATTACGACGTGGAAAAGGCCCAGATGGGCATTGTCTATATCGACGAAATCGACAAGATTTCCCGCAAGTCCGACAACCCGTCGATCACCCGCGATGTTTCCGGTGAAGGCGTGCAGCAGGCCTTGCTCAAGTTGATCGAAGGCACGGTCGCTTCCGTTCCACCGCAAGGTGGTCGCAAGCATCCGCAGCAGGAATTCCTGCAGGTCGACACCCGTAACATCCTGTTCATCTGTGGCGGTGCGTTCTCTGGTCTGGAAAAGGTTATCCAAAACCGTTCCACCAAGGGCGGCATCGGTTTCAACGCAGAAGTGCGCAGCAAGGAAGAAGGCAAGAAAGTCGGTGAATCCCTGCGTGAAGTCGAGCCTGACGATCTGGTCAAGTTCGGTCTGATCCCGGAATTCGTCGGTCGTCTGCCGGTTCTTGCGACGCTGGACGAGCTCGACGAGGCTGCGTTGATGCAGATCCTCACCGAGCCGAAAAATGCTCTGACCAAACAGTATGCCAAGCTGTTCGAGATGGAAGGCGTGGATCTGGAGTTCCGGACCGACGCACTGAAATCGGTCGCCAAGCGTGCCCTGGAACGTAAAACCGGTGCCCGTGGCCTGCGTTCGATTCTCGAAGGTGTGCTGCTCGACACGATGTACGAAATCCCTTCGCAGTCTGAAGTGAGCAAAGTCGTCATCGATGAAAGCGTGATTGAAGGCAAGTCCAAGCCACTGTATATCTACGAAAACAGTGAGCCGACGGCCAAGGCAGCGCCGGACGCGTAAGCGTCCACACTGCCGGAACAAAGAAGGGGCCTTCGGGCCTCTTTTTTTTTATGTCGTTTTTTACATCCGCTTTGCGCTTGTTTTTTTTCAAGGCAGCCCCCATCTTGGTTTCAAGTTTAATTCCATCTGATTACGGCCATATGGCCGCCGTAGAGGCGAAATCATGAAGACAACCATCGAATTGCCTCTCCTGCCATTGCGTGATGTCGTGGTTTATCCGCACATGGTTATCCCGCTGTTCGTGGGGCGCGAGAAATCCATCGAAGCCCTCGAGGCCGCGATGACGGGCGACAAGCAGATCCTGCTGCTGGCCCAGAGAAACCCGGCTGACGATGATCCCGGTGAAGACGCTCTCTATCGCGTAGGTACTATCGCCACTGTGTTGCAGCTGCTGAAGCTGCCGGACGGCACCGTCAAGGTTCTGGTCGAAGGTGAGCAGCGCGGCGCTGTAGAGCGCTTCAGCGAAGTTGACGGGCATTGCCGCGCCGAAGTCTCGCTGATCGACGAAGTCGACGCCGCCGAGCGCGAATCCGAAGTGTTCGTGCGCAGCCTGCTGTCGCAGTTCGAACAATACGTGCAGTTGGGCAAGAAGGTCCCGGCTGAAGTCCTGTCGTCGCTCAACAGCATTGATGAGCCGGGTCGTCTGGTCGATACCATGGCCGCGCACATGGCGCTGAAGATCGAGCAGAAACAGGAAATCCTCGAAATCATCGATCTGTCGGCCCGGGTCGAGCACGTGCTCGCCTTGCTGGATGCCGAAATCGATCTGCTGCAAGTTGAAAAACGCATTCGCGGCCGCGTCAAAAAGCAAATGGAGCGCAGCCAGCGTGAGTACTACCTGAATGAGCAGATGAAGGCCATTCAGAAAGAGCTGGGCGACGGTGACGAAGGTCACAATGAAATCGAAGAGCTGAAAAAGCGCATCGATGCTGCCGGCCTGCCGAAAGATGCCTTGGCCAAAGCCACCGCCGAGCTGAACAAGCTTAAGCAAATGTCGCCGATGTCCGCTGAAGCCACCGTGGTGCGCTCCTACATCGACTGGCTGGTGCAGGTGCCGTGGAAGGCGCAAAGCAAGGTGCGCCTCGACCTGGCGCGTGCTGAAGACATTCTCGACGCCGATCACTACGGTCTCGAAGAGGTCAAGGAGCGCATCCTTGAATACCTCGCCGTGCAGAAGCGCGTGAAGAAGATCCGTGGCCCGGTGCTGTGCCTGGTGGGTCCTCCTGGCGTGGGTAAGACCTCGCTGGCAGAGTCGATTGCCCACGCCACCAACCGTAAATTTGTGCGTATGGCCCTCGGTGGCGTGCGTGACGAGGCGGAAATTCGTGGCCATCGCCGGACTTACATCGGTTCGATGCCAGGAAGATTGATTCAAAAGATGACAAAGGTGGGCGTACGCAACCCGCTGTTCCTGCTCGATGAAATCGACAAAATGGGCAGCGACATGCGTGGCGACCCGGCGTCGGCGTTGCTGGAAGTGCTCGATCCGGAGCAGAACCACAACTTCAACGATCACTATCTGGAAGTCGATTACGACCTGTCCGATGTGATGTTCCTGTGCACCTCGAACTCGATGAACATCCCGCCGGCATTGCTGGACCGGATGGAAGTCATTCGTCTGCCGGGCTATACCGAAGACGAAAAGATCAACATCGCCGTCAAGTACCTGTCGCCCAAGCAGATTGCCGCTAATGGTCTGAAGAAGGGTGAGCTGGAATTCGACGAGGAAGCGATCCGCGACATCATCCGTTACTACACCCGTGAAGCCGGTGTGCGTGGCCTCGAACGTCAGATCGCCAAAGTCTGCCGCAAGGCTGTGAAAGAACATGCGCTGGAAAAACGCTTCTCGGTAAAAGTGACAGCTGACCTGCTCGAACACTTCCTCGGTGTGCGTAAATTCCGCTACGGTCTGGCAGAGCAACAGGATCAGATCGGTCAGGTGACTGGCCTGGCGTGGACGCAGGTGGGCGGTGAATTGCTGACCATCGAAGCGGCTGTGGTACCGGGCAAAGGTCAACTGATCAAGACCGGTTCGTTGGGCGATGTAATGGTCGAATCGATCACTGCGGCGCTGACCGTTGTGCGCAGCCGTGCCAAAAGCCTGGGCATTCCGCTGGACTTCCATGAGAAGCGCGACACGCACATTCACATGCCGGAAGGGGCGACGCCGAAAGACGGTCCGAGCGCTGGTGTAGGCATGTGCACCGCACTGGTTTCGGCATTGACCGGGATTCCGGTGCGCGCCGATGTCGCCATGACCGGCGAAATTACCCTGCGTGGCCAAGTGTTGGCGATTGGTGGTCTGAAGGAAAAACTGCTCGCGGCTCACCGTGGCGGAATCAAGATTGTGATTATTCCGGAAGAGAACGTGCGCGATCTGAAGGAGATTCCTGACAATATCAAGCAGGATCTGCAGATTAAACCGGTTAAATGGATTGACGAGGTCCTGCAAATTGCGCTGCAATACGCGCCGGAGCCCTTGCCGGATGTGGCTCCGGAGATAGTTTCCAAGGACGAAAAACGTGAGTCTGATTCAAAGGAAAGAATTAGCACGCATTAATACGTTTTTGCCTGGGGGGCTTCCTTGACAGCTTTTTAGAGCCCTTGTTATAAAGCGGCTCTTAAGTGTCTGTAGGCCATTCAGCACTCGTTTTTGCTTTCACCAAAAAACTTAGAATCATCTCAAAATAGATATAAGGGGACTTAGAGTGAACAAGTCGGAACTGATTGATGCTATCGCTGCATCCGCTGATATCCCGAAAGCTGCTGCTGGCCGTGCGCTGGACGCTGTAATCGAATCCGTCACTGGCGCTCTCAAGGCTGGCGACTCCGTTGTTCTGGTTGGTTTCGGCACTTTCTCCGTGACTGATCGTCCAGCTCGCGTTGGTCGTAACCCACAGACCGGCAAGACGCTGCAAATCGCTGCTGCTAAAAAGCCAGGTTTCAAAGCCGGTAAAGCACTGAAAGAAGCTGTTAACTAAGTTAGTTTGTTTCAGGTTTTTACCCATCCGGGTCGGGGTCATGCCTGACTTGGCAGCGGAGCGGTAGAGCAGGTCGCTGGAACAGCCGCCTGTAACGCCGGGATCGAGGGTTCGAGCCCTGTCCGCTCCGCCAGTTACGAGAAGGCGCATCCTCGGATGCGCCTTTCTTCTATCCGGATTCTACCCACGCTCCACGGTTGCCTAATTTTTGAAGTTCAACCGTTTCTGGGGGACGCATGCTGCAGAATATCAGGGACAATTCACAAGGCTGGATTGCCAAGACCATTATCGGGGTCATCGTTGCACTGATGGCTCTGACCGGTTTCGATGCCATTTTCAAGGCCACGACGCACACCAACGATGCGGCCAAGGTCAATGGTGAAGAAATCAGCCAGAACGAGCTGAGCCAGGCCGTTGACATGCAACGCCGTCAGCTGATGCAACAACTGGGCAAGGACTTCGATGCTTCCTTGCTTGACGAAAAAATGCTCCGCGAATCGGCCCTCAAGGGCCTGATCGATCGCAAGCTGCTGCTGCAAGGCGCAGAACAATCGAAATTCGCTTTCTCCGAAGGTGCACTGGATCAGGTGATCCTGCAGACCCCTGAATTCCAGGTGGACGGCAAGTTCAGCTCCGAGCGCTTCGACCAGGTGATTCGTCAACTGGGCTACACCCGCATGCAATTCCGCCAGATGCTGGCTCAGGAAATGCTGATAGGTCAGTTGCGCGCCGGTGTTGCCGGTAGCGGCTTCGTCACCGACGCCGAAGTGCTGGCCTTTGCCCGTCTGGAAAAGCAGACCCGCGATTTCGCTTCGCTGAACGTCAAGGCCGACCCGGCCGCGGTCAAGCTGACCGACGATGAGGTCAAGGCTTACTACGACGAGCACGCCAAGGAGTTCATGACCCCTGAGCAAGTGGTCGTCGATTATGTCGAGCTGAAGAAGTCTTCGTTCTTCGACCAGGTTGCGGTCAAGGATGAAGACCTGCAGGCGGCGTATCAGAAAGAGATCGCCAACCTGTCGGAACAGCGTCGTGCTGCGCACATCCTGATCGAAGTCAACGACAAGACCACCGACGCTCAGGCCAAGGCGAAGATCGAAGAAGTCCAGGCGCGTCTGGCCAAGGGCGAGAAATTCGAAGCGCTGGCCAAGGAGTTCTCGCAGGATCCGGGTTCGGCCAACAATGGCGGTGACCTCGGTTTTGCCGGTCCTGGCGTCTATGACCCAGCTTTCGAAAAAGCCCTGTACTCGTTGAACAAGGACCAGGTGTCCGAGCCGGTGCGTACCGACTTCGGTTACCACCTGATCAAGCTGCTGGGTGTTGAAGCGCCGGAAGTTCCGACCCTGGCCAGCCTGAAAGACAAGTTGACCCGCGAGCTGAAGACTCAACAGGTCGAGCAGCGTTTTGTCGAGGCGACCAAGCAACTGGAAGACTCGGCGTTCGAAGCGTCTGACCTGGCCCAGCCTGCGGCAGATCTGAAACTGACTGTGCACACCACCAAGCCATTCGGCCGTGAAGGTGGTGAAGGCATCGCCGCCAACCGCGCGGTGGTGACGGCTGCGTTCAGTCAGGAAGTGCTGGAAGAAAACGCCAACAGCACCGGTATCGAGCTGGACCCGGAAACCGTGGTCGTGCTGCGTGCCAAGGAACATCTGAAGCCTGAGCAGTTGCCACTCGAAGCGGTGAACACGGCGATCCGTGCCCAACTGACCAAAGAGCACGCCAGCGCTGCGGCCAAGACCAAGGCTGACCAGTTGATTGCTGGTCTGCGCGATGGCAAGACTGCACTGGACAAGGCGGTTGACGGCCAGAACTGGAAGGTTGTGACGGCGGCGACCCGTGCTCAGGAAGGGGTTGACCCGACTGTGCTGCAGGCGTTGTTCCGCATGCCGAAACCGGCAGCCAAGGGCAAGCCGACGTTCAGCAGCGTGACCTTGCAGGACGGTAGTCTGATGATTGTGCGTCTGGACGGTGTGAATGAAGCGGTAGCGCCGACTGATGAAGAGAAGGCGCAGTACCGTCGTTTCCTGGCTTCGCGTGAAGGTCAGCAGGATTTTGCGGCGTTCCGTAAGCAGTTGGAGAGTCAGGCGGACATCAAGCGGTATTGATGGTTGACTGAGTGGTAACTGGAAAGCCCCGATCTATGGTCGGGGTTTTTTTTATGGTTGAGATTTGGGTGTATATCCGTTGCTTCGGGTGCTGCCGCTGGCGGTTTCGCTCTTACAGCGAGTCACCTTTTCCAGACGCCGAAAAGGTAACCCAAAAGGCTTGGCCCCGGCGTTCGGCCCTCGCCGTGGCTCGGGTTCCTTCGTTACGGGATTCATCCGGGGGCATCGCCTCCGGTTTGCTTCGCTGCACCTCCTCTCGATGTGTTTGGCTTCGCCAAACGTCGCTGCGCTCCTTCCCCCGGATAAACCCCTCCACTCAGCCTGCCGATGGGGCCGGCACGGCAAGATCAAGAGCTGCAGCCGAGCTTGCGCTCATCCTGTTGAGTGGTGAAAAGCGTGCGGTCGGCTTTTGCTTTACTGTAGGAGTGAGCCTGCTCGCGATGGCGGCCTGACAGACGACCAATCTCCAACTGCCTGCACTCAATCCCACTGTGGGAGCTGGCTTGCCAGCGAAGACGGCCGACTAGTCGCCCGACCCCTCACAGACAAACATCCCAATCACACAAACCCATAGCCCCTCGCCCTCAGCACCGCACTCAAGGTCAAAACCAGCAACCCCACAACAATCCACGGAAAACCCCCAACCCCCAGACTCCCCAGCAGCAAACCACCCGCCAGGCCACCCCCGGCAATCCCGACATTCCACAGGGTCACCAGCATCGATTGCGCCGTATCGGCAGCCTCTCCAGCGGTTTTCGCCGAGGCAGTCTGCAGCAGCGAAGGCATCGCACCAAACGCCAGGCCCCACACGGCGACGGCGAGGTAGACCACGGTCGCCGATTCTCGCCACAGCCCCAAGGCGATGGCGGAGAGCATGAACAGCAGCGTGCTGATCAGCATCAGTTCGCGTAGCCAGCGATCGATCAGGCTGCCGACGATCCATAGGCTCAGCACTGAGGCCAGGCCGAACACCAGCAGCACCCGGTCGATATCGCTGGCCAGTCCTGACGGTTGCAGGAACGGTGCGATGTAGGTGTACAGCAGGTTGTGGGCGATCACGTAGGTCAAGGTCACGAACAACACCGAGCGTACGCCGGGCAGGGTGAAGACCTGACGTAGGGGCAGGCGTTTTCCTGCGTGTTGTCCGGCAAAGTCCGGCACTTGCCAGCGCACCCAGATCACTAGCAACAGCGTCAGCGCAGTCATGATGGCGAAGCTCAGGCGCCAGCCGACCAGCGTGCCGAGTAGTGTGCCGGCCGGGATGCCCAGCGAGAGTGCCAGTGGCGCGCCAAGCATGGCGACGGTGATTGCCCGGCCTTGCAGGTGTGGGGCAACCATGCGGCTGGCGTAGCCTGCCAGCAACGCCCACAGCAGCCCGGCAAATATCCCGGCGAGCAAACGTGCGGTCAAAGTCAGCCAGTACCATTCCGACAGGGCGGTGATGCTGTTGGCGATGGCGAAGCCGCCGATGGCTGACAGCAGCAATGGCCGACGACGCCAGCTGCGGGTGACGATGGTCAGCGGGATGGCGGCGAGCATCGAGCCAATCGCGTACAGGGTGACCAGTTGCCCGATCAGTGCCTGGGAGACATTCAGCCCCGCGCTCATTTGTGGCAGCAGGCCGGCGGGCATGGCTTCGGTCAGCACCGTGATGAAACCGGCGGTGGCCAGGGCCAGCAGGGCGCCGAGGGGCAATCGTTCGCGGGTGTCGACTGGCTGGGTGAGGGCCGAGGTCAGTTGTGCGTCGTTCATGAGTCAGCGTCCATGTGCCGAAGTGGGTGAAGGCCATAGGCTAGGGCGCTGCGCAGTGGAGAAAAATGGGTTACGGTTCCGAACATATCGGACATGGATGTCGTGAATCGGAGGGGTGGAATGGACAGTCTGGGCAGTATTTCGGTGTTTGTTCAAGTCGCCGAGACCCGCAGTTTTACCGAGGCTGGGCGGCTGCAGGGCGTGTCGGCTTCAGCGGTGGGCAAAAGTATCGCCCGACTGGAGGCGCGATTGGGCGTGCGGCTGTTTCATCGCACCACCCGCAGCATCACCCTGACCAGCGAGGGCGCGCTGTTTCTTGCACGCTGTCGCAAAATTCTTGCCGAGGTGGAAGCCGCCGAGTTCGAACTCTGCGATTCCGCCTCGCAGCCCCATGGCAAACTGCGCATCAGCCTGCCGCAGGTGCACGGGCTGGTAATGCCGGTGATGAATGAGTTCATGGCGCTGTACCCGCAGATCGAGCTGGATCTGGACCTGACTGATCGCATGGTCGACGTGGTCGAGGAGGGCTTCGATGCGGTGATTCGTACCGGTCAACCACGAGATTCACGGCTGATGGCGCGGCCCTTGGGCGAGTTTCACATGGTGCTGGTGGCGAGCCCGTTGTATCTGCAGCAGCGCGGCGTACCGCAAATTCCCGCCGATCTGGCGGAGCACGCCTGCTTGCGGCACACCTTTCATGCCACCGGCAAGCTGGAGCCGTGGCCATTGATTGGCGAGGAGGGCGCGCCGGAGCCGAGCTTGCCGACGCGGCTGGTCACCACCTCCATCGAAGCCGTCAATCATGCAGCCCTGGCAGGGATGGGTATCGCCTGCCTGCCGGATTTCATGACCCATGAGGATGTGGCGCAGGGGCGCTTGCAGCGAGTGCTGGATGCGCATATGAAACACACCGGTCAGTTCTGGGTGTTGTGGCCCTCCAGTCGCCACGCCACCGCCAAATTGCGCGTCTTCATCGATCACTTGTCGCTGCGACTTTTTCCGGCAAACAAGGGTCAATAGGGTTGTAACGGCTTTAAGACACAATCCATGCGCCGCAGGGCCAAGTTCTGTTGCACAATACGCCCCGGACTGTTTTTCCTCAGGATGTTCAATGTTGATTTCAACTCCCATGCGTGTCGTTGGGTTGGCGCTGTTGTTGACCGCTGTTGCTGGCTGTTCGAAGGACAAGCCGATCTATGAGCATGAGAACTTCGATGATTCCGGCACGTTCTCGCGCAATTATCCGGTGGCCGACACCGCGAGTTGCGAGGCGGCCCGTCGTGCGTTGCTCAGCCAGGGCTACATCATCACCAGCAGTGACCCGAAACTGGTCAGTGGCCACAAGAGTTTCCAGCAGACCGGGGAAACCCACCTGGAAATCAGCTTCAACGTGGTGTGTGCCGAAGATGGCAGTGCCAAGCACCATGCCACGGTGTTCGCCAATGCCCTGCAGGATCGCTACGCGCTGAAGAAGACCAACAACTCCGCCAGTCTCGGGGTTGGCGTATTGGGTTCGGTGTCGATGCCGATCGGTTCCTCCGATGATTCGATGGTCAAGGTCGCCAGCGAAACCGTGACCTCGCAGAAGTTCTACGAGCGGTTCTTCACGCTGGTTGAGTTGTTCCTGCCAGCCGATGCGAAGAAAGCCGCGCACATCGAAGAAAAACCCAAAACCGATCTCGGTGTGCCTGAACCCAAGCCTGCCGCTGTAGCGCCGGTTACACCTGCACCGGCGGTAGAGGCAACGCCTGCACCGCCGCCAGCCGGGATTGTCGAGCCTGCCCAAAACATGACGCCGGCAGCCCCGGCAGCGACCCCGGCCCCGGTTGCGCCGACGCCAACGGGTTCTGAGCCAGTGGTGCCGCCGGCCGAGTCAGCGCCGATCACCCCGGCACCGAGTGCTGAACCTGCACCGGCCACCGAAACGATCACGCCGCCGGCCAACCCGAGCAATATCCCGCCGCCATCGGAGCCGATTCCGGCGATGCAATAAGCTGCGCGCAGCGCTCCTGTGGGAGCGGGCTTGCTCGCGAAAGCGGAGTATCAGTCAATGTATATGTTGATTGACACTGCGCTTTCGCGAGCAAGCCCGCTCCCACATTTGCTTTGTGGTGTACTCAAATCTCGTTACATTCCCCCGACAAAAATCCTGCGATAAATTCCTGACCGCCTGCTACGTTTTATTCATGAAGGCCGTGTTTCATTTTTCCTTCATACGGGCACGATAGGCTCGAGGCACTGGTCATGTGGCCGGGCTATTTTTCAAGCGGGCAGCAGGGGGATCACACGATGGACGACTATCAAGAAGAACTGCTCGAATTCCAGGCGTATGAACTGGATCAGCCAGAGCCGGCCGAAGACGCCACCGAGTTGTAAGGTGTCAGGCGGTTTTGCGGTGACTGCGGCGAAACTCGCCGGGGGTCTGTCCGCTCCAGCGCTTGAAGGCGCGTTGAAACGCCTCGGCTGAAGCAAAGCCCAGCAGGTAAGCGATCTCGCCGAACGCCAGTTCGGTGTCGCGGATGTAGGTCATCGCCAGATCACGGCGGGTGTCGTTGAGGATCGCGCGAAACTGCGTGCCTTCTTCGGCCAGTTTGCGCCGCAACGTCCAGGTCGGCAGCTTCAGGCGCGCCGCCACTTCTTCCAGGTCGGGTTCCCGGCCACCATTGAGCAACGGCCCCAACAGCTGAGTGATGCGTTCGCGCAGGCTGCGGGTGCGGGTCAGTTGCTCCAGTTCCCGTTCACACAATTGCAGCAGATGCCGCCAGGTACTCGGGCAGTGCTCGGGATTACGCTGTGCGAGGCTGTTCAGGTTCAGGCGCAATTGATTGCGTTCGGCGCCGAACTGGATTGGGCAGTCGCCCAAGACGTTGTAGGCGTCGCGATAGTCCGGCGCGTCAAATTCGATCTCGATGCGTTCGGCGCGCAGTGGCTCGCGACCGACGCTGGACAGCTGATGCAACCAGCCGGCGATGATCGAATCCACTACAAAACGGTTATAGGCGTTGTACGGACTGATCGAATAGAAGCGCAACCACGCGCCATGAGCGTCTTCGTGAAAACTCGACTGCCCGCGATAGTTGGAGCCGTACAGCGGCTCGAAGCGGATCAGGCAACGGGCGGCCTCGCGCACGGTCGGCGCCTGCGCGGCAGTGACCCCGGCGAGCCCGACCTGACTCAAGCGGCTGAGCTGGCCCATGCGCAAGCCCAGTGCCGGATCGCCGGTCAACTGAATCGCGCTGTGCCCCAGACGCATGTAGCGCGGAATCGACAACCGCGCGCCGGCCTCGGCCAGTCGCGCGGCATCCAGGCCGTATTGTTCAAGCAGCGGTTGCGGATCGGCGCCATGGCTGCGCACGGCATCAGCGAGGCTGTGCACGAAACCTACCGACAGATCCCCCAGACGCATCGGCAGCGGCTTCATGGCTTACAACCAGATATTCAGCAGACGCGCGCCACGGGCTTCGCCATCGGCGAATTGCTGACCGTTGCTGCTGAGGAAGCTTTGTCCCGAACCAGGCTTGTCCCAGAACTGGCCGCGCAGGAACACGCTCATGCCGGCGATCGCACGACTGCTCGGCGGCTGCGCGGTCAGTGTCAGGCGATGCCAGGCCTGACCTTCACTGATTTCCCCGGGCTTGAGGCTGACCGACCCCGGTGTGCTCGAACCCTTGTAACCGGCCCACGGCTGATTCCAGGCGTCGTGACCGACGACGAAGGCCGGCACCGCCACCAGTTGCGCGTCTTGCTCGTCGAGTCGGCGATAGTTGTCCGGGTACCAGCTGTCGCTGCCAATCAGCACACCCAGACGCCCGGCCGGGGTCTCGATCACGTTGATCGCGTGCTCGTCTTCGCTTCCGATCACGTCACGTTGTTCGAAGATCGGGTGCATCTGCCGCTGGGGCTGGCCCAGCGGCACGCCATCACGGCCGAATACCACGCTGCTGTTGAACAGCGCGCCGCTACCGGGCTTGAGCTGGCCATCACGAATACTCGGTTCGGGCAGGACAATGGAGCCGGCCACCAGTGTGACGTGGAATTCCTTGGCCAGACCACCGAATAACGTCTGGTAATCCTTGGCCATGGCTTTGGACTTCATGCGCAGGTGCGCGTCGTCGAGGCGATTTTCGCCCTTGGCAGTGAGCCAGGCGCGGGCGAACAGCAACGGATTGCTCGCCGCCAGCCAGTTCATCGCTTCGACCAGGGTCGGGGCCTGATACAGCTCGTCTTTCTCGCCGCTGATCATTAGCCAGGTGCCGACATGCTCGGGCAGTACCACCACGGTTTTTTCGTTGAGCAGCCCCTGATCCTGTGCCTGCTGCAGATAAGCTGCGAGTTTGCGGTGCAGGCGCTCGGGACTTTGGTAGTCGGTCGGAAACAGTTCCGGCTGGATGCCCAGCAGATTGCCACGGTCGGCGGGCGTGCCCTGATCGACCGCCAGTTTGATGCGCAGGTCCGACAGGTAATGCCCCGCCGGCCGGTCCGCCGCCCACATGGCGTAGGTGGTCAGGGCGGCAACGATGGCCATGGAGAAAAACAGATACAGAAGTTTGCGCATGAAAACCAACAACAGCCGGGTACAGGGTGTGGCGACTAGGGTAGGGCGCATACCTGCACTTGCCAAGGGGCGCTGCACATTTGGATCAATAAGTTGTCAGTTTCGGTCATTGAGTGACAGCAGTGCGACTCTTAGTCTGTCGAACATGACTGACGGGGGACGCAGAGCTCCCGCAATTTCCGTGATCGCTCGTTGTGGAGTTACCGATGACCGCCGCTCATTACCCGCACCTGTTGGCCCCGCTGGACCTGGGATTCACCACGTTGCGCAACCGCACCCTGATGGGCTCGATGCACACTGGCCTAGAAGAGAAACCGGGCGGCTTCGAACGCATGGCCGCGTACTTCGCCGAGCGTGCCCGTGGCGGCGTCGGCCTGATGGTCACTGGCGGTATCGGCCCGAACGACGAGGGCGGCGTGTACTCCGGCGCAGCCAAGCTGACCACCGAGGAAGAAGCGCTCAAGCACCGCATCGTCACTCGCGCAGTGCACGAGGCGGGCGGCAAGATCTGCATGCAGATCCTCCACGCCGGGCGGTATGCCTACAGCCCGAAACAGGTCGCGCCGAGTGCGATTCAGGCGCCGATCAACCCGTTCAAGCCCAAAGAGCTGGACGAGGAAGGCATCGAGAAACAGATCAGCGATTTCGTCACCTGCTCGGTACTGGCGCAGAGCGCCGAGTACGATGGCGTGGAAATCATGGGCTCGGAAGGTTATTTCATTAACCAGTTCCTCGCCGCGCACACCAACCACCGCACCGACCGCTGGGGCGGCAGTTATGAAAACCGCATGCGCCTGCCGGTGGAAATCGTCCGCCGCGTACGCGAAGCGGTCGGCCCGAACTTCATCATCATTTTCCGTTTGTCGATGCTTGATCTGGTCGAGGGCGGCAGCAGCTGGGAAGAGATTGTGACCCTGGCCAAAGCCATCGAGCAGGCTGGCGCGACCATCATCAACACCGGCATTGGCTGGCACGAAGCGCGGATCCCGACCATCGCCACCAAGGTGCCGCGTGCGGCGTTCAGCAAGGTCACCGCCAAGCTGCGTGGTTCGGTGAGCATCCCGCTGATCACCACCAACCGCATCAACACCCCGGAGATCGCTGAGCAGATTCTCGCCGAAGGCGATGCCGACATGGTCTCGATGGCGCGGCCGTTCCTTGCCGATCCGGACTTCGTCAACAAGGCCGCCGAAGGCCGCGCCGACGAAATCAACACCTGCATCGGTTGCAATCAGGCGTGCCTCGATCACACCTTCGGCGGCAAGCTCACCAGTTGCCTGGTCAACCCGCGTGCCTGCCATGAAACCGAGCTCAACTATTTGCCGGTGCAGCAGATCAAGAAGATCGCCGTGGTCGGTGCCGGCCCTGCCGGTCTGTCCGCCGCGACCGTGGCCGCCGAGCGTGGCCATCAGGTGACGTTGTTCGATTCGGCCAGCGAGATTGGCGGCCAGTTCAACATCGCCAAGCGCGTGCCGGGCAAGGAAGAATTCTTCGAAACCCTGCGCTACTTCAAGCGCAAGCTGCAGACCACGAATGTCGAGGTGTGCCTGAACACCCGCGTCGACGTGGCGAAACTGGTAGAGGGCGGTTACGACGAAATCATCCTCGCCACCGGCATCGCACCACGTGTGCCGGCGATTCCGGGCGTCGAGAATGCCAAGGTGTTGAGCTATCTGGACGTGATCCTTGAGCGCAAACCGGTGGGCAAGCGTGTCGCGGTGATTGGCGCGGGCGGCATCGGTTTCGATGTCTCGGAATTCCTTGTGCACGAAGGCGTGGCCACCAGTCTGGATCGCACCGCGTTCTGGAAAGAGTGGGGCATCGACACGAACCTGGAAGCGCGCGGTGGCGTGGCCGGGATCAAAGCAGCGCCGCACGCGCCGGCTCGCGAAGTGTTCCTGTTGCAGCGCAAGAAAACCAAGGTCGGTGATGGTCTGGGCAAGACCACTGGCTGGATTCACCGCACCGGTCTGAAGAACAAGCAGGTGCAGATGCTCAACAGCGTCGAATACCTGAAGATCGACGACGAAGGCCTGCACATCCGCATTGGCGAAACCGGCGAACCGCAAGTGCTGGCGGTGGACAACATCGTGATCTGCGCCGGACAGGATCCACTGCGGGATCTGCAGGACGGTCTGGTCGCGGCGGGGCAGAACGTGCACCTGATCGGCGGCGCCGATGTGGCGGCGGAGCTGGATGCCAAGCGGGCGATCAACCAGGGTTCGCGTCTGGCTGCTGAACTCTAAGCCCCACAAATCTCCAATGTGGGAGCGGGCTTGCTCGCGAAGGCGTCGTGTCAGTTGACCTATGCAATGACTGACAGACCGCATTCGCGAGCAAGCCCGCTCCCACAGTAGATTTGTGGTGTTCGCAGAATTTATGCAAGCCGCGGATCCTGTAGGAGTGAGCCTGCTCGCGATGGCGTCCTGTGAGCGACTAGAATGCCGGCTCTGCCCAGAATGATCAGTCGCCCATGCTTCTTCCTCCCGCCAACTGGCTACCCCAAGCCCCCCTCGAATTGCTTCAACTCGACTGGCTCACCAACGCCGGAATCGAGGTCGCGATCCTGCGTCTGGACCAGACCGACCCGCTGATCAGCGGCAACAAATGGTTCAAACTCGTCGAGCATCTCAAGGCCGCCGACCGCGCTGGCGCGCAGGGCGTCATCAGCCTCGGTGGTGCGCATTCCAATCATCTGCATGCGCTCGCGGCGGCGGGCAAGCGACTTGGCTTCGAAACGGTTGGCCTGTTGCGTGGCCATCCACAGCAAACGCCGACGGTCAGCGATCTGCAAGCGTTCGGCATGCAACTGCACTGGCTTGGTTACGGCGGCTATCGGGCGCGGCATGAGCCGGGGTTCTGGGAGCCGTGGCGGGCGCAGTATCCAGATTTTCATGCGGTGCCGGAGGGCGGTGGCGGATTGGCGGGCGCATTGGGCTGCAAGGTGTTGAAGGAGCAGGTGATCGCGCAACTGGGCAACCTGGGCTGGAGCAATTATCACGGCTGGTGGCTGGCCTGCGGCACCGGGACGACGCTGGCAGGGCTGGTGCTCGCAGAGGCCGGTGCGCATCCAGTGTATGGCGCACTGGCGGTGCCCGAGGATCATGGGGTGGCGCCGCAGGTGGCGGCGATTATGCAGGAGGCAGGTGTCGCTGCTGCCGACTACGAGCTGCTCGACGCCAGTCGCGGTGGCTTCGCCAAGGTTGACACGCAGCTACTTGCATTCATCGAGAGCATTGAACGCTGTAGCGGCGTTGCGCTGGAGCCGCTGTACACCGGCAAGGCGTTGCTGGCGCTCAAGGAGCGGATCGAGGCGGGCGGATTCGCGTCAGGTACACGGTTGATCTTCGTGCACACGGGTGGATTGCAAGGGCGACGAGGATTCGTTTCCTACAGTTGAACTTCTGTGGCGAGGGAGCTTGCTCCCGCTCGGCGGCGCAGCCGTCGTTGATCCAGCAAAAACGGTCTGCCTGTCAGACCACCGTTTCTGCATTCAGGTCTGCTGCGCAGCCCAGCGGGAGCAAGCTCCCTCGCCACAGGGGAATTTCACCGAGGCTATGTTCAACCGCGCTTGGGCATCATCCGCAGCAAGGTGTTATCGCCCACCACATAATGGTGATAAAGCCCCGCCAGCGCATGCAGGCCGATCAGCCAGTAGCCGATATTGCCGATCAACACATGCCAGTGCTCCACCTGCTTGGCGAATGCCTTGTCTTCATGAACCAGCAGCGGCAGATCGAAACCGTAGAACATCACCTGATGCCCCTCGGCGCTGGTGATCAGCCAGCCGAGAATCGGCATGCTGATCATGAACAGGTACAACAGCCAGTGCATCACCCGCG
This sequence comes from Pseudomonas sp. S3(2024), assembly GCF_036861315.1. Lineage (NCBI taxonomy): Bacteria > Pseudomonadati > Pseudomonadota > Gammaproteobacteria > Pseudomonadales > Pseudomonadaceae > Pseudomonas > Pseudomonas sp. S3(2024). The sequence continues at coordinate 151,498 of NZ_JAZAQQ010000009.1, read as the reverse complement.
CCAGTAGGGTTTGCCACTGCGGCGAGGCCGGGAAGATTTTCGGTGCCGGGCCGATGCTGCGCGCTACCAGGCGAAACCACACCAGCACGAACACGGTCAGGCCGAGCATGTAGTGCACTTCGCGGATCAGCGAGCGGCCGCCACTGCCTTTGGGAAAAATCCCGCGCAACTCCATGCTGGCATACACCAGGATCAACAGGACCAGCATCAGCCAGTGCAGCAGCACGGACACGGTGCTGTAGCGGGATTCGGAACTTGTCCACGGCATACGGTGTTTCCTCACAGATCAGGGTCGCCACGTGCCGTTCTTGTGCGACGGCATGCTTTAACTGTAATCCCCTTTGGCAGATTTGCCTGAGGCTGATCGGAGTTTCACTGCGCTGAGTCAGGGCTTTAGCCAAAAAAAACGCCAGTGTCGCGAAGACCCTGGCGTTTTCTATTGTTTTGACGAAAAGGCGCGATCAGCTCGATTGCGGCATCTCACCGTTGGCCAGACGCTTGTTGATGTCGGCAATCACTTCCGGCAGGTCGCTGATGGTGTCGATCATGTAGTGCGGACGCGAATCGGCGAACAGCGCGTGGATGCGTTTGCGTTCGCTGGCCAGTTCGTCGCTGCCCAGCGCCCGGTAACCGGCATAGTCCAGGCCCAGTGCGTTGCCCGAGCAGATCAGCGCCACGGTCCACATTCCGGCGCGACGACCTTCGAGGATGCCCGGCACGGTGTCGTCGATCTTCACGCAGGCGCCGACGTCGTCGATGCCTAGGGCGATCACGTTGGCCAGGGCCTGAGCCGGCCATGGCCGACCGTTCGGCACTTCGTCGGTGGCGACTACGTGGTCGGCGACGTAGCCGTTGGTAGCGGCCAGCGCCACGACCTTGTCCATCACCTGTTTCGGGTAGCCGGAGCAGGAACCGATCTTGATCCCTTGCTGGCGCAGGTTGGCGATGGTTTCCAGTGCGCCGGGAATCAGCGCCGAGTGCTCGGCGATCTTCTCGATCTGCAGCGGCATGAAGCGGTTGTAGATCGCGGTCACGTCATCATCGGTCGGGGTGCGGCCGAAGGCTTTGCGGTAACGCTCGGCCACTTGTGGCTGATCGCACAGGGTACGAATGTGATCCCACTTGCCCATGCCCATCGGGCCACGGGCCTCTTCGATGGAGACCTGAACGTCGAATTCGGCGAAGGCTTCAACGAAGATCTGCGTCGGTGCGAACGAGCCGAAATCGACCACGGTGCCGGCCCAGTCGAGGATGGCGGCTTGCAGTTTGTTTGGGTTGGTGTAGTTCATGTTGGTCAGAATCCTGTATTGGAATGCGATTCAAACTGTAGGAGTGAGCCTGCTCGCGATAGCGGTGTGTCAGTCGCCATCGTCGGTGAATGCTGAAACGCAATCGCGAGCAGGCTCACTCCTACAAAGGGATTTTTGGTGTGGGTTAGATCTCTAGCACTTCCATCTCGCGCAGCACTTCACCCACTGCCGCCACGGCCTGGCGCATTTCGTCCGGATTGACGTGACCGATGCAGCCGACGCGGAAGGTTTCGACCTGGGTCAGTTTGCCGGGGTAGAGGATGTAGCCCTTCGCCTTGACCCGTTCGTAGAAGTCCTTGAACTGGTAACGCGGGTCTTGCGGGGCATGGAAGGTGGCGATGATCGGTGCCTGGATCGCCGCCGGCAGGAAGCTGCGCAGGCCGAGTTTGCCCATCTCTTCCATCAGCGCCTGACAGTTGGCGGCGTAGCGCGCATGACGGGCGGGCAGGCCACCTTCTTCGTTGTATTGCAGCAACGCTTCGTGCAGCGCGGCGACCACGTGGGTCGGCGGGGTGAAACGCCACTGACCGGTCTTTTGCATGTAGGTGTGCTGGTCGTACAGGTCCATCGCCAGCGAATGCGAGTTGCCGGCCGCTGCAGCCAGCGATTCTTTGCGGGCGAAGACAAACCCCATCCCCGGCACGCCTTCCAGACACTTGCCCGAAGCGGCGATCAGCGCATCGAACGGGACTTTTTGCGCATCCACCGGCAACGCGCCAAACGAGCTCATGGCGTCGATGATCAGGCGCTTGCCGTGCTGCGCAACAACGTCGGCAATCTCTGGCAGCGGGTTGAGGATGCCGGTGCTGGTTTCGCAGTGGATCAACGCGACGTGGGTGATGTCGCCATCGGCGCGCAGCAGGCGGTCGACGTCAGCGGCGGTGGTCGGTTCGTCTTCGGCGGTTTCGAAGGTGCTGAACGAGCGGCCGAGCACTTCGCAGATCTTCGCCAGACGCTTGCCATAGGCACCGTTGATCAGCACGAGGATTTTGCCGTCGCGTGGCACCAGGGTGCCGATGGCGGCTTCGACCGCGAAGGTGCCGCTGCCCTGCAACGGCACGCAGTGGTGAGTGGCGGCGCCGTTGAGGATCGCCAGCAATTGTTCGCAGAGGCTGGCGGTCAGTTGATTGAAGCGGTCATCCCATGACCCCCAGTCGACCATCATTGCCTGGCGGGTGCGGGCCGAGGTGGTCAACGGGCCGGGAGTGAGCAGGATGGGTGCGGCAGTACTCATTCGTGTGTCCTCGCGTAAGCGCTGTGGGATGAAGCTACGGGGCATACGTTGCAATTCGGCGGTCTATCAATCAAATTGTTTGTTGTTATGCCAGCCATCAGTGAGGGTTATCCATGAATCTGTTCCAGCTGCGCGCCTTCGACGCCGTGGCCCGGGAAGGCAGCTTCACCCGCGCCGCCGCGCGTCTGTTCATCAGTCAGCCGGCGGTCACCGGACACATCAAGGCGCTGGAGGAGCATTACCAGATCACCTTATTGCGCCGTACTGCACGCCGGGTGGAGCTGACCGAGGAGGGCATTAAACTGGCGGCGATCACCCGCGCCATGTTCGGTCTGGCCGAAGAAGCGCAGACCCTGCTCGAAGCCAACCGCCAGTTGCTGACTGGGCGTCTGGAGGTGGCGGCGGACGGCCCGCACATGGTCATGCCAATGCTCGCCAGCCTGCGCGCGCGCTATCCCGGGATCACGGTGAATTTGCGCCTGGGCAATGCGCAAGAAACCTTGGCGGCGCTGTTATCCGAGCATGCGGACGTGGCGGTGCTGACCGAGGTCGAACCGCGCAAAGGCTTGCATTTGCAAGCGTTGAGCGAATCGCGGATTTGCGCGCTGGTGCCGGCGGCGCATGCGTGGGCGCAGCGTGCCGGCGAAGTGAAGCTCAAGGAGCTGGATCAGGTGATCATGGTGTTGCGCGAGCCGAGTTCGATCACCCGGCGCACCTTCGATCAGGCCTGCAATCAGGCGGCGGTGCATCCGCGAGTGTTGCTGGAGCTGGACAGTCGCGAGGCGGTGACCGAAGCGGTGGCGGCGGAACTCGGGGTGGGTGTGGTGTCGTCGGTGGAGGTCAGCCATGACCCGCGGGTGGTGGCGATTCCGATCGTCGGGGACGGGTTGGTCAATCGGCACATGATTGGCTGCATGGAGCGGCGGCGGGAGTTGCGCTTGATTCAGGCGTTCTTCGGTCTGGTGCCGGCCTGATACACCGTGGTGCTCCAATCGCGAGCAGGCTCACTCCTACAAGTGTTGTGGGGAGCACATAATGTTTGACCGACATAGATCCTCTGTAGGAGTGAGCCTGCTCGCGAAGGGGCCAGACCGGTTTACCCAAGACTCTCGCGCACCATATCGAGAAATGTCGCCACCACCCGCCGCGAACTCTGCTCGCGCAAGCACACCAGCGTCTCGGTCAACCGCCGGGTGCAATCGGTGATCGGCAACGCACACACCCGCGAATCCGCGCCAAACTCCGCCGCCGACACCACCCCCACACCGATCCCCACCACCACCGCCTCGCGCGCCGCCTCCCGGCCCTCGACCTGGATTGCCGGACGAATGCGAAAACCGGCGCGGGCCATTTCTTCTTCCAGAGTCTGGCGGGTCACCGAGCCGTGTTCGCGCAGCACCAGTGGCGTGTCGTCCAGATCGGCCAGACAGATCGACTCGCGCTCGGCCCACGGGTGATGGCGCGAGACGAACGCCACCATCGGGTCGTTGCGTAGCGGCACGCACAGCAGACGTTCATCAGTGACATCGCGCCCGAGCAGCGCCAGATCGGCCTGATAGTTGAACAGGCGAAACAGCGATTCATCGGTGTTGCCGGTTTCGATCTTCACGCTGATCCCCGGATACCGCTCGCAGAACCGCGCGATCTGCGGCAGCACGTGTATCGGTGCGTCCACTGCGAGAATCAGGCTGCCAGTCTGCAACGCCTGGGATTCCTGCAGCAGTTCCTGGGCTTCAGCCTCGATCACAAACAGCCGCTGAGTAATCGCCAGCAGCCGCTCACCGAGATCGGTCAGGCGCACCGAACGCTTGTTGCGATGGAACAGCAACACACCAAAGCGCTCTTCGAGTTTGCGCACCTGGTCGGAAATTGCCGGTTGAGTGAGAAAAAGCCGTTCGGCGGCTTTGGTAAAGCTTCCATGCACGGCCACGGCGTGGAAGGCTTTGAGCTGGGCGTGGGACACCGACATGCAGCCTCCAGTAACAAGCTGAGCTTATGTGTGAAATACGATAAATCGATTTTATTTATTAAACAGTAATTGCTTTGATCCGCTCACGCCAGCGCTGACTGTCCGCTCGGACAGCAGCGTTGGCGATGAGCCTGTGCGTGCAACAACAGGACTCATCTGACCGCTATCGCCATCAGGGATGGGGCGCTGGCGCAGTGCTCAACAATAAAAAACACAGGCGTTTACTTAACGATTCTGCCGGCACACTCACACCCTGAGGTCAGAACCACAATGAACAAGCACATCGGCACCATTGCGCGTTGGCGCATGCAGATTTTCGCTGTCACCTGGCTCGCGTACGCCGCTTTCTATTTCACCCGCAAAGCGTTTTCGGTGGCCAAACTGGGCATCGCCGAAGACCCGACCTTCATGCTCGACAAGATGGCCATGGCCAACCTCGATGCGATCTATCTGGCGGCCTACGCCATCGGCCAATTCACCTGGGGCATGCTTGCCGACCGTTTCGGCCCGAGGGTCGTGGTGCTTGGCGGGCTGCTGATTTCCGCTGGTGCGGCATTGGTGATGGGCAGTTTCGCGACCTTGCCGATCTTCGCCACTTGCATGCTGATCCAGGGGCTGGCGCAGTCCACCGGCTGGTCGGGATTGTGCAAAAACCTCGGCAGTTTCTTCCCCGCGGAACAGCGCGGGCGCGTGCTAGGTCTGTGGAGTTCCTGCTATGCGTTTGGCGGTCTGGTGGCCTCGCCGTTCGCCGGCTGGTGGGCGTATACGCTGATGGGCACCTGGCATGCGGCGTTCATTTCCAGCGCGGCAGTGGTCGCGGTGGTGGCGCTGTTGTTCTTTATTTTTCAGCGCAACAAACCGGAAGACGTCGGCCTGCCGGCGGTGGAGCCGGAGCCGGAACTCAGTGCCGCGGAAACCGAAGCCAACAGCAAACTCAGTGTCTGGGAGCCGTTGAAGGAAATCCTGCGCAACCGCACGGTGCTGGTGCTGGGCCTGGCGTATTTCATGTTGAAACCGGCGCGTTACGCGATTCTGTTGTGGGGCCCGGTGATCGTCTTTGAGCAGATGCCAAGTGTCGGCAAGGTCGGCGCGGCGATCATTCCCACCTCGTTCGAACTGGCCGGTCTGCTCGGGCCGATCATGATCGGTCTGGCCTCGGACAAACTGTTCGGCGCCCGGCGGATGCCGGCCTGCGTCCTCAGTCTGCTGGCACTGACCGTAACGTTGGCGCTGTTCATGGGCGCGTTGCACACCGGCAGCGTGATGCTGGTGGTGGCGCTGCTGTTTGTCATGGGCCTGACCCTGTACGGGCCGGATTCGATGATCAGCGGCGCGGCCGCCATTGACTTCGGCAAGGCCAAGGCCGGTGCCACCGCGGCCGGTTTCGTCAACGGCTGCGGCTCTGTCGGTGCGGTGCTCGGCGGATTGCTGCCGGGTTACTTTGATTCGGTGACGGTGTTCATCGTCTTCGCCGGCTGCGCCTTGTTCTCGGCGCTGGTGCTGATTCCGCACTGGAACAGCCGCCCGGTCGGGGTGATGGAACCGCGCGCGGCCATTCCCAATTGCCCGCTGACCATCAAACCTCTGCGTAACTGAAACCCTTGCCTCGCGGCCTGCTGCGGCGTTTGCGGCAGGCTGTGTCGTGGCCATCTGACTGGAGAATCCCATGCGACCTTTTTGGCTCGAGCAAGCCTTGCAGGCCGACCCATCCGCGACGTGCCCGCCGCTGCAAGGCGAAGTGCGCACCGACGTGTGTATCGTCGGCGGCGGCTACACCGGGTTGTGGACGGCGATCATGCTCAAGCAGCAGAACCCGGAACTCGATGTGCTGCTGATCGAAGCCGACATCTGCGGCGCCGGTGCCAGTGGCCGCAACGGTGGGTGTGCGTTGTCGTGGTCGGCCAAGTATTTCACCCTCGAGCGCCTGTTCGGTGTCGAGGAGGCGGTGCGCCTGGTCAAGGAATCCGAGCGCAGCATCCACGCCATCGGCGCGTTCTGCGAACAGTTCGGCGTCGATGCCGATTACCGCCTCGACGGCACGCTGTACACCGCCACCAACAAGGCGCAGGTCGGTTCGACCGACGCCGTGATCGCGGCGCTGGAGCGTAACGGCATCAACTCGTTCACGCAGCGCCCGGTGGCCGATGTGCAGCGCATGGCGGGTTCCAGCAAGCATCTGGAGGGCTGGTTCTCGCCAGCGGCGGCCAGTGTGCAGCCGGGCAAACTGGTGCGCGGCTTGCGTCGGGTGGCGTTGCAACTGGGCGTGAAGATCCACGAGAACACTGCGATGACCGGCCTGGAGGAGGGCCGTCCGGCGCGCATTCACACCGCTGGCGGCTGCGTGATTGCCGACCGCGTGGTACTGGCGATGAACGCGTGGATGGCCCGCGCTTTTCCGCAGTTCGAACGCAGCGTGGCGATTGTCTCCAGCGACATGCTGATCACCGAGCCGCGCCCGGATCTGCTGCAGGACATCGGTTTGACCAGCGGTGTCACGGTGCTCGATTCGCGGATTTTCGTGCACTACTACCACAACACGCCGGACGGCCGGATCATGCTTGGCAAGGGGGGGAATACCTTCGCGTTTGGCGGGCGGATGCTGCCGGTGTTCGATCAGCCTTCGCCGTATGCTGGGTTGCTCAAACGCAGTCTCGGCGACTTCTTCCCGGCGTTTGTCGATGTAAAGATCGACGCGACGTGGAACGGGCCGTCGGATCGATCGGTCACCGGGTTGCCGTTTTTCGGGCAGATGAGTGCCAGTGGCAATGTGTTTTATGGCTTTGGTTATTCCGGCAGTGGCGTCGGGCCGTGTCACATGGGCGGGCAGATTCTTGCCTCGTTGGTGCAGGGGCTTGATAACCCTTGGACACGTTCGCCGTTGGTGAACGGGCCGCTGGGGTATTTTCCGCCGGAGCCGATTCGGTATCTGGGGTCGTTGATGGTGCGTAATGCGATTCGGCGCAAGGAGCGGGCTGAGGATCATGGGCGGCGGCCGCGGCATCTGGATGTGCGGTTGGCGAAGTTTGCGGCGGCGGCGGGGAAGGCTGACAAGGGGTGATTGGGGGCTGGCGAGCGCTGCGTTCTTTTGGGTTACCGAGTACATATCCGTTTCTGCGGTAACGGCTTCTTATGGTTTCGCTCTTACAGCGACTCACTTTTCCAGACGCCGAAAAGTAAGCAAAAGGCTTGGCCCCGGCGTACGGCCCTCGCCTAGGCTCGGGTTCCTTCGTTTCGGGATTCATCCGGGGGGCAGCGCCTACGGTTTGCTTCGCTGCACCTCCTCTCGATGTGTTCGACTTCGTCGAACGGTCGCTGCGCTCCCACCCCCGGATAAACCCCTTCACTCAGCCTGCCGATGGGGCCGGCACGGCAAGATCAAGAGCTTTCGGCGAGCTGACACTCGGCCATTTGAGTGGTGAAAAGCATGCGCTTGGCTTTAGCTCCCTGTGGGAGCTGGCCTGCCAGCGAAGGCGGCCTACGAGCCGACCCACCTCCAACAGCCCGCACCCAATCCATCTGTAGGAGTGAGCCTGCTCGCGATAGCGACCTCACAACCACCCAGTTTCTTCCAGGTGTTCTCAATGCCAATGTCTGCGGCGCTTACGGATCGGCACCGTGCAGCAGCCAATCGAGCAACAGGCTACTGTCGCGCGGTGGTGGTGTTTCACTCGGTGGCGCGGGACGCGTGTTGGCGAGGCACAGAATCGGTCGATCCGGGTCGCTGTCGAGGAAGCTGACCCACACCTCACTGCCGGCGCGGGGCAACTGGTGGGTGGCGAGCCGGCCGGCGCCGGTCAGTGCGATTGGCAGCCACAGGCATGCAGACTCAGTTGTCTGCGCCGGCCAGAGGTTGACGCCGATGCGCCCGCGATCATCCAGTTGCGCGGGCTGGCCGGGCGATCCCAGCACTTGTGCCAGATGGTAGCCGCCGATGTTCGGGCGCGGCTGTGCCAACGGCGGGCGAAAATCGCTTGACCAGGGCAAGGCAGTGAAGTCGTTTCGATAGCGATGCACATCAGTGGTCGGGTCGAGGATCGAGGGGTGCTGGCCCTGGTGGTGCAGTTCGGTGATCAGCCATTGTTCATTGAAGGTATTGATCGGATGCTCGCTGATCTGTAACAGATGCCCGCTGCGCAACGCGCTGCCATCGCAGGTGCCCCGGATCGAGCGCGACTGACAGCGCTGACGCTGCAGATGGCGACGGCTGCGTTGTTCGGCGTGACGCTGTTCGCCGGACAGGTTCTGCGGTGCGAGTGCGGGCACGGGATGGTTGGCCGCGTCGGTGGCGATGGCCTCCTGCCCGCGGTTGCGAATGCCGTGCGCAGCCATCAACGGTGGCGCGTCATGGCGCTGAAACAGCGTGCTGACGCGCGGTGATGGTGTGTCGTCGGTGATGCCAAACGGCACCGGCAACGGTTCCTGCGGCAGGCTGAGGTTGTCATCGGCAAACACCAGCACATGCCCGTTCGGGTGATGCTCGAAGTGATAGTGGATGCCTTCCTCCTCACACAGCCGTTGCACGAAGGCCAGGTCACTTTCTTCGTACTGGATGCAAAAGGGCCGCGGCGGGTATTGGCCGACGCTCATTTCGATCCGGTAACTGTCCGCCGGCAACTCATGCTCGCCGAGCAATTGCGCGAGGATCGTCGGCACGCTCGTTTGCACGAAGACCCGGCGCCGGGGCGGCTGGTCCAGACTCAACAGCAGCGGGACGAGGATCAGCCGGTAGCCGATGCGGTGGCTGGCGCGATGCTCGCAACTGACGCTGTGGATCAGACCGTGGATCCCGTGATCGGCGCCCAGGCGCAGGAACGCCGGTTGGCGCAGCAGACTGCCTGGGGGCAACGCCGGTGCCAGACCGATCATTTCAATTTCGAAGCGAAACGGCTGATTGAGTGCTTCCTTGCCACTGAAACGCAAGACCGGCAGGCACAGCGGGCCGTCGGTCAGGGTCAGGGTGAACGGGCTTTCCTTATCATTGAGCATTCGTACGGGCTCTGTGGGCAATACGGACGGCAGAGGGTACGAAAACGCGAGCACGAATGGTCATGGCTGGTGGGCTTTTCAGAATCGCCCTACAAGTCGTGGTGACGATGTCGATTCAACAATGATTTTTTTGGTCGATTGCCGACTTTAGGCCGTATAAACTTGGCGCCACGCGTCGGCCAATAGATGTCTCGGCGCCACAGATCAAGAGAGTGAGTAATGGGCGCACAGTGGAAGGTTAAACACAAAGAAGCGGCAGCCAACGCCAAGGGCAAGATCTTCGGCAAACTGGTGAAAGAAATCACCATCGCTGCCCGCAACGGTGCCGATACCGCCACCAACGCACACCTGCGTCTGGTGGTCGAGCAGGCCAAGAAAGCCTCGATGCCCAAGGAAACCCTGGACCGCGCCATCAAGAAAGGCGCCGGCCTGCTGGGCGAAACCGTGCAGTACCACCGCGTGACGTACGAAGGTTTCGCGCCGCATCAGGTTCCGTTGATCGTCGAGTGCGTCACCGACAACATCAACCGCACCGTCGCGGAAATCCGCGTGGCGTTCCGCAAGGGTCAACTGGGCGCTTCCGGTTCGGTGGCCTGGGACTTCAACCACGTCGGCATGATCGAAGCGTCGCCGGACACCCCGGACGCCGATCCGGAAATGGCCGCGATCGAGGCCGGTGCCCAGGACTTCGAGCCGGGCGAAGAGGGCGCGACCCTGTTCCTGACCGATCCGACCGACCTCGACGCCGTGCAGAAAGCCCTGCCTGAGCAAGGCTTCACGGTGCTGTCGGCCAAACTCGGCTACCAGCCGAAGAACCCGGTCAGCGGCCTGAGCGCCGAGCAGATGGCTGAAGTTGAAGCGTTCCTCGAAGGCCTCGACAACCACGACGACGTGCAGGACATGTTTGTCGGTCTGGCGGGCTGATTTGCTGCAAAGATAAACTGTGGCGAGGGAGCTTGCTCCCGCTCGGCTGCGCGGCAGTCGTTGTTTTTGGGACGGCTTTGCCGTCCAGCGGGAGCAAGCTCCCTCGCCACAGGATTTGCGTCAGTTAAAGCGTTTCCAGGACCTCGATCACTTCGCTGAACCCCGGCCGCGCCAGCACATCCGGCTGACAGCAACGCTGTTCCAGCGCCTCCAGCACCTCGCGTTGTTCATCGTTCAACCCCGAGTCGACGCGCGCCAGCAATTCCCCGAGCAGAACCCCGAACGCCCGCACTTCGATGCGTTGCAGTGCCCGGGTTTCCAGGTTGTCGGTGGTGGCATGGAACGACGCCGCGCCGAAATCCCCGAGCAAGCAATCGCCCTGATCGTTCAGCAGAATGTTGTGGCCGTAGAGGTCGCCGTGGGTGATGCCCTGTTGATGCAAGTGCTCGGCCGCCGAAGCGATGCCCTTGGCAATGTTCAGCGCCACTTCGGCACTGAAGCGGCAGTCCTCGGCATACACATCCCGCGAGCAGCTCGCCAGGCTCGGCAATGCAGCCAGATTGCGAAAGCTTGGGTCGATCAGTTGCATCACCAGCCCCTGTTGGCCATCGGGATGCCCGTGAATACGGCCTTCCACGCGGATCAGGTTCGGGTGCAGGCCGGCGGTGATGCAGGCGTTCATCTCGTGCAGCGGCGAACCGTCGCTGGTCATTTCACCTTTATAGAGCTTCACCGCGACCGGCACCTGCGAGCCGTCGGCGCGCTGCCACTGCGCCCGGGAAATCACCCCCGAGGCGCCTTCGCCCAGGCGCTGTTCCAGACGCAGCGCCGACCAGTCGATCAGCGGCGTGGCTTCCAGCGCGGCGGCATCGGCTTCGGTTTCCAGCGGATTGCCGGCATACGCCAGCCAGGTCAGGCTCGGCAGGGTCAGCAGCCACTGCGGCAGTTCACGCATCTGGTTGGCGGCGATGCGGATCAGCTCCAGGCGATGGCACTGGCTCATTGAGGCGGGCAACGCTTGCAGGCGATTGCCGGCCAGCAGCAGTTTTTGCAGATACGGGCGCTCACCCAGTTCGACGGGCAGGCTTTCGATGCAGTTGTCGGTCAGGATCAACCAGCGCAGCAGCGGCGGCAGTGCTGGGCCCGGCACGTGGCTGATGCGGTTGGCCTTGAAGCCGATCATCGTCAGCGCCGCGCATTTTCCGACGCATTCCGGCACCTCGGTGAAGTGGTTGTCCGAGCAAAACAGAATGCGCATCCTGGTCAGGCGATGCAGGTCGTCGGGCAGACTGCTCAAGGCGTTGCCGCTGAGGTTGAGCACCTCCAGCGTATCGGCCAGTTCGAAAATCTCCCGGGGGAACTCGGTCAGGCCGCAAGACAGATCCAGCCGGGTAATGCCCGACAACTCGCCGGCGCGCAATTGAGCAAGGGTGTGCATGGGGATGTTCACTATCAAAGGAAAGAAGCGCCGGGCGCTCGGAATGGGCGACATGATAACGGCAAAGCCGGGATTTGCATTGATCTGAACTGGAGGCCCCTTTAATTCCTGTGGGAGCGAGCCTGCTCGCGAAGGCGGAGTGTCAGTTGGCGAAATATTGGCTGACAGGACGCTTTCGCGAGCAGGCTCGCTCCCACAAGGGACTTGAGTGGGTCAGTGGGTTTCCTGCAACTGCCCCAGGCGACTGCGGGTGCGCGCCAGATCGATGGCATTCCCGCCAAGGGCCTCGCGCAGTGGCAAGCGGCTGAGCAGGGTCAGGTGCTTGTCCTGGTCGTAGAGCACGTCGATCAGGTTGATGAAGCGCTGTTGTGCAGCGATCGAGCACTCACCGAGTTCCGGCAGGTCGTCGATGATCCACTGGTCGAAACGCCGGCACAGCTCCAGGTAATCCATCACCGCCGTCGGTTGCTCGCACACGTCGCTGAAGGTGAAAGCGACCCGGCTGCCATCGCACAGGCGCGCCTGAACGTGTCGGCTGCCCACCGGCAACGCAATGGCCGGGGCACCTTCGGGCGGCAGGTTCAGCGCCTGGCGCTGGGTTGCGGTGGCTGGCCACACATAGTGGCCCTGCGTGAAAACCTGATGCGCATGGTTGCTCGCCTGGCTGCGGTAATCGTGCGGGCCGCCGACCTCCATCACTTGCATTCGGGCGTTGATCAATTCGATCACCGGTTTGAAGCGCGCGTGATAGAGCGGGTTGGGCAGCAAGCCTTCCGGCGGATAGTTGGAAGTCACCAGCAGCAGAATCCCGCGCTGGAACAAGGCCTTGAACAGGCGGGTGATGAGCATCGCATCGCCGATGTCATGCACATGAAATTCGTCGAAACACAGTACCCGGCAATCGGCTAACAGCTCGTCGAGGGTGACGCCGAGAGCGTCGTCCTGTTCGCGATGGTTGAACATGCCCTGATGCAACCGGGCAAAGAATTCATGGAAATGCACGCGCTGTTTCTGCGCGGTCGGCAGTGCCTGGAAAAAACCGTCGAGCAGCCAGCTCTTGCCGCGTCCGACCGCGCCATGCAGGTACAGGCTCGGCGGCATTTGCGGCTTGGCGCCGAACAACAGGCTGGCCTGCTGCGCCATGCAATCGATCACCCGCTGTTGGCTGTGGCTGAGGGTGTAACCCTGACTATGGGCCTTGTGCCGGAAATAGTCGCGGATCGACTGGGCATTCGCGTCATGCCCGGCATGCGCGGGCCGGCCCTTGGCGAACCAGCGGCGCAGCGCCGACCAGCGTAGGGTCAGTGGCGATCGTTTGGGCGCTCGAGAGGGCACAGTGCAGTCACTCCGTAGTCATCAAGCCGGCGCCCGGAGCGCGGCGGCGTAGTGTAACCAGAGGATGGGCCCGGCTGCATCGCGGCTCGTCGACTGTGGGCGATCACTGAACAAATTTGTGCGGGACGTACAGCTATTTTCAGCGATGTAATTCGCCGTGTTGCCAAACTTTCGAAACATATCCCGGCAGATCCATGGATCCAATCGACTGGCGGATTCGTTGTCCGTTGCTACCCTGAAACACAGTAACGTCATCCAGGATGTTCCCTCACAAGGAATGGGACAGTGATTGTACGTGTGGTGATGGGCCTGCTCGGGGTGCTTGGGGCCTCGGTGCATGCGGCGGATCTTCAGGTCGAAGTCCGCGTTGACGTGCAGCGTGGCTGCCAGTTGATCGGCCAGCAGCGCGAGGCGGGTAGCGAACAATTGGGCGTGCTGGATTTCGGCAGTACTGCGCGTCTCGACGACCCGGCCGGGCCACTGGGTGCGGCGCTGACCAACCAACGGTTGCCACGCCTGGAGTGCAACCCTGACACGCCGTATCAGCTGCGGGTCGACGGTGGCCTGCATGGCGGCGTTGGTGAGGTTCGCTATATGGCGGGGGCGGCGGGGAGCCAGCCGATTCCTTATCGGCTGTATCAGGACGCGGCGCGCCGGGTGCCGCTGGTGGTGAACGTGCCGGTCAGCGGCCGGGTGCCGGACACCGGCACGGTGGAGCTGCCGCTGTATGCGCGGATCGAGCGTCTGGCGCAGGTGCCGCAGGTCAGCCGCTATTCGGATCTGGTGAAAGTCACCGTGACCTGGTGAGTGCAGGATTTCAGGCAATCCGCTGGAGGCGGATTGCGCAGGGAAGGGGCGTTCAATCCTGAACGCAAGGTACGCAGGCATCCTGAAGGAGTAGGACGGACGCTATGACAGGCAAGCACTGGATGGTTATCGCCACGGGTACGTTGCTGTTGCTCGCTGACGACGCACAGGCGGCGATCAGTGGGCAGATCAATGCGCGGCTGATCCTGATCGCCGGGTGCGAAGTCACCAACAGCGCCACCCCGGCGATCCCGGTAAGCAATCTGGGCACCCTCGATTTCGGTCAGCAGGGGCCGACGTGGAACGCGCCGATCAAGGCCAGTCTCGACGGCGACAGCAGCGGCAAGCTGAATGTCGCCTGCAATCCTTCGGTCACCGGTTTCACCGTCACCATCGATGGCGGCAGTCACGGTGACGGCACCACCCGCCGCCTGAGCAACGGGCGCCAGACCCTGCCTTATCAACTCTTTCTGGATGCCTCCGGTAGCCAGCGCTACAGCATTGGTCAACAACACAATTTCGCTGTCACCAGCGGTGCGCAGATACCGATTCCGGTGTTTGGCACGGTGGTGGCGAATACCCGCGCGGTTCCGGCAGGTGTCTACACCGACACGCTGACGGTGACGCTCGACTGGTAACCCCGTAGAGGACGGACACCATGCGCAAGTTTGCATCAAGGATAGGTTTGTCGTTGCTCGGCCTGACGCTGGTTTCCAGTGCCCACGCCGCCACCACGGTCACCGGCCAGATCACCGCCAGCCTGACCCTGATCAGCAGCTGTCAGGTCAATGGCGCCGGCGGCTCCACCGGCCTGAACTTCGGTGCGCTGAACTTCGGCACCGCCAACAGTCTGTTCACCACCGCCAGCGGGCAGGTTCTGGGCGGTGGCGGCGGGGCGCTGTCGATTCTCTGCTCCAGCGGCACGACCCCGGTGGTCAAGGTGCGTGCCGGTGCTCACGATGGGCAGTCGCCGGGCGGCGCTCGCGCGCTGTACGACGGTGTCGCCAACTACGTGCCGTACGACTTCTACACCGATGCCGGGCATTCGCAACTGCTGCCGATCGACGGCACGATCAACCTGGCGACCAGCACTGGCGTAGCGCAGACGGTGAATATCTACGGTCAGGCGGTGGGCAAGGCCGGGTTGCCGGCGGGGACTTACACCGACACCGTCGCTGTTGAACTGACGTTCTGATGCCATGCGCCGCCAAGGCTGTGCCGCGCTGCTCCTGCTCTGTGCGGGCAGTGTGCCGCTGCCGCTGGGGGCGGCGACCAGCCAGAGCTTTCAGGTCAGCGCGACCATCACGCCGGGATGCCTGGTGGTGGGCGGGGTGTCGAATTACGGCGGACTGAATTTCGGTTCTAGTTCGGCCCTCGCGACCGGCACGGTGCAAGTGGCATTGACCGGCGGCGTGCAGTTGCAATGCACGCCGGGGGTGGCACTGAACATGACGGTCGATGGCGGCCAGTACAACAGCAGCGGTCGCCACATGCAGATCAACAGCGGCAGTGCGCGGGTGGCGTATGCGCTGTTCCGCGATGCGGCTTACAGCCAGAGCCTGGGCATCGGCCAGAGCGTGGCGGTGGCCTATAGCGATGCGAACAACATCAGCCTGCCGATTTACGGTCAGGTGCAATTGCCGGGCAATCAGCCCGGGGGGACGTACAGCGACGTGTTGCAGGTGCAGCTGTCGTGGTAAAGCGACATTTGAATGGCCGACAAGGAGCAGGTTCATGGGGGCAGTTACGTCTGGGCATTCGTTGTTGCAGGGCGCGTTGCTGGCGCTGGTCATGCTCGGGGCCGGCCATGCGCAGGCCGCCAGTTCGGTGCTGATCTGGCCGATCGATCCGGTGCTGGAGGCCGATCAACAGGCCAGTGCGCTATGGCTGGAAAACCGTGGCACGGAAACCGCCAACCTGCAGATCCGCGTGTTCGGCTGGAGCCAGAGCGGCTTTGCAGAGCAATACCAGAACCAGCGCGACGTGATCGGCAGCCCGCCAGTGGCGAAGATCGAGCCGGGGCAAAAACAACTGGTGCGCCTGACCCGGACCAAGGATGTGCCGCCGGGGCAGGAACTGGCCTACCGGATCATCATCGACGAAATCCCTTCCGCCCAGCCGCCGGCCGCCGAGGGCGGCAAAACCGCAGCCGCAATTCGTTTCCAGATGCGCTATTCGGTGCCGTTGTTTGCCTACGGCGCGGGGCTGTGGAGCAAGGAAGACAGCACCCGCCCGCGTGACCCCAAAGGTATCGGTGTGCCGCAGCTGAGCTGGCGCACGGTGGCGGTGGACGGTCGACCGTATATCGAAGTGCGCAATCAGGGCGCGGTGCATGCGCGGCTGACCGACGTGGCGATCAAACAGGGTGGACAGAGCAAGCCATTAGCCGAGGGGTTGCTGGGTTATGTGCTGCCGGGCGCGGTGATGCGCTGGCCGGCACCTGGGGCGTTGGCGAGTGAGTCGGCGTTGCAAGTGCGAGTCAATGGCGGGGTCCAGGTGCAGAGCATTGCGCCGGGACGCTGAAAAGGGAGCCATGCCGAGTGGACTTTTGTGGCGAGGGAGCTTGCTCCCGCTGGGTTGCGAAGCAGCCCCAAGCCATGTCAGGCAGTCCGCTTAAACAGTTCTGACGACGGCTGTGCCGCCGAGCGGGAGCAAGCTCCCTCACCACAATGAATGCATCGTATCGTCAAAATTCCAGAGAAAGATAACTGGCTTTGGCAAGAGTGGCATCAGGAGGATCGAGTCCATTGACGGACGTAAAGCGTGTATGAGCCCGGGATGGGCTCGTCGTATTCAGCGTCCGTTGTGGCTCATGACCGGCGCGTGTTGCCTGATGTTCGTGCAACCATCCGAGGCCGGCGAACTGCCGCCACCGCCCAGCGGCATGGAGGCCGTGAGTGATGCACAGTTGTTTCTGGAGTTGGTGGTCAATCAGATGAACACCGGGCGGGTGGTGGCGGTGCAGCAACGTGACGGGCATCTGTTTTTGCCGGCCAGCGTATTGGCTGAAACCGGGATGAAATTGCCGGGCAATCCTGGTGCTGAAGTTGATCTCGACGGCCTGCCTGGACTGCACAGCGAATACGACAGTGTCGGCCAGCGCCTGCTGCTGGTGGTGCCACCGCAGTGGCTGCCGGATCAGTTCATCGGTAATCGCGAGAACTATCCGCGCACCCCGGCGCTGAGCAGTTTCGGCGCGTTGTTCAACTATGACCTGTACCTCAACGACACCGACGATGCCGGCACTTATCTGGCGGCGTGGAACGAGGTGCGGCTGTTCGACAGTTGGGGCACGTTGTCCAACACCGGGCAGTACCGGCGCACCTTGTCCGGCGATTCGGTCAGCACACTGGACAACGGCTACCTGCGCTACGACACCACCTGGCGTTACTCCGACGACGAGCGAATGCTCACCTACGAGGGCGGGGACGTGATCAGTGGCGCCTTGCCCTGGAGCAACTCGGTGCGTCTGGGCGGTGTGCAGTTCTCGCGGGACTTTGCCGTGCGTCCGGATCTGGTCACCTATCCGCTGCCGCAGTTCGCCGGTGAGGCCGCGGTGCCGTCGTCGGTGGATCTGTTCATCAACGGCTACAAGTCGAGCAGCACCGACCTGCAACCGGGTCCGTATACCCTGACCAACATTCCCTTCATCAACGGCGCCGGTGAGGCCGTGGTGGTGACCACCGATGCGCTGGGGAGGCAGGTGTCGACCACGGTGCCGTTCTATGTCACCAGCAGTCTGCTGCAAAAAGGCCTGAGTGATTTCTCGGTGGCGGCCGGTACGTTGCGCCGCGATTACGGTTTGAAGGACTTCGGCTATGGCCCTGGCGTGACCTCCGGCAGCCTGCGCTACGGTGTCAGCGACAGCTTCACCCTGGAAAGCCACGCCGAAGCGGCTGACTCGCTGACCCTCGGCGGCATCGGCGGCAATTGGCGTCTGGGCAATTTCGGCGTACTCAACAGCGCCATCAGTCAGAGCCGGTTCGAGGGTGACGCTGGCGAGCAATTGAGCCTCGGTTATCAATACAGCAGCCAGCGCTACAGCTTTTCCTGGCAGCGCCTGCAACGCCGCGATCAGTACGCCGACCTCAGCGTGATCGACAGCCCTTATATCAGCCTCAGCCGGCGCAGCGAGCAGGCGACCCTGAGCGTCAACCTAGAGCGCTGGGGCAGCCTCGGTGCCGGTTATTTCGATGTGCGCGCGGCGGACGATTCGCGCACGCGTCTGCTCAACCTGAGCTGGAGCAAACCGCTGTGGCGCAACAGCAGCTTCTATCTGTCGGCCAACCGCGAGATCGGCAACAGCCACTGGGCGGTGCAAGCGCAACTGGTGATCCCGTTCGATCTGCGCGGTAGCCTGGCGATCAGTAGCGAGCGCAGCAAGACCGGGCAGAGTCAGCAGCGGGTCAATTACAGCCGCTCGGTACCGACCGAGGGCGGGGTGGGTTTCAATCTGGGTTACGCCAAGGGTGATGGTCCCGATTATCGCCAGGCCGACGTGACCTGGCGTCTGCAATCTGTGCAGTTGCAGGCCGGGGTCTACGGCACGTCCGAGGCCGAGACCCGTTGGGCCGATGCCAGTGGCTCGCTGGTATGGATGGACCGCCAGGTGTTCGCCGCCAATCGCATCGACGACGCGTTTGTGGTGGTCAGCACCGAAGGTTTCGCCGACATTCCGGTGCGCTACGAAAACCAGCAGGTCGGTCAAACCGATAAAAACGGCCACTTGCTGGTGCCGTGGAGCAGCGCGTACTACCGCGGCAAATACGAAATCGATCCGCTGAATCTGCCGGCCAACGTGCGCAGCCCCAACGTCGAACAGCGCATCGCCGTACGCCGTGGCAGCGGTTATTTGCTGGAGTTTCCACTGACCCGGGTGATCGCTGCGAGTATTGTGCTGGTGGATGCGCACCAGCGTGAATTGCCATTGGGTGCGGGGGTGCTTCATGAGCAGAGCGGTACGCGCACGGTGGTCGGTTGGGACGGCTTGGTCTATCTGGAAAACCTCCAGGTGCAGAACTCGTTGCAGGTGACGCTGGCCGACGGCAAGACCTGCAAGGCGCAATTCGCCGTGGACATGCAGCAAAGCCAGGTGCCGCTGATCGGCCCGTTGGTGTGCCAATGAACGCGGCGCGGATTTGCCTGTGTCTGGCGTTGCTGCTGCCGGGGATGGCGCAGGCCTTGTGTTCGGTGGTCAGCACCACGCCGGCGGCGTTCGGTTCGATCAGTTCGATTGCCGTGCGCACCACGACGCAGCCCAGTTCCACGCTCAATGCCGGGTTGAGTTGTACCGGTTCGCTGTTGTCATTGCTGACCAGCAACGACCATTTCTACGCCACCATCACCTCGACCCAGAGTGGTTTGCTCGGGCCGACCGGCGACGTCATCGGCTACACGATCTACGCCAACAACAGCACCAGCTACCCGGTCACCCGTGGCAGCGCCTTCGACTTCGCCCGTAACGGCATTATCGATGCCTTGGGATTGCTCAACGGCACCACCCCGAAAACCGTGCCGCTGTATCTGGGCACGACCATTGGCAGTAACGTCGCCGCCGGGGTTTATACGGAAACCCTGAGCATTTTCTGGAACTGGAATTACTGCTCCGGGATCGGTATCGGCAGTGTTTGTCTGGGGCGCGACATCAATAGCGGTACCGCGACGTTGACGGTGAACCTGACCGTGTCCAACGACTGCACGATTACTGCGCCGAACATTGCCTTTGGCAGTGCGCCGGTAATCAGTGCCTTTACCCCGGTGACCGGGCAGACCATCAATCTGGCCTGCACCAAGGGCAGTGCCTACAGCGTCGGTTTGAGCGACGGACAGAACCCGGCCAGTGTCGGCGGCCGGCGGCGGATGATTTCCGGGAGCAACTATCTGGCCTACGACATCTTCAAAAGCGCCGGGACTACTCGTTGGGGCAGTGTCGGCAGTGCGCGCCGGTCGAGCACTGACGCCGAGGTCAATCCAGGAAATGGTCTGGGCACCGGAAGTCAGATCTTCAACTACAACGCGAAGATCTACACCGACCAGACCACGCCGCCGGCGGGCACTTACCTGGACAATGTGGTGCTCGATGTAGGGTTCTGACTCATACGATGCCCCCTGTGGGAGCGGGCTTGCTCGCGAATGCGGTGTGTCATTCAGCAATGATGGTGACTGATCTACCGCTTTCGCGAGCAAGCCCGCTCCCACAAGGGGGAATTGCGCAGTTTCACAATGGCAGTGACTGCCTCAATTGCTGCACCGCCGGCGAATCCGTCGGGCTGACCATCGCATAGTTGTACCCGCCACCGGACCAGTAATCGGCTTTCAGATCGCCGTCGCTGCGACTGCCGCGTGGCAGGAAGGTGTTCTTCGGCCCCGGTGGCCGCACGTAGAAACTGACCTTGTGGCCGCTGCGATCCTCATACACCACCATCGCCGCCGGGCCTTCATCGGTGCTGAGCAGGCGGCCACTGACCGGTTCGAAACCGGCGGATTTCAGATCCGGCAAGCGACTGGCCTGGGTGAAATAACGGTCAAGCCAATGCTGCATGTCGCCGTCACTTGCAACCTTGTAGTCCGCCGGCAGAATTCCTTGCTGGGCAATCAATCGATAGGCTTGCAAGGCATCAGTCATGGGTAGCGTGGAAGAGCGTACGAGGGTCATTTCCCGCGCCTGCCAGCCACTGAAGCCGCCGATGCCGACCGCGATCAGCAACACCGCCGCGCTGGCCAGGTGACGCCGCGACTGACGCTTGAGGCGCTGGCGAATCAGCGTGGGATCGAGTTCCGGATTGGCCGGTTGCTGCAAGGCACCGCCCAGGGCTGCGCGCAACAACTGGGCGTCGTGCTGCCAGGCGCGCACCTGCGCGGCGGCTTCCGGGTGAGTGGTCAGCCAGGTGTCGACCAGACGCCGGTCGGCTTCGTTGAGTTGGTGATCGACGTACGCGTGCAGGTCGCGCTCGCTGGGGGGCATGCTGATCATTTGAGTATCCGCAAAGAAGGGCTGCTGATTTCGCCGTCGCTGAGCTGGCGCAAGGCCTGGCGGGCGCGGGACAGGCGCGACATCACCGTGCCTGTGGGGACGTCGAGGATGTCCGCGACTTCCTTGTAGCTCAGGCCTTCGACCGAGACCATCAGCAACAGCGCGCGTTGTTCGGTGGGCAGGCGATCGAAGGCTTGCAGGGTCGATTGGGCGATCACGGTACGCTCGGTCGAGGGTTCGGCGTCATCGCGCCCGGTGAAGAATTCGAGCATCCGCGCATAACGACGCGAGCGTCGGTGGGCGTCGAGAAACTGCCGATAGAGGATCGCGAACAGCCACGCGCGCACATCACCCTCGGCGCGTTTCGCGCTCCAGCCGGACAGGGCCCGCTCAAGGCTGGCCTGCACCAGATCGTCGGCGCTGCTACTGTTGCGGGTCAACGACACGGCAAAGCGGCGCAATCTGGGAATGATTTCTCTCAACTGTTCGTCGAATTCGCTCATGAATTTCTGCTAGTCACTACGCTGTGGACTAGGGAGACGTCTGCCGTTCGAGGTTATTCCACGTTCGGAAAAATAAATACCGGGCTATGGAATAAATCCTGATGGGGTGCGTCTTGCTGATTCTTCCTACTTGTGGCCGATGGCCCTGGAGTTATTCATGGTTGATCGCACTTCACCGCCGGGCAGGCCGTCGCGCCCGCCCTTGAGTGCCGCGAGCACAGTGTTGCGCCTGACGGCGATTGCCGTGGTCGTCGCCGCTGTTGCCGGGGCGTTTGCCTACGTGCACGGCAATCTTGACCCACAACGTCTGACGCCCAAGGCGCTGGTCGATGTGCTGGAGAAAAACAACGGTGTGCACCCCGGATTTCGCCGCAATCACGCCAAGGGCGTGTGCGTGATCGGACATTTCGAGAGCAGCGGCGAGGCGCGGGCGTTTTCTTCCGCGCAGGTGTTCAACGAGGCGCAGACGCCGGTGGTCGGGCGTTTCGCATTGCCGGCGGGGAATCCCTATGCCCCGGACAGCAGCGTGCCGATCCGCAGCCTGGCGCTGCGTTTCACCCAGGCCAACGGTCAGCAATGGCGCACCGGGATGAACAGCATGCCGGTGTTCCCGGTCGGCACTCCCGAGGCGTTCTATCAGTTGCAGCAGGCGCAGTCGCCGGATCCGGCCACGGGTAAACCGGATCCGTCGAAAGTGCCGGCATTCTTCGCCGCCCACCCGGAAGCCGTGCCGTTTCTGACGTGGGTGAAGACCGCCAAACCGTCGGCCAGCTATGCCACTGAAACCTACAACAGTGTGAATGCGTTCTATCTGGTCAACGCCAGCGGGCAGAAGCAGGCGGTGCGCTGGAGTGTCACGCCACTGGCGCGCGATGCCGCCGGAGCCTCGGCGCCGGAGGGTGCGGATTTTCTCGAGAAGGATCTGGTACAGCGCTTGGCCGAAGGGCCGTTGCGCTGGCAGCTGAATATCACCCTGGCCAACCCCGGTGATCCGGTGAACGATGCCAGCAAAACCTGGCCCGAGGGTCGCAAGGTGATCAACGCCGGCACGCTGGTGCTGGAGAAGACCCAGCCGCAACTCAGCGGCGAATGCCGCGACATCAACTACGATCCGCTGGTGCTGCCAGCCGGGATCGAAGGCTCCGACGACCCGCTGCTCGCGGCGCGTTCCGCCGGTTACGCCGATTCTTATCTACGGCGCACCAGTGAAGTCAGCCAATTGCCCGCCGCCAGACAGGAGGCTCGCCCATGAGCACGCAACCGACTCATTTCGCGCTGCTGGCGCGGCTGCTGCACTGGCTGATGGCGCTGATGATCATCGCCATGTTGTTCATTGGCGCCGGCATGGTCACTTCGGTTTCACAGCGGCATGAATGGCTGATTCATCTGCACAAACCGCTGGGGATCGCGATTCTGCTGCTGGTGGTCGTGCGTCTGTTGGTGCGGTTTTCCACTCGACAGCCGCCGCTGCCGGCGGATCTGCCGGGCTGGCAGGTGATGGCGGCCAAGGCTTCGCATGTGTTGTTGTACGCCTTGATGCTGGTGTTGCCGCTGCTCGGTTGGGCGATGATCAGTGCGTCCGGGGAGCCGGTGATGCTCAGCAATACCTTGCAGTTGCCGTCGATCCTGCCGGCCGATGCGCAAGTGTTTGCCCTGCTGCGCAAGGCGCATGGCTATCTGGCGTACCTGTTGTTCCTGACCGTGCTGTTGCACCTGGCGGCGGCGCTGTTCCATGGTTGGGTGCGTCGCGACGAGGTGCTCGACAGCATGTTGCGCGGTCGCGGTCGCGATTAACCCGTCTGTGTGGCGCACCGCTGCGGTGCGCCACTTTTCACGGTCAGCCACCAATAACCCAGCGCCACAGCATTAATAGCGGCGCCGAGCAGACACACGCCGGTCCAGCCGGCCCAGGCGTACATCGCCGTCGAGGTTATCGAACCCAATGCACTGCCGATCGAATAGAACAGCATGTAGCCGGCGGTGAGGCGGCTTTGCGTTTCGGGGCGCACGCTGTAGATCATGCTCTGGCTGGTGACGTGTACGGCCTGCAGGCCCAGATCGAGGGTGATCACCCCCAGCAACAGCGCCCACAGCGAGGACTGGGTGAGGGCGATCGGCAGCCACGAGGCGAGCATCAGCAGCAGCGACAGGCCACTGACCCATTGGCCCAGACCGCGATCAGCCAGATGTCCGGCGCGCGCGGCGGCGAGTGCACCGGCGGCGCCGGCCAAGCCGAACAGGCCAATTTCGCTATGGGATAACGACAGCGGCGGGGCGGCCAGCGGCAGCACCATCGGCGTCCACAGCACCATGGCGCTGGCAAAGGTCAGCAGCGCGAGAATCGCCCGTTGCCGCAGCACCGGCTCTTGCCTGAACAGGCTGAATACCGAAGCGATCAGCGCGCCGTAACGGCTTGCGGGCTGCGCGGCTTCATTCTTGGGCAAGACGCGCAACAGCAGCAGTGCCATCAGCAGCGTCAGCCCCGCCGACAGCAGATAGATCGCCCGCCAACCGGCCAGATCAGCCATGGCCCCGGCAATCGTGCGAGCAAGCAGAATGCCGACGACGATGCCGCTGGTGACGACGCCGACCACGCGACCGCGTTGCGCCGGGATCGCCAGGGTCGCGGCGTAGGCCACCAGCACTTGCGTCACCACCGCAAGCAAACCGGTCAGGGTCATGCCGAGCAGCAACCACGCGCTGCTGGGCGCCAGCGCGATCATCAACAGCGCGGCAGCCAAGAGCAGGGTCTGGGTGACGATCAACCGGCGTCGGTTGAGCAAGTCGCCAAGTGGCACCAGCAATACCAGGCCAATGCCGTAGCCGATCTGCGTCAGGGTAATGACAATGCCGATGGTTGCGGGCGACATGGAGAACGCCTCGGCCATGGCATCCAGCAGCGGCTGCGCGTAATACATGTTGCCCACCGCCAGCCCGCAGGCAATGGCGAACAGTAGTACCACGCTGCTTTTGAGAGGTTGAGATTGCATGCCCTGATTCCTTTTTGGGTTTCAAATTGAAACCAGAATCACGTTAAGCATTCTGGTTTTAATTTGCAACCTTGTTGGTCATGGCGTGTGATTGCGCAAAAAAAGATCGCAGGCATAGCTGCGATCTTTGGGTAGAGCGGGGGAGGGATCAGCGCAGAGTGTCGACCATGTCTGCGATGGTGGTCAGCACGTCCTTGCCCAACTGTTTCGAGCGCTTGCCCGACCAGCCCGTTTCTTTGTTCGGATGGTCGTCATGATCCTTGAACGGCATTTCCAGGGTCAGCGACAGGCAGTCATATTTCTGCCCTACAGCGTTGCAGGCCAGGGTCATGTTGGCCTGACCCGGTTCGTCGCGGGTGTAGCCATATTTGGTCTGGAAGTCTTTCGTGGTGTGCTTGAGGTGCGTGCGGAAATGCTCTTCGAGCTTCTCGATGCGCGGCGTGTAACCCGGGTTGCCTTCGCAACCGGCGGTGAACACGTGGGGAATTTCTTCATCACCGTGTACGTCGAGGAATAGATCGACGCCGTACTTTTCCATCTGCTGTTGTACGAAAAGTACCTCTGGGCTGATGTCCTGACTGGCGCTCTGCCAGGCGCGGTTCAGGTCCTGGCCCATGGCGTTGGTACGTAAATGCCCGTGGAAGGCGCCGTCCGGGTTCATGTTCGGCACCAGATACAGATCGGCGCTGGCGAGCAGCTTGTTCAGCACCGGGTCGTCGTGGCGCTCCAGGCGTTCGATCACGCCTTCCATGAACCATTCGGCCATGTGTTCGCCTGGGTGCTGTTGCGCGATGATCCAGACTTTGTGCTGGCCTTCGGCGCCGCTGCCCTTGCGCAGCAGCTGAATGTCACGACCCTCGACGCTTTTGCCGGTTGCCAGCAGTTCGGTGCCGGCCTTGGTCAGCGCTTGCTCGATCAGCCAGTCGTGACGACCTCGGCTGTAGGGTTCGAAGTAGGCGAACCAGGCGTGGGTCTGCTCGGCTTCGAGGCAGAAGCGCAGGCTGTCGCCTTCGAAACTGGTAGGAATACGAAACCAATTCACATGGTCGTAGGACGCAACAGCCTGATAGCCGGTCCAGGCTTTGTTGTAGGAGGATTGGCTGGCGTTGACCAGGCGAAACCAGTGTTCCTGATGAACATGCAGGCCGCTGGCCTTGAAGTGGAACCACTGGAAGTGAGCGCTCCGGGTATCCGGGCGAATGGCCAGAACCGGGTTGAGCGGGTTGGAGATGTCGATGACTTGGATGTTGCCGCTGTCGAAGTTGGCGCTGATGTCGAACGAAGATTTGGCCACGGTCATAATCGGTTCCTGAATATGATTTTTATGGCGGCTACTTTACACGCAAGACAGGGCTGAAACCGAGGGAAATTGCGGGTTGCGTGGGGGGCGTCTTCCATGACGCGCAAGCAGCTTAGAGAGTGTGCGATTGATTCTCAAGTGCTAATTGTCATTAGTTTGCCCCAATCGGGCCGGGCTTTGCTTGCCAAGCGATATTCTTTTGATATTATCCGCGCCATCGAATTTGCAGCACCCAAAGACTTCATTAGCCTGAAGCCATAAGCCCGAAAAACGGGAAAAAAAGACCCGGCAAAAAGCCGGGTCAAAAACCGTGATTAGCCTGATGAGGAGATAGTCCAGAAGACCGACCTAAGGTCTCTGGTCCATCGACTGATCTCGCGACCAGCTGCTTGCAATAATAATCATTATCATTTGCAAGTCAAATGTTTTTATCTGCGCGATCGGAAAATTCTTTTCTGTCCGTCCGCTTCCCGTGTCCGTCAGAGCTGTTCGCCATCAATTGAATGGTCGACCATCGCTCGCGCCATATCCACCATATGCACCACCGAAAATGCCAGGTCGCGGCTCGCGCCCTGCAGGTTTTCGGCTGCCTTGAAGGCGGTGGCGGCTGCGCAGCGCAACAGATCCGACGCGTGCACGAGGGCCTCTTCGCCGCTGAGATGGCGTTTTACATTGAAAAATCGCTCGTCGACCTCGGGTTCTGAAACAGCTGGTTTCAAGTAATAGTCCAGTGCTCGCTGCGCTGCCGCGTTGCCTTGAGGGGAGGTGAACGTGGTGTCCATTTGCAGATCGGGCAAGTCTTTGCTGCTGATATTCATGGTGAAGGGGCACTCCTTGTTCGATTGAAAGTCCGTGCTTCCAGCATAGTACGATGCGTAGTTGTGACGAGGATTTAAATACTACAATATGTGTTTTGCCGGCCGAAGGCGGGGCAAGTAAGGTGCCGCACATGGATAAATGGATTGAGTTGGTCAAGGCCAAGATGAGTGAACTCAAAATCACTCAAACAGAGCTCGGAGAGCGCGTCGGCATGTCCCAGGGCGGGATCGGCCATTGGCTGAACAAACGTCGCGAGCCGGGTATTACGGAAATGAACCGCGTATTGCAGGCGCTGGGGATGGACTTCCTTGAAGTGGTGCTGGTGATTCGCGAGCCGCAGGAGACCGACGATGACGAGATGCCGCTGGCGCAGAAGTACAACCCGTATTTCCGCTATCCGGTCAGCGATTGGCACACGCCGTGCGAATCGCGTGAGAGTGCAACCGCCGCTTACGCCCCGTCACATGACAAGCAGCGCTTCGAACTGACGGACTATCACGCCCGTGGCGCAGCGTTCTGGCTGACCGTGACGGGAAATTCGATGACCGCACCTTCAGGTCAGAGCATCGCCGAAGGCATGCTGATCCTGGTGGACCCGGAGGTGGAGGCGCTGCCCGGCAAACTGGTGATCGCCCAGTGGCAGGGCTGCGACGAAGCGATCTTCCGCAAGCTCGACGAAGAGGGCGGCCAGCGTTATCTGGTACCGCTCAATCCGACCTGGCCCAAAGCCCTGTTCACCGATGAGTGTCGAATCATCGGCGTGGTGGTTCAAGCCACGGCGCGTTTCTAGTCAGATCGATCCTCGCTCGGCGTAGGATCGATCTCCCATTTACTCGGCTTCCAGTTCCACCAAAGCGCTGCCTTCGCCGACCATTTCGCCTTCCTGGCAATACAGCGCTTTGATCACTCCCGCATGGGGCGCGCGAATGCTGTGCTCCATCTTCATCGCCTCCAGCACCACCAGTTGCGCACCGGCCTCGACCGATTGCCCGGCCTCCACCAACACCCGCACGATGCTGCCGTTCATAGGCGCAGTGAGACCGCCCTGATGGCTGTGGCTGGCGTCGACGGCGCTGATTGGGTCGAACATCTGAATACGCCGCAACTCGCCTTCCCATTGCAGGTACAGCGAATCGCCCTGACGAATGGCACGCAAGTTGCGACGTACGCCATCGTGCTCGACGACCAATGCTTCATCCGACAGTTTGGCGTTGTCGGTGCTGCCCAAGGTCAACGCCCGATCCTGACCTTCGCAGCTCAAGTGCAAGGTGACTTCCGCCGGCAACCCTGCGCGCAACCCGCTGTTCAACGCCCACGGCGAACCCAGGTCATCCGCCCGAACAGCGCCCGGCAGACTCTGCGCGAAAGCCTGCGCTGCGGTCTGCCAGAACTCATCGCTCAGCTTACCCGGAGCGGGCAGCAGCGTTTCCTGATAACGCGGAATAAACCCGGTATCCAGCTCCGCCGCAGCAAACGCGGGATGCGCGATGATCCGCCGCAGGAAGTTGATGTTGGTCTTCAAGCCGCCAATCGCGAACTCATCAAGCATGCTCAACAGCCGTAGGCGCGCCTGCTCGCGATCCTCGCCCCAGGCGATCAGCTTACCGAGCATCGGGTCGTAGAACGGCGAAATTTCATCGCCTTCTGCAACCCCGCTATCCACCCGACGCCCCGGTCCGGCGGCCGATTCACGGTAAAGCTCCAGACGTCCGGTGGCGGGCAGGAAATCATTCGACGGATCTTCGGCATACAGGCGCACTTCAATCGCATGGCCATTGAGCGGCACCTGATCCTGGGTGATCGGCAGCGCTTCACCGCGCGCCACAAGAATCTGCCACGCCACCAGATCGAGGCCAGTGATCGCTTCGGTGACCGGGTGCTCGACCTGCAAGCGCGTGTTCATCTCCATGAAGAAGAATTCGCCACGCGCATCGAGCAGAAACTCGACGGTGCCGGCACCGACGTAACCGATCGCCTGCGCCGAACGCACGGCCGCTTCGCCCATGGCGCGGCGCAGTTCCGGGGTCAGGCCCGGGGCCGGGGCTTCTTCGACGACCTTCTGGTGCCGGCGCTGGATCGAGCAATCACGCTCGTTGAGGTACAGGCAGTTGCCATGCTGATCGGCGAACACCTGAATTTCCACATGGCGTGGTTTGAGCAGGTATTTCTCCACCAGCATCCGCGAATCGCCGAACGACGACTGCGCCTCACGCTGCGCCGAGGCCAGCGCTTCGGCCAGTTGGCTGACGTCCTCAACCACTTTCATACCTTTGCCGCCGCCACCGGCCGTGGCCTTGAGCAGCACCGGATAGCCAATGCGTGCGCAGGCATCGCGGAAGGTTTCGAGATCCTGCGCCTCGCCGTGATAGCCCGGCACCAGCGGCACACCGGCGGTTTCCATCAGCGCCTTGGCTGCGGATTTGCTGCCCATCGCGTCGATGGCCGAAGCGGGCGGGCCGAGGAAAATCAGCCCGGCCTGTTCAATGGCACGGGCGAAGCCGGCATTCTCCGACAGGAAACCGTAACCCGGGTGAATCGCCTGCGCGCCGCTGGCCTTGGCCGCTGCGATCAGTTTGTCGATTTGCAGATAGCTGTCGGCGGCTTTGCTGCCCCCGAGATCAACGCGGATATCCGCCTCCCGGCTGTGCCGCGCTTCGCGGTCGGTGGCACTGTGCACGGCGACGGTGGTCAGGCCCAGCGCCTTTGCGGTACGCATGACCCGGCAAGCGATTTCGCCACGGTTAGCCACCAGCAGGGTGGTGAGAACAGGTGCGCTCATCAACGCGGCTCCTTGGTGGTGGTTGCGGTTTGCCAGCTCGGTGCACGTTTTTGCAGGAAGGCGCGCAAGCCTTCCTGGCCTTCAGGGCTGACGCGGATGCGCGCGATGGCGTTTTCGGTGTAGCGGCGCAGCGCCGGGGTCAGCGCGCCGTTACCGACTTCGCGCAACAGATCCTTGCTGGCGCGCATCGCGGCCGGACTGTTGAGCAGCAGATTGTCGATCCATTGCTCGACCGCTTGATCGAGTTCGGCAGCCGGGTAGCTGTCGGACAACAAACCGATTTCTCGCGCACGCTGCCCGCCGAAGCGCTCGGCAGTCAGCGCATAACGACGCGCGGCACGTTCGCCGATGGCCTGCACCACGAACGGACTGATCACCGCCGGCGCCAGGCCGATGCGCACTTCCGACAGACAGAATTGCGCGTCATCGGCGCCGATTGCCATGTCGCAGCAACTGATCAGCCCCAGCGCGCCGCCGAACGCCGCGCCCTGCACCACGGCCACGGTCGGGATTTTCAGCTTGGCGAGGTTGTACATCAGCTCCGCCAGTTCGCGGGCATCGTCCAGGTTGGTGTGGTAATCGAGTTCGGCCGATTGCTGCATCCACGCCAGATCGGCGCCGGCGCTGAAATGCTTGCCACGCCCGCGCACCAACAGGAAACGCAGGCTGGCGTCGCTGGCAACCTTGTCCAATGCCAGAATCAGTTCGCGGATCATTTCGGCGTTGAACGCGTTGTTCTTTTCCGCACGATTGAGCCACAGGGTGGCGAAACCCCTTGGGTCGCTCTGCAGTTCGAGGGTGTTGAAGTCGCTCATATTCTTCCGTCTCCACGGTTTCTGTGGGAGCGGGCTTGCTCGCGAAGACGGTCTGTCAGTTGCGGATACGTCGACTGATACACCGCTTTCGCGAGCAAGCCCGCTCCCACAAAAAAGCATCACATCCGGAACACGCCGAAGCGGCTCGGTTCGATAGGCGCGTTCAACGACGCGGACAAGGCCAAGGCCAGCACATCACGGGTCTGCGCCGGGTCGATGACGCCGTCGTCCCATAGGCGTGCGCTGGAGTAGTAGGGGTGACCCTGCTCTTCGTACTGGTCGAGGATCGGCTGTTTGATCTCGGCTTCCTGCGCGGCGCTGAAGGCCTGGCCGCTGCGTTCGGCCTGCTCGCGCTTGACCTGCACCAGCACGCCCGCCGCCTGCTCGGCACCCATCACGCCGATGCGCGCATTCGGCCACATCCACAGAAAACGCGGATCGTAAGCGCGCCCGCACATGCCGTAGTTACCGGCGCCGAAGCTGCCGCCGATGATCACGGTGAATTTCGGCACTTTGGCGCAGGCCACAGCGGTCACCAGTTTCGCGCCGTGTTTGGCGATGCCGCCGGCCTCATATTTCTGGCCGACCATGAAGCCGGTGATGTTCTGCAGGAACAGCAGCGGGATGCCGCGCTGGCAGGCCAGTTCGATGAAGTGCGCGCCTTTCTGCGCGGCTTCGGCGAAGAGGATGCCGTTGTTGGCGAGGATTGCGATCGGGTAGCCATGCAGGTGCGCAAAGCCGCACACCAGCGTGGTGCCGAACAGCGCCTTGAATTCATCGAACACCGAACCGTCGACCAGCCGCGCAATCACTTCGCGCACGTCGAATGGCTGTTTGGCGTCGGCCGAAACCACGCCATATAACTCGTCGCTGGCGTACAGCGGCGCAATCGGCGTGCGCTGCTGCACTTCGCCGAGCTTGCGCCAGTTGAGATTGGCGACGCTGCGGCGGGCGAGGGCGAGGGCGTGCTCGTCGCTCTCGGCGTAATGGTCGGCCACGCCGGAAATCTTGCAGTGCACATCGGCACCGCCGAGGTCTTCAGCGCTGACCACTTCACCGGTCGCGGCTTTCACCAGCGGTGGGCCGGCAAGGAAGATCGTCGCCTGATTGCGCACCATGATCGCTTCGTCCGCCATTGCCGGCACATAGGCGCCGCCCGCGGTGCACGAGCCCATGACCACGGCGATCTGCGGAATGCCCATCGCGCTCATGTTGGCCTGGTTGAAGAAGATCCGACCAAAGTGTTCGCGATCCGGGAACACTTCGTCTTGACGCGGCAGGTTGGCGCCGCCCGAGTCCACCAGATAGATGCACGGCAGGCGGTTCTGCTGGGCGATGGTCTGCGCACGCAGGTGTTTTTTCACGGTCAGCGGGTAGTACGAGCCACCTTTCACCGTCGCGTCGTTGGCGACGATCATGCACTCGACGCCTTCGACCCGGCCGATCCCGGCAATCACCCCGGCGGCTGGCACGTCTTCGCCGTACACCGCGTGCGCGGCGAGCTGGCTGATTTCCAGAAAAGGCGAGCCCGGATCGAGCAAGCGATTGATGCGTTCACGCGGTAGCAATTTACCGCGCGAGGTATGTCGTTCCTGGGCTTTCGCGCCGCCGCCCTGCGCCACTTGGGCGAGCAGGGTGTGCAGCGCGTCGACCTGTTCAAGCATCGCCGCGCTATTGGCGGCGAACTCCGCTGAACGGGGATTGAGCTGGGTATGCAGGATAGCCATGTGCAGCTCCGTTTTAGCGGGTTTCGTTGAACAGTTCGCGGCCGATCAGCATGCGCCGGATCTCACTGGTGCCGGCGCCGATTTCGTAAAGCTTGGCATCACGCAGCAGACGCCCGGCCGGGAATTCGTTGATGTAGCCGTTGCCGCCAAGAATCTGGATCGCGTCGAGGGCCATTTGCGTGGCGCGCTCGGCGGTGTAGAGGATCACCCCGGCGGCGTCCTTGCGCGTGGTTTCGCCACGCTCGCAGGCCTGAGCGACTGCATACAGGTAGGCGCGGCTGGCGTTGAGCTGGGTGTACATGTCGGCGACTTTGCCCTGGATCAGCTGGAATTCGCCGATGCTCTGGCCGAACTGCTTGCGATCGTGGATGTACGGCACGATCAGGTCCATGCACGACTGCATGATCCCGGTCGGGCCGCCGGACAGCACCACGCGTTCATAATCGAGGCCACTCATCAGCACTTTCACGCCGCCATTGAGCACACCGAGGATGTTTTCTTCCGGCACTTCGACGTCATCGAAGAACAGCTCGCAGGTGTTGGAACCGCGCATGCCGAGCTTGTCGAACTTGTTGCTGCGGCTGAAGCCTTTCCAGTCGCGTTCGACGATGAACGCGGTGATGCCGTGCGGGCCTTTTTCCAGGTCGGTCTTGGCGTAGATCACGTAGGTGTTGGCGTCAGGGCCGTTGGTGATCCAGGTCTTGCTGCCATTGAGCACGAAGCGGTCGCCGCGTTTGTCGGCGCGCAGTTTCATCGAAACCACGTCGGAGCCGGCGTTCGGCTCGCTCATGGCGAGTGCGCCGACGTGTTCGCCGCTGATCAGCTTCGGCAGGTATTTGGATTTCTGTTCGTGGTTGCCGTTGCGGTTGATCTGGTTGACGCAGAGATTGGAGTGCGCGCCGTAGGACAGCGCCACGGAAGCCGAGCCGCGGCTGATTTCTTCCATCGCCACCACGTGCGCCAGGTAACCCAGACCCGCACCGCCGTACTCTTCCGGCACGGTGATGCCGAGCAGGCCCATGTCACCGAATTTTCGCCACATGTCGGCCGGGAACAGGTTGTCGCGGTCGATCTGCGCGGCGCGTGGGGCGATCTGATCGGCGACGAAGGACTGAACCTGATCGCGCAGCATGTCGATGGTTTCACCGAGGGCGAAGTTCAGGGATGGGTAGCTCATGGGTCACCTTTTGGCTTTTTTGTAGGGTGGGGAGGGCAGTCAATGGCTCTCACCTTTACGTTAACGTAAGCCTGTGATGAATGACTGTCAATCACCCTTTACGTTAACGTCAACTTGAGCGAGAGTAGGGGCAGTTCAGGATTGAAAGCGGAGTGCTTTTGGTGGGAGCGGGCTTGTGTGGTGAGGGGATTTATCCCCGATGGTTGGCGAAGCCGACCCAAAACCTGTGAATGCGGTTCAACAGGAAAAACTGAGGGTGCGCTTCGCACACCATCGGGGATGAATCCCCTCGCCACAGTTGACTCCCGCCAAGAGCAAAATCCCGGTAAACCCACTAATAAAGACAATAGGGGTCGTCATGGATCAACCCAGTGCAAACCCGCAGCGCAGCTATACCCGTGGCTCACAGGACAAAGCCTTGCTGGCGATGACCATCGGGCAGAAGTTTGATCAGACGGTTGCGCAACACCCGCACGGCGAGGCGCTGGTCGTAAGGCATCAGCAGTTGCGCTACACCTGGCAGCAACTGGCCGATAGCGTCGACCTGCACGCCAGAGCCTTGCTGGCGCTGGGTTTGCAGACGGGAGATCGGCTCGGCATCTGGGCGCCGAACTGCGCGCAGTGGTGCATCACGCAAATCGCCACGGCGAAGATCGGCGTGATCCTGGTCAACATCAACCCGGCCTACCGCAGCTCCGAACTGGAATACGTGCTCAAGCAGTCCGGTTGCCAGTGGCTGGTGTGCGCCGGCGCTTTCAAGTCCTCCAACTACCACGCCATGCTGCAAGGGCTGGTACCGGAACTCGCAGAGCAATCCATCGGCCATTTGTGCAGCGAACGTCTGGCGGATTTGCGCGGGGTGATCAGCCTCGACGCACAGCCACCGTCGGGCTTCCTGCCGTGGTCGCAACTGGCCGATCTGGCGAGCAGTGTTTCGCCCGAACAACTGCGTGAACGCAGCGACAGCCTGCACTTCGATCAACCGGTGAATATCCAGTACACCTCCGGCACCACCGGTTTCCCCAAGGGCGCGACCCTCAGTCACTACAACATCCTCAACAACGGTTACATGGTCGGCGAAAGCATCGGCCTGACCCCGAGCGACCGCCTGGTGATCCCCGTGCCGCTGTATCACTGCTTCGGCATGGTCATGGGCAACCTCGGCTGCATCACCCACGCCAGCACCATGATTCATCCCAACGACGCGTTCGATCCGCTGCTGACCCTGCAAACCGTCGCTGAAGAAAAGGCCACCGGCCTGTACGGCGTGCCGACCATGTTCATCGCCATGCTCGATCAACCGCTGCGTGGCGAATTCGATCTGTCGAGCCTGCGTACCGGGATCATGGCCGGCGCCACGTGCCCGATCGAGATGATGCGCCGGGTCATCAGCGAGATGCACATGAGCGAAGTGCAGATTGCCTACGGCATGACCGAGACCAGTCCGGTGTCGCTGCAGACCGGACCCAACGATGAACTTGAACTGCGCGTCACCACCGTCGGCCGCACCCAGCCACAACTGGAAAGCAAAATCATCGACGAGGCGGGCAACCTGGTGCCGCGCGGCACCATCGGTGAGCTATGCACCCGCGGTTACAGTGTGATGCTCGGTTACTGGAGCAACCCGCAAGCCACGGCCGAAGCCATCGACGAGGCCGGCTGGATGCACACCGGCGATCTGGCGAGCATGAACGATGAGGGTTACGTGAACATCGCCGGGCGTAACAAGGACATGATCATTCGCGGCGGCGAGAACGTTTATCCGCGTGAGCTCGAAGAGTTTTTCTTCACCCACCCGGCGGTGGCGGACGTACAAGTGATCGGCATTCCGTGCTCGCGTTACGGCGAGGAGATTGTCGCCTGGATCAAGTTCCATCCCGGCCACAGTGCCACCGAACAAGAGCTGCAAGTGTGGTGCAAGGAGCGCATCGCCCACTTCAAGACGCCGCGTTACTTCAAGTTTGTGGAGGAGTTTCCGATGACGGTGACGGGCAAGATCCAGAAGTTTCGGATGCGTGAGATCAGTATCGAGGAGCTCCGCGAAAAGCAGGCCTGACAACAATCAAATGTAGGAGTGAGCCTGCTCGCGATAGCGGTGTCTCAGTCAATATTTGCATCGACTGACACACCGCTATCGCGAGCAGGCTCACTCCTACAAGGGGCGGCGGGGGATTCGGGAATCACAGAAAGCACAAAGGGGAGCCGAGGCTCCCCCTTAATTTTGTCGTCGCGTGCTCTTTTTTTATTATTGAGGGGCGGTCTGTTGTTGTTTTTGGCAACCGTGGCCCTTTACCGCTGTTTTTGGCGACCCCCATCCGGGGTCAAGAGCAAACGTATTTTTTTGAGCGCTGATCTGCTTTCTCGTTAAACGATCCAACCGATTCGGGAGCTACCTGAAGGTAGTTTTATTGTTCTCTGCCCGGTTGCGGGTCACTCCTGAGAGCACCCTGAAAAGCACACCTTCTCCAAAAAAATCTGTTAGCTGCGTCTCTGCCGTGTTGTTTTTGTTATGTCAGAGTCGGTACGTCTTATTTTTATTGGTTTGCTGCTTTTTATTCTTGTTATGCCATAGAGATAGCAGAAGCCGTGCCAACTTTTTAAATCCCTTTTAAATCAAGTGGTTGGGATTTTTGAAGGATTTTTCTTTCAGGGCAAACCAGACAATTTGTTTCCGTGTTACTCGACTCCGCCCACGTTTCCGACGCAGCGGTAACACCTTCGCCCTCACTGGGCGTTACGGGCCTTGGCCACACGCGAACCGCTCGGGCGACCGAGCACCGCGCTGATCTGCTGACCCGCCGCAATCAAGGCGTCCAGGTCGATACCGGTCTCGATGCCCAGGCCGTTGAGCAGATACACCACGTCTTCGGTGGCGACGTTACCGCTCGCGCCTTTGGCATACGGGCAGCCGCCGAGGCCGGCAATAGAGCTGTCGAACACCGCGATGCCTTCCAGCAGGCTGGCATAGATGTTGGCCATCGCCTGGCCGTAGGTGTCATGGAAGTGCCCGGCGAGTTTTTCCCGTGGCACTTGCGCCGACACCACTTCGAACAACCGCCGGGTCGCGCCGGCGGTGCCGGTGCCGATGGTGTCGCCGAGAGACACTTCGTAGCAGCCCATCGCATACAACTCGCGGGCGACCATCGCCACTTGTTCCGGTGCGACCTCGCCTTCATAAGGGCAACCGAGCACGCAGGACACGTAACCGCGCACGGTAACGCCGTGCTGTTTCGCGGCCTCCATGATCGGGGCGAAGCGCGCCAGACTTTCGCTGATCGAGCAATTGATGTTGCGCTGCGAGAACGCCTCGGACGCCGCAGCGAACACCGCGACTTCTTTCACACCGGCCGCCAGTGCATCTTCAAAACCGCGCAGGTTCGGCGCCAGTGCGCCGTAGGTCACGCCGGGTTTGCGCTGGATCTGCGCAAACACTTCGGCGGATCCGGCCATCTGCGGCACCCATTTCGGCGAGACAAAACTGCCGACTTCGATATAACCAAGGCCGGCGGCGCTCAGGGCGTCGACCAGTTGCACCTTGTCAGCCACGCTGATCGGTTGGGCTTCGTTCTGCAGGCCATCGCGCGGGCCGACTTCGATCAGGCGTACTTGGGAGGGGAGGGACATGGGTTGACCTGCTCATTTTCGGAATTACATGAGGTCCCTGTGGGAGCGGGCTTGCTCGCGAAGGCGGTGTATCAGATACAAAATTTGTCGCCTGACACTCCGCCTTCGCGAGCAAGCCCGCTCCCACAGGGAATGAGTTGTGGCTGATTACTGCGCTATCTGCTGGCTCTTCAGCGTCTGTTCCAACGCCTGCACGCAACGTTCTTCAGCGGTATCGAGTTCCAGCTTCATCTGTTCGATGTCGAGCAACTGCTGCTCGAGCTGTTCGCGGCGCTCGCCGATTTTTGCCAGCATGCTGTTGAGCTGTTTGGTGTTACCGCTGGACGGGTCATAGAGCTCGATCAGCTCACGGCATTCGGCCAGGGAGAAACCGATGCGCTTGCCACGCAGGATCAGCTTCAGGCTGACCTTGTCGCGCGGCGAGTAGATGCGTTCCTGGCCACGGCGCTCGGGGCTGAGCAGGCCTTGTTCTTCATAAAAGCGGATCGCCCGGGTGGTGATGTCCAGCTCGCGGGCGAGGTCGGAAATGCTGTAGGTCTGGCTGCTCATGAACGCGCTCGGGAAAAGGTCTTGGCGCTAAGCTAATGGCGAGTTGACGTTTACGTCAAGCAGGATGATCTGCGGTGTTCTTGTGGGCCTCATCGCGAGCAGGCTCACTCCTACAATTGAAACGCGGTCGTATGTAGGAGTGAGCCTGCTCGCGATGCCAGCGACTCGGTGCAAAGACTTACACCTTATCGAGCTTCTTCTCCTGCGCCGCCACCTGCTGGCACAACTCGATGATCTGCTCGCGCATCCAGCGATTGGCCGGGTCCTGGTCGGTGCTTTCATGCCAGTACAGGTGAGTCTCCAGCGGCGGCACGTCGTTGACCGGCAGGTTGAACGCATGTAAGTCGTTACGCCGGGCAAAGCGCTCGGGTACCGTCATCACCATGTCGGTCTGCTGCATGACCTGCGACGCCATCAGATAATGCTGCGAGCGCAGGGCGATCTTGCGCTGAATGCCCATTTTGCCCAGCGCCAGATCCACATAGCCCAGCCCGCTGCGGCGACTGGAGATATGGATGTGGGTCAGCGACAGATAGTCATCCAGCGACAGTTTTTCCTTGCCCGCCAGCGGATGCCCCTTGCGCATCGCACAGACGTAACGGTCTTCCATCAGCTTGACGTGGCGCACCTGCGGGTCAGTGTTGAGCGGTGCATCGACGGCGAAATCCAGACGCCCGGCGGCCAGTTCCTTGGTGGTCTCGCGGCGTTTGGACAGAAAGCTTTCGATGATCACCGTCGGCGCCAGACGCCGCAAACGCTGGAACAGCGGCGGCAGAATCACCGCCTCAGTGAGGTCGGTCATGCTGATGCGGTAAGTCTTCACCGCCTGCGCCGGGTTGAAAATCCGGCTTTCCTGCACCGACACCCGCAGCAGCGATAGCGCGTTGCGCACCGGGCCGATGATGTTCTGCGCCATCGGCGTCGGCACCATGCCCTGCGCGGTGCGCACGAACAGCGGATCGTTGAAGGTTTCGCGCAACCGCGCCAGCGCGTTGGACACCGCCGGCTGGGTAATCCCGACAATCTGCCCGGCGCGAGTCAGGTTGGCTTCGGTGTAAATCGCGTCGAAGACGATGAAAAGGTTGAGGTCGACCTTACTCAGATTCATAACGCGGCTTCTCTTGTTCTGTGGGCTGACGATCAGCGGATCATATATCGGTGATGAATGTTTATACACGCCGAGAATAGGCTAGGTAAATTATCCGCGCTGTTCTAGCATCGATTGCATGATCTGAACAACCTCTGCCTAAAGAAGGTAATTGCTCATGGATTTCGCTTATTCGCCCAAGGTGCAAGAACTGCGTGAGCGCGTGACCGCGTTCATGGACGCTTACGTTTACCCGGCCGAAGCCGTGTTCGAACGCCAGGTTGCCGAGGGCGATCGCTGGCAGCCGACCGCGATCATGGAAGAGCTCAAAGCCAAGGCCAAGGCTGAAGGGCTGTGGAATCTGTTCCTGCCGGAATCGGAACTCGGCGCCGGCCTGACCAACCTTGAATACGCACCGCTGGCGGAAATCATGGGCCGCTCGCTGCTGGGGCCGGAACCGTTCAACTGCTCGGCGCCGGACACCGGCAACATGGAAGTGCTGGTGCGCTACGCCAACGAAGAGCAGAAACAGCGCTGGCTCGAACCGCTGCTGCGCGGCGAGATCCGCTCGGCGTTCGCCATGACCGAACCGGATGTGGCCTCGTCCGACGCCACCAACATGGCCGCCCGCGCCGTGCGTGATGGCGATGAATGGGTGATCAACGGCAAGAAATGGTGGACTTCCGGTGCCTGCGATCCGCGCTGCAAGATTCTGATCTTCATGGGCCTGAGCAACCCTGACGCACCGCGCCATGCGCAGCACTCGATGATCCTCGTGCCGGTCGACACCCCCGGGGTGAAAATCGTCCGCCCGCTACCGGTATTCGGCTACGACGATGCACCGCACGGCCACGCCGAAGTGCTGTTCGACAACGTGCGCGTGCCTTACGAAAACGTCCTGCTCGGCGAAGGTCGCGGCTTCGAAATAGCTCAGGGTCGCCTGGGTCCAGGGCGGATTCACCACTGCATGCGCTCGATCGGCATGGCTGAACGTGCGTTGGAATTGATGTGCAAGCGCTCGGTGAGTCGCACCGCGTTTGGCAAGCCGTTGGCGCGTCTGGGCGGTAATGTCGACAAGATCGCCGACTCGCGGATGGAAATCGACATGGCGCGCCTGCTGACCCTGAAAGCGGCGTACATGATGGACACCGTCGGCAACAAAGTGGCCAAGAGCGAAATCGCGCAGATCAAGGTCGTCGCACCGAACGTGGCCCTGCGGGTGATCGACCGGGCGATCCAGATCCACGGCGGGGCCGGGGTTTCCAACGATTTCCCGCTGGCCTATATGTACGCCATGCAGCGCACCCTGCGCCTGGCCGACGGCCCGGACGAAGTGCACCGCGCGGCGATCGGCAAGTTCGAGATTGGCAAGTACGTGCCGAAGGAAATGCTGCGCAGCAGTCATTAAGACCGCGTCGCCGGCTTCGCGAGCAGGCTCGCTCCCACATTCGACCGCATTCCGACTGGAAGCATGCGATCAAAAGTGGGAGCGGGCTTGCTCGCGAAGGGGCCCATGCATCCAGCACACCTGCATCAGATTCAATACACCCAAACCTCAACCCGCCGATTCTTGATCCTGCCTTCATCCGCACTGTTCGCCGCCACCGGCATCAACGCGCCAAACCCGCGCACTTCGCGCATCACCACGCCGTTCTTCACCAGTTCGCGACGCACCGCCATCGCCCGCAGCTTCGACAGCAGGTCGGCGCGGGCCGGATCGTCTTTCTCGTCGCCAAAACCCACCAGCGTCACCGCGCGCTCGGTCTTGTCGTGGCGCTGTATATAGTCGAGCACCCGCGCCAGATCCTGCCGCGCCTTGTTGTCGAGGCTGGCGCTGCCTTCCTCGAAACGGAAATTCACCGTCAGACGCTGGGCATGGCGGCTGAGAGATTGATACCCCTCGGGCATCAGCGCATTCGGTGTCACGGTCATCGCGTGCACGGTCTGGCTGATGAAGCCGTTGGCCGCGACAATCTTCTGGCCCTGTGGGCTTTGCGCAAACGCCACCAGTGCCGATGCCCACGGATTCTGGTTGCCGGGCGGCAGATAAAAGAACAGGCGCCGGGACAGCGGATAGTCCTCAGTGGCAATCAGGCTGTTAAGCGGCAACATCGATTGCGATGCGCCGTCGGCAATCGCCACGGCTTTGGCCTGGCGCACATAAGGCAGACCGATGAAACCGATACCCTGCGGATCACTGCTCACCGCGTCGGACAATTGCTCGCTGGATTCGAAGCGTTTCGCACTGGAACTCAGACTTTTCCCACGCCGACCCAGCACCAGTTCCTTGAACGTGTCGTAAGTGCCGGACTGATCATCCCGCGCATATAAATGAATTGCGCCGCCGCGACCGCCGAGGTCTTCCCAGGTTTTCACCTCACCGCTGAAGATCCGCGCCAGTTGCTCGGTGTCCAGTTGCTGCAGTGGGTTGCCGGGGTGAAGGATGATCGCCAGGCCGTCGATGGCAATCACCTGCTCGGCGGCGGCGCTTTTCAGATCGCCGAGCGCTTGCAGGCTGAGCAGTTCGCTGTCCTTGATCGGGCGGGAAGAGGCGGCGAGGTCGGCACTGGCGCTTTTCAGCGCAGTGAAACCGGTGCTGGAACCGTGGGCGGCGACTTCAATCACCACCCGTTTGCCTTGGGCAGTCTGGCCGACGATGTGTTGTTCGTTGGCGGCGTCGGGGTTCTCGCGGTGAATT
This sequence comes from Pseudomonas sp. S3(2024), assembly GCF_036861315.1. NCBI lineage: Bacteria > Pseudomonadati > Pseudomonadota > Gammaproteobacteria > Pseudomonadales > Pseudomonadaceae > Pseudomonas > Pseudomonas sp. S3(2024). Next base: position 110,454 of record NZ_JAZAQQ010000009.1, on the reverse strand, counting down.
TTCAGCAGGCCCTGGTCCTGCAGAAAGCCTTCAACCAATGCCGGGCCGAGGTCGGCGCCAATGGTGTTGGAACCCTGAATGCGCAATGCCGGGCCGTTTTCAGGGATGGGCAGGGTGGCGGCACTGACCGTCAGCCATGCACTCGACAGAAAAACGAACAGAACACGCAGGGTCATGCCGGCACCGAATCAAGCCAAGGGGATTGCCGGGGAGATTAAGTCAGGCGCATGACCAAAACATGACAGTGATCCAATGTAGGAGTGAGCCTGCTCGCGATGGCGGAGTATCAGCCAATAAACACATCGACTGATCCACCGTCATCGCGAGCAGGCTCACTCCTACAAGGTTCTCTTAAAGCTTGAGATCAGGCCAGTTCAAGCCAGATCGGCGCATGATCCGACGGTTTTTCCATGCCGCGCAGTTCATAGTCCACGCCCGCATCCTTGACCCTTGGCAGCAAACCATGGGACGCCAGGATCACATCGATCCGCAGCCCGCGCTTCGGTTCGTCTTCAAAACCGCGGCTGCGATAGTCGAACCAGCTGAACATGTCGGTCACGTCCGGGTTCAGGTGGCGATAGCTGTCGGTCAGGCCCCAGTTTTTCAGGCGGGCCATCCACTCGCGCTCTTCCGGCAGGAAGCTGCATTTGCCGGTTTTCAACCAGCGCTTCATGTTGTCCGGGCCGATGCCGATGTCGCAGTCTTCCGGGGAAATGTTCACATCGCCCATCACCACCAGCGGCTGCTCGTTGTGGAACTGGCTTTCCAGCAGGGTTTGCAGGTCGCTGTAGAAGCGTTGCTTGGCCGGGAATTTGGTCGGGTGATCGCGGCTTTCGCCCTGCGGGAAGTAGCCGTTCATGATGGTCACCGGCACGCCATTGGCGTCGGCGAAGGTGCCCCAGATAAAGCGGCGCTGGGCGTCTTCTTCATCGCTGGCGAAGCCTTTGTGGATCGCAATCGGTTCTTTGCGCGAAAGCAGGGCGACGCCGTAATGGCCTTTCTGGCCGTGGAAATAAACGTGGTAGCCCAGCGCACGCACTTCTTCCAGCGGGAACTGGTCGTCGTGAACCTTGGTTTCCTGCAGGCCGATCACGTCCGGCTGATGCTTTTCGATCAGCGCTGCCAGCTGATGCGGACGGGCGCGCAGTCCGTTGATGTTGAAGGAAACAATCTTCATGGTCGGCAGTCCTGGCAAAAGGGCGATGCTAGCTGACATGTGGGATGGGGGCCAGTGTGGGGTGGGAGAAATCATTTTCATCTGTGGGATGTGGGTTGCCCGAGCTGACGCCATCGCGAGCAGGCTCGCTCCTACAATTGGAATGCGTACCCCCTGTAGGAGTGAGCCTGCTCGCGATGGCGGCCGCCCAGTCGATGAAGATCCCGAGTTGGTCTATACCTGTGGGGAACTGCGCCACCCGCAAAAGGTTCGTACCATCAAGAGCGCAGTCATTTGAGCCGCGCCCCGGGGGAGAATCACCGTTATGCCTGAAACCCAGACCGCCATCGCCGACATCCACATGCTCGACCGCGGTTACTCGCGCGAAGCCCGATCGCTGCTGTATCAGGCCTATCGCCACGAGCCGACCTTCGGTTACCTGTTCGAGGCCGAGCGGCCGGGTTACGAGCAGCGCGTGCGGGCCACGGTGCGGGAACTGGTCAAACAGCACTTTCTGCAGGATCAGCCGGCCATCGGCCTGTTGGTCAATGACCGTCTGATCGGCATCGCCCTGATCGCGCCGCCGCAGCGTCGCCTGGGCATCACCGAGAGTTGGGCGTGGCGCCTGCGCATGGTGCTCAGCACCGGATTCCGCTGCACCCGGCGTTATCTGGAATACCACGATGCGGTGGCCGCCTGCGTGCCCAGCGACTCGGTGCACATGCTGCCGCTGCTGGGGATTCATCCGCAGTTTCAGGGCAAACACTTCGGCGAGCAGTTGCTGACCGCCGTGCACAACTGGTGCGCAGTGGACGAAACCTCGCAAGGCGTGGTGCTCGACACCGGCAACCCGCGTTACCTGGAATTCTATAAACGCCAGGGCTACGAAGAGATCGGCGAAGTGGCCGTCGGCCCGGTGCGCGAGCACGTGTTTTTCCACGCCAATCCGCAGGTGTTACAAACTGCAACGGCTTAGCCATAGAACTTTTCAGGAAATTTCCTGTTCTATCACGCTCCCAAGCCCGTGATAGCATCCGCGCCTATGAAGTTTCCAGGAAGATTTACCAGTGGCGTGCTCATGCTGTTAACCAGCTGCGCGGCGCTGGCGCAAAGTGAATTGGACGTGCGGATCAAACCGTCCAACGATGAACTTAAAGCCAATATAGAAGGCTATATCGGCAGCCTCGGCGACCGTGACGAACAAGCCTTGCTGCGCTTCAGTCGCGGGGCCGAGGAGCAGGCGCGCAAAGCGGCGCAGGCCTTGGGTTATTACCAGCCGCAGATCGACAGTGACGTGAAGGGCGGCGAAAAACCGCGCCTGGTGCTGAACATCGATCCTGGCGAGCCGATTCGTCTGCGCAACGTCACCATCCGCGTCGACGGGCCTGCCGCCTCGCTCAAATCCTTTCGTGTGCCGAGCAGTGACACGCTCAAGTCCGGCGCCGTGCTCAACCATGGGCGTTATGAAGACGCCAAACGCCTGATCCAGAACCAGGCCTCGCGCTTCGGCTTTTTCAGTGGCCATTTCACCAGCCAGAAACTTTTGGTCGACCCGCGTGCCGGGGTGGCCGACGTTGAATTGATCTACGAAAGCGGCCCGCGTTATGCGCTGGGCAAAGTCAGTTTCGAGGGCGATACGCCGTTCGACGAAGACCTGCTGCAACGCATGGTGCCGTTCAAGGCCGGCGACCCGTATGACTCCGAGCTGATCGCCGAGCTCAATCGCGACCTGCAATCGAGCGGCTACTTCGAAGGCGTGCGCGTCGATGCGGCGCCGACGGCGGCGAAAAACGATGTGATCCCGGTAGACGTCAAACTCGACACCCGCAAGCCAAGGACCATGGGCCTGGGCCTCGGTTATTCGACCGACGTCGGCCCACGGATCAAGGCCAACTGGACCCGCCACTGGGTCAACCCGCAGGGCGACAGTTACGGCTGGGAAGCCGAGTTGTCGGCGCCACGGCAGAACGTCGGGCTGTTCTACGACATTCCGCTCGATCCGCCGCTGACCGACAAACTGCGCTGGGCCGGCGGTTATCAATACGAAGACATCGACGGCTCGGACACCCTGAGCAAGCTGCTGACCTTCGGCCCGGAATGGCACAGCAAGTTACCCAGCGGCTGGCAGCGAGTGATCTCGCTGAAATGGCAGCGTGAAGAATATGAACTTGGCGACGACTCCGGCCTCAGCACCTTGCTGATGCCCGGCATCAGTTACTCGTACCTGAAAAGCGACAACCGCATCGACCCGCACAACGGCTATCGCCTGACCTTCGAAAGCAAAGTGGCGAAGGAAGGCCTTGGCTCGGACAACAACCTTTTATATGGCACGGCGTTGATCAAAGGCCTGACCACGGTGTTCGACAACCACCGCTTCCTCGGTCGGGTGCAGGTCGGCGGCAGCGCCACCAACGGTTACAACTCGGTGCCGCCGTCGCTGCGTTTCTTCGCCGGTGGCGATCAAAGCGTGCGCGGTTACGACTACCAGAGCCTGTCCCCGGAAAACTCCAAGGGCGACCGGATTGGCGGCCGCTACATGGTGGCCGGCAGCGTCGAGTATCAGTACTCGATTGCCGAGAAGTGGCGGGTCGCGACCTTCGTCGACCAGGGCAACTCCTTCAACAAACTCGAACTGCCGAACCTCAAGACCGGGGTCGGTATCGGTGTGCGCTGGGTCTCGCCGGTGGGGCCGATCCGCCTCGACCTGGCCCACGCGCTGGACGACGACGGCGGCATCCGGCTGCACTTTTCCATGGGGCCTGAGCTGTGAAGCGTGGTTTGAAAATATCGGCACTGGCTCTGTTGGCGCTGGTGCTGTTGGTTGTAATGAGCATCAGCGCGGTACTCGGGACGCAGGCCGGCAGCCGTTGGGCGCTGAGCCTGGTGCCGGGTTTGAGCGTGGAGAATTTCCAGGGCCGTCTCGGTGGCCAATGGAGCGCCGATCATCTGCTGTGGCAGCAGGACAGCAGTCGCGTCGAGCTGAACAAGGCAATCTTCGCCTGGTCACCGCTGTGCCTGACCCGCATGACTTTGTGCATCGAACAGCTCAAGGCCGATCAGGTCATTCTGCAATTCCCGCCGAGTGAAGAAACCACTGAAAGCGGCCCGATCAAACTGCCGGATCTGCAACTGCCGGTGGCCATCGAACTCGGCGACGTACAAGTCGGCAGCCTGCTGTTCAACGGCAGCGAGCAGCTCAAGGGCTTGCAGCTGGCGGCGCACTGGACCGCCCAGGGCATGCAGATCGACAGCGTGAAACTGCAGCGCGACGACCTGAGCCTGAACCTCTCCGGCTTGCTGCAACCGACCGGCAACTGGCCGCTGAACATCGCCGGTGACCTGAGCCTGCCGTCCCCAGGCACTGGCCCATGGACGCTGGCGTTGAAAGTCGACGGCGATCTGCTGAAAACCCTCAACCTGCACGCCGACAGCCGTGGCTACCTCGACGGCCAATTGAGCGGCGAACTGCAACCGCTGGCGGAAAACCTGCCGGCCAAGGTGCGTATCACCTCCGAGGCATTCAAACCGAGCGCCGATCTGCCGGACACTCTGCAACTCAATCAACTGGTTTTGACCGGCGAAGGTGACTTGAAAAACGGTTACCAGTTAAACGGCAACGCCACGCTGCCCGCCGATAAAGGCCCGGTGGCGCTGCTGCTCAAAGGCAAGGTCGATGCCAGCGGTGCGCAGATCGCCGGCCTCGACCTGAGTGCCAATGACAAGCAAAGCCTGAAGCTCACCGGCAGCGTTGACTGGAGCAAGGGCCTCACGGCTCAGGCCAACATCAACTGGCAGGATTTTCCGTGGCATCGGCTGTATAACGAAATCGACGAACCGCAAGTCGCCTTGCGGACCTTCACTGGCGAAGTCTCCTACACCGACGGTCAGTACCTCGGTAACTTCGCCGCCGACCTCGATGGCCCGGCGGGGGCGTTCAGCCTGAGCAGTCCGTTCAGCGGCAGCCTGAAACAGATCGCCTTGCCGCAATTGAAAATGGAAGCCGGGCAGGGCAAGGCCGAAGGTCATGTCAACGTGCAGTTCGCCGATGGCATCGCCTGGGACACCGCGCTGGATCTCTCTGCGCTGAACCCGGCGTACTGGGTTGCGGAGCTGCCGGGCACCTTGGCCGGGCCACTGAAAAGCAAAGGCGAAATGAAGAACGAGCGCTTGAGCCTGACCGCCGACCTCGACCTCAAAGGCAAAATGCGCGGGCAACCGGCGATCCTCCAGGCCAAGGCTGACGGTGCCGGTGAGCAGTGGAACCTGAATGCCCTTCACATCCGCCTCGGCGATAACAGCATCAGCGGCAAGGGCAGCCTGCAACAGAAACTCACCGGCCAGATCGACATCAAACTGACGCGTCTGGCCCAGCTCTGGCCGCAGTTGCGCGGGCAGGTCACGGGTCAGGTCAACGTTGCCGGTACGCTGAAAGCACCGCAAGGCAAACTCGGCCTGCAAGGTTCGCAACTGGCGTTCCAGGACAATCGCCTGCAAAGCCTCAACCTCGATGCCACGCTCGACAGTGCGCAACGGGCGAAGATCGACCTCAAGGGCAGCGGGATTCAGGCCGGCAACACCAACCTCGGCGTGTTGACCGCCAGCGCGCAAGGCGACATCAAGAGCCAGAAACTCAACCTCGACCTGCTCGGGCCGAAGTTGAAACTGGCCCTCGGCCTTGATGGCAATCTGGACAAGGGTAACTGGCGCGGTCGTTTGGCCAGCGGCGATATTCAGGCCGGCGGCCAGGACTGGAAACTGCAGAGCCCGGCCAAACTCGAACGCCTCGCCGACGGCAAGATCAACTTCGGCGCGCATTGCTGGATGTCCGGCAATGCCAGCCTGTGCGGTGAAGATCAGCGGCTGTTGCCGGAGCCGAAACTGCGTTACCACCTCAAGCAGTTCCCGATTGAAAGCCTCGCACAATGGCTACCGAAAGACTTCGCCTGGCAGGGCAAGCTCAACGCCGACCTGCAACTGGATCTGCCGGCCAGCGGCCCCAACGGCGTGGTCAGCGTCGACGCCAGCGGCGGCACCTTGCGCATGAAGGAAAAGGATCAGTGGCTGGACTTCCCGTACCAGACCCTGAAGCTCACCAGCAAACTCACACCGAAGCGCGTCGATACCGAACTCAACTTCGTCGGCGGCAAACTCGGCGAGTTGATGGTGCAGGCACAGCTCAATCCGCTGCCGAAAAACAAACCGCTGAGCGGCTCGTTCCGTCTCTCCGGGCTGGACCTGTCGGTGGCGCGGCCGTTTGTGCCGATGGTCGAGAAACTGACCGGGCGCCTGAACGGTAGCGGCACGATTTCCGGCGGGCTGCTGGCGCCGCTGGTCAACGGCACCGTGCAACTCAGCGACGGCGAAGTGTCTGGCGCCGAGTTGCCGATGGAGTTGCAGAATCTGCAACTCACCGCGGTGATTGCCGGCGAATCGGTGCGCCTCGACGGTGGCTGGAAAAGCGGCAAGACCGGCCAGGGCAGCCTCAATGGCAACGTCGCGTGGGGGCAGGCGCTGATAGTCGATCTGGCGCTCAAGGGCACGCAATTGCCGGTCACCGTTGAACCGTACGCCAAGCTTGAAGTGGCGCCGGACCTGAAGATTTCCATGGCCGGCGATGAGCTGAAGATTGCCGGCAAGGTACAGGTGCCGCGAGGCGAAATCACCGTGCGTGAACTGCCGCCGTCGACGGTAAAAGTGTCCGACGACACGATCATCGTCGGGGCGCAGACCGAAGAGGGTAAACCACCGCTGGCGATGAAAATGGACATCGACGTGGTGGTCGGCGAAGACAAACTGAGCTTCGCCGGGTTCGGCCTGACCGCCAACCTGCAAGGTCACGTGCACATCGGCGACAACATGGACACCCGTGGCGAGCTGTGGCTCAACGACGGCCGTTACCGCGCCTATGGCCAGCGCCTGAACGTGCGTCGTGCGCGGCTGCTGTTTGCCGGCCCGATCGATCAGCCGTATCTGGACATCGAAGCGATCCGCCAGACCGACGACGTGATCGCCGGTATCCGCCTGAGCGGCAGCGCCGAGCAACCGACCACGCAAATCTTCTCTGAACCGGCGATGAGTCAGGAGCAGGCGTTGTCCTACCTGGTACTGGGACGTCCGCTGAGCACCAACGGCGAAGACAACAACATGCTCGCGCAAGCAGCATTGGGCCTGGGCTTGATGGGCAGTTCCGGGGTCACCAGTGGCCTGGCCAAGGACCTGGGGATTCAGGACTTCCAGCTCGACACCCAGGGCAGCGGCAACACCACCAGCGTGGTCGCCAGCGGCAACATCTCCGAGAAACTCAGTCTGCGTTATGGCGTCGGCGTGTTCGAGCCAGCCAACACCATCGCGCTGCGTTACAAGCTGAGCAAGAAGGTATATGTCGAAGCCGCCAGCGGTGTCGCCAGTTCGCTGGATATCTTCTACAAGCGCGATTTCTGAGAACGTGGCCAATAGCCGGGTCGTGACGCTGCGATCCGGTTTTTCTAGGATGTATTAGACTCACCGAACCCTCAAAACCTTGCCGGTTGCGCCTATGGTTCGTTTGAGTATGGTCTTGCTCGGTAATGACTTTGTCCGCAAGCGTTGGTCAGCACTGGCGCTGACCAGCATTGTCTGGGGCGCGGCCGGGGTGGCGATCTTCATCGATGCGCTGGATGGCGTTTTGTATTTTCCGCTGCATCTCTTCGGCTATCTGTTGTTGCTCGAAGCGCTGATCCTGCTGCTGGTGCCGGCCCCGCAAACCGGGACCGCTGCGGCCCTGCGTAAAGCGCGAGGTCTGGCGTTTCTCTTGCTGGGGCTGCTGATCGTTGACCGGCAACATGCTGCCGGGCTGATTCTGGCGGTGCTGTTTGGCGGGGCTTTCATCGTTGACGGGGTCTTCAGGCTGGCGGCTGCGGTGGTGGTGCGCTTTGTCGGTTGGCAATTGTCGTTGCTGGCCGGGTTGTTCGAACTCGGCTTTGGCCTGTTTATCCTTGAACCGTATCCGACGTTGTACAAGGGCACGGTGCCGTTCTGCATCGGCATGAGCCTGTTTCTCTCGGGCTGCGCGTTGTTGCGCCAAGCCGTGCGCTTCAGGCACCTGCCGCCGCTGACAAACCCTGTTGCGCTCAGTGCGCCGGCCCGCAGCGCCGCATTGGTCATTCATGTCTGGACCCCCAGCGGCACTGTCGATGACACTCTGGTGCGCAACCGTCTGCTCAATCGCTATATCGCCGCGGTCGACATCAACGGCGTGATCTCGGCCGGCCACGCGGCGCTGGAATGTGGCCCGGAGATTTACATCAGCCATTACCCGCTGGACGACATCGATCATTCGACGGGGGATTTCGTGCGCTTGCTGCGGGCGACGCCGAACAACGATGTCGCCGGGCGGTTTCTGCCGGACTATGCCGGCGAGGTGGCCGACTGGTGCCCGTCTTCGGTTCAGGTCAGTTTTGCTCACTACGACGCCCGGCGGTTGCAGGCGTTCTGGGCTGAGTATCGACAGAACAGCATATACAACCTCACCAGCCGCAACTGCTCGAGTGCCGTCGCCCACAGCCTCGAAGCAGCCCTTGAAGGGGCGATGAATCGCGGGCATTCGAGCATGCTCGATTTCGCCCGAGTGATCCTCAGCCCCGAGTTCTGGGTGGCGGCGCAGGTGCGTAAACGCGCCGAAGTGATGGCCTGGACGCCCGGTCTGGTGCTCGATTACGCCCGGGCGCTGCATGCCGCCATCGAGCCGGCACCGCCGGGCTGGCACAGCATGTATGCGGTGATCAAACGCGCCTGCGGTTATGCGCTGGCGGCCTTGCGCGGGCGCGAAGTGCATCCCCTCCAGCCGCCGGCTGTGCATCCTTCCGACAAATCCTGACCGACGTTACACCGAGTCGCTGCCTTCGCGAGCAGGCTCACTCCTACATCGGATTGCTGATCGACGCGAAGTCTGTGTTCGCAGGAGATCCCTTGTAGGAGTGAGCCTGCTCGCGATGGCGTTCTTCCATGCAGCGCAAAAACCCAGTCCACTGGTCAACTAATTACAAAGCAACCTAACTATTACGTTGACATTCGCTGCCTAGGCAGTAACATCTCGACATACATTCACTGCCTAGGCAGTTATTAGGTGAGCACATGAAGCATTTCACCCCGGACGAATTCAAACATTGCCATCTCGGTCTGTTGCTCGGCCGTGCCGCGCTGCTCAAGGACCGGATCATCGACACCCACATGGAACCTCACGGCATCACCGCCGCGCAGTTCAAGGTGTTGATCATCATGGCCCAGTTTGGCGTCGACACCCCGGCCGAGCTGTGCCGGCATCTGTCGCTGGACAGCGGTTCGATGACACGCATGCTCGATCGTCTGGAGCAGAAAGGTTTCCTGGCTCGCCAACGCAGCGAAGGCGATCGCCGTCAGGTGCAGCTCAAGCTCACCGAGCAGGGCCAGCAACTGGCCGATCGCCTGCCGCACATCGGCGCCGATGCAATGAATGAACTGGCCGGCGCCATCTCTCGTGAAGAGCTGAAAACCCTGGAATACATCCTCAAGAAAATCCTGCTGGCAGCCGGTGACCCGATCACTATCCAGCGGTTAGGTGAACACAATGAGCGGTAAAACCTTGCGCAGCAGCCTGACCCTGGTGCTGTCGGCGATGATCCTCGCCGGCTGCGCCAACTACAGCGGCCTCGACACTCAGGGCAAAAGCCTGGATGCGAAAAGCCTCAACGCCAGCCAGTCCCTCAACGGCGTGACTCTGTCGCCGGCGGCATGGCCGAAGAGCGACTGGTGGTCCAGCCTCGGCGATCCGCAACTCGACGGGCTGATCCGCGAAGCCCTGCACGACAGCCCGGACATGCAGATCGCCGAAGCGCGCGCGCATCAGGCCAGCGCCGCCGCCTATGCCGCCGATGCCGAACGCTATCCGACCCTCGACGCCAGCGCCGGCATCAGCCGTTCGCGCCTGGCCAAGGATCAGGACCCGCGAGGGCAGGGCGATGCCTACGCCACCGTGCGTAACGTCAGCGCCGGTTTCAATTACAACTTCGACCTGTGGGGCGGCCAGCGTGATGCCTGGGAAGCTGCACTCGGTCAGGCTCGCGCTGCCGAAGTCGACCGTCAGGCCGCGCAATTGACCCTCGCCGCCGACGTGGCCCGGGCCTACAGCGATCTGGGTCAGGCGCATATCGTTTACGACCTGGCCAACGACGATCTGAAACGCACCAAACAGATGCTTGATCTGAGCCAGCGCCGCTTGAGTGCCGGGATCGACAGCCAGTACCAGTTCCAGCAAACCCAAAGCCTTGAGGCCAGTTCCGAAGCCAGCCTGATCGACGCTGAAAAACGTCTGAACAGCGCGAAAATCGCCCTGGCCGTGCTGCTCGGCAAAGGCCCGGATCGCGGCAACGAAATCGCCCGGCCGAAAGTCCTGCAAGCCAGCGCCGTGGCGGTGCCGTCGGTGCTGCCGGCGGAGCTGCTCGGTCGGCGTCCGGATCTGGTCGCTGCGCGCTGGCGCGTAGAAGCGGCGAGCAAAGACATCGACTCGGCGAAAACCCGCTTCTATCCCAACTTGAACCTCACGGCCTCGGCCGGTGCCGAATCCTTGTTGGGTGACGCGATGTTCGGGTCGGCCAGTCGTTTCTTCAGCATCGCCCCGACCATTTCGGTGCCGATCTTCGACGGTGGACGCCTGCGCGCCAACCTCGATGCGCGCGACGCCAATTACGATCTGGCGGTGGCGCAGTACAACAAAAGTCTGGTGAAAGCACTGGGCGATGTCAGCGACACGATCAACCAGTTGCGTGACATCGGCCGGCAGATCGGCGCGCAGCAGCACGCCACCGAGATTGCTCAGGATTCTTACAACACCGTCGTCCAGCGTTACGGTTCCGGCATCGGCAACTACCTGGACGTGCTCAGCATCGAGCAGCAATTGCTGCAGGCCCAGCGTCAGCTGGCCAACCTCAATGCCGAGCAGATCGACCTGTCGATTCAACTGATGCAAGCGCTGGGCGGCGGCTTTCAGGGTGAAACCCTGACCGCAGCCAACGCCACCCCAGCCACGTCGCACAACTAATTCAGGTATTTGTCATGGCCACTGCCGAAAACACCCAAACTCAAACCAACACCCCCGACACCGGCAATCCGCGCAAGCGCAAATTCATGCTGCTGGTGCTGGCCGTCGTGGTCCTGCTCGCCGGGGCCGGCGTGTGGGCGTATCACGAATTCATCGGGCGCTTCAACGAAAGCACCGACGACGCCTACGTCAACGGCAACGTCGTCGAGATCACGCCGCTGGTCACCGGCACCGTGGTCAGCATTGGCGCTGACGATGGTGATCTGGTTCACGAAGGTCAGGTGTTGGTCAACTTCGACCCCAACGACGCCGAAGTCGGCCTGCAAAGCGCCCAGGCGAAACTGGCGCGTACCGTGCGTCAGGTGCGCGGTCTGTACAGCAACGTTGACGGCATGAAAGCCCAGGTCAACGCGCAACAGGCAGAAGTGCAGAAGGCTCAGGACAACTACAACCGCCGGAAGAACCTCGCCGCTGGCGGGGCGATTTCCCAGGAAGAACTGTCCCACGCCCGCGACGACCTGACCTCGGCGCAAAACGCCCTGGCCAACGCCAGGCAGCAACTGAAAACCACCAGCGCGCTGGTCGATGACACCGTGGTTTCGTCGCACCCGGACGTGATGTCCGCCGCTGCCGATCTGCGTCAGGCGTACCTGACCAACGCCCGCAGCACGCTGATCGCGCCAGTCACTGGTTACGTCGCCAAACGCACCGTGCAACTCGGTCAGCGTGTGCAGCCGGGCACCGCGCTGATGGCGGTGATTCCGCTGGATCAACTGTGGATCGACGCCAACTTCAAGGAAACCCAACTGCGTGACATGCGCATCGGCCAACCGGTGGACATCGAATCCGACATCTACGGTAGCAGCGTGAAGTACAGCGGCACCGTCGACAGCCTCGGCGCCGGTACCGGCAGCGCGTTCGCCCTGTTGCCGGCGCAGAACGCTACCGGTAACTGGATCAAGATCGTGCAGCGCGTGCCGGTGCGGATTCACATCAATGCCGAAGAACTGGCCCAGCACCCGCTGCGGGTCGGTCTGTCGACCAACGTTGAAGTGAACCTGCACGACCAGAGCGGCCCGGTGCTGGCGCAGCAACCGCCGCAAAAGGCCTCGTTCAGCACCAACGTTTACGACCGCCAACTGGCCGAGGCCGACGCGATGATTGCGCAACTGATCCACGACAACAGCGCTGCGGTGAGCAAGACCGCGCAACGCTGACCTGCACTGACCTTGTAGGAGTGAGCCTGCTCGCGATAGCGGTGTATCAGTCGAGAAAATTGGGTCTGACACACCGCTATCGCGAGCAGGCTCACTCCTACAGGGCTGCGGCGACCATCAGGTTTCATAGGATTCACAATGAGCAATAACGCCTCTTTCACGCCGCCCAGCCTGTTGCTCAGCACCATCGGCCTGTCGCTGGCGACGTTCATGCAAGTGCTCGACACCACCATCGCCAACGTGGCGCTGCCAACCATCTCCGGCAACCTCGGGGTGAGTTCGGAGCAGGGCACCTGGGTGATCACCTCGTTCGCCGTGAGCAACGCGATTGCGCTGCCGCTGACCGGTTGGCTCAGCCGCCGTTTCGGTGAGGTGAAGCTGTTTTTGTGGGCCACCATTCTGTTCGTGCTGGCCTCGTTTCTCTGCGGCATCTCCACCTCGATGCCGGAACTGATCGGTTTCCGCGTGCTGCAAGGCTTGGTGGCCGGGCCGCTGTACCCGATGACGCAAACCCTGTTGATTGCGGTCTATCCCCCCGCGAGGCGCGGCATGGCCCTGGCGTTGCTGGCGATGGTCACGGTGGTCGCGCCGATTGCCGGGCCCATTCTCGGTGGCTGGATCACTGACAGCTACAGCTGGCCGTGGATCTTCTTCATCAACGTACCGATCGGCATCTTTGCGGTGATGGTGGTGCGCTCGCAACTGGCCAAGCGCCCGGTGGAAACCAGTCGCCAACCGATGGACTACGTCGGGCTGATCACGCTGATCATCGGCGTCGGCGCGTTGCAGGTGATCCTCGACAAGGGCAATGACCTGGACTGGTTCGAGTCGAATTTCATCATCATCGGCGCGGCGATTTCGGTGATCGCCTTGGCAGTGTTTGTGATCTGGGAAATGACCGACCAGCATCCGGTGGTGAATCTGCGCCTGTTCGCTTACCGCAACTTCCGCATCGGTACGCTGGTGCTGGTGTTGGGTTACGCCGGGTTCTTCGGCATCAACCTGATCCTGCCGCAGTGGCTGCAAACCCAGATGGGTTACACCGCGACCTGGGCCGGTCTGGCGGTGGCGCCGATCGGCATTCTGCCGGTGTTGTTGTCGCCGTTTGTCGGCAAGTACGCGAACAAGTTCGACCTGCGCCTGCTGGCCGGTCTGGCGTTCCTCGCGATTGGCCTGAGCTGCTTCATGCGCGCCGAGTTCACCAACGAGGTGGACTTCCAGCACATCGCCCTGGTGCAGCTGTTCATGGGTATTGGCGTGGCGCTGTTCTTCATGCCGACCCTGAGCATCCTGATGTCCGACCTGCCGCCAAGCCAGATCGCCGACGGCGCAGGCCTTGCGACCTTCCTGCGCACCTTGGGCGGCAGCTTTGCCGCATCGCTGACCACGTGGATCTGGATCCGCCGCGCCGATCAGCATCATGCGTACATGAGCGAAAGCATCAGTACCTTCGAACCGGCGACCCGCGAGACCTTGAACCATTTAGGCGGCGCGAGCCAATCGGCTTATGCGCAGATGGATCAGATCCTCACCAGTCAGGCGTACATGCTCTCCACCGTGGATTACTTCACGTTGCTGGGCTGGGGGTTCATGGGGCTGATTCTGATTGTGTGGCTGGCGAAACCGCCGTTTGCGGCGAAGGCCGGACCGGCCGCCAGCGGTCACTAAGCAAAACGCGGTCAAAAATGTGGGAGCGGGCTTGCTCGCGAAGGCGGTGTGTCATTCAACTGAGATGTCGACTGAACCACCGCCTTCGCGAGCAAGCCCGCTCCCACATTGGTTTTGTGTTGTGTCAGATGGCAGGTGCTGCCAGTTGTGGCGGCGGAGCAAAGTCGAACGGTGCCAGGGCATACCCGTTCTCATCCACCTGCAACGCCCAACCCTGACGATCCCAGTCCCCCAGCACAATCCGCTTAGCTGCCTGCTCGCCGAGCTGCAGCTTGTGGATCGCCGGACGATGGGTGTGGCCGTGAATCAGGGTTTTCACCGCGTATTGCTGCATGATCCGCGGAATTTCCTCAGGCGTGACATCAACAATGTCATTGGCCTTCATCCGCGTCTGCGCGCGGCTTTCGCTGCGCAGCTTGCGCGCCAGTTTGTGGCGGGTGCTCAGCGGCAGGTGGCGCAGGATAAACAGAGTGATCGGGTTGCGCAGGTAGCGCCGCAGCTTCATATAGCCGACATCGCGGGTGCACAGGCTGTCGCCGTGCATCAGCAGCACCGGCTCGCCGTAAAACTGCACGACACTCGGATCCTTCAACAGCGTGCAGCCGGCTGCTTTGCAGAAGGCCTTGCCGAGCAGGAAGTCGCGATTGCCGTGCATCAGAAAGATCGCCGTGCCGCTGTCGCTCAACTGGCGCAGGGCCTGGCAGATGGAACGCTGGAAGGGCGTCATGGCGTCGTCGCCAATCCACGCCTCGAAGAAGTCGCCAAGGATATACAACGCACTCGCCGAGCGGGCGCGTCCGGCGAGCAAATCCAGAAACGCCCGGGTAATGTCCGGGCGCTCCTCTTCCAGATGCAAGTCTGAAATCAGCAATATCACGCTTCGATGATCTCGGCTTTCTCGATGATCACGTCGTCTTTCGGCACGTCCTGGTGACCGGCCTTGGAAGTGGTGGCCACGCCTTCGATCTTGTCGACCACGTCGGTACCGGCAACCACTTTACCGAACACGGCATAACCCCAGCCCTGAGCGGTCTTGGCGGTGTGGTTGAGGAAGCTGTTGTTGGTGGCGTTGATGAAGAACTGCGCCGAGGCCGAATGCGGGTCCATGGTGCGGGCCATGGCAACGGTGTACTTCTCGTTCTTCAGACCGTTGTCAGCTTCGTTCTGAATGCTTGGGCTCTTGTCTTTCTTTTCCTGCATGCCAGGCTCGAAACCGCCGCCCTGGATCATGAAGCCCTTGATCACGCGGTGGAACACTACGTTCTCGTAGTGACCTTTCTTGACGTATTCGATGAAGTTGGCAGCGGTGATTGGCGCTTTTTCCGCGTCCAGTTCGATGACGATGTCGCCGTAGTTGGTGGTCAGTTTGACTTGAGTCATGATCGCTACTCTTTATAAGGAATTCGTGGTTCTGGGACATTCAGCCCCACAACCGGTTCAGCCTGCTTCGGCCAAGGAGCGCAGTTTAGCGTGACAGGCGCGAATTTCGAGGCTGTTTTTCCAAAACCCTTCGATTAAATGCACTCCTTTATAGGCCGCGCTCTGTCAGCCCCTTGACAGCATCGGCTATGATAGCGGCTTTGTTTTGTCTGGCCCCCTTTGCGGCCGCGCACATGTAAGTCAAGGATCCTATGAGCAAGCCCACTGTCGACCCTACCTCGAATGCCAAGTCCGGCCCTGCCGTGCCGGTCAATTTCCTGCGGCCGATCATCCAGGCAGACCTGGACTCGGGCAAGCACACCCAGATCGTCACCCGTTTTCCGCCTGAGCCCAACGGCTACCTGCACATCGGCCACGCCAAGTCGATCTGCGTGAACTTCGGCCTGGCCCAGGAGTTCGGCGGCGTCACGCACCTGCGTTTCGACGACACCAACCCGGCCAAGGAAGACCAGGAATACATCGACGCGATCGAATCCGACGTCAAATGGCTGGGCTTCGAGTGGTCCGGCGAAGTGCGCTACGCCTCGCAGTATTTCGACCAGTTGCACGACTGGGCGGTCGAGCTGATCAAGGCCGGCAAGGCTTACGTCGACGACCTGACCCCTGAGCAGGCCAAGGAATACCGTGGCAGCCTGACCGAGCCGGGCAAGAACAGCCCGTTCCGCGACCGTTCGGTGGAAGAGAACCTCGACTGGTTCGCGCGCATGCGTGCCGGTGAGTTCCCGGACGGCGCCCGCGTGCTGCGCGCGAAGATCGACATGGCCTCGCCGAACATGAACCTGCGCGACCCGATCATGTACCGCATCCGCCACGCCCATCACCACCAGACCGGTGACAAGTGGTGCATCTACCCGAACTATGACTTCACCCACGGTCAGTCGGACGCCATCGAAGGCATCACCCACTCGATCTGCACCCTGGAATTCGAAAGCCATCGTCCGCTGTACGAGTGGTTCCTGGAAAACCTGCCGGTGCCGGCCAACCCGCGTCAGTACGAGTTCAGCCGCCTGAACCTGAACTACACCATCACCAGCAAGCGCAAGCTCAAGCAACTGGTCGATGAAAAGCACGTCAATGGCTGGGACGACCCGCGCATGTCGACGCTGTCCGGCTTCCGTCGCCGTGGCTACACGCCGGCGTCGATCCGCAACTTCTGCGACATGATCGGCACCAACCGGTCCGACGGCGTGGTCGATTTCGGCATGCTCGAGTTCAGCATCCGTCAGGACCTGGACGCCAACGCGCCGCGCGCCATGTGCGTGCTGCGTCCGTTGAAAGTCGTGATCACCAATTACCCGGAAGGTCAGGTCGAAAACCTCGAACTGCCGCGTCATCCGCAGAAAGAAGAACTCGGCGTGCGCCAGCTGCCGTTCGCCCGTGAAATCTACATCGACCGCGATGACTTCATGGAAGAACCGCCAAAGGGCTACAAGCGCCTGGAGCCGAACGGCGAAGTGCGTCTGCGTGGCAGCTACGTGATCCGTGCCGACGAAGCGATCAAGGACGCCGACGGCAACATCGTCGAGCTGCGTTGCTCGTACGACCCGGACACCCTCGGCAAGAACCCTGAAGGCCGCAAGGTCAAAGGCGTGATCCACTGGGTGCCGGCCGCTGCCAGCATCGAGTGCGAAGTGCGTCTGTACGATCGCCTGTTCCGTTCTCCGAACCCGGAGAAGGCCGAAGACAGCGCGAGTTTCCTCGACAACATCAACCCTGACTCACTGCAAGTGCTGACCGGTTGTCGTGCTGAGCCATCGCTTGGCAATGCACAGCCGGAAGACCGTTTCCAGTTCGAGCGCGAAGGCTACTTCGTCGCCGACATCAAGGACTCGAAACCAGGTCAGCCGGTATTCAACCGTACCGTGACCCTGCGTGATTCGTGGGGCCAGTGATTTAGCGTCAAGGAAATATAAAGTGCTGACGATCTACAACACGCTCACCAAGAGCAAAGAAGTCTTCAAGCCGCTGGATGGCAACAAGGTGCGCATGTACGTGTGCGGCATGACCGTGTACGACTACTGCCACCTCGGCCACGGCCGCAGCATGGTCGCGTTCGACCTGGTGACCCGCTGGTTGCGGTTCAGCGGTTACGACCTGACCTACGTGCGCAACATCACCGACATCGACGACAAGATCATCAATCGTGCCCGCGAGAACGGTGAGTCTTTCGACGCGCTGACCGAACGCATGATCGCCGCGATGCACGAAGACGAAGCGCGCCTGAACATCAAGAAGCCGGACATGGAGCCGCGCGCCACGGATCACATTCCGGGCATGCACGCGATGATCCAGACCCTGATCGACAAGGGCTTCGCCTACGCCCCGGGCAATGGCGACGTGTACTACCGCGTCGCCAAGTTCATGGGCTACGGCAAGCTGTCGCGCAAGAAGATCGAAGACCTGCGCATCGGTGCACGCATCGAAGTCGACGAGTCGAAAGAAGACCCGCTGGACTTCGTCCTGTGGAAAGCCGCCAAACCGGGCGAGCCGAGCTGGGAATCGCCGTGGGGCGCCGGGCGTCCGGGCTGGCACATCGAGTGCTCGGTGATGTCCACCTGCTGCCTCGGTGAAACCTTCGACATTCATGGCGGCGGCAGTGACCTCGAATTCCCGCACCACGAAAACGAAATCGCCCAGAGCGAAGCGGCCACCGGCAAGACCTACGCCAACGCGTGGATGCATTGCGGCATGATCCGTATCAATGGCGAGAAGATGTCCAAGTCCTTGAACAACTTCTTCACCATTCGTGACGTGCTCGACAAGTACCACCCGGAAGTCGTGCGTTACCTGCTGGTGTCGAGCCACTACCGCAGCGCGATCAACTACTCGGAAGACAACCTCAAGGACGCCAAGGGCGCACTCGAGCGTTTCTACCACGCGTTGAAAGGCCTGCCGAGCGTTGCTCCGGCTGGCGGCGAAGCCTTCGTCGAGCGTTTCACCACGGTGATGAACGACGACTTCGGCACGCCGGAAGCCTGCGCGGTGCTGTTCGAGATGGTGCGTGAGATCAACCGTCTGCGCGACAGCGATCTCGACGCGGCGGCCGGTCTGGCGGCACGTCTGAAAGAACTGGCGAGCGTGCTGGGCGTGTTGCAACTGGAAGCCGATAATTTCCTGCAGGCGGGCGCCGAAGGGCGTGTCGATGCCGCTGAAGTCGACGCGCTGATTGCTGCACGTCTGGCGGCACGCGCCGGCAAAGACTGGGCCGAATCCGACCGCATCCGCGACCAGCTCACCGCCATGGGCGTGGTGCTGGAAGACGGCAAGGGTGGTACGACCTGGCGTCTGGCTGACTGATTGCCTGATCCGCTTTAAAAACAAAACCCGCCGTGTGCGGGTTTTTGTTTTTGGGGGACGCTGTGGTTTTTGTGGTGACGGGACTGGCGCCTTCGCGAGCAAGCCCGCTCCCACACGGGTCATCGGTTACGCCACCAATCCTGAGTCGGTCGCAAACCCCTGTGGGAGCGGGCTTGCTCGCGAAGAGGCCCACAAGGCCGACGCATCATTCAGCCTGACGCAAGCGCTTGTACAGGGTATTACGGCTCACCCCAAGCCTGCGTGCCAGATGCGAAATATTCCCCCCGGCTGCTTTCAACTCCCGGTTCAACGCTTCCACATCATTCAGATCCAGCCCCAGCGGCTGCACGCTCTCCACCGGCTCCATCTCCAGATCGACAAAAAAGTCATCCGGCAGATGCTCCGGCCGCACCGGTTGTTCCTCGGCCATCGCCAGCGCCACCTGCATCACGCTGCTGACCTGACGCAGATTACCCGGCCACGGGTGCCGCTCGAACAGCTCCAGCACTTCGCGGCTGAGCCCGGCCCATTGCGTCGGTTCGCGATGCTGCTCCCACAGGCGTTTGAACAGCGCCTCTTTATCACTGCGCTCTCTGAGCGGTGGCAACTCCAGGGTCAGACCGCCGATGCGGTAATACAGGTCCTCACGAAACCGCCCCAGTTGCACTTGTTCGCGCAAAGAGCGGTTGGTCGCCGAGATGATCCGCAGATCCACCGCGAACAACTCGCTGCTGCCCACCGGTTGCACACAGCGCTCCTGCAACACCCGCAACAACCGCGCCTGAGTCGGCAACGGCATGTCGCCGATTTCGTCGAGGAACAGGGTGCCTTTGTCGGCTTTGCGGATCAGGCCGATGCTGCCTTTCTGGTTGGCGCCGGTGAACGCGCCTTTTTCATAGCCGAACAGTTCTGATTCCACCAGTTCGGCGGGGATCGCCGCGCAGTTGACGGCGATAAATGCCTGTTTGCTTCTCGAACTGGCCTGGTGCAGGGCTTTGACGAAGACTTCCTTGCCGACTCCGGTTTCGCCGTGGATCAGCAGCGGAATGTCTTTCTCCAGCAGGCGTTCGGCCTGACGCACGGCTTTCTCGACGCGGCTGTCGCCAAAGTGCAGGGAGTTGAGGCTGATCGTACCCGGCACTTTGATCGGTGCTGCGGTGGGCTTGGGTTCGGCAAATACCCTTGGCTGAATCGGCACTTGTTTCGGCCGCTTCAACAGGCACTGGAAGCGGTTGCGCCCGGAGGTCTGCAGGGCGAACGGCAATCCATCCGGCTGATTGATCAACTCCAGCAGCGACACGTTGAACAGGCTCTCGACACTGACCCGCGACAGGCGCACGCCGAGCAGATTGTCCGCCCGACGATTGGCCGACAGCACCTGCCCGCTCTCATCGAAAATCAACAAACCGGCCCACTGACTGTCGAGGTTGTTCAACCCGGTGTTGAAGGTCAGTTGAAAGTGCTGGCCATGGAACAGGTTGAGGATCAGCCGGTTCTCCACGGTCTGGCTCATCATCTTGACCATGCCCAGCGTGTGCGAGGGCGGCAGATAGCTGTCGCTGGACACGTCGAGTACGGCGATAACTTTGCGCTCGGCATCGAATATCGGCGCGGCGGAACCGGTCATGAAGCGGTTGGCTTTGAGAAAGTGTTCATCGTGTTCGATATGCACTGCCTGTTCGCAAGCCAGCGCGGTACCGATCGCGTTGGTGCCGCTGCAGCGCTCCATCCAGCTCGCCCCGGCGCTAAATCCTCGGGCCAGGTTCGGCTCGATAAAGCGCTGAGTGCCCCACGAGGTCAGCACCTGGCCCTGATGGTCGGCGAGCATGATCAGGCAATTGGAGTTGCTGAGGATGTTCTCGTAATACGGCAGCACTTCCTGATGGGTGGTTTGCACCAGCGCGTGGTGACGGTCGAGCAACTGCGCGATGCCGGCGGCGGGCAATTGATCGAAGGCCGGGGCGCTCTGGTGGTCAAGGCCGAAGGCGCGGCAACGTTGCCAGGAGGTCTGGACAATCGCGTCGTGGGACAGCGGCGGGGCAGGTGCGGCCATGGTGGTGGGCCTCTGAAGGGCATTTTATTGTTGTTATGGCACTGCTTTCAAAACCAACACAGATCAAAACTGTGGGAGCGGGCTTGCTCGCGAAAGCGGTATATCAGACACATTTACATCGACTGACACACCGCCTTCGCGAGCAAGCCCGCTCCCACATTGGATTTTCATCGTTCACAGAATGGGCAAAAAGCGTTCATAGAGTGTTGTTCACAATTGTTCATTGTCAATCGCCCAACTGTTCAAATGTGTTCAGCAATGAACGCCCATTCCCGGCCTTTTCAGCGCTTTTCACGACAAATCAACCACTTGCCATTTCTGGCACGAATGTCGCTCTGCTGCACAGGTCGCTTGACTCCAATAATAAAAAGGCCGAGCCATGTCACTCACCCTGGAGCACGTCAGCCGCACCGTCGAGGGCCAGACCTGGATCGACGATGCCTGCCTGAAATTCGAACCCGGATCCTTCAACGTTCTGCTCGGCCGCACGCTGTCCGGCAAGACCAGCCTGATGCGCCTGATGGCAGGCCTGGACAAGCCCGACAGCGGCCGGATCCTGATGAACGGCGTCGACGTCACCCAGCGCCCGGTACGTCTGCGCAACGTGTCGATGGTCTATCAGCAGTTCATCAATTACCCGACCATGACCGTGTTCGAGAACATCGCCTCGCCGCTGCGTCAGGCCGGTGTTTCCAAAGAAATCATTCATAGCAAAGTGCTGGAAACCGCGAAGATGCTGCGCATCGAGAAGTTCCTGCAGCGCTATCCGCTGGAGCTGTCCGGCGGTCAGCAGCAGCGCACGGCGATGGCCCGGGCGCTGGTCAAGGACGCCGAGCTGATCCTGTTCGACGAGCCACTGGTCAACCTCGACTACAAGCTGCGCGAAGAACTGCGCCAGGAAATGCGCGAGCTGTTCAAACTGCGCCACACCATTGCGATCTACGCCACCACCGAGCCCAACGAAGCGTTGGCGCTGGGCGGCACCACGACGATTCTGCACGAGGGTCGGGTGATCCAGAGCGGCCCGTCGACCTCGGTCTACCACCAGCCGCAAACCGTGCTGGCGGCGGAGCTGTTTTCCGAGCCGCCGATCAACCTGATGCCCGGGCGCATCGCCGGCAACGAAGTCAGCTTCGCCAACTTCGTGCACTTCCCGCTGAACGTCGATCTGCGCCCGGTGGGTGAGGGCGAGTTTCGCTTTGGCGTGCGCCCCAGCCATATCTCGCTGGTGCCGAGCAACGATGACGATCTGGAGTTGGCGGTGACCGTCGAAGTGGCCGAGATCAGCGGTTCGGAAACCTTCCTGCACGTGCGCAACGAGCATTTCCTGCTGGTGCTGCACCTGCCGGGGGTTCACGAATACGACGTCGATGCGCCGATCCGCATCTACATCCCGACTCACAAACTGTTCGTGTTCGATGCGCAGGGCCGTCTGGTGCAGGCACCGGGCCAACGTGTCGCGAGGGTTGCCTGATGGCCGAAATCCGTTTGCAGCACCTCGCCCACAGCTACAGCAAAACCCCGAGCGGGCCTGACGATTACGCGATCCGCGAGATGGACCACATTTGGGAGCAGGGCGGCGCGTATGCCTTGCTCGGCCCTTCGGGTTGCGGCAAATCGACCTTGCTCAACATCATTTCCGGCCTGCTCAGCCCCTCGCAAGGGCATGTGCTGTTCGATGGCAAAGCGGTCAACGACCTGACCCCGGAGAAGCGCAACATCGCCCAGGTGTTCCAGTTCCCGGTGGTCTACGACACCATGACCGTGTTCGACAACCTGGCCTTCCCCCTGCGCAATCAGGGCATGGCCGAGGCGAAAGTGCACAGCAAGGTACAGGAAATCGCCGAAGTCCTCGACCTGCAAAACCTGCTGAGCAAGAAGGCGCGCAACCTCACCGCCGACGAAAAACAGAAAGTCTCCATGGGCCGTGGCCTGGTGCGTGACGACGTCTCGGCGATCCTCTTCGACGAGCCGCTGACGGTGATCGACCCGCATCTGAAATGGAAGCTGCGACGCAAGCTCAAGCAGATCCACGAGCAGTTCAACATCACCATGGTCTACGTCACCCACGATCAGCTCGAAGCTTCGACCTTCGCCGACAAGATCGCGGTGATGTACGGCGGGCAGATCGTGCAGTTCGGCACGCCACGGGAATTGTTCGAACGGCCGAGCCACACCTTTGTCGGCTACTTCATCGGCAGCCCGGGGATGAACCTGATCGAGGTGCAGCCGCAGCCGGGCGGGGTCGGTTTCGCTTCGACGCACTTGCCACTGTCCGACGCCTTGCAACGGCATATCGAACACGGTCAGTGGAAAAATCTGAAGGTCGGCATCCGCCCGGAGTTCATCCATGTCTGGGACGAGCCGTTTGACGAGGCGATGCAGGCGCGGGTGGTTCACGTCGAAGACCTCGGCACCTACAAGATCCTCACCCTCGACCTCGACGGCGCGCCGCTCAAGGTGCGTCTGGCCGAAGACAAACCGGTGCCGCAGGGCACGGCGTACATCAGTTTTCCGGCGCAGTGGCTGATGGTTTATGCCGATGAGTTTCTGCTCGAAGCCGACGACGAGGTGCAGCCATGAACAAGGTGCAGAACAACAAGGCCTGGTGGCTGGTGTTGCCGGTGTTCCTGCTGGTGGCGTTCAGTGCGGTGATCCCGATGATGACCGTGGTCAACTATTCGGTGCAGGACATTTTCGACCAGTCCAGCCGCTACTTCGTCGGTGCCGACTGGTACAAACAGGTGCTGCTCGATCCGCGCCTGCATGACTCGCTGTTGCGTCAGTTCATTTATTCGGCCTGCGTGCTGTTGATCGAAATTCCGTTGGGTATAGCCGTCGCCTTGACCATGCCGACCAAGGGCCGCTGGTCGTCGGTGGTGCTGATCATTCTGGCGATTCCGCTGCTGATCCCGTGGAACGTGGTCGGCACCATCTGGCAGATCTTCGGCCGCGCCGATATTGGACTGCTCGGTTCGAGCCTGAATGCGCTGGGCATCAGTTACAACTACGCGGCCAACACCATGGACGCCTGGGTCACGGTGCTGGTGATGGACGTCTGGCACTGGACGTCGCTGGTGGCGCTGCTGTGTTTCTCCGGGTTGCGGGCGATTCCCGACGTGTATTACCAGGCGGCGCGGATCGACCGCGCCTCGGCGTGGGCAGTGTTCAGGCACATCCAATTACCGAAGTTGAAAAGCGTGCTGCTGATCGCGGTGATGCTGCGCTTCATGGACAGTTTCATGATCTACACCGAGCCGTTCGTGCTCACCGGCGGCGGGCCGGGCAATGCCACAACCTTCTTGAGTCAGACCTTGACCCAGATGGCCGTCGGTCAATTCGATCTGGGGCCGGCAGCGGCATTTTCGCTGGTGTACTTCCTGATCATCCTGCTGGTTTCGTGGCTGTTCTACACCGCCATGACCCATTCCGACGCCAACCGCTGAGGGCCCGGCCATGAGTAAGAGAAAGCTGATTCCGCTGCTGGTGTACATCCTGTTTCTGCTGGTGCCGATCTACTGGTTGCTGAACATGTCGTTCAAGAGCAACACCGAAATTCTCGGCGGGTTGACCCTGTTCCCCCAGGATTTCACCTGGCACAACTACAAGGTGATTTTCACCGATCCGAGCTGGTACACCGGTTATCTCAATTCACTGTATTACGTCAGCCTGAACACGGTGATCTCGCTGAGTGTGGCGCTGCCGGCGGCCTATGCGTTTTCGCGCTATCGCTTCCTCGGCGACAAGCACCTGTTCTTCTGGCTGCTGACCAACCGCATGGCGCCGCCGGCGGTGTTTCTGTTGCCGTTCTTCCAGCTTTATTCGTCGATCGGGCTGTTCGACACGCACATTGCCGTGGCCTTGGCGCACTGCCTGTTCAACGTGCCGCTGGCGGTGTGGATTCTTGAAGGCTTCATGTCTGGCGTGCCCAAGGAAATCGACGAAACCGCGTACATCGACGGCTATAGCTTTCCCAAGTTCTTCGTGAAGATTTTCATCCCGCTGATTGGCTCCGGCATCGGCGTCACGGCGTTTTTCTGCTTCATGTTTTCCTGGGTCGAACTGCTGCTGGCGCGCACGCTGACCTCGGTCAACGCCAAACCGATTGCCGCAGTGATGACCCGCACGGTGTCGGCCTCGGGCATCGACTGGGGCGTGCTGGCGGCGGCGGGGGTGCTGACCATCCTCCCGGGGATGCTGGTGATCTGGTTTGTTCGCAACCACGTGGCCAAGGGCTTTGCCCTCGGTCGGGTCTGAGGAGCGCATGATGGAATGGATGAGCTGGACCACCCCCACCGCGGGGTTCTTTATCGCCATCGGCCTGTTGCTGATGGGCATGACCTCTTGGGAATTGCGCTCGCCGAGCATCCTGCGACGCGGTTTTCTGCCGATTGCCACCACCCGTGGCGATCGCTTGTTCATCGGTCTTCTCGGCAGCGCCTACCTGCATCTGCTGGTAATCGGCGTCACCGACTGGAGCATCTGGGTAGCGTCCGCGCTGTCTCTGGTGTGGCTGTTGGTTGTGATGCGCTGGGGCTAGTCGAGTCGCTCGGCAATCGTGCTCCGTAACTCAAACTGGAGGTCTCTATGTTCGACAAAAACAATAAGCTGCGACATAGCATTTCATTGGCAGCCATGCTGGCACTCAGCGGTTTGAGCGCATCTGCCTGGGCCGATGCCTACGAAGACGCGGCGAAAAAATGGATCGGCAGCGAGTTCAAGCCGTCGACCCTGACGGCCGATCAGCAGCTCGAAGAACTGAAGTGGTTCATCAAGGCCGCCGAGCCGTTTCGCGGCATGGAAATCAAAGTGGTTTCCGAGACCCTGACCACCCACGAATACGAGTCCAAGGTGCTGGCCAAGGCGTTCACCGAAATCACCGGGATCAAGCTCACCCACGACCTGCTGCAAGAAGGCGACGTGGTGGAAAAAATGCAGACGGTGATGCAGTCGGACAAGAACATCTACGACGGCTGGGTCAACGACTCGGACCTGATCGGTACGCACTTTCGCTACGGCAAGACCGAATCGATCACCGACCTGATGGCCAACGAAGGCAAGAACTTCACCTCGCCGACCCTCGACATCAAGGACTTCATCGGCATCTCGTTCACCACCGCACCGGACGGCAAGATTTATCAGTTGCCCGATCAGCAGTTCGCCAACTTGTACTGGTTCCGCGCCGACTGGTTTGAACGCGCGGACTTGAAAGCCAAATTCAAGGAAAAGTACGGCTACGAATTGGGCGTGCCGGTGAACTGGTCAGCCTATGAAGACATCGCCAAATTCTTCAGCGAAGACGTCAAGGAAATCGACGGCAAGCGCGTCTACGGCCACATGGACTACGGCAAGAAAGACCCGTCGCTGGGCTGGCGCTTCACCGACGCGTGGTTCTCCATGGCCGGTGGCGGCGACAAGGGCCTGCCCAACGGCTTGCCGGTGGACGAGTGGGGGATTCGCGTCGAGGACTGCCATCCGGTTGGTTCCAGTGTGACCCGCGGCGGCGACACCAACGGCCCGGCGGCGGTGTTCGCCACGCAGAAATACGTCGACTGGCTCAAGGCCTACGCGCCACCGGAAGCGGCGGGCATGACCTTCTCCGAGTCGGGACCGGTGCCGTCGCAGGGCAATATCGCCCAGCAGATCTTCTGGTACACCGCGTTCACCGCCGACATGACGAAACCGGGCCTGCCGGTGGTCAACGCCGACGGCACGCCGAAATGGCGCATGGCGCCGTCGCCGCGCGGGCCGTATTGGGAGGAGGGCATGAAGCTCGGGTATCAGGACGTGGGTTCGTGGACGTTCATGAAATCCACGCCTGAGAAGCAGAAACTCGCGGCGTGGCTGTACGCGCAGTTCGTCACCTCGAAAACCGTGTCGCTGAAGAAAACCATCGTCGGCCTGACGCCGATTCGCGAGTCGGATATCAACTCGCAGGCGATGACCGATCTGGCGCCGAAACTCGGCGGTCTGGTCGAGTTCTACCGCAGCCCGGCCCGCGTGCAATGGACCCCGACCGGCACCAACGTGCCGGACTATCCGCGTCTGGCGCAACTGTGGTGGAGCCACATCGCCGAAGCGGCCAGCGGCGAGAAGACTCCGCAACAGGCGCTGGACGGCCTGGCCAAGGATCAGGACGCGATCATGACCCGCCTCGAACGCTCCAAGGCCCAAGCGGTGTGCGCCCCGAAAATGAACCCGGAACGCGACGCGCAATACTGGTTCGACCAACCGGGCGCACCAAAACCGAAACTGGCCAACGAGAAGCCGCAGGGCGAGACCGTGAGCTACAACGAACTGCTGAAATCGTGGGCGGATGCGCGTAAGTAATAGCTGAAATGTGAAAGGCGAACGGCACCGGAAGGTGCCGTTTGTTTTGTTGCCCGATCTACCGTAATCGCTTGCAGGCAAGCTCCCACAGGTTTTCTTGTTG
Source organism: Pseudomonas sp. S3(2024) (assembly GCF_036861315.1). Classification (NCBI taxonomy): domain Bacteria; kingdom Pseudomonadati; phylum Pseudomonadota; class Gammaproteobacteria; order Pseudomonadales; family Pseudomonadaceae; genus Pseudomonas; species Pseudomonas sp. S3(2024). Next base: position 83,136 of record NZ_JAZAQQ010000009.1, on the reverse strand, counting down.
TTCACAGACCCCAAAAACACCCCGATCCCTGTAGGAGCTGCCGCAGGCTGCGATCTTTTGCTCCTGATCTTCAAAGGCCAAGGCAAAAGATCGTAGCCTGCGGCAGCTCCTGCAGGACATCGGTCAATGCAAGCTTCATTTTTGAATTTCTTCAAAGATATCAAGCATGGGGTCAGGCCCGGGTACACCCGGATTCACTGTGTGGCTTGATGGTTGGCCTGGCAGCCAGCATTGATGTGTGACGGTGCTAGATGTGTCTTGATCAGACCAGAACAGCCAGATCGGTGTACCGAGCAACCAGAGCATCAGCCGTAAGTAACTTCATCGGTTCGGTCATCGCTGTGGCCACGATAATGCGGTCAAACGGATCGCGATGATGGTGCTCAAGATCCTTCACGGCGATGGCGTGCTCTGCAGTCACTGGCAGTTCGATAAAACCACTGTCGAGACAATATTGGCGGACTTCTTCCAGATCAATATTCAGCTTGCCGAGCCCGACCTTGATCGCCATTTCCCAGAAGGTGGCGGCGCTGATGTAGATTTCGGCGGCGTTCTCAATCAATTTTCTGGCTTTGCCGGACAGTCTGGCGTCATCACTGAGCGTCCAGAGCAAAACGTGCGTGTCGAGCAGAAGTCTCATGCTTGAGTGCCCTCAAATGCATCAAGCATGTCATCGGGCAGTGGTGAGTCGAAATCGTCGGGCGACAACAGTTTGCCTTTCATTGCGCCAATACGTTGAGCGCTGGGTTTTCCTACGGGAACGAGACGGGCCATCGCCCGGCCATGCTTGGCAATCGTGATGACTTGGCCAGCAGCGGCATCATCGACGAGTTTGGATAAATTGTTTTTGGCTTCAGCCAGCGGAACGATGATCATCAGCTCACCCCTGTATTCTGGACAAATATAGCCAGAATATTTCAGTGCTGCCAATCCGTAGACTTCTTCAGCCCATTCGCAAACGATGTCCCTGTTCATTTTTTGCCTCTCATCGGTATCCATCTGCCAGGGCCTCCACCTTAGTGCTATCTACTCAAAACTGGCTGTAGGACAAGACGGAGGTTGCGGCGAGAGCTTTCGGCGTTTGCGCGGGGATGGCAGTAAGTTGGTAAAAAATCGTACAAAAAATATCGACTGGCCCGCCGCCATCGCTGGCAAGCCAGCTCCCACAGGTTTCAGTGGTGCCCACCAAACCCAAAAACACCCCGATCACTGTAGGAGCTGCCGCAGGCTGCGATCTTTTGCTCCTGATCTTCAAAGGCCAAGGCAAAAGATCGCAGCCTGCGACAGCTCCTACAGGACATCGGTCAATGCCAGCTTCATGCTTGAGTTTCTTCAAAGGTATCAAGCATGGCGTCGAGCCCGGGTTCACCGCGACTTACTGTGGGAGCTTGCCTGCAAGCGATGGGGCCGTGGATGTCGCCGCAGGAAAACCGAGGCGGAATACGGTCATGACGCCGGGCAAGCTTTTCACCTCCGCCACCCCCTGATGCAGGCTCATGATCGAGCGCACGATTGCCAGTCCCAGCCCGGTGCTGCCCTGTGAACGCGAGCGGGCGCTGTCGACGCGGTAGAAGCGGTCGAACAGGTGCGGCAGGTGTTGCGCCTCGATGCCGGCGCCGGGATTGCTCACCAGCAGTGACGCCTGCGTCGCGCCTTGCTCGATCAGCAAGGTGATGGTTTTGCCGTTCGGGCAATGGCGCAGCGCGTTGGACAACAGATTGGAAATCGCCCGCTGGATCATCAGCCGATCGCCCAACACTGATGCGCTGCCAACAACGTTCAAATGAATCTGCTTGTCCTGCGCCGCCAGCGAAAACATCTCCGCAACCTTCGCCGCTTCCGCCTCCAGCGCCACCGCTTCAAACGGCGCCAGTGCCGACGGATGACTGACCTGCGCGAGAAACAGCATGTCCGAGACAATCCGCGCCACGCGTTCCAGCTCCTCGGTACACGACACCAGCACGTCCTGGTATTCCTCACTCGTGCGCTCGCGAGACAGCGTCACCTGGGCCTTGCCCATCAGGTTGTTGATCGGCGTGCGCAACTCATGCGCCAGGTCATCGGAGAACTGTGACAACTGCTGCACCCCGGCATCCAGTCGATGCAGCATGAAGTTGATGCCCTGCGCCAGTTCGCTCAACTCCTGCGGCATGTTCACCACCGACAGCCGATGCTCCAGATCCTGCGTCGAGACCATCGCCGCCACTTTGCGAAACTCGCGCAGCGGCGCCAATCCACGCTGCACCGCGCCCCACGCCGTCAGGCCGATGAACACCAGCAACAGCGGCAAGGCAATCAGCGTCGAGCGCAGATAGGCGCTGAGCAGCGCCTGGTCATGCGCGTTGTCCATCGACAGCAGCACCGGCACGCTGCTGCCGTCCTTGAGCCGAATCAGCTTCGACGCGGTAAGGAACTTCGCGCCCTCGTCATCGCTGCTGTCGCTATAGGCCAATTGTTCGGTGGTGGTTCGCACTGCGCGCAATTCGGCGCGTGGATCCTTGAGTCCCGAGCCGGATTTGAGCAGCGGCGTACGCAGGTTCGAACGGTCATAAATCGTCAGCGTCAGGTTGTCATGGCCCATGACCTGATCAAGCAGAATGTGCGGCTTGCCACTGACTTCGTTGGCGTCGACATACAGCGACAGGCTGTGCTCCACCTGCGCCATCTTCTTTTGCAGGCTGTCGCGGGACAGTGCATTCAGCTCATGGGTCAGGGCGAAATAGGCGAGGATCGCCAGGAATACCACCAACAACGCGCCGAGAATACTCACCGTCAGACCGAGGCGCATCGACAGGCTGGCCGGCTTCATTCCCGCGCCTCCAGCACATAGCCGACACCGCGCAGGGTGTGGATCAGTTTGTTGTCGAACGGGTCGTCGATTTTCGCCCGCAAGCGGCGGATCGAGACTTCGACCACGTTGGTGTCGCAGTCGAAATTCATGTCCCACACCAGCGAGATGATCTGCGTACGGGTCAGCACCTCGCCGGACTGGCGCATCAGCAAGTGCAGCAGGGCAAATTCCTTGGTGGTCAGGTCGATGCGCTGCGCGCCACGAAACGCCCGATGCCGGCCCGGATCCAGCTCCAGATCGGCGACTTTCAACACCTGCGGCAGCGGGATGTTTTCGCTGCGGCGCATCAGGGTACGCACCCGCGCCAGCAGTTCGGGAAACTCGAACGGCTTGACCAGATAGTCGTCGGCGCCCAGGTCCAGTCCGCGAATCTTGTCCGCCAGCCGCCCGCGCGCGGTGAGCATCATCACCCGCGTCGAGTGGGTGCGGCGCAGTTGTTCCAGCACGCCCCAGCCGTCCAGTTCCGGCAAGTTCACGTCGAGAATAATCAGGTCATAGGCCTGCTGTTGTGCCAGATGCAATCCATCGGCACCGGTGGCGGCGTGGTCAACGATATAACCACTTTCGGTCAAACCCTGATGCAAGTATTCGGCAGCTTTAAGCTCGTCCTCGACGACAAGGATTCGCATGATCTATCACCACTTTTATTTAAGGGATATTTAATTAAGGTGGCCGGGAAAGTTATGGTTTTTGTAAGGTCTTCCGGACGCTGTTCAATAACTGAATGACGAATACGGTAAAGGCTGTAGTGGCTACAGGGTCAATCTTGGAGGTCTTTAAAACGGCCATCCGCGACAGCCTGTCGCAGCCTGAATGCGCCAGCAGACATGTATTGCATTCAGGCAAGTGCTGTTCGGCAGATAACTACCGAGTATTTGTTTCCATGTATTGCGGCAAAGCCGATTGCACTTCGCATCCTAGAACAAAACAACTTTGCTGAACCGTGGATAACGGATTTGTAATGTTCCAGTCACCTTGTCGATAAGTTCAAAACCCTAACGTGGCGGCATCGAAAAATCCTGAATTAAAGGAAGTCCTCCATTGCCCGGTTTAATCGAACTGACGGCGCGATCACGCCTGAACAAAACCGCCAGCGGCCTCTTGTTGCTGGCGTGCAGCAGCCTGGCCAGCGCATCGACCCTGACACTGGATCAGGCGCTGCAAAGTGCCTTCGCCGGCAACCCCGATCTCGCTGCCGCGCAATGGGAAATCGGTATTGCCGAGGGCGATCGCCAGCAGGCCGGGCTGATCCCCAATCCCGAGGTGTCGTGGGAGGCCGAAGACACCCGGCGCGACTCGCGCACCACTACGGTGATGCTCAGCCAGCCGATTGAACTGGGCGGCAAACGCGGTGCGCGCATTGATGTCGCCAGCCGTGCGCAGGACGCCGCCGGCATTGAGCTGGAGCGCAAGCGCAATGCCTTGCGCGCCGATGTGATTCAGGCGTTCAACGGCGCGCAAACCGCGCAGCAACGCTTGCAGCTGTCGCGTCAGTCACTGCAACTGGCCGAGCACGGTTTGCGCGTTGCTCAGGGGCGCATCGAGGCCGGTAAATCATCGCCGGTCGAAGGTGCGCGAGCACAGGTGCAGCTCTCGGAAGTGCGCCTGGAGGTGAGCCGCGCCGAACGCGATCAGGCCAATGCCTATCAGCAACTGGCGCAGGTCATGGGCGCACCGTTGCCGACCTCGACCAATGTGCAAGCCGCCACGCAAAACCTCGCCACGCTGCCACCGCCCAGTCGTTTGCTCGAGCGTCTGAACCAGACTGCCGAGCTGCGTCTGGCGAAGCTGCAGATCGATCAGCGCGAAGCCTCGTTGGGCCTGGAAAAGTCGCAGCGCATTCCCGATCTGACCGTGAGCATCGGCAGTCAGTACAGCGAAACCGAGCGCGAACGGGTCAACGTGGTCGGGCTGTCGATGCCGATTCCGCTGTTCAACCGCAATCAGGGCAACGTGCTCGCCGCCGCACGCCGCACCGATCAGGCGCGGGATCTACGCAACGCCACCGAGCTGCGTTTGCGCACCGAGGTCCAGACCAGCCTTGAGCAATGGCAGACCGCCAACGGCGAAGTCAACGCGTTCAACCAGACCATCCTGCCTGCCGCACAAAGCGCAGTGGACAGCGCCACACGCGGTTTCGAAATGGGCAAGTTCGGTTTCCTCGACGTACTCGATGCCCAACGCACCCTGATCGCTGCGCGCAGCCAATACATCCAGGCCGTCAGCGAGGCGACCGACGCCCGCGTGCGCCTCGAACGGATCTTCGGCGACCTCAGCGTCAGCCCTTGAATTTCACTTTTCAGACAACTGCGCGATGGCACGGCGCAGAGGAGTTTCCATGGATAAAAAACTGATGGTGGTCGCGGTGGCGACCTTGGCGCTCGGCATTGGCATCGGTTCGATGTGGCCGGCCAATTCAACTATCGACGCGCATGCCGATGAGGCCTCCGAACACGCCGATCACGCCGATCACGCCGAGGAGGGCGCTGCCGCCGAAGGCGAAAATGCCGAAGAAGGCCACATCGAATTGAGCGCCGAGCAGATCGCCGCCGCAGGCATTCAACTGGCCGAGGCGCGTGCGCAGAGCATCAGTCTCGGCCTGTCGTTCCCGGGCGAAGTGCGCTTCGACGAGGACCGCACTGCGCACGTCGTGCCGCGCGTGCCGGGGGTGGTCGAGTCGGTGGCGGTCAACCTCGGGCAAACGGTGAAGAAGGGCCAGTTGCTGGCGGTGATTGCCAGTCAGCAGATCTCCGATCAGCGCAGTGAACAGGCCGCCGCACAACGGCGTCTGGCCTTGGCGCGCACCACTTACGAGCGCGAGAAGAAGCTGTGGCAGGACAAGATCTCCGCCGAACAGGATTTCCTCCAGGCCAAGCAGGCGTTGGAAGAGGCGGAAATCGCCATGAACAACGCCCGGCAGAAAATCAGCGTACTCAGCGGCAGCGTGGTCGCCACCGGCGGCAATCGCTACGAACTGCGCGCACCGTTCGACGGTGTGGTGGTGGAAAAACACCTGACACCGGGGGAGGTGGTCGATGAGACCACCGCGTCTTTCACCCTCTCGGATCTGTCGCGGGTGTGGGTCACGTTCGGTGTCTCGCCCAAGGATCTGACCAAAGTGCAGGTGGGCAAACCGGTGACTGTCAGCGCGCCTGAGTTAAAGGCCGAAGTGACTGGCAGCGTGGCGTACGTCGGCAGCCTGCTCGGCGAACAAACGCGCACCGCGACCGTGCGCGTGACCCTGGAGAACCCGCAGGGCTCATGGCGTCCGGGGCTGTTTGTCACCGCACTGGTCGCCACCGAGAGCCGCCAGGCCAAAGTCGCGGTGCCGGAAACCGCGATCCAGACCGTCGAGGACAAACCCACGGTGTTCGTGCGTACCGACGACGGCTTCAAGGCGCAGGCGGTGGAACTGGGCAGCCGTGCCGCCGGCCACGTGGAAGTCACCCAAGGGCTGGAACCGGGCGTGCAAGTCGCCAGCGCCGGCAGCTTCGTCCTCAAGTCGGAGCTGGGCAAAGCCTCAGCCGAGCACAGTCATTAATTCTGGAAGGTCCCCATGTTCGAACGCCTGATCCAGTTTGCCATCGAGCAACGCATCATCGTGCTGCTCGCCGTTCTGCTCATGGCCGGCCTCGGCATCGCCAGTTATCAGAAACTGCCGATCGACGCCGTGCCCGACATCACCAACGTCCAGGTGCAGATCAACACCGGCGCCGCCGGGTTCTCACCGCTGGAAACCGAGCAGCGCATCACTTTCCCGATTGAAACCGCGATGGCCGGTTTGCCGGCGCTGGAGCAGACCCGGTCGCTGTCGCGTTCGGGGCTGTCGCAGGTCACGGTGATCTTCAAGGACGGCACCGACCTGTTCTTCGCTCGCCAACTGGTCAACGAGCGTTTGCAGATCGCCAAGGAGCAATTGCCCGAGGGCGCTGAAGCGGTGATGGGGCCGATCTCTACCGGCCTAGGCGAGATCTTTCTGTGGACGGTCGAGGCGCAGGAGGGCGCGTTGAAGGACGACGGCACTGCCTACACGCCGACCGATCTGCGGGTGATTCAGGACTGGATCATCAAGCCGCAATTGCGCAACGTGCCGGGCGTCGCCGAGATCAACACCATTGGTGGTTTCGCCAAGGAATATCAGATCGCGCCGGACCCGAAACGCCTCGCCGCGTACAAGCTCACGCTCACCGATCTGAACACCGCGCTGGAGCGCAACAACGCCAACGTCGGCGCCGGGTACATCGAGCGCAGCGGCGAGCAGTTGCTGATCCGCGCACCGGGGCAAGTGGCGAGCACCGAGGACATCGCCAACATCGTCATGGCCAATGTCGATGGCACGCCGATCCGGGTGAAGAACGTCGCCACGGTGGAAATCGGCCGTGAGTTGCGCAGCGGTGCGGCCACCGAAAACGGTCGTGAAGTGGTGCTCGGTACCGTGTTCATGCTGATTGGCGAGAACAGCCGCACGGTCTCGCAAGCGGTGGCCAGCAAGCTGGAACAGATCAATAAATCCCTGCCGCAAGGCGTGATCGCGGTGCCGGTGTACGACCGCACGCACCTGGTCGACAAAGCCATCGCCACGGTGAAAAAGAACCTGATCGAAGGCGCGATTCTGGTGATCGCGATTCTGTTCCTGTTCCTCGGCAACATCCGCGCCGCGCTGATTACGGCGATGGTGATTCCGCTGTCGATGCTGTTCACCTTCACTGGCATGTTCAGCAACAAAGTCAGCGCCAACCTGATGAGCCTCGGCGCGCTGGACTTCGGGATCATCGTCGACGGTGCGGTGGTGATCGTCGAAAACACTCTGCGCCGGTTGGCTCACGCACAGCAGCATCACGGCCGTTTGCTGACTCGTGCCGAGCGTTTCAAGGAAGTGTTCGCGGCGGCGAAAGAGGCGCGCCGACCGCTGATTTTCGGCCAGTTGATCATCATGGTGGTGTACCTGCCGATCTTCGCCCTGAGCGGCGTCGAAGGGAAAATGTTCCACCCGATGGCGTTCACCGTGGTCATCGCGTTGCTCGGTGCGATGCTGCTGTCGGTGACCTTTGTGCCGGCAGCGATTGCGCTGTTCGTCACCGGCAAGGTCAAGGAAGAAGAGGGCGTGGTGATGCGCGGCGCCCGTCGGGTGTATGCGCCGGCGTTGGCCTGGGTTATGGCCCATCGCGCGGTGGCCGTGGGCGCGGCGTTGGCGGTGATCGTGCTCAGCGGCGTGCTCACCAGCCGCATGGGCAGCGAGTTTGTGCCGAGCCTCAGTGAAGGCGATTTCGCTCTGCAAGCGTTGCGCGTACCGGGCACCAGCCTGACGCAATCGGTGGACATGCAGCAGCGTTTGGAGACGCTGATCCTGGCCAACGTGCCGGAGGTTGAACGGGTGTTCGCCCGCACCGGCACGGCGGAAATCGCCTCCGATCCAATGCCGCCGAACATCTCCGACAGCTACGTGATGCTCAAACCCAAGGATCAATGGCCAGACCCGAACAAGTCCCGCGAAACCCTGATGGCCGAACTGCAAGCCGCTGCCGCGACGCTGCCGGGCAGCAACTATGAACTGTCGCAGCCGATCCAGTTGCGCTTCAACGAACTGATCTCCGGTGTGCGCAGCGATGTCGCGGTGAAGGTGTTCGGCGATGATATGGACGTGCTCAACGCCACGGCGGCGAAGATCGCGGCGGTGATGCAAAAGGTCAACGGTGCCGCTGAAGTGAAGGTCGAGCAGACCACCGGCCTGCCGGTGCTGACCATCAACATCGACCGCGACAAGGCGGCGCGTTACGGGCTCAACGTCGGTGATGTGCAGGACACCATCGCTGTGGCAGTGGGCGGGCGTCAGGCCGGCACCTTGTACGAGGGCGATCGGCGCTTCGACATGGTGGTGCGTTTGTCCGACGCCATGCGCAAGGACATCGATGGCTTGTCGGCGTTGCTGATTCCGGTGCCGGCGCTGAGCGGTGCGGCGAATCAGATCGGGTTTATCGCGCTGAAGGACGTCGCCAGCCTCGATCTGGTGCTCGGGCCGAACCAGGTCAGCCGCGAAAACGGCAAGCGTCTGGTGATCGTCAGCGCAAACGTGCGCGGGCGGGATATCGGTTCGTTCGTCAGCGAGGCCGGTGCGCTGATCGAGCGCGAGGTGCAGGTGCCGGCCGGTTACTGGACCAGTTGGGGCGGGCAGTTCGAACAACTGCAATCGGCGGCCAAGCGCTTGCAGATCGTGGTGCCGGTGGCGTTGCTGCTGGTGTTCGGCTTGCTGTTCATGATGTTCAACAATCTGAAGGACGGGTTGCTGGTGTTTACCGGGATTCCGTTTGCCTTGACCGGCGGGGTGATGGCGCTGTGGCTGAGGGATATTCCGTTGTCGATTTCCGCTGGCGTGGGGTTTATCGCGTTGTCCGGGGTGGCGGTGCTCAACGGTTTGGTGATGATCGCGTTCATTCGCAATTTGCGCGAGGAAGGAAGGTCGCTGGCGGAGGCGATCAACGTCGGTGCGTTGACGCGGTTGCGGCCGGTGTTGATGACGGCGTTGGTGGCGTCGCTGGGGTTTATTCCGATGGCGCTGGCAACCGGCACCGGTGCCGAAGTGCAGCGGCCACTGGCGACGGTGGTGATCGGCGGGATTCTGTCCTCGACGATTCTCACGTTGCTGATCTTGCCCGCGCTGTACCAGATCGCCCATCGCCGGGATGAGGACACAGTACCGTCTGAGTAGGTGATCTCCTGTGGGAGCGGGCTTGCTCGCGAAGAGGCCGTGTCAGTCGACATCAATGTTGGATGACACACCGCTTTCGCGAGCAAGCCCGCTCCCACATGGGTTCCGTGCACTGATCCGGCAGATAACGGATATGTAATTCCCCCGCCACCGTCACGAAAGGTGCGCCTTGTTACTTTGATCCCGTCAGTTACTTAAACGAGGAATCAACCATGAAATTCGCCCAACTCAGCACCTTCGCAACCGCCCTGATGCTGTCGTCACTGGCCATGGCCGAAGGCGGTGGTGACCGCACCTTCGACCGCATGATGACCGCCAATGATCGCGCGGTGGAGCTGTTCGTGGCCAAGGAACAGGCCCGCGACCCGGTCGTGGTCAACGAGAAGACGACAAGACCAAAGACCTGTAAGCCCGGCGCACTGGAACAAGCCCGTTGTCGTGTGCCGATGCCGGGCTTTTTTACGGAGGAGTAAACATGCAGTTGATCAAATGGATGACCTTCGCCGGCATCATGGCGATGTCGGTAAATGCACTGGCTGAAGGCGGCGGCGATCGCACTTTCGAACGTGCTTTCAGCGCCAACGCCAAAGCCATGGAGCAATACGCCGCCGAGCAGGGCAAAGCGGCGCCGGTGGTCAAGGAATACGAATACGGCATGAAGCTCGACGTGGTGAAAATCGTCAGCGTGGTGAAGCCGCAGCCGGCTTGCTCGGTGGTGCCGACGGCCATGACCTACGAGGACTCGCAAGGGCAACTCAATACGCTCAAGTACAGCGTGGCAGGCGTGTGCCGCAACAGCGGTGGCTAACCAACACCTAATCCCTGTAGGAGCTGCCGAAGGCTGCGATCTGTTGATCTTGGTCTTCAAAGTCAAAAGATCGCAGCCTTCGGCAGCTCCTACACGGGGCACATTTTCAGTATCACGATCTGTATTTAGATTCGGAATGTTTAAAGGTTGTGTGGGAAAAGCTGAACCTTCCCACAATGTTTTCAGGTTGTCCCTCGGACGTCCGCTCTCTAGCCTGTGTGGGTCGCTGCCAAATCAGCGATCGGGATTGGAACCCCTCGGTTAACTGACGCAAAACGCACCGTTCATGACGTATGCTTGCGCACTTTCATGTGTGCACACCGTTATGGCGGCTGTGCGCGGGAGACTTCGAGTCTGTCGGGTTTTGCTCAGTTGCCCGGGTTCCAACCTGCGTACAGCTGCCACCCCTTCGCGTGGAACCGAAAGGGCCAGCTCCACCGTCAAGCTGAGTGAAAACATTATGAAAAAGCCAACACCCAATCCGCCCGAAGCGAACGCTGCTGCAGACCCCGATCCAACATCCCCCTACGCCGCCATCGACACCCACAAACTCCACGAAGCCGCCGAGCGCGCCCTCGACTACTACCTCAAGCCCGTAGCGCCCATCATGGCCACGCCTTACACCGCCAACGCGCTGTTCCTGGTCAACCCCAACGCCGACACCGAATCCCTGCTGGCCAACGCCTGCGAATCCCTGGCCTCGGCCACGGTGATGCTCGGCGACTTCGCCGCGTTGCTGGAGGGCACGCATCGAAAGACGCTGCTCGGCATCGCTCAGGTGGTCATGCTCGGTGAACTGGCGGTGAACAAAGCGCTGGATAACGTGGAAGTCGCGACGTAGGCGAAGGTCCTTTGACGAGGATCCTTTTCTCGCCAGACCTGAATAAAATGACCGTGTATCTGAAAGCTATACGCGTATATGCATTAGCTACACGGTCGGTATAGAATCGACTCCGAAGTCGCTCTCATGGCTTCGCACCTCAAACGTTAGATCTCACGTTAAGAGCATGGCCTAATCCTCTCCGGGCCACTCAAGGAGTCAGAAAATGAAAAATAAACAAAAGCTGATGTGCTAACGCCATAAGGAGGCTCCAGCTCCAACATCACCTACCCAGATGGGAAACAGAACAATGTCCACAACTGAAAGCGTTGAAAAATCCAAACCCGTTCCAATCAACATGAGAGCGGACGAAAAGAAACGTAATCTGATCGATTTGGCAGCCGCCATGTCTGGTCGTGATCGCACAAGTTTTATCCTGGAAGCTGCCTGCCAAAAAGCTGAAGAGGTGATTCTGGATAAACGACTGTTCCTTCTCGACGACAGCGCATTTGACGCATTCGAACAGGCTATTGAAGCCAATCCGGCTCGAGGTAACGAATGCCTGCACCAACTGCTCGCTCGTCCAAAACGTTGGAGTTGACCGCGCCCGAGAAGCTCAACGACCAACACGAACTTGATGCCTTCGATTCTGGTGAGGTGACCATTGACCAATACCTGCAGAGGAAGGCGCGAAAAGCCCAATCCACCAAGCAGGCTGTTGTGTACGTCAGTTGCCTCAAAGGTACGTCGAATGTGATGGCCTACTACACGCTATCCAGCGGATCAGTCGCCCGCGCCAGCGTCATGCCGAAAAGCCGTCAACGCAACTCGCCCAGTGTCCATCCGGTAACTCTACTGGGACGTATGGGCGTAACACGGGAAGCTCAGGGCCAGGGCTTCGCCATCGATTTACTGCAAGATGCGATTGAAAGAGCTCTCAACGCGTCTCAGTCGATCGGATCCAGCGCGATAATTGTTCATCCCTTGAATGATCGGCTGTCGAGCTTTTATATCAAGTACGCGGGATTCATTCCGTGCCCCGACATTTCCCCTATAACACTGATGCTGCCTTTACGCTAAAAGCTTGGATTAATCAGCTATCCGCCAGGTTGTCTCGATAGCGGGTTGATTATGTCGCGACCGCAGAGCAAAAAAGGCGCCCCGAAGGGCGCCAAAAAATTCACCTCTGACCAAAGGAGCAAGGAGCTTCTAAAGGTGAATGGTATTGCTCGGGGAAACTCAGAGAATCGCCAGCGGATACTCGACGATCACCCGCACTTCATCCAGGTCCGACTCGAACGCCGTGGCGCGGGTAGTGGCTTGGCGCAAGCGCAGTGACAGGTCTTTCATCGAGCCGCTTTGCACCACGTATTTGACTTCGATATCACGCTCCCAACGTTTCTGATCGGTCAGCGGATTGCCCTCGGCATCGCGGCGCATGTACACGGCGTTGGCGTTGGAATAGTCGGCGTCGGTGCCACGTGCGTAACGGGTCATGAACGACAGACCGGGTACGCCGTAAGTGCTCATGTCGAGGTCATAACGCACCATCCACGAACGTTCTTTCGGCGAGTTGAAGTCGCTGTACTGGATCGAGTTGTCGAGGAAGATCGAGTCGGACTGGCGCAGGTAATCGAAGTCGTCGTTGCCGTTGTTGCGCTGGTGGGAGAGGGCGACGGAGTGCGCGCCGAGTTTCACGCCGACGCGGCCGCTCCAGATGTTGTTGTCGAACTGGCCAAGCAGTTGTTTGCCTTCGTCGACTGCCTTGTAATAGTTCAGGCCGCCGAACAGCGACAGGTCATCCGACAGCGGATAGGTCCAAGCGGTGCCGGCGTAATACTGATTCCAGGCATCCTTGAGGCGACTGGAGTACAGGCTGAAACTGAGGTTCTTGTTCAGCACGTAGTCGCCTCCGCCATAAGCGATCCACGGCGAATTGACCGGGCCGGCGTAGAACGTGGCGAAATTTTCGCGCATGTCGCTGGACACCGGTTGGCTCATCGCATGCAAACGACCGCCCTGAATCGACAGACCGTCGATGCTGGTGTTGGTCGCCGTCACACCGCGAAAGCTTTCCGGCAGCAGACGCGAATCACCTGCGGCTACCACCGGGTTGGCCGGGAACACATCACCGACCTTGACCACGGTATCGAAGGCCCGCACTTTGGCGGCGCCACCGACTTTGGTGTATTCATCCCGCGCCTGGCCGTCACGGTTGACCGGCAGCACATCGAACGAACTGCGCCCGCCGTTGCGGCCGTCACCGGTGTCGAGTTTCAAGCCGAGCATGGCAAATGCATCGACACCGAACCCGACGGTGCCTTGGGTGAAACCGGATTCGAACTTGCTGATCACCGCATGCGCCCAGGCTTCGGAATAACCGTTGCCGGTGGGGCTGGACTGGCCGTTGCGATGATCACGATTGAAGTAGAAGTTGCGGTTGAGCACCGTCAGGCTGCTGCCCTCGACAAAGCCCTCAGGCTTGTCTTCTGCAAACACCATGGACGGCCCGGAGCCGACCACCACCGCTAAAGCGGCCATCGACATTTTTGTATTGTTAACCATCAAACACTCCTTGGGTTCGGCAGAACGGGAACATGCGTCGGCGTGGTTTTATTGTTCGGCGGGGCAGGGCCCGCCGGCATTGGTCGCCGGGTAACATCGTTGCAAGCTGCGGATAACGCCAAGGTGATGGGGGAATTACAATTTCGTCATGTGGCTGGAATCAAAACCCCGTGTCAGGTCAGGGCTGCGAGTTGTTCGATTGTCTGTGGAAAACGCTCGACCAGACGGATCAGGGTTGTGGCCTGAGCATTGGGCGTAGCTCGTCCTTGCTCCCAGTTCTCGAGCGTTCGCGTATTGGTGCGTAGATACATCGCGAATACTGACCGGGAGAGATTAAGTTGCTGACGGATGGCTACCACTTCCTCAGCGGTAATCGGCATCAGTTTTGGCAGCTGAACCTTGTGGGTACGCAAGGTGATTTTGCCTTGGCGTTCATCGGCCAGTGCTTCCAGTCCATCCATCAGTTCGGAAAAAATGTCACGTTTCATAGTGGCTTCTCGCGTTGAGTTCTCTATCCAGTGTTTTTCTGAAAAGCTTTTTCTGGGCAGGCGTCAAATCGTCCTGCTCGTTTTTGTTGTAGACGGTAAAGAGCCAGAACTGATCGAAGCCTGACCACCAGTAATAAATCACTCGTAATCCGCTGCGCTTGCCTTTCCCTCTTCGTTGGTCGCTAAAGCGAATTTTACGAAGCCCGCCTGTGTCCTCGATGAGATCGCCCGCTTCCGGATTTTTCAGCAACTCCAATTGAAAGCTGCGAAACAGATCGTCATCCAGATAGTCGTCTCGGTGCTTCTGAAACACAGGCAATTCGATAAATAGAGCATCCATGTTCTGTACGTTACCTGCGTATAGTGTTGTCTCGATAATCGAATCGGTCAAGGCCTCCAGGCCGTCCTTTTCGTCCCTTTTTGAACGGTAGACTCCGGTCGTAAAAACACCTGTAGGACGTATCGGCGAGTGTGGAGAGAACATTCGATTGAGTGGAGAGGAGAATTCACAATTGACGTGTCGGAACATTCCGCAGCACTATCACCCCATGACTGCCCGACTTCGAATGACCATGATGTGCTCCTCCATGACCGCTTATGGCGGGCCATGAGGTCATACGTGTTTGTCATTTGACGTGTTACCCAAAGCCCCGCCAGCCATGGACGGGGCTTTTTCATGCTCCGTTCGCACATACCTCATGGAGAGAGAAATGTTCGACATCAGAAGAGCGACCCTGGACGATGCGCAGATCGCGTTCGAGATTAGGCGACTGGCCATCCGGCATCAATGCGTCGGCGCCTACAGCCAGCAGCAAATGCTCGACTGGACCAAAGGCGCGGCCGAAGACGGCTACGACACGCTGATGGAAAAACACTTTTATCTGGGCTGCATTGAGGGTGAGGCTGTAGCGACCGGCATGCTCGATCTGGATTACCGTGAAATCGGCGCGATCTTCATTCGCCCGGATTTCATGCAGCGTGGGCTGGGCAAGCGTGTTCTGTACTTTCTCGAAGATTTGGCGCGGGATCTTGGGCTAACCGAGGTGTGTCTGGACGCGACGTTGAACGCTGCCGATTTTTACCGGCGCTGCGGTTACGTCGGGGAGGAGAGCGCGGTTTATCAATCACCCTCGGGTCTGCAACTGGCGTGTGTACCGATGGTGAAGAGGTTGTAAAGATCAAAAGATCGCAGCCTTCGGCAGCTCCTACACAATTCCCTGTAGGAGCTGCCGCAGGCTGCGATCTTTTGACGTTAAATCCCACTAAAACAAAAACGGCACCCGAAGGTGCCGTTTCCGTTTCCAGCCAGCCGAATATCAGCCCGCCAGACCCGCCTGCTGAACCAGAGTCAGCAATGGCTGCGGGTACACACCCAGGAAGAAAGCGACCAGGGCGATGGCCAGCAGCATTACACCGCCTGCCTTCTGTTCCCAGTGCAGCTGAGCGTCGTGGCGGCGCAGGTTCGGTTCGATCAGGTACAGGGTGACCATCACGCGCAGGTAGTAGAACACGCCGATGGCGCTGCCCAGTACCAGGGAACCTACCAGCCACCATTGGTGCGACTCGACACCGGTGGCGATGATGTAGAACTTGCCGATGAAGCCAGCGGTCAGCGGAATACCGGCCAGGGACAGCATCATCACGGTCAGTACCGCGGTCAGGTACGGACGGCGCCAGAACAGGCCGCGGTACTCGTACAGCGCGTCGGCGTCACGGCCGTTGTACGGCGAGGACATCAGGGTGATCACGCCGAATGCGCCGAGGCTGGTGATCACGTAGGTGACCAGGTACACGCCGATGGCTTCCACCGCCAGGCCCTTGCTCGCCACCAAAGCGATCAGCAGGTAGCCGAAGTGCGCGATGGACGAGTAACCGAGCAGACGCTTGAGGTTGCTCTGGGTCAGGGCCAGCAAGTTACCGAACAGGATCGAGGCGACGGCGATCACGCTCAGCACGTCGCTCAGCACGCCACTGCTCGCGGCAGGGGAGATCTGGAACAGACGCACCATCACCGCGAACACCGCAACCTTGGAAGCGGTCGCAAGGAAGGCAGCCACCGGTGCCGGAGCACCTTCGTAGACGTCCGGCGTCCACAGGTGGAACGGTACCAGCGACAGCTTGAACGCCAGACCGATCAGCATCATGCCCAGACCCAACTGAGCCAGCGAGCTCGGCAGGTTGGTGGTGGCCAGCGCCTGACCGATACCGACGAAGCTCAGGGTGCCGGCGTCAGCGTAGAGCAGGGCCATACCGAACAGCAGGAACGCGGAACCCGCGGCCGACAGCACCATATACTTGATGCCGGCTTCCAGCGAACGCTTGTTGAAGAAGGCGTAAGCCACCAGACCGTAGACCGGCACCGACAGCAGTTCCAGACCGATGAACAAACCGGCCAGGTGCTGCGCGCTGACCAGAACCAGACCACCGGCGGCGGCCATCAGGATCAGCAGATACAGTTCTTCACGATTGCCCGGGTAACCCGAACCGCCATCGCCGAGGTAGGCGTGGGCGAGGGTCACACAGGCGAGGGTGGCGACCAGGATCAGCGCCATGTACAGGCAGGCGAAGGTGTCGATCTGCAGCAACGGGGTCACGGCCAGAGGCGCGACTTTCAGGGCTGGCAGGATCGACAGCAGGGCCAGGTTCAGACCGGCGACCGAGATCAGGAAGGTCTGCGAGTGGTTGCGGCGCCAGGCGATTGCCAGCATCACCACGATAATGGTGAGGCTGGTGATCAACAGTGGCGCTAGCGCAATAAAGTGTTGAATCGTGAATTCCATAGCGCTCTTACCGGGCCGAAGCGAGTTGAGTGAAGGCGGTGCCGAGCCACTGCTGCACGCCATGCATCGTGGCGGCGGAAGTGTCGAGGAACGGTTGCGGGTAGACGCCGAGGTAAATCAGCAGCGCCGCAAGGCCCAGCACCATGGTCAGTTCGCGACCGTCCATGCCGTGCAGGATCGAATCCGATTTCGACGGACCGAAGTAGGCACGGTGGATCATGATCAGCGAGTAGACCGAACCGAACACCAGACCGGAGGTGGCAATCGCGGTGATCCATGGCGCACTGGCGAACGTACCGATCAGGATCAGGAACTCGCCGACGAAGTTACCGGTACCCGGCAGACCCAGGGAGGCGGCTGCAAAGAACAGGCTGATCGCCGGCAGGTAAGCGATACGCGACCACAGACCGCCCATCTCACGCATGTCACGAGTGTGCAGACGCTCGTACAGTTGGCCGCTGAGGATAAACAGTGCCGCGGCCGACAGACCGTGCGCCAGCATCTGGATCACTGCACCTTGCAGCGCCAGTTGGCTGCCGGAGTAGATGCCGATCAACACGAAGCCCATGTGGGAAACGGACGAGAAGGCGATCAGACGCTTGATGTCGGTTTGCGCGAACGCCAGGAACGCACCGTAGAAGATCCCGATCAGACCGAGGGTCATGGCGATCGGCGCGAACTCGGCCGAGGCGTTCGGGAACAGCGGCAGGGCGAAACGCAGCAGACCGTAGGCCGCGGTTTTCAGCAGGATACCGGCGAGGTCGACGGAACCGGCAGTCGGCGCCTGGGCGTGCGCATCAGGCAGCCAAGAGTGGAACGGTACGACTGGCAGCTTGACCGCGAAGGCGATGAAGAAGCCGAGCATCAGAATGTACTCGGTGGTCATCGACATCTTGGTCTTCAACAGGTCGGCGTAGTTGAAGGTGATCACGCCGGTGTTGTTGAAGTTGACCAGCACCAGACCGAGGATCGCCACCAGCATGATCAGGCCGGAAGCCTGAGTGAAGATGAAGAACTTGGTCGCCGCGTAGATCCGGGTTTTCTTGCCGTCCGAAGAACTGTGACCCCAGAGCGCGATGAGGAAGTACATCGGCACCAGCATCATTTCCCAGAAGAAGAAGAACATGAACAGGTCGAGGGCGAGGAACACGCCGACAACGCCGCCCAGGATCCACATCAGGTTCAGGTGGAAGAAGCCAACGTGACGCTGGATCTCTTTCCACGAGCAGAGTACCGAGAGGATACCCAGCAGACCGGTCAGCAGGATCATCAACAGCGACAGGCCGTCGAGGGCCAGGTGTACGTTGATGCCGAAGCGCTGGATCCAGACGTGCTTGAACTCAAGCGCCCAGGTCGGATCGGCGCCAGGCGCCGGCGCAAATGAATAGTCACCGTGGGCCCACAGCCAGAGGCCGAGGGCGAGTTCCAGGGTCATGGTCAACAGCGCAATCCAGCGGGGGAGGGTAGCGCCGAAGCGCTCACCCATCCAGCACAGCAGGCCGCCGATGAAGGGGATCAGGATTAGCCAAGGCAGAATCATGACGGGCTCGTTTCCTTTCGCAAATTCGCAAGGTTCATATCAGACCGCTACCAGCACGATGGCGCCGATTACCAGCACGGCACCAGCAGCCATCGAGGCGGCATACCAACGCAGTTGACCGGTCTCGGTGCGGCTCAGGGCGGTGTGACCGCCTTTGGCCATACGCGGGATCAGACCGATGGTCTGGTCGAGCGGGTCTCTGCGCAGTACATGGCTGATCGCAAGGTACGGCTTGACGAACAGTTTGTCGTAGATCCAGTCGAAGCCCCAGGCAGCGAACCACCAGGCCGAAAGGAAACGGCCGACGCCGCTGTTGGCGATCGCGGTCACGAAGCGACGCTTGCCGAGGAACAGCAGGGCCGCCAGCAGGATACCGGCCAGGGCGATGGCGCCCGAAGCGATTTCCAGACTGTGCTTGGCTTCACCACCGGCATGGCCAACGCTCTCAGGCAGTACGCCGTGCAGCGGTGGAACGATCATCGCGCCGACGAAAGTCGACAGCACGATCAGCACCGACAGTGGCAGCCAGTGCGAGATGCCGTGACCGGCGTGGGCTTCAGTCTTGGCTTCACCGTGGAACGTGATGAAGATCAGGCGGAAGGTGTACAGCGAAGTCATGAACGCGCCGACCAGACCTGCGTAGAGCAGACCGTGGTTGCCGCTGGCGAACGCTTCCCAAAGGATTTCGTCCTTGGAGTAGAAACCGGCGGTGACCAGTGGCAGGGCGGCCAGTGCAGCACCACCGACGATGAAGCTGGCGTAGGCCAGTGGCAGTTTTTTCCACAGACCGCCCATCTTGAAGATGTTTTGCTCGTGGTGGCAGGCAACGATCACCGCGCCGGAAGCAAGGAACAGCAGGGCCTTGAAGAAGGCGTGGGTCATCAGGTGGAAAATCGCGCCATCCCAGGCACCAACGCCCAGCGCCAGGAACATGTAGCCGATCTGGCTCATGGTCGAGTAGGCGAGGATACGTTTGATGTCGGTCTGTACCAGTGCGGCGAAACCGGCCAGTACCAGAGTCACACCACCAACGATGCCGACCAGGTGCAGGATTTCCGGCGCCAAGGTGAACAGGCCGTGGGTACGGGCAATCAGGTAGACACCGGCGGTCACCATGGTGGCGGCGTGGATCAGTGCCGACACCGGGGTCGGACCGGCCATCGCGTCCGCGAGCCAGGTTTGCAGTGGCAGTTGCGCCGATTTACCGACCGCACCACCCAGCAGCATCAGGGTCGCCAGGGTGATCCAGAAGTCGCCGACCTGGAATTTCTGCGGTGCCAGCACCAGCAGTTCCTGGATGTTCAGCGTGCCCACTTGCTGGAACAGGATGAACAGGCCGATGGCCATGAACACGTCGCCGATCCGGGTCACGATGAAGGCCTTGAGTGCGGCGTTACCGTTGTTGCGGTTGCTGTAGTAGAAACCGATCAACAGGTACGAGCACAGGCCCACGCCTTCCCAGCCGAAGTACAGGAATAACAGGTTATCGCCGAGTACCAGGAACAGCATGCTGGCGATAAACAGGTTGGTGTACGAGAAGAAGCGCGAGTAACCCGCTTCACCGCGCATGTACCAGGACGCGAACAGGTGGATCAAGAAGCCTACGCCCACCACCACGCCGAGCATGGTGATCGACAGGCCGTCGATGTAGAGGGCGAAGTCAGGCTTGAAGCCTTCGACCGCCATCCACTTCCACAGCACCAGGGTGTAGTGACCGCCTTCGGGCGGCGCGACGTTGAATTGCCAGATGACGTAGGCGGCAACAATCGCCGACAAGCCAATGGAACCCACGCCGATCAGCGCCGAGAGGTTTTCCGACCAGCGTCCACGGGAGAACGACAGCAGCAGGAAACCGATCAGAGGGAATACAAAAGTCAGAAAGATTAGGTTCATCCGCGCATCTCACTGGCAGCGTCGATATCGAGCGTGTGGAAGCGGCGATACAGTTGCAGCAGGATCGCCAGGCCAATACTGGCCTCGGCGGCTGCCAGGCTGATCACCAGGATGAACATGATCTGTCCATCCGGTTGGCCCCAACGGGCGCCTGCAACGATGAAGGCCAGTGCAGAGGCGTTCATCATCACTTCCAGACTCATCAACACGAACAAAATGTTGCGGCGGACCATCAGGCCGACCAGACCAAGGCAGAACAGGATCCCGGCAACGGCCAATCCATGTTCGAGAGGGATAGCAGGCATGTCTTACTCCTTCGCCTCGTTACGGCCCAAATGGAACGCCGTGACGGCTGCGGCGAGCAGCAGCATCGAGGCGAGTTCGACCACCAGCAGATACGGGCCGAACAGGCTGACGCCCACGGCTTTTGCATCGACGGTGGTGTGGCCGATGGCCTGACCGCTCTGGTGAGCGAACAGCACATACAGCAGTTCGGCCAGCAGCAGGGCGGCGAGAATCACCGGGCCTGCCCAGATACCGGGCTTGAGCCAGGTGCGTTCCTGCTGAACCGAGGCCGGGCCCAGGTTCAGCATCATCACCACGAACACGAACAGCACCATGATGGCGCCAGCGTAGGCGATCACTTCCAGCACGCCGGCGAACGGCGCGCCGAGGGCGAAGAAGGTCATGGCCACGGCGATCAACGAGATGATCAGGTAGAGCAGGGCGTGCACAGGGTTGGTGTTGGTGACCACACGTAGCGTGGACACAACCGCGATACCCGATGCGAAATAGAAAGCGAATTCCATCGTTCTTCCTTAAGGCAGCAAGCTCTTCACGTTGATCGGTTCGGCTTCGTTCTGCGCAGAGCCTTTCGGCTTGCCAGCGATTGCCATACCTGCAACACGATAGAAGTTGTAATCAGGGTTTTTGCCGGGGCCGGAGATCAAAAGATCTTCTTTCTCGTACACCAGGTCCTGACGTTTGAACTCGGCCATCTCGAAATCCGGAGTCAGCTGGATTGCGGTGGTCGGACAGGCTTCCTCGCAGAGACCGCAGAAAATGCAGCGCGAGAAGTTGATACGGAAGAAGTCCGGGTACCAGCGACCGTCTTCGGTTTCAGCTTTCTGCAGCGAGATGCAACCTACCGGGCAAGCCACGGCGCACAGGTTGCAGGCTACGCAACGCTCTTCACCATCGGGGTCACGGGTCAGGACGATGCGACCACGGTAGCGTGGTGGCAGGTAGACCGGCTCTTCCGGGTATTGCAGGGTGTCGCGCTTGCGGAAGCCATGGCCGAAGACCATGACCAGGCTGCGCAACTGGGTACCGGTACCCTTAACGATGTCGCCAATATATTTGAACATGGGTCAAATCCTCACTGAACCGCAACCGCAGGTGTGTTCCACAACACAACCGCAGCGGTTATCAGCAAATTGATCAGGGTCAGTGGCAGGCAGAATTTCCAGCTGAAATCCATCACCTGGTCATAACGCGGACGCGGGATGGAAGCGCGCAGCAAGATGAACAGCATGATGAAGAACGCGGTCTTCAGTGCGAACCAGACGAAGGACAGTTGCGGCAGGATGCCGAACGGACCGTGCCAGCCACCGAAGAACAGGGTGACCAGCAGCGCCGAGATCAGGATGATGCCGATGTATTCACCGACGAAGAACATGCCCCATTTCATACCGGCGTATTCAATGTGGTAACCGTCTGCCAGTTCCTGTTCCGCTTCCGGCTGGTCGAACGGGTGACGGTGAGTCACGGCGACGCCAGCGATGAAGAAGGTACAGAAGCCGAAGAACTGCGGAATGATGAACCACAGGTTCTGCGCCTGGTACTCGACGATGTCGCGCATGTTGAACGAGCCGACCTGCACCACGATGCCCATCAGGGCCAGGCCCATGAACACTTCGTAGGACACGGTCTGCGCCGAAGCACGCAAGCTGCCGAGCAGGGCGAACTTGTTGTTGCTCGACCAGCCGGCGAACAGCACCGCGTAGACCGACAGACCGGCCATGGCGAAGAAGAACAGCAGGCCGATGTTCAGATCCGCGACGCCCCAGGTCGGGGTGATCGGGATGATCGCAAACGCGATCAGCAGGGCGGACATGGCCACCACCGGTGCCAGGGTGAAGATCACCTTGTCGGCAAACGGCGGGGTCCAGTCTTCCTTGAAGAACATCTTCAGCATGTCGGCGGCGATCTGGAACATGCCGAACGGGCCAACGCGGTTCGGGCCGTAACGGTCCTGCCACCAGCCCAGCAGGCGACGTTCGACAAAGCTGAGCAACGCGCCCGCGACCACAACGGCCAGCAGAATCACGATGGCTTTGATGACCGTCAGGATCACATCGATCACTTCAGGGGTGAACCAGGTCATTGCGCTGCCTCCTGCAGACCGTCGACGGACAGGCCGGCGAATGCCGGTGGAATGCCGGCGATGCCCGCAGGCAAGGCCACCAGACCCGCGCCCAGTTCTTCATTGATGCGCAGTGGCAGACGCAGGGTCTGGCCGGCCACGTTCAGGCTCAGCAGAGCACCATCGTTGACACCCAGGCGATCCGCTTCGGATTTGGCCAGCGCCACGTACGGAGCCGGGATGCGTTCCTGTACCGGTGCGGCTTTCGACGAGTTTTCGTCGCTGCCGAACAGGTGGTAGAACGGCACGGCCTGCCAGGTGCCCGGCGCCGGGTTGAAGGCGCGCGGAGCAGCGGCGAACCAGTTCAGCGAATCACCGGTGCTTTCGATCAGGCGGATGCCCGGGTCGCCAGCACGCAGGTGACCGCCGACTTCGTCCTGGAACTTGTTCCAGGCTTGCGGCGAGTTCCAGCCCGGCGACCAGGCGAACGGCACTTGCTGACGCGGTTCGGCCGAGCCCGAGTAACCTTCCATGGAGAAGGCGAACGCGGTGTCTTTGTCTTGCGGGGTGCGCGGTTCGTGAACGCTGATGTCGGCGCGCATCGCGGTACGACCGGAATAACGCAGCGGTTCACGCGCCAGTTTCAGACCCTTGATGCGGAACGCGGCAGACGGCGCGGCGTCGACGATACGCGCCAGTTGCTCGGTGCTCGACGCCACGGCAGCGGTGACGTGGTCGAGTTGCGTCCAGTCGATCGGTTGGTTCAGCAGGGTCGAGCGCAGGGCGTGCAGCCAGCGCCAGCCTTCGTGAACCAGGATGCTCGCATCCATGTATTGCGGATCGAAAACCTGGAAGAAGCGCTGGGCGCGACCTTCCTGGCTGACCAGCGTACCGTCGCCTTCAGCGAAACTCGCCGCTGGTAGCACCAGTTGCGCGCGGTCGGTGGTGGCGGTTTTCTGGTGGTCGGCAACGATCAATACTTTCGCAGCGTTCAGCGCGGCATCGACCTTGGCTTTCGAGGTGCGGGTGTACAGATCGTTTTCCAGCACGACGATGGCGTCGGCCTTGCCGTCGATCACGGCTTGCAGCGCCGCGTCGACCGATTCGCCACCGAGCATGGCCAGGCCAAGGCTGTTGGCTTCCGGCACGATCAGGCTGATCGAACCGTTCTTCTCGCGCAGCTTCAGGGCCTTGGCGATGTTCGCAGCGGCTTCGATCAAGGCTTTGGAACCCAGCGAAGTACCGGCGATGATCAGCGGACGTTTGGCCGCGAGCAGGGCGTCAGCGATGCGCTTGGCCAGTTCCTGGGCTTCGGCGTCCAGACCTTCAACGGCCGGGGCGCTGGCGTCCAGTGCGTGAGCCACGGCGAAACCGATGCGCGCCAGATCGTCCGGAGCGGCGTGAACGCATTCTTCGGCGATGTCGTCGAGTTTGGTTTCGGCCAGGCTGGCGATGAACAGCGGGTTCAGTTCGTGCTGGCCGATGTTCTTCACCGCGGCGTCAAGCCACGGCTGAACGCGCATGGCTTCGGCCATGTCTTCAGCTTTGCCCTTGACCGACTGACGCAGGGACAGCGCCATACGGGCGGCGGTCTGGGTCAGGTCTTCACCGAGGACGAACACGGCGTCGTGGTCTTCGATGTCGCGCATGTTCGGCACGGGCAGCGGGCTGTCTTTGAGCACTTGCAGGACCAGACGGATGCGCTCCAGTTCGGAGGCTTCGATACCGGAATAGAAGTGCTCGGCGCCGACCAGTTCACGCAGCGCGTAGTTGCTTTCGAGGCTGGCACGCGGCGAACCGATACCGACGATATTGCGCCCGCGCAGCAGATCGGCTGCCTTGTCCAGCGCCTGATCCAGGCCCAGCTTGGTGCCGTCGGCCAGCAGTGGCTGACGTGGACGGTCGGTGCGGTTGACGTAGCCATAACCGAAACGGCCGCGGTCGCACAGGAAGTACTGGTTCACCGAACCGTTGAAACGGTTTTCGATGCGACGCAGTTCGCCGTAACGCTCGCCCGGGGAAATGTTGCAACCGCTGGAGCAGCCATGGCAGATGCTCGGCGAGAACTGCATGTCCCATTTACGGTTGTAGCGCTCGGAGTGAGTCTTGTCGGTGAACACACCGGTCGGGCAGACCTCGGTGAGGTTGCCGGAGAACTCGCTTTCGAGGGTGCCGTCTTCAACGCGACCGAAGTACACGTTGTCGTGGGCGCCGAATACACCGAGGTCGGTGCCGCCGGCGTAGTCCTTGTAGAAACGCACGCAGCGATAGCAGGCGATGCAGCGGTTCATTTCGTGGGAAATGAACGGGCCCAGTTGCTGGTTCTGGTGGGTGCGTTTGGTGAAGCGATAACGGCGCTCGTTGTGGCCGGTCATCACCGTCATGTCTTGCAAGTGGCAGTGACCGCCTTCTTCGCACACAGGGCAGTCGTGCGGGTGGTTGGTCATCAGCCATTCGACAACACTGGCGCGGAACGCCTTGGATTCTTCATCGTCGATGGAGATCCAGGTGTTGTCGGTGGCAGGGGTCATGCAGGACATGACGATGCGACCACGGGTGTCGTTCTCGTCGGTGTACTGCTTGACCGCGCACTGGCGGCAGGCCCCGACGCTACCAAGCGCGGGGTGCCAGCAGAAATAAGGGATGTCGAGGCCCAGCGACAGACATGCCTGTAACAGGTTGTCTGCCCCGTCGACTTCGAGCGCTTTGCCGTCTACGTGGATAGTGGCCATGGTTCAAAGGTCTTCGTTGGCCCGGTGTCAGCGGGCGTGGCTAATGGAATCTTGTTATCCGTCCGAATCCAGTCAGCCCCGAAAGGCGTCATCGGACGAAAGGGGAAGGGCACGGACCCTTCGCCTTTTTAAGCGTTTACGCGCCGATTACGATCGGCCTTGCCAGAGGCGGGACGGCGGCGCTTGCAGGCGCGATACCGGCTTCGAACTCTGGACGGAAGTATTTGATGGCACTGCCCAACGGCTCTACGGCACCCGGTGCGTGAGCACAGAAGGTCTTGCCTGGGCCGAGGAAGCCGACCAGACCCAGCAGGGTCTCGATGTCGCCTGGCTGACCGCGGCCTTCTTCGATGGCCATCAAGAGCTTGACGCTCCATGGCAGGCCATCACGGCACGGGGTGCAGAAACCGCAGGATTCGCGAGCGAAGAACTGCTCCATGTTGCGCAGCAGGGAAACCATGTTGACGCTGTCGTCCACCGCCATCGCCAGGCCGGTACCCATCCGGGTGCCCACTTTGGCGATGCCGCCGGCGTACATTTGTGCGTCGAGGTGTTCCGGCAACAGGAAACCGGTACCGGCGCCACCTGGCTGCCAGGCCTTGAGCTTGTAACCGTCGCGCATGCCGCCGGCGTAGTCTTCGAACAGCTCACGGCCGGTGACGCCGAATGGCAGTTCCCACAGGCCAGGGTTCTTGACCTTGCCGGAGAAGCCCATGAGCTTGGTGCCCATGTCTTCACTGCCTTCGCGGGCCAACGATTTGTACCAGTCAACGCCGTCGGCAATGATCGCCGGCACGTTGCACAGGGTTTCCACGTTGTTCACGCAGGTCGGCTTGCCCCACACGCCGACGGCGGCAGGGAAGGGCGGCTTGGAGCGCGGGTTGGCGCGGCGGCCTTCGAGGGAGTTGATCAGTGCGGTTTCTTCACCGCAGATGTAACGCCCGGCGCCGGTGTGGACGAACAGTTCGAAATCGAAGCCGCTGCCCAGAATGTTTTTACCCAGCAGGCCTGCCGCCTTGGCTTCTTCCACGGCACGATTCAAGTGCTTGGCGGCGGTGGTGTACTCGCCACGCAGGAAGATGTAGCCACGGTAGGTTTTCAGTGCGCGGGCACTGATCAGCATGCCTTCGATCAGCAGATGGGGCAGTTGCTCCATCAGCATGCGGTCTTTCCAGGTGTTCGGTTCCATTTCGTCCGCGTTGCACAGCAGGTAGCGGATGTTGATGGATTCGTCCTTGGGCATCAGGCCCCACTTCACGCCAGTGGGGAAGCCTGCACCGCCGCGACCTTTGAGGCCGGCGTCTTTCACGGTCTGGACGATGTCGTCCTGAGCCATGTCGGCGAAGGCTTTGCGCGCAGCGGCGTAACCGTTCTTGGCCTGGTATTCGTCGAGCCACACGGCTTCGCCGTCGTCACGCAGACGCCAGGTCAGCGGGTGAGTCTCGGCCGAACGCTTGATGCGGTTGGCAGGACCGAAAGATGTCAGGGTCATACGTAGCCCTCGAGCAGTTTGGCCACGCCGGCAGGTTGCACGTCGCCAAAGGTGTCGTCGTCGATCATCAGCGCCGGTGCCTTGTCGCAGTTGCCGAGGCAGCAGACAGGCAGCAGGGTGAAACGACCGTCGGCGGTGGTCTGACCCAGGCCGATGCCCAGATTGTTCTGGATTTCGCTGACCACCGACTCGTGGCCACCGATGTAGCAGACCATGCTGTCGCAGACGCGAATGATGTGACGGCCGACCGGCTGACGGAAGATCTGGCTGTAGAACGTCGCCACGCCTTCAACGTCGCTGGCCGGGATGCCGAGGATCTCGCCGATTGCGTACAGGGCGCCATCCGGCACCCAGCCGCGTTCCTTCTGAACGATCTTCAGGGCTTCGATCGACGCCGCGCGCGGGTCTTCGTAGTGATGCAGCTCGTGCTCGATGGCCGAGCGCTCGGTTTCACTCAAGGTGAAACGGTCTGTCTGGATAAGCGTGCTGTTCATGCTTAGCGGTCCACGTCGGCCATAACGAAGTCGATACTACCCAGGTACGCAATCAAGTCCGCGACCATGCTGCCTTTGATCACCGAAGGGATCTGTTGCAGGTGCGGGAAGCTCGGAGTACGGATCCGGGTACGGTAGCTCATGGTGCCGCCGTCGCTCGTCAGGTAATAACTGTTGATGCCCTTGGTCGCTTCGATCATCTGGAAGGATTCGTTGGCCGGCATGACCGGACCCCACGAAACCTGCAGGAAGTGCGTGATCAGGGTTTCGATGTGCTGCAGCGTGCGCTCTTTCGGCGGCGGCGTGGTCAGCGGATGATCCGCCTTGTACGGGCCTTCCGGCATGTTGCGCATGCACTGGTCGATGATCTTGATGCTCTGGCGCATCTCTTCGACGCGGACCATGCAGCGATCGTAGGCATCGCCATTGGCGGCCAGCGGTACTTCGAATTCGAAGTTCTCGTAGCCGGAGTATGGACGCGCTTTACGCAGGTCGAAGTCGCAACCGGTCGAACGCAGGCCGGCACCGGTGACACCCCATTCCAGGGCTTCTTTGGTGTTGTACTGGGCGACGCCGATGGTCCGACCTTTGAGGATGCTGTTCTGCAGGGCCGCCTTGGTGTACTCGTCGAGGCGTTTTGGCAGCCATTCAACGAAGTCTTTCACCAGTTTGTCCCAGCCGCGCGGCAGGTCGTGGGCGACACCACCGATGCGGTACCAGGCCGGGTGCAGACGGAAACCGGTGATGGCTTCGATCACTGTGTACGCCTTCTGGCGGTCGGTGAAGGTGAAGAACACCGGGGTCATGGCGCCGACGTCCTGGATGTAGGTACCCAGGAACAGCAGGTGGCTGGTGATCCGGAAGAACTCGGCCATCATGATGCGGATGACGTCGACTTTCTCCGGCACCTTGATGCCGGCCAGCTTCTCGACCGAGAGCACATACGGCAGGTTGTTCATCACGCCGCCGAGGTAGTCGATACGGTCGGTGTACGGGATGAAACTGTGCCAGGACTGACGCTCGGCCATCTTCTCGGCACCACGGTGGTGGTAACCGATGTCCGGTACGCAGTCGACGATCTCTTCGCCATCGAGTTGCAGAATGATGCGGAACGCACCGTGCGCCGAAGGGTGGTTCGGGCCCAGGTTGAGGAACATGTAGTCCTCGTTGGCCCCGGAACGCTTCATGCCCCAGTCTTCAGGACGGAAGCGCGCAGCTTCTTCCTCAAGCTGCTGCTTGGCGAGGTTGAGGCTGAACGGATCGAATTCGGTGGCGCGCGCCGGGAAGTCCTTGCGCAGCGGGTGACCTTCCCAGGTCGGCGGCATCATGATGCGCGACAGGTGCGGGTGACCTTTGAAGTCGATGCCGTACATGTCCCAGACTTCACGCTCGTACCAGTTGGCGTTCGGCCAGATGCTGGTGACGGTCGGCAAGCTCAGGTCGCTTTCGGACAAGGCGACTTTGATCATCACGTCACTATTACGCTCAAGCGACATGAGGTGATAGAACACGGTGAAGTCGGCGCCCGATGGCAGCCCTTGACGCTTGGTGCGCAGGCGCTCGTCCACGCCGTGCAGGTCATAGAGCATGACGTACGGCTTGGGCAGGTTGCGCAGGAAGGTCAGGACTTCGACGAGTCTGGCGCGCGCCACCCACAGCACCGGCATGCCGGTGCGGGTCGACTGAGCGGTGAACGCTTCGGCGCCAAAACGGTTGTTCAATTCGACGACCACATCCTGGTCGTCTGCCTTATAAGGCGGGATGTACAGAGCGCTGCCTGTAGTCATGGTTATTTTTTCGCTTTCGGTCAACGTAAAGAATGAAGCCAGCTTCTCGTTTCTTTGAAACAGACTGGATCAGACTTCGTCAGGGCTGCGCAGATTGGTGACTGCGATTCGCTGTTCGCGGCGCTGTTCCTTCTGCGAAGGCATGTCGGCGCGATAAACGCCTTGGTCGCCAACGACCCAGGAAAGCGGACGACGCTCCTGTCCAATCGATTCCTGCAACAGCATCAAGCCTTGCAGGAATGCTTCTGGACGAGGCGGGCAGCCAGGTACGTAGACGTCCACGGGCAGGAACTTGTCCACCCCTTGAACCACGGAGTAGATGTCGTACATGCCACCGGAGTTGGCGCACGAACCCATGGAGATAACCCACTTAGGCTCGAGCATCTGCTCGTAGAGACGCTGAATGATCGGCGCCATCTTGATGAAGCAGGTACCGGCGATAACCATGAAGTCGGCCTGACGCGGTGATGCCCGGATAACTTCGGCGCCAAAGCGCGCGATGTCGTGGGGCGCCGTGAAGGCGGTGGTCATTTCCACATAGCAGCACGAAAGGCCGAAGTTGTACGGCCACAGGGAGTTTTTACGCCCCCAGTTGACCGCGCCACTCAGCACGTCTTCGAGCTTGCCCATGAAAATGTTTTTGTGAACTTGATCCTCTAACGGATCGGAAACGGTTTCCCGTTCGCCGATCGGATATTGCTCGTTAGGAGCATCGGGGTCGATTCTGGTGAGATTGTATTGCATTGCCAAAGCCTCATTGTTTCAGCTTCGCCTGCCGCTTGCGACGAGCTTCCGGAGCCCAGTCAAGGGCGCCCACTCGGAACAGGTAGACAAGACCTGCCAACAGAATTGCTATGAAAACGAGAGCTTCGACGAATCCGGTCCAGCCGCTTTCGCGGACGGACACAGACCATGCAAAGAGAAAGAGGGCTTCGATATCGAAGATCACGAACAGCATCGCGACCAGATAGAATTTGGCTGAGAGCCGCAAGCGGGCGCCACCTGTAGGTAGCATGCCGGACTCGAACGGTTCGTTTTTGCTGCGGCCCCAGGCTTTTGACCCGAGGAGGCTGGAGACGCCAAGCATGAAGGCACACAGGCCGACGACACCCAGAAGGAAAATGGCAAAGCCCCAGTTGTGGGCCATGAGTCCTGTCGCTTCGGGCATGCTGGTAATCCTTAACAGAGAGCAAAGGTCTCTGAGCTTGATAAAGAAATAGGCAGTGACGATATGTCGCAGCAATCAATCGCGCTGATTTTATGGCTAAACACCCGGCAAGTAAAATTCCTATAGCGAAATTATTTATTGGAATAAGGACATAGCGTACCTCCAATGCCCTGCAGCCCATGCGTTGCGGGCATTAGCCGGGTTTATGCAAATAATGTTTTGTAGGGAATGTAACGAACATAGTTGCAGCTAAATGATAATTAATATCGTTTGGAGTGGTTTTGTAACTGTTTAGCGGTGCAGTAAACAGAAAGTTGTCTTATATGCCTGTTACTGCAAGTAGCGGTGGCGCCCGTTTTAGCTGATTTTTCTGACCTGAGTACTGGTCTGGATCAATGTTTCGTCGCGCGGCGGGCGTCAAACCTGTGGGAGCGGGCTTGCTCGCGAATGCGGTGGGTCAGTCGCGCATGTGCAGGCTGACACTACGCTTTCGCGAGCAAGCCCGCTCCCACAAGGGGGGCTGTGGTGTTTGGGGAATCAACGCGCAAAAAAAAACGCCCCGAACCAGTCGGGGCGTCAGTTTTGCGGCTTTGCGGTTAGCTTTCTATACGATCCGCAAAGGCCGTTTGCTCAGCGAAGCCGAATCAGTGGAACTGTTCTTCTTCGGTCGAACCGGTCAGCGCGGTCACCGAGGACGAGCCACCCTGAATCACGGTGGTCATGTCGTCGAAGTAGCCGGTGCCCACTTCCTGCTGGTGAGCCACGAAGGTGTAACCCTTGGCGGCGTCAGCGAATTCCTGCTCCTGCAGCTTCACGTAGGCAGTCATGTCGTTGCGGGCGTAGTCGTGCGCCAGGTTGAACATGCTGTGCCACATGTTGTGAATGCCGGCCAGGGTGATGAACTGGTGCTTGTAGCCCATGGCGGACAGTTCGCGCTGGAACTTGGCGATGGTCGCGTCGTCCAGGTTTTTCTTCCAGTTGAAGGAAGGCGAGCAATTGTACGACAGCAGTTGGTCCGGGTATTCCTTCTTGATCGCTTCAGCGAAGCGACGAGCTTCTTCCAGATCCGGCTTGGCGGTTTCGCACCAGATCAGGTCGGCGTACGGTGCGTAGGCCAGGCCACGGGCAATCGCCTGATCCAGACCGGCACGTACCTTGTAGAAGCCTTCCTGAGTACGCTCGCCTGTCACGAACGGCTGGTCGTACGGATCGCAGTCCGAAGTCAGCAGGTCAGCCGCGTTGGCGTCGGTACGCGCCAGGATGATGGTCGGCGTGCCGGCAACGTCAGCCGCCAGACGAGCAGCGGTCAGCTTCTGTACGGCTTCCTGAGTTGGAACCAGTACCTTGCCGCCCATGTGGCCGCATTTCTTCACGGAAGCCAGCTGGTCTTCGAAGTGAACGCCGGCGGCGCCTGCTTCGATCATGCTCTTCATCAGCTCGTAGGCGTTCAGTACGCCGCCGAAACCGGCTTCAGCGTCAGCCACGATTGGCGCGAAGTAGTCGATGTAGCCTTCGTCGCCCGGGTTCTTGCCGGCCTTCCACTGGATCTGGTCAGCACGACGGAACGAGTTGTTGATGCGCTTGACCACGGTTGGCACCGAGTCCACCGGGTACAGCGACTGGTCCGGGTACATGGATTCTGCGGAGTTGTTGTCCGCAGCCACTTGCCAGCCCGACAGGTAGATCGCCTGGATACCGGCCTTGACCTGCTGAACAGCCTGGCCGCCGGTCAGGGCGCCCATGCAGTTGACGAAATCTTTCTCTGGGCGGAAGGACGGCTTGGCACCCTGGGTCACCAGGTTCCACAGCTTCTCGGCGCCCATTTTCGCAAAGGTGTGCTCAGGTTGAACCGAGCCACGCAGACGGACGACGTCAGCAGCGGAGTAAGTGCGAGTCACGCCTTTCCAGCGCGGGTTTTCAGCCCAGTCTTTTTCAAGGGCTGCAATTTGCTGTTCGCGTGTCAGTGCCATGGAGATAAACCTCGTCGCGTCTTTATGAAAAGTTGTTCTGCGGTGGAAAATTCCTGCGCTCGCTGACCAGAAGCTTAGGTGGTCAAGTCGGATTCGGCGGGGTAGGCGACGGGATGAACGATGGGCTCGAGGGGAAGTGAGCAGGTAGTGGCGGACTGCGGGCGCATTCGGGCGTCGTGGGCCTTTATACGGACTACAGCGTGAAGCCGGGTTACCTAAATACGCTTCCGTCCCTCGGGACAACTTCGTTCCAGTCGGCAACCTCGTCAAACACACCTTGTGGGCGGTACAGACACGAAGCGGTTCGCGGGGTAGGTGCGAACGTCGCTTCGAAGGCCCTTGCCAGGGCCTCTGATTAGCGGGAGCGAGGCCATCATGCCTTCGCTTTTTTGGCTCGTCAAACGTTTTGTAGTGCTTTTTTTTAAGCACTACATCTTTCGTCTAATACGACTAATCAGTCAGTTTTCGGTGCTTTAGTCCAGGGCGTCGACTTTGACCCGTAAAGTCATGTCATCCCGGCCTTGAGTCGAGTAGCTGCGGGTCAGGCCCTGTTTGTCTGCCTGAGTCTGGCGATTTACGCCGGCGAGGGTGATCCATTCGCCCAGGCGTCCGCTGACCGTTGTGTCGGTACTTTGCACGTTCACTACATCGGCGCGTTCCTGGCTCATGCGGTCACGGTTGGTACTGATTGCCAGGTGAACGATGTCGCCGGTGACGCTGGCGGTGACGTAGAAGCCTTGAGTGACGTTGCGGTATTGGGTCTGGCTACTGTAGTCGCCGTAGGAGTTGGTCTGGCTGCTGGTGATCGGCACACTTTGGCCGACCTGAATCAGCGCCGGCATGCCGTCGGTGGCCTGTACTTGCTGCACGCCGCCGTCACGGCTGGCGGTGCTGCGGCTGATAATGCGGGTCTGATTCGGCTGCGCGCCGTTGACCGAGTAGCCTTCATCGCCGCGACCGTTGTTTTCATTGGTATCAACCGTGATCAACAGGCGTTTGGGCGCAGTATCGAGCTGGGTAATCAGCGCCTTGAGTTCCTGAATCTTGTCCGGCTCGGCCTTGATGATCAGTTGATTGCCATAGGCGCTGACCTGACCGTCCTTGCCGATAAAGTCTTGCGCCATCGGCAGCATGTCGGCGCTGGTGCGGTAGTTGAGGGGCACGATTTCTGTGGCTGCCATCACCGAAAAACTGCAACCGAGCAGCAGGGTGGTGAGCAGGGTGCGTAGGGACATGTCCGTTATCTCCGCTTTCGAAAGGCTTGATATTGCCAGTTTGTCGGCCCGGGGTGGGGCAAGTTGAATCGTAGACAGCAAAACGCCCCGGCATCTGAAGATGGCGGGGCGTTTTGAGGGTGCTCACATACCGCTTTTTGTGGCGAGGGAGCTTGCTCCCGCTGGGCTGCGCAGCAGACCCCAAATTTTCAGGGCCGCTTCGCGCCCCAGCGGGAGCAAGCTCCCTCGCCACAGGGTTTCACAGGTATGGGATCTCTGTTGATCAAGCCGAATGCCGAACCATATCGACATGCGGAATCCCGGCTTCGAGGAATTCCTCGCTGACCAGGCTGAAGCCTAGGCGCTCATAGAACGCCGTCGCCTGTACCTGGGCGCTGAGCATCTGCTGCTGCAGGCCGCGGGCTTCGGCTTCGGCGATGACCGCTTGCATCAGCGCATCGCCCACCTTCATCCCGCGCCAGTCCTTCAACACCGAAACCCGACCAATGTGCCCGTCGGGCAGCAGGCGGGCGGTGCCGATCGGAAAGTCGCCTTCGAACGCCAGAAAATGCACGGCGGTCGCGTCATCGGCGTCCCATTCAAGCTCGGGTGGCACCGATTGTTCGGCGATGAACACCGTTTCACGAATGCGCCGGATCTCGGCGTTGTCCTTTTGCCAGTCTGCGACACGTACGCGAATCTTATTCATCGGCAAATCCCAGGCTGCCTTGTTTGACCAGTTCGCACAGCAGGCCGCGACCGTCTTCGTCGTTGAGCCACTCGCCGAGGTTGTCGACATGCAGCGCATCGGCAGCGCAGATCATCTTCAGCAGCTCGCGCAGCTTGCCCGGCAGGTAACGGCTCTGGCCGCTGGCGAACAGCAGCAGATCGTCATCGACTTCCGACCAGGCCAGGCGCGCGCTCGGGTTGCGGATCAGCACGGCGCCGTCTTGCAGGGCGTTGAGGAAGTCGTCTTCTTCAACGTCTTCCGGGCCGACCACCAGTTCCGGGTAGCGCGGCTCGGTCATGTACTGGCCGAACCAGGTCAGCAGCAGACGCTCGTCGCTCATGTGCTCGGCGAGCAGGCTTTTCAGGCGGCCGAGTGCGTCGTGCTGGATCTGATGTGGATCATCGCTGACCGGTTTCGCATCGGCGTCGGTGTAGCGTTCTTCGTCAGTCAGGAACTGGCTGAGGAAGTCGGTGAAGTGGGTCAGTACTTCCGAGGCGCTCGGGGCGCGGAAGCCAACCGAGTAGGTCATGCAGTTGTCCACGGCGACACCGCAGTGGGCCAGGCGCGGCGGCAGGTAGAGCATGTCGCCCGGTTCCAGCACCCACTCTTCGGTCTCGTGGAATTCGGCGAGAATGCGCAGATCCGCGTGTTGCAGCAGCGGGCTGTCGGAGTCGCACATCTGGCCGATTTTCCAGTTGCGCTTGCCGTGGCCTTGCAGCAGGAACACGTCGTAATTGTCGAAGTGCGGGCCGACGCTGCCACCCGGGGCGGCGAAGCTGATCATCACGTCATCGACGCGCCAGCTCGGCAGGAAGCGGAAGTTTTCCAGCAGCTCGCTGACTTCCGGGACGAATTGATCAACGGCCTGAACGAGCAGGGTCCACTCTTTTTCCGGCAGCTTGCTGAATTCGTCTTCGGCGAACGGGCCGCGACGCAGCTCCCACGGACGCTCGCCGTGCTCGATCACCAGGCGCGACTCGACCTCTTCTTCCAGGGCCAGGCCGGCCAGTTCGTCGGCGTCGATCGGGCTTTCGAAGTCAGGGATGGCCTGACGGATCAGCAGCGGCTTTTTCTGCCAGTAATCGCGCATGAATTCGCGCGCCGTGAGACCGCCCAGAAGTTGAAGAGGAGTATCAGGATTCATGTGTAACCTATTGAAAAAAAGCATTTTTCAGACGGGAATAAAAACGCCCGGCGCGGCCGGGCGTCTCAAACGGGTCAAGCGGTGAATCAGATGCGTTTGGCTTGCGCTACAGCGTTACCGATGTAGTTGGCCGGGGTCAGCTGTTTCAGCTCGGCTTTCGCTTCGGCTGGCATGTCCAGGCCGTCGATGAAAGTCTGCAGCGCTTCCGGGCTGATGCCCTTGCCGCGGGTCAGTTCTTTGAGCTTTTCGTACGGGTTTTCGATGTTGTAGCGGCGCATCACGGTCTGGATCGGCTCGGCCAATACTTCCCAGCAAGCGTCCAGATCGGCAGCGATCTTGTCAGCGTTCAGCTCAAGCTTGCTGATGCCTTTGAGGCTGGCTTCGTAGGCGATCACGCTGTGAGCGAAGCCCACACCGAGGTTGCGCAGTACGGTGGAGTCGGTCAGGTCGCGCTGCCAGCGGGAAATTGGCAGTTTGCTCGCCAGGTGCTGGAACAGTGCGTTGGCGATGCCCAGGTTGCCTTCGGAGTTTTCGAAGTCGATCGGGTTGACCTTGTGCGGCATGGTCGACGAACCGATTTCGCCAGCGATGGTGCGCTGTTTGAAATAACCCAGGGAAATGTAGCCCCAGATGTCACGGTCGAAGTCGATCAGGATGGTGTTGAAGCGCGCGATCGCGTCGAACAGCTCGGCGATGTAGTCATGCGGTTCGATCTGCGTGGTGTACGGGTTGAAGCCCAGGCCCAGTTCGTCTTCGATGAAGGCGCGGGCGTTGGCTTCCCAGTCGATCTGCGGGTAGGCCGACAGGTGCGCGTTGTAGTTGCCTACGGCGCCATTGATCTTGCCCAGCAGCGGCACGGCAGCGACTTGAGCGATCTGACGCTCGAGACGGTAAACCACGTTCGCCAGCTCTTTACCCAGAGTAGTCGGGGAGGCCGGTTGGCCGTGGGTGCGCGACAGCATCGGCACGTCGGCGAAACGGATCGCCAGTTCGCGGATGGCGTTGGCAGTCTGGCGCATCAGCGGCAGCATCACGTCGTCACGGCCTTCGCGCAGCATCAGGGCGTGGGACAGGTTGTTGATGTCTTCACTGGTGCAGGCAAAGTGGATGAACTCGCTGACCTTGGCCAGCTCCGGCAGCTTGGCCGCCTGCTCCTTGAGCAGGTATTCGATCGCCTTGACGTCGTGGTTGGTGGTGCGCTCGATCTCTTTGACGCGCTCAGCGTGCTCCAGCGAGAAGTTTTCAGCCAGTTCATTGAGAACGGCGTTGGCCTCGGCGGAGAAGGCTGGCACTTCCGGGATACCGGCGTGGGCGGCCAGGCGCTGGAGCCAGCGCACTTCAACCAGGACGCGGGCACGGATCAGGCCGTACTCGCTGAAAATCGGGCGCAGGGCCTGGGTTTTGCCGGCGTAGCGGCCGTCAACAGGGGAAACCGCAGTGAGCGAAGAGAGCTGCATGGGGTGTTCTCGGACAGTCGGGCAACGAAATGGGGCGCGTATCATACATGAAAAAATCCGCCGGTCCGTTGCCAACTGACCGGCGTATTACGCGCTACAGACTACAAAACTTTTATTGCGCGACGATTTACTCGCTGCGCATCAACGGATACAGCTCCTTGAGCAGCTTGCGCCGGCTGATCACCAACTGCCAGCGGTGGCCGCCGAGCTGTCGCCACAGGCGTGCCGAACGGATGCCGGCCAGCAGCAGGGCGCGGATCTTCGAGGCGTTGCTCGGTTGCTGCAGGTTGCGCATGTCGCCATGCACCTGAATGCGCTGGCGCAGCGTGCTCAGGGTGTCCTGATACAGCGCACCGCAGGCGGCGATCACGTTTTCGTGGGCCGGGCCGAAGTGTTCGACCTGTGACTGGATCTGCGGCAGGCGCTTGCCAATGGTGTCGAGCATGTCGTCACGTTTGGCCAGTTGGCGTTCCAGGCCGAGCATCGACAGGGCATAGCGCAGCGGTTCGCGTTGCAGGGTGCTCGGGTCGCGCTCGAGGGCGCCGATCAATGCCCGATAACCCTCGCGCAGATTGAGGTCGTCGCCGCCGTACACATCCAGAGTGTCCTTCGGGTCGCGTACCAGCAGGCTGCCGAGCATGCAGCTCAGGCCGGCCTCGCTGGTCTGGCCGGTCTTGGCGATGCGGTCGACCAGCACGGCGGCGAGAAACACCCCGCCCAGCGCCGTCAGTTGCTCCTGAGTCGGGCTCATGCCTGGCCGCTCCACGGCTCGGCCACTTCGATCACGCCGCCACCGAGGCAGATTTCACCGTCATAGAACACCACGGACTGACCCGGGGTTACCGCGCGTTGCGGTTCGTCGAACACGGCGCGGTAGCCGTTTTCGGTTTTTTCCAGGGTGCAGGCCTGATCGCTCTGGCGATAACGCACTTTGGCGGTCAGGCGCAGTGGCTGGCTCAGGTCGATCGGATTGACCCAGTAGATTTCCGAAGCGAGCAGGGCGCTGGAGAACAGCCACGGATGGTTGTTGCCCTGGCCGACGATCAGCTCGTTAGTGTCCAGATCCTTGCGCAGCACGTACCACGGCTCGTCGCCCGCATCTTTCAGGCCGCCGATGCCCAGGCCCTGACGCTGACCGATGGTGTGGTACATCAAGCCGTGGTGACGGCCGATGACTTCGCCTTCGGTGGTTTTGATTTCGCCCGGTTGCGCCGGCAGGTATTGCTTGAGGAAATCGCTGAAACGTCGCTCGCCGATGAAGCAGATCCCGGTGGAATCCTTCTTCTTGGCGGTCGCCAGCTCGTATTTCTCGGCAATGGCGCGCACTTCGGGCTTTTCCAGTTCACCGACCGGGAACAGGGTCTTGGCGATCTGTTCGCCGCCGACAGCGTGCAGGAAGTAGCTCTGGTCCTTGTTCGGATCGAGGCCCTTGAGTAGTTCGGTACGACCATCGATGTCGCGACGGCGCACGTAGTGGCCGGTGGCGATCAGGTCGGCGCCAAGCATCATGGCGTAGTCGAGGAACGCCTTGAACTTGATCTCGCGGTTGCACAGGATGTCCGGGTTCGGCGTGCGACCGGCCTTGTATTCGGCCAGGAAGTGCTCGAACACGTTGTCCCAGTACTCGGCGGCGAAGTTGGCGGTGTGCAGCTTGATGCCGATCTTGTCGCACACGGCCTGGGCATCCGCCAGGTCGTCCATGGCGGTGCAGTATTCCGTTCCGTCGTCTTCTTCCCAGTTCTTCATGAACAGGCCTTCCACCTCGTAACCCTGCTCGATCAGCAGGAGAGCGGAAACGGAAGAGTCCACGCCGCCGGACATGCCGACAATGACGCGCTTCTTGGATGTGTCAGAAGGGGCTGGATCACGCATAGGGATTCAATGAGTGTCTTGAAAAAGGACGCGATTCTAGCAGGCTCACGGCCTCAAGGCTAAAGAGAAGGGCGGATCAGTTCGAGACTGAAGTGATGACCGGCCAGATAGTCGTCGATGCAGCGGATGATCAGCTCGCTGCGCCAGTTGTCGCGCTGAGCGATTAATTCGCTACGGGTCAACCACTTGGCGCCGACGATGCCGTCGTCCAGTTGATAGTCGGGGTGGTGTTTCACTGCTTTGGCGCTGAAGCACACGCGTTGATACGTCACCCCGTTGCTCGGCGCGGTATACAGATAAATGCCGATCACCCCGGTGGGTTCGACGTCCCAGCCGGTTTCCTCAAGGGTTTCGCGGATGGCGGCGTCGATCAGGGTCTCGTTCGGGTCCAGATGACCGGCCGGCTGGTTGAGCACATTACGCCCGGCTTTGTGCTCTTCGACCATCAGGAAGCGGCCGTTGTCTTCGACGATGGTGGCAACGGTGATGTGGGGGAGCCATTCCATAGGGTGTCCTCAAATATTGAATTGAAACCTAATCCCTGTAGGAGTGAGCCTGCTCGCGATAGCGCAATGTCAGCCACCATAATCGTTGAATGGTATACCGCTATCGCGAGCAGGCTCACTCCTACAAGGGGCTTGTGTTGTATTCGGAAACAGAAACCCCGGCACTGGGCCGGGGCTTCTTTGCAGCATTACAACCTTAAACCAGCGCAGCAATCGCCGCGTTGAAGGTTGCGCTTGGGCGCATGGCCTTGCTGATCAGCTCGGCGTCGGCGTGGTAGTAACCGCCGATGTCCACTGGCTTGCCCTGCACGGCGTTGAGCTCGGCAACGATGGTGGCCTCGTTCTCGGTCAGGGTTTTGGCCAGGGTCGCGAACTGCGCTTGCAGTGCAGCGTCTTCGGTCTGGGCGGCCAGGGCCTGAGCCCAGTACAGCGCCAGGTAGAAGTGGCTGCCGCGGTTGTCGATGTTGCCGACCTTGCGCGATGGCGACTTGTTGTTGTCGAGGAACTGGCCGGTGGCCTGATCCAGGGTTTTCGACAGAACCAGCGCTTTCGGGTTGTTGTAGTTCACACCCAAATGCTCGAGGGACGCTGCCAGAGCCAGGAATTCGCCCAGCGAATCCCAGCGCAGGAAGTTCTCTTCGACCAGTTGCTGCACGTGCTTCGGCGCCGAACCGCCGGCGCCGGTTTCGAACAGGCCACCGCCGTTCATCAGCGGCACGATCGACAGCATCTTGGCGCTGGTGCCCAGTTCCATGATCGGGAACAGGTCAGTCAGGTAGTCGCGCAGGACGTTGCCGGTCACCGAAATGGTGTCCTTGCCTTCGCGGGTGCGCTGCAGGGTGTACTTCATGGCGTCGACTGGCGCCATGATCTGGATGTCCAGACCGCTGGTGTCGTGATCCTTCAGGTACGCCTGAACCTTCTCGATGACCACGCCGTCGTGGGCGCGCATCGGGTCCAGCCAGAAGATCGCCGGGGTGCTGCTGGCGCGAGCACGGTTGACGGCCAGTTTGACCCAGTCCTGAATCGGCGCGTCTTTGGTCTGGCACATGCGGAAGATGTCGCCGGCTTCAACAGCCTGTTCCATCAGCAGGTTGCCCTTGCTGTCGGTGACGCGAACCACGCCGTCAGCCTTGATCTGGAAAGTCTTGTCGTGCGAGCCGTACTCTTCGGCTTTCTTCGCCATCAGGCCAACGTTTGGCACGCTGCCCATGGTGGTCGGATCGAACGCGCCGTTGGCTTTGCAATCTTCGATCACGGCCTGGTAGATGGTTGCGTAGCAACGATCCGGGATCACTGCCTTGGTGTCGTGCAACTGACCGTCGGTACCCCACATTTTGCCGGAGTCACGGATCATCGCTGGCATCGAGGCGTCGACGATGACGTCGCTCGGCACGTGCAGGTTGGTGATGCCCTTGTCGGAGTTGACCATCGCCAGCGATGGGCGAGCAGCGTAGACCGCCGCGATGTCAGCTTCGATCTGTGCTTGCTGCTCGGCCGGCAGGGCCTTGATGCGCGCGTACAGGTCGCCGATGCCGTTGTTCAGGTTGAAGCCGATCTGAGCCAGCACGTCGGCGTGTTTGGTCAGGGCGTCTTTATAGAACTCGGCAACGATCTGGCCGAACATGATCGGGTCGGAGACCTTCATCATGGTCGCTTTCAGGTGCACCGAGAGCAGCACGCCCTGGGCCTTGGCGCTGTCGATTTCAGCGGCGATGAACGCGCGCAGGGCGTTTTTGCTCATCACGGCGCAGTCGAGGATCTCGCCAGCCTGAACGCTGGTTTTTTCTTTCAGGACGGTGGCGGTGCCGTCTTTGGCGATCAGCTCGATTTTCACAGCGTCAGCGGCGTCGATCAGGGCAGCTTTTTCGCTGCCGTAGAAATCGCCGGTGCTCATGTGAGCGACGTGGGACTTGGAGTCTTTGGCCCACGCGCCCATTTTGTGCGGGTGCTTGCGCGCATAGTTCTTGACCGACAGCGGAGCGCGGCGGTCGGAGTTGCCTTCACGCAGAACCGGGTTCACGGCGCTGCCCTTGACCTTGTCGTAACGCGCCTTGGCTTCTTTTTCGGCGTCGTTGGTCACGGTTTCCGGGTAGTCCGGCAGGTTGTAACCCTGGGCTTGCAGCTCTTTGATCGCCGCTTGCAGCTGAGGCACCGAAGCACTGATGTTCGGCAGCTTGATGATGTTGGCTTCAGGCGTAACGGCCAGGTCGCCCAGTTCGGCGAGGTGGTCGGCTACGGCTTTGTCGCCCAGTTGCTCGGGGAAGCTGGCCAGGATGCGTGCTGCAAGAGAGATATCGCGGGTTTCCACGGCGATATCGGCCGAGGCGGTGTAAGCCTCGATGATCGGCAGCAGGGAATAGGTGGCGAGGGCTGGAGCTTCGTCGGTGAAGGTATAGATGATCTTCGAGCGGGTGGGCATATTCGGATTAACTCTCTCTTCTTTGCTAAAGCGTGCGCAGAAACTCGAGGGGCGCCGGGTAAGCGCGTTCGTTCAAAGTCATCCATGAACCGAATGTCGAGATTCTTCGCGGTGATGTTGGGTGCATCAGTAGAGCGTCAAGCAGTCGGACTGCGGTAACAACCCGACCAATCAGGCGGAAAGTCTCGTGCTAGAGAGGCCAGCCGTCGTGACCCTTTGGTCAGCGGGCGGCATTATACATAGGTAGCTGGCAATCTGCCGATGGTTCATATGCAACGATTCTCGTCCATTGGTCTAAAGGTCGCAGGGGCGGGTGGGGCGTAGAGTCGCTGCGAATGCTTGAGTTTGGCGCTTTTCCCTTTGCTTTCAGGCTTGTACGAAACCAGATGTGGCCGCGCCGTGAACAGAGGGTTTGCGTGTTGATTTAACTGGGTTACGCTCGAACCAAGCCAGATGTTCAATCCAAACAATGGAGTTCAGCATGGGTTACAAGAAGATTCAGGTTCCAGCCGTCGGCGACAAAATCACCGTCAATGCAGACCATTCTCTCAATGTTCCTGATAACCCGATCATCCCCTTCATTGAAGGTGACGGCATTGGCGTCGACGTCAGCCCGGTGATGATCAAAGTGGTTGATGCTGCCGTGGCCAAGGCCTATGGGGGCAAGCGCAAGATTTCCTGGATGGAGGTTTATGCTGGCGAAAAAGCGACCCAGGTCTACGACCAGGACACTTGGCTGCCCCAGGAAACCCTGGACGCCGTCAAGGATTACGTGGTCTCCATCAAGGGCCCGCTGACCACCCCGGTCGGTGGTGGCATCCGCTCCCTCAACGTAGCCCTGCGCCAGCAACTCGATCTGTATGTGTGCCTGCGTCCCGTGGTGTGGTTCGAAGGTGTGCCAAGCCCGGTGAAAAAGCCTGGCGACGTCGACATGGTGATTTTCCGCGAGAACTCCGAAGACATTTATGCCGGTATCGAATGGAAGGCCGGCTCCCCTGAGGCCACCAAGGTCATCAAGTTTCTGAAAGAAGAAATGGGCGTCACCAAGATCCGTTTCGACCAGGATTGCGGGATCGGCATCAAGCCTGTTTCCAAGGAAGGCACCAAACGTCTGGTGCGCAAGGCCCTGCAATACGTGGTGGACAACGACCGCAAGTCGCTGACCATCGTGCACAAGGGCAACATCATGAAATTCACCGAAGGTGCCTTCAAGGACTGGGGTTACGAGGTGGCGAAGGAAGAATTCGGCGCCGAGCTGCTCGATGGCGGTCCATGGATGAAATTCAAGAACCCGAAAACCGGCCGTGAAGTCATCGTCAAGGACGCCATCGCCGACGCCATGCTTCAGCAGATCCTGCTGCGTCCAGCCGAGTACGACGTAATCGCCACCCTGAACCTCAACGGTGACTACCTCTCCGACGCCCTGGCGGCGGAAGTGGGCGGTATCGGTATCGCGCCGGGCGCCAACCTGTCCGACACCGTGGCCATGTTCGAGGCGACCCACGGTACCGCGCCGAAGTACGCCGGCAAGGACCAAGTCAACCCGGGTTCGGTGATTCTGTCGGCCGAGATGATGTTGCGTCATCTGGGCTGGACCGAAGCAGCTGACCTGATCATCAAGGGCACGAACGGCGCCATCAAGGCCAAGACCGTGACCTATGACTTCGAACGTCTGATGGAAGGCGCCACGCTGGTGTCTTCTTCGGGCTTCGGTGAGGCGATCATCAAGCACATGTAAGCCATGCAGGTACAAAAAAACCGCCTTCGGGCGGTTTTTTCATGTCCGGGTGACGGTTATGTCAGCCCGACACCTTTTCTTTATGAGGGGCAGGCGTAGCCGATTCGCTTGCCACGGGCGCCGCTGTGATCTTTACCGCGTGCAGGCCTTTGGGGCCCTGAACGATGTCGAAACTGACGACCTGCCCGGCCTTGAGGGTTTTATACCCGACCATCTCAATAGCCGAGTAGTGCGCAAAGAAATCTATGTCCTTGCCATCCTCGTCTCGTCCTTCGCGGGCATCGGTGTTGATGAAGCCGAATCCCTTGGCATTGTTGAACCACTTGACCTTGCCGACAGCCATGCTCAAATCCCTCTGCAACAGACT
The DNA here is from genome assembly GCF_036861315.1 of Pseudomonas sp. S3(2024). Lineage (NCBI taxonomy): Bacteria > Pseudomonadati > Pseudomonadota > Gammaproteobacteria > Pseudomonadales > Pseudomonadaceae > Pseudomonas > Pseudomonas sp. S3(2024). The sequence continues at coordinate 39,227 of NZ_JAZAQQ010000009.1, read as the reverse complement.
CCATCGCTGGAGTATCATCCAGGACATCCGCAATCTAATCCGTTAAAAGGATTGACTCCGCGGATCTTTTTTACCCACTGTGGGCTCTATTGGTTGTAACACCGTTTTCCCGATAGTCAAGGTGACCGGGCAGTCGGAGTTGAAAAGGTGTACAGCCGCCCCCACCACTGTATTTGCACAACTGACGAACCTTTCTTTCCATGCATGCAATCAGCCAGATTCGACTAACATTCAATCAGGATCGCCCGCTTCTCCAAAAGGATCATCCAGAGGAGCACGACGACGATTCGGCAGGCGTTGCTGTTCAGGAAGCAAAGCCTGCGTTACAGGCGCCGCCGATGTACAAGGTGGTTTTGTTCAACGATGACTACACACCGATGGATTTCGTCGTCGAAGTGCTCGAGGTGTTTTTTAACCTGAATCGCGAGCTGGCGACCAAGGTCATGCTGGCCGTTCACACAGAAGGACGGGCAGTATGTGGAGTGTTTACCCGCGACATCGCCGAGACAAAGGCCATGCAGGTCAACCAGTACGCCAGGGAAAGCCAGCATCCGCTACTCTGTGAAATCGAGAAGGACGGTTAATCGCCGACCACTTGGGTATGAGGTGAAGCTATGTTAAACCGCGAGCTCGAAGTCACCCTCAATCTTGCCTTCAAGGAGGCTCGTTCGAAGCGTCATGAATTCATGACCGTCGAACACCTGCTGCTGGCCCTATTGGACAATGAGGCTGCCGCCACCGTATTGCGTGCCTGCGGCGCAAACCTCGACAAACTCAAGCACGACCTGCAGGAGTTCATCGACTCCACCACGCCATTGATCCCCGTCCACGACGAAGATCGCGAAACCCAGCCAACCCTGGGCTTCCAGCGTGTACTGCAACGTGCTGTCTTCCATGTGCAGAGCTCGGGCAAACGCGAAGTAACCGGCGCCAACGTGCTGGTTGCAATCTTCAGTGAGCAAGAGAGTCAGGCCGTATTCCTGCTGAAACAGCAGAGCGTTGCGCGCATTGATGTCGTCAATTACATCGCCCACGGCATTTCCAAAGTGCCAGGGCACGGCGATCACTCTGAAGGTGAACAAGATATGCAGGACGACGAGGGCGGTGAGTCTTCTTCTTCAGGCAATCCGCTGGATGCTTATGCCAGCAATCTCAACGAACTCGCACGCCAGGGCCGGATCGATCCGCTGGTCGGCCGCGAGATGGAAGTCGAGCGTGTCGCGCAGATTCTAGCGCGTCGGCGCAAGAACAATCCGTTGCTGGTCGGCGAGGCAGGCGTGGGTAAAACCGCGATTGCCGAAGGCCTGGCCAAGCGCATTGTCGACAACCAGGTGCCGGATCTGCTGGCCAACAGCGTCGTCTATTCGCTCGATCTCGGTGCTCTGCTCGCGGGCACCAAGTATCGCGGTGATTTCGAGAAGCGCTTCAAGGCGCTACTCAATGAACTGAAAAAACGTCCGCAGGCGATCCTGTTCATCGACGAAATTCACACCATCATCGGTGCGGGCGCTGCGTCCGGTGGCGTAATGGATGCCTCGAACCTGCTCAAGCCGCTGCTGTCGTCTGGCGACATTCGCTGCATCGGCTCGACCACGTTCCAGGAATTTCGCGGCATCTTCGAGAAGGATCGTGCGCTGGCACGACGCTTCCAGAAGGTCGATGTTGTCGAGCCGTCGGTGGAAGACACCATCGGTATCCTGCGCGGCCTGAAAGGGCGTTTCGAACAGCACCACAACATCGAATACAGCGATGAGTCGTTGCGCGCCGCTGCCGAGCTGGCATCGCGCTACATCAATGACCGGCATATGCCGGACAAGGCCATCGACGTGATCGACGAGGCGGGTGCCTATCAGCGCCTGCAGCCGGTCGAGATGCGCGTCAAACGCATCGAAGTGCCGCAGGTTGAAGACATTGTGGCGAAGATCGCGCGGATTCCGCCGAAGCACGTCACCAGCTCCGACAAGGAACTGCTGCGTAACCTGGAGCGCGACCTGAAGCTGACGGTGTTTGGTCAGGATGCGGCGATCGATTCGCTGTCGACCGCGATCAAACTGTCCCGTGCCGGCCTCAAGTCGCCTGACAAGCCAGTCGGTTCGTTCCTGTTCGCCGGTCCTACCGGTGTCGGTAAAACCGAGGCCGCGCGGCAACTGGCCAAGGCGTTGGGCATCGAACTGGTGCGCTTCGACATGTCCGAGTACATGGAGCGCCACACCGTATCGCGTCTGATCGGTGCGCCTCCGGGCTATGTCGGCTTTGATCAGGGCGGTCTGTTGACCGAAGCGATCACCAAGCAGCCGCACTGTGTATTGCTGCTCGATGAAATCGAGAAGGCGCATCCGGAAGTCTTCAACCTGCTGCTGCAGGTGATGGACCACGGCACACTCACCGACAACAACGGGCGCAAGGCGGATTTCCGCAACGTGATCGTGATCATGACCACCAACGCCGGTGCCGAAACCGCGGCGCGTGCTTCGATCGGCTTCACTCATCAGGACCACTCGTCTGATGCGATGGAAGTGATCAAGAAGAGCTTCACGCCGGAGTTCCGTAACCGTCTGGACACCATTATCCAGTTTGGTCGCCTCAGCCATGAGGTCATCAAAAGTGTGGTGGACAAGTTCCTTACCGAACTACAGGCGCAGCTGGAAGACAAGCGTGTGTTGCTGGAAGTTACCGATGCGGCGCGCAGTTGGCTGGCGGCCGGTGGTTATGACTCGGCGATGGGCGCACGTCCGATGGCGCGTCTGATCCAGGACAAGATCAAGCGTCCGCTGGCGGAGGAGATTCTGTTTGGCGAGCTGGCCGAGCATGGCGGTGTAGTGCACATCGACATCAAGGATGGTGAGTTGACGTTTGACTTTGAGACTACGGCGGAGATGGCCTGACGGCTTGGTTGTTGGTTTGGAAGGCGCCTTCGGGCGCCTTTTTGTTGGCTGATGTTTTTGGGTGTATATCCGTTGCTGCGGTTATGGCTGCTTAGGGTTCCGCCCTTACGGCGGGTCACTTTTTCCAGACGCCGAAAAAGTAACCAAAAAGGCTTTACCCTGACGTTCGGCCCTCGCCTAGGCTCGGGTTCCTTCGCTGCGGGATTCATCCGGGGGGCAGCGCCTACGGTTTGCTTCGCTGCACCTCCTCTCGCTGTGTTTGGCTGCGCCAAACGGTCGCTGCGCTCCCACCCCCGGATAAATCCCTCCACTCAGCCTGCCGACGGGCCCTGAGATCAAAAGCTTTACTCGAGCTAACGCTCATTGTGTTGAGTGGGGCGGCTTCGCCGCAGGGTTGCACGCTCTCTGAATTGTAGGAGCCAGCCTGCTGGCGATGGCGGCCTGACAGCCGACCAATCTCTTGCTGATGCCCCCGGCCCAATTGTGGGAGCTGGCCTGCCAGCGATGGCGGCCGACCAGTCTGCCAATCTCCAACTGCCTACCCCAATCCACTGTGGGAGCGGGCTTGCTCGCGAAGGCGGCCTACCAGCCGACCAATTTCTAACTGAATGCATCCAGTGCCATGCAGGAACTGCCGAAGGCTGTGATTTTTTGATCTGCTTTGGCTTTGGCTTTGGCTTTGGCTTTGGCTTTTGATGTGGCTTTTGATCTTCAGCCCCTTCGGCAGGCCGAGCGAAGGTGTCCATCAGGGGTAGGCGCGCAGCGCCATGCGGCGAAGCCGCATCCATCGAGAGGAGGTGCAGCGAAGCAAACCGGAGGCGATGCCCCCTGATGGGCACCGTAGCGAGGGAACACTGAGCCTCAGCGAAGTGCCGTACGCCGGGGCAAAGCCTTTTGGGTTACCTTTTCGGCGTTTGGAAAAGGTGACTCGCTGTAAGAGCGAAACCATAGGAGGCCGTTACCGCAGCAACGGATATACACCCAAAACCCAAACCCAAACCCAAACCCAAATCGCAGACAAACAAAAACGCCCGGCAAAGCCGGGCGTCTTGTATTGACTTGATTAACGAGCGCGGTAAGTAATGCGCCCTTTGCTCAAGTCATAGGGCGTCAGCTCGACGCGCACTTTGTCACCGGTAAGAATACGAATGTAGTTCTTGCGCATCTTGCCGGAAATATGCGCGGTTACGACGTGCCCATTTTCCAACTCCACACGAAACATGGTGTTGGGCAGGGTGTCGACGACAGTGCCTTCCATTTCGAAGCTGTCTTCTTTCGACATGCAGTAAAGCCCTCGGTGTCCAATGAATGGCCCGGTGCAACTGCGCCAGGCAAAAGCGGCGTGCATTGTGCCCGAAAAAGGGGGTTTAAGCCAAGGGGTTTACGGCTTGCGATCAGTTAAGAATCACCCAGCGCTGATTAATCAGCAATTCAATGGGGCGATACTGGGTCTTGTAGTTCATCTTTTTGCAGTTCTTGATCCAGTAACCGAGATACACCGCCTCTAGCCCCAGGCGCTGGCTTTCGGTGATTTGCCACAGGATTGCGAAACGACCCAGACTGCGGCGCTCTTCGTCAGGTTCGTAGAAGGTATAGACCGCTGACAAGCCATTGGGCAGCAGATCGGTCACCGCGACGGCGAGTAACCGTCCGTCGAGACGAAATTCATAAAAGCGCGAGAAGGGCAGATCGCGCACCAGAAAGGTCGAGAACTGGTCCCGGCTCGGCGGGTACATATCGCCGTCGGCGTGTCGCTGCTCGATATAGCGCTGGTACAGATCGAAATATTCTTCGCTGAAGTGCGGTTTTACCGGGCGTACCTGCAGATCGGCATTGCGTTTGAAAATGCGTTTCTGCTGGCGGTTGGGCAGGAACTGCGCCACCGGGATGCGTGCAGGCACGCACGCATTGCAATTCTGGCAATGGGGCCGATACAGATGATCGCCGCTGCGACGAAAACCCATTTCCGACAGGTCTGCGTAGACATGCACATCCATGGGCTGACTCGGGTCGAGAAACAGCGTCGTCGCCTGCTCCTCGGGCAGATAACTGCAGGAATGAGGCTGAGTGGCATAGAACTTCAAGCGCGCCAACTCGGTCATGATCAACCCTCGGGATAAGCTGGTGAATTAAGTGTAAGCCACGCGCGCAAAAGTCGCTCAGCAAACCCAAGTGGCACGACTGGGTTGATCCAGGTGGCGAGCCAGATAGTCGGCGAATTCGTGGCGGGGGATCGCCCGGGCGCCGAGGCTGTGCAGATGGTCGGTCGGCATCTGGCAGTCAATCAGGACAAATCCGGCGTTTTTCAGATGCTGAACCAGCGTGGCAAAGCCATATTTCGAGGCATTGTCGGCGCGGCTGAACATCGATTCGCCGAAAAACAGCTGACCCATCGCCAGGCCATACAGGCCGCCGACCAGTTGGCCCTGATCCCAGACCTCTACTGAGTGGGCGAAGCCGCGGCGGTGCAGTTCGAGGTAGGCGTCCTGCATGGCTTCGGTGATCCAGGTGCCGTCGGCGTAATCCCTGGGGGCGGCGCAGGCACGAATCACGGCGTCGAAATCCTGATCGAAGGTCACCTGGTAGCGTTGCTTGCGCAGCAATTTGCCGAGGCTGCGCGAGACATGCAGTTCGTCGGGAAACAGCACGGTGCGCGGATCCGGTGACCACCAGAGGATCGGCTGGCCTTCGGAGAACCACGGAAAACAGCCGTGCCGGTAAGCCTGCACCAGCCGATCGGCGGACAGATCGCCACCGGCAGCCAGCAATCCATTGGGATCGCGCATGGCCTTTTCCAGGGGCGGGAAGGTCAGGGAATTGCGTTGTAACCAAGTCAGCATGGCGTCCAGGCTTGCAGAAGGGGAGGGCGGTGTGGGCGCGAGGCCCGCGCTAAAGTGTGCCGTTAAATGACAGGAATGTCGTCCAGATACTTCTCCGCGTCCAGTGCCGCCATGCAGCCGGCGCCGGCCGAGGTCACGGCCTGGCGGTAGACGTGGTCGGCCACATCGCCGGCAGCGAAGACGCCGGGGATCTCGGTGGAGGTGGCGTCGCCGTCGCTGCCGCCCTTGACCAGCAGGTAGCCGTCGCGCATTGGCAATTGGCCCTGGAACAGGTCGGTGTTGGGTTTGTGGCCGATGGCGATGAACACGCCGGCCAGTGTCAGCTCGCGGGTCTGCCCGCTGTGGCTGTCACGCAGGCGCGCACCGGTCACGCCGCTGGCATCGCCCAGCACTTCGTCCAGATTCTGGTTCCAGTGCAGGCGAACGTTGCCGTTGGCGGCTTTTTCGAACAGTTTGTCCTGAAGGATTTTCTCCGAGCGCAATTTGTCGCGGCGATGGATCAAATGCACCTCTTTGGCGATGTTCGACAGGTACAGCGCCTCCTCGACAGCGGTATTGCCGCCGCCCACCACGGCGACCACCTGATTGCGATAGAAGAAGCCGTCACAGGTCGCGCACGCCGAAACCCCTTTGCCGGCGAAGGCTTCTTCCGAAGGTAGACCCAGATACTGCGCCGAGGCGCCGGTGGCGATGATCAACGCGTCGCAGGTGTAAGTGCCGCTGTCGCCAATGAGTTCGAACGGGCGCTGCTGCAACTTGGCGGTGTGGATGTGGTCGTAAACGATCTCTGTGGCAAAGCGCTCGGCGTGTTTTTGCATGCGCTCCATCAGCACTGGACCGGTCAGGCCTTCGACGTCGCCAGGCCAGTTGTCGACTTCGACGGTGGTGGTGAGCTGACCACCGGCCTGCAGCCCGGTGATCACCACCGGTTTGAGGTTGGCACGGGCAGCGTACACGGCGGCGCTGTAACCGGCAGGGCCGGAGCCGAGAATGATCAGGCGTGAATGCTTCGCTGCGTTCATCAAATACACCTCATAAGCCTTTGTCACAAAAGACAATGCATGCTCAAATTGAACCGCAGGATTTGTGGCAATGGCTATGCTCAACTATGGGTCTTGAAGCATGGCATCAGCCGCACAAACCCGTACAATGCCGGGCTGTTACAGAATATTTGTAGAGCGCTGTGTTTATGGCTGTGTTTATAAAAGCTGCGGCACAGTGTTAAAAGTAGTCTCAGATGCGCCGGTTCACTTTTTTACCTGCCTGGATTAGGCAGTTTTTTATCGACATTCAATAGATGGACGCGCCCCGGGCGCAGGAAAAGAAGCGTTTTGAAGAAATCCACCGCAGCACCAAAAACAGTCGTTCCGCTCTGGCGCCAGCAATTGCACTACCGGCTCAAGGAAGGTGCATTGATCGCCATCGGTGCCTTGTGCCTGTTCCTGATGATGGCCTTGCTGACCTACGGCAAGGATGATCCGGGCTGGAGTCACAACAGCAAGATTGACGACGTGCAGAATTTCGGCGGCCCCGCCGGTTCTTACAGTGCCGACATCCTGTTCATGGTGCTGGGTTACTTCGCGTACATCTTCCCGCTGCTGCTGGCGGTCAAGGCCTATCAGATCTTCCGTCAACGTCACGAGCCGTGGCAGTGGAGCGGCTGGCTGTTCTCCTGGCGCCTGATCGGTCTGGTGTTTCTGGTGCTGTCCGGCGCTGCGCTGGCGCATATCCATTTTCATGCGGCCACCGGCCTGCCGGCGGGCGCGGGCGGGGCGCTGGGCGAAAGTCTCGGCGATCTGGCGCGCAATGCCCTGAATATCCAGGGCAGCACGCTGTTGTTCATTGCGCTGTTCCTGTTTGGCCTCACGGTGTTCACCGACCTGTCGTGGTTCAAGGTGATGGACGTCACCGGCAAGATCACTCTCGACCTGTTCGAACTGTTTCAGGGCGCGATCAACCGCTGGTGGTCGGCCCGAACCGAGCGTAAGCAACTGGTTGCGCAACTGCGTGAAGTCGATGATCGCGTTCACGATGTGGTCGCCCCGACTGTCACCGACAAGCGTGAACAGGCCAAGGTCAAGGAACGTCTGATCGAGCGCGAGCAGGCCCTGAGCAAGCACATGTCCGACCGCGAGAAGCAGGTACCGCCGGTCATCGCCCCGGCCCCGGCCAAGGCGCCGGAGCCAAGCAAGCGTGTGCAGAAAGAGAAACAGGTGCCGTTGTTCGTCGACAGCGCCGTGGAAGGCACCTTGCCGCCGATCTCGATCCTCGATCCTGCGGAAAAGAAACAACTCAATTATTCGCCGGAATCCCTGGCAGCGGTCGGCCACTTGCTGGAGATCAAGCTCAAGGAGTTCGGCGTCGAAGTCACCGTGGACTCGATCCACCCGGGCCCGGTGATTACCCGTTACGAAATCCAGCCTGCAGCCGGCGTCAAAGTCAGCCGCATCGCCAACCTGGCGAAAGACCTTGCACGTTCGCTGGCCGTGACCAGTGTGCGGGTGGTCGAGGTGATTCCGGGCAAGACCACGGTCGGTATCGAGATTCCCAACGAAGACCGGCAGATCGTGCGTTTCTCCGAAGTGCTGTCGACCCCCGAGTACGACAACTTCAAGTCGCCGGTCACCCTGGCCCTGGGCCACGACATCGGCGGCAAACCGGTCATCACCGACCTGGCGAAGATGCCGCACCTGCTGGTCGCCGGTACCACTGGTTCCGGTAAGTCGGTGGGCGTGAACGCGATGATCCTGTCGATCCTGTTCAAATCCGGCCCGGACGACGCCAAACTGATCATGATCGACCCGAAAATGCTTGAGCTGTCGATCTATGAAGGCATTCCGCACCTGCTGTGCCCGGTAGTGACCGACATGAAGGACGCGGCCAACGCCCTGCGCTGGAGCGTTGCCGAGATGGAACGTCGCTACAAGCTGATGGCGAAGATGGGCGTGCGTAACCTGTCCGGCTTCAACGCCAAGGTCAAGGAAGCGCAGGATGCCGGCGAGCCGTTGAGCGATCCGCTGTACAAGCGCGAAAGCATTCACGACGAAGCGCCGCTGCTGCAGAAGCTGCCGACCATCGTCGTGGTGGTCGACGAATTCGCCGACATGATGATGATCGTCGGCAAGAAGGTTGAAGAACTGATTGCGCGTATCGCACAGAAAGCGCGTGCCGCCGGTATTCACCTGATCCTCGCGACCCAGCGTCCTTCGGTGGACGTGATCACCGGTCTGATCAAGGCCAACATTCCGACGCGTATGGCGTTCCAGGTGTCGAGCAAGATCGACTCGCGGACCATCATCGACCAGGGTGGCGCCGAACAACTGCTCGGTCACGGTGACATGCTCTACATGCCACCGGGCACCAGCCTGCCGATCCGGGTGCACGGCGCGTTCGTTTCCGACGATGAAGTGCACCGCGTGGTCGAAGCCTGGAAACTGCGTGGCGCACCGGAATACAACGATGACATCCTCAACGGTGTCGAAGAGGCGGGCAGCGGTTTCGAAGGCAGCAGCGGTGGTGGTGACGGTGACGATCCGGAAGCCGACGCGCTGTATGACGAAGCCGTACAGTTCGTCCTGGAAAGCCGCCGGGCGTCGATTTCCGCGGTACAGCGTAAGCTGAAGATTGGTTACAACCGCGCTGCGCGCATGATCGAAGCCATGGAAATGGCCGGGGTCGTCACCTCAATGAACACCAACGGTTCGCGTGAAGTTCTGGCCCCGGGCCCGGTTCGCGACTGACTGCAAAAGCAAAAGGCGGGACAATGATGTGCCGCCGCTCTCCCAACGAGTATTCAAGAGGACTCCCATGCGTCTTATCCGCATGCTGTTGCCAGTACTGGCGCTGACCACGTTCACGGCCCACGCCGACGACAAGGACGTGGCGCGTCTGACCCAATTGCTGGAAACATCGAAAACCCTGACCGCGAACTTCTCGCAGCTGACCCTCGACGGCAGCGGCACGCAGTTGCAGGAAACTCGCGGTGATATGGTCCTGCAGCGTCCGGGCCTGTTCTACTGGCACACCGAAGCGCCAAACGAGCAGACCATGGTCTCCGACGGCAAGAAGGTCACCCTGTGGGACCCGGACCTGGAACAAGCCACCATCAAGAAGCTCGACGAGCGCCTGACCCAGACCCCGGCGCTGCTGCTGTCCGGTGACGTGTCGAAGATCAGCCAGAGCTTTGACATCAGCGCGAAAGAGGCGGGCGGCGTGATCGACTTCACCCTCAAGCCGAAGACCAAGGACACCCTGTTCGACAGCCTGCGTCTGTCGTTCCGCAACGGCCTGGTCAATGACATGCAACTGATCGACAGCGTTGGTCAGCGCACCAACATCCTGTTCACCGGAGTCAAGGCCAACGAAGCGGTGTCGGCGTCGAAGTTCAAGTTCGACATCCCGAAGGGTGCCGATGTAATTCAGGAATAAACGCATAACCTTGTGGGAGGGGGCTTGCTCCCGAAGGCGGTGGATCAGTCGCCATCGATGTCGAATGGCACACCGCTTTCGCGAGCAAGCCCGCTCCCACAGGGGTAAATGATCGGTCTCAAGATCTAATAGAGGTTTCAACGCTACGTGATGGATCTGTTTCGCAGTGCACCGATTGCCCAGCCACTGGCCGCGCGTTTGCGTGCGACCAATCTGGATGAGTACGTCGGTCAGGAGCACGTGCTCGCTCGCGGCAAGCCTCTGCGTGAGGCGCTGGAGCAGGGTGCCCTGCATTCGATGATCTTCTGGGGGCCGCCGGGCGTGGGTAAGACCACCCTGGCGCGATTGCTCGCGGAAGTCTCGGATGCGCATTTCGAAACGGTCTCGGCGGTGCTTGCCGGGGTCAAGGAGATCCGTCAGGCCGTTGAAATCGCCAAACAGCAGGCCGGCCAATACGGCAAGCGCACCATTCTGTTCGTCGATGAAGTGCACCGCTTCAACAAATCGCAGCAGGATGCGTTCCTGCCGTACGTCGAAGACGGCACGCTGATTTTCATCGGCGCCACCACCGAAAACCCTTCGTTTGAATTGAACAACGCGCTGTTGTCGCGGGCCCGCGTCTATGTGCTGAAAAGCCTCGACGAGACCGCGCTGCGCAAACTGGTACATCGCGCGCTCACCGAAGAGCGCGGGCTGGGCAAGCGTAACCTGACCCTCAGCGATGAAGGCTTCCAGATGCTGTTGTCGGCCGCCGATGGCGATGGCCGGCGCCTGCTCAATCTGCTGGAGAACGCCTCGGATCTGGCTGAAGACAACAGCGAGATGGGCACCGAGCTGCTGCAAAGCCTGCTCGGCGATACCCGACGGCGCTTCGACAAGGGCGGCGAAGCGTTCTACGACCAGATCTCCGCGCTGCACAAATCGGTACGCGGTTCCAATCCCGATGGCGCGCTGTACTGGTTTGCGCGGATGATCGATGGCGGCTGCGATCCGTTGTACCTGGCGCGGCGCGTGGTGCGTATGGCCAGCGAAGACATTGGCAACGCCGACCCGCGCGCCCTGAGCCTCTGCCTGGCGGCGTGGGAAGTGCAGGAGCGTCTTGGCAGCCCCGAAGGCGAGCTGGCGGTGGCCCAGGCCATCACTTATCTGGCCTGTGCACCGAAAAGCAACGCGGTGTACATGGGCTTCAAGACCGCGCTGCGCGCCGCTGCCGAGTACGGTTCGCTGGAAGTGCCGCTGCACTTGCGCAATGCACCGACCAAACTCATGAAGCAACTGGGTTACGGCGACGAATACCGCTACGCCCACGATGAACCGGATGCCTATGCCGCCGGCGAAGATTATTTCCCGGAAGAGCTCGAACCGATCCCGTTCTATCAACCGGTGCCCCGTGGCCTGGAATTGAAGATCGGCGAGAAGCTCAACCACCTCGCCCAACTCGACCGTTTAAGCCCAAGACAGCGGAGAAAATAGTGCTTCCATTGATCGTTGCGGTCTCCGTCGGCGGGATTGCCGGCACCCTGTTGCGCTTCGCCACCGGCAATTGGGTCAACGCCAATTGGCCGCGGCACTTCTATACCGCGACGCTGGCCGTTAATATCGTGGGCTGTCTGCTGATTGGCGTGTTGTACGGCCTGTTTTTGATACGCCCGGAGGTGCCGATCGAGGTGCGTGCCGGGTTGATGGTCGGCTTCCTCGGGGGGCTGACGACTTTTTCATCCTTTTCACTGGATACGGTGCGCCTGCTGGAAAGCGGGCAAGTGCCGCTGGCCCTGGGCTATGCGGCGATCAGCGTATTCGGCGGGCTGCTCGCGACGTGGGCCGGCCTGTCCCTGACCAAACTTTGATAACGAGAAACCGACATGCTCGATTCCAAACTGTTACGTAGCAACCTTCAGGACGTAGCGGACCGCCTGGCTTCCCGTGGCTTTGCCCTGGATACCGCGCGCATCGAAGCGCTGGAAGAACAGCGCAAGACCGTCCAGACCCGCACCGAAGCACTGCAGGCTGAGCGTAACGCGCGTTCCAAATCCATCGGTCAGGCCAAGCAGCGCGGCGAAGACATCGCGCCGCTGATGGCGGATGTCGAGCGCATGGCGGGCGAGCTGAGTGCCGGTAAAGTTGAGCTGGACGCGATCCAGACCGAGCTGGACTCGATCCTGCTGGGTATCCCCAACCTGCCGCACGAATCGGTACCGGTCGGCAAAGACGAAGACGACAACGTCGAAGTGCGCCGCTGGGGCACGCCGACGCAGTTCGATTTCGAAGTGAAAGACCACGTTGCACTGGGCGAGAAGTTCGGCTGGCTGGACTTTGAAACCGCGGCCAAGCTGTCCGGCGCCCGTTTCGCTCTGCTGCGCGGCCCGATCGCCCGTCTGCACCGTGCCCTGGCGCAGTTCATGATCAACCTGCACGTCAACGAGCACGGCTACGAAGAGGCCTACACGCCTTATCTGGTTCAGGCCCCGGCGCTGCAGGGCACTGGCCAGTTGCCGAAGTTCGAAGAAGACCTGTTCAAGATCGCTCGCGAAGGCGAAGCCGATCTGTACCTGATCCCGACCGCCGAAGTGTCCCTGACCAACATCGTGGCCGGTGAAATCGTCGACTCGAAACTGCTGCCGATCAAGTTCGTCGCGCACACCCCGTGCTTCCGCAGCGAAGCCGGTGCGTCGGGCCGTGACACTCGCGGCATGATCCGTCAGCACCAGTTCGACAAGGTTGAAATGGTCCAGATCGTCGAGCCGTCGACTTCGATGGAAGCGCTGGAAGGCCTGACCGCCAACGCCGAAAAAGTCCTGCAACTGCTGGGTCTGCCTTACCGCACCCTGGCGCTGTGCACCGGCGACATGGGCTTCAGCGCCGTGAAAACCTACGATCTCGAAGTGTGGATTCCGAGCCAGGACAAATACCGCGAAATTTCGTCGTGCTCCAACTGCGGCGACTTCCAGGCCCGCCGCATGCAAGCGCGTTTCCGCAACCCGGAAACCGGCAAGCCTGAGCTGGTACACACCCTGAATGGTTCCGGCCTGGCGGTCGGTCGTACGCTGGTGGCGGTGCTGGAAAACTACCAGCAGGCCGACGGTTCGATCCGCGTGCCGGACGTACTGAAGCCGTACATGGGTGGCCTTGAGGTCATCGGTTAAATGAAATATCTGCCGCTGTTTCACAACCTGCGCGGCAGTCGTGTGTTGGTGGTCGGTGGGGGGGAAATTGCCTTGCGCAAATCCCGCCTGTTGGCCGATGCCGGTGCGCTGCTGCGGGTGGTCGCACCTGAAATCGAAGCGCAACTGCGCGAACTGGTCAGCGCCAGCGGTGGCGAATGTCTGCTGCGTGGTTACGTGGAAGCGGATCTGGACGGTTGCGGGCTGATCATTGCCGCCACCGACGATGAAACGCTGAATGCGCAGGTCTCCAGCGATGCCCATCGGCGTTGCGTGCCGGTCAACGTGGTCGATGCGCCGCAGCTATGCAGCGTGATCTTCCCGGCAATCGTTGACCGCTCGCCGCTGATCATCGCGGTGTCCAGCGGCGGCGATGCGCCAGTGCTGGCGCGGCTGATTCGCGCCAAGATCGAAACCTGGATTCCTTCGACCTACGGCCAACTGGCCGGTCTTGCCGCGCGTTTCCGCAATCAGGTGAAAAACCTGTTTCCGGATGTGCAGCAGCGCCGTGGTTTCTGGGAAGACGTGTTTCAGGGCCCGATTGCCGACCGGCAACTGGCCGGGCAGGGCACTGAGGCCGAGCGGCTGTTGCAGGCCAAGATTGATGGCGAAGCGACTGTTACTACCGGCGAAGTGTATCTGGTGGGGGCAGGGCCGGGTGATCCGGATCTGCTGACCTTCCGCGCCTTGCGTCTGATGCAGCAAGCCGACGTAGTGCTGTACGACCGCTTGGTCGCTCCGGCGATTCTTGAGCTGTGCCGTCGCGATGCCGAGCGTGTCTACGTCGGCAAGCGTCGCTCTGATCACGCGGTGCCGCAGGATCAGATCAACCAGCAACTGGTGGATCTGGCCAAGGCCGGCAAACGCGTGGTGCGCCTGAAGGGCGGTGACCCGTTCATCTTCGGTCGCGGCGGTGAAGAAATCGAAGAGCTGGCGGCCCACGGGATTCCGTTCCAGGTGGTGCCGGGGATCACGGCGGCCAGCGGTTGCGCGGCGTATGCCGGGATTCCGCTGACCCACCGCGATTACGCGCAGTCGGTGCGCTTCGTCACCGGGCACCTGAAGGACGGTTCCACCGATCTGCCGTGGGCCGACCTCGTCGCCCCGGCGCAGACGCTGGTGTTCTACATGGGCCTGGTGGGCTTGCCGGTGATTTGCGAGCAGTTGATCAAACACGGTCGCAGCGCGGATACCCCGGCGGCGTTGATCCAGCAGGGCACCACGGTCAATCAGCGGGTCTTTACTGGCACGCTGGCCGACCTGCCACGTCTGGTAGCGGAGCATGAAGTGCATGCGCCGACGCTGGTGATCGTGGGGGAGGTGGTGCAGCTGCGCGAGAAACTGGCGTGGTTCGAAGGGGCTCAGGCGCAAGTCTGAAAACCGAGTTGCCCTCATTCGCGAGCAAGCCCGCTCCCACATTGGATCTGTGTCATGCACAAATCCAGTGTGGGAGCGGGCTTGCTCGCAAAGAGGCCCTCAAAAAACACCGAATCAATCAGCCTCTACGCCAAACCCCTTTCCCGTTGAGCCGCGCCCGATCATGCGCCCCGCTGAAATCCTGCGCCGGCCCCTTCGGCACAATCCCCGTCGGATTGATGGTCTTGTGGCTACCGTAGTAGTGGTTTTTGATGTGCTGAAAATCCACCGTCTCGCCAATCCCCGGCCACTGATACAGCTCACGCAGCCAGTTCGACAGGTTCGGGTAATCGGCAATCCGCCGCAGATTGCACTTGAAGTGCCCGTGGTACACCGCATCGAAGCGAATCAGCGTGGTGAACAGTCGCACATCGGCCTCGGTCAGGTATTCACCCGTCAGATAGCGATTGGCGCCCAGCACCCGTTCCAAGTGATCCAGCTCGGCAAACACCTCATCGAACGCCTCTTCATAAGCCTGTTGCGAGGTGGCAAAGCCGGCGCGATACACACCGTTGTTCACCGCCGGATAAATCCGTTCGTTCAGTGCATCGATCTCGCCGCGTAACGGTGCCGGGTAGAAGTCCAGTTCGTTACCGGTCAGGTCATCGAAGGCGCTGTTGAACATGCGGATGATTTCCGCCGACTCATTGCTGACAATGCGCTTGAGCTTTTTGTCCCACAGCACCGGCACAGTGACACGGCCGGTGTAGTCCGGCGTGTCGGCGGTGTAGCGCTGATGCATGAAGTCGAAGTGGTCGAGCTTGTCGCCGGTCGAGCCAAGGGTCTGGTCGAAGGTCCAGCCGTTTTCCAGCATCAGCCAGCTGACCACGGACACGTCGATCAGGCTTTCCAGACCTTTGAGCTTGCGCAGAATCAGCGTACGGTGCGCCCACGGGCAGGCGAGGGACACATAAAGGTGATAGCGCCCGGCTTCGGCGGCGAAACCGCCTTCACCGCTCGGCCCGGGCTGGCCGTCAGTGGTGACCCAATTGCGCCGTTGCGCCTGTTCGCGCTGAAAGGCGCCGTCTTTGCTGCTTTCGTACCACTTGTCCTGCCAGTGGCCATCGACGAGTAAACCCATGATCAAGACTCCTGATTCAATAAGCGTTGGAGCCGAGTCTATTCCGATGAGTTCGAACAAAAAGCGCAAAGATCGGGCGTCTATGATCGGTTAAATCGATTTGTTGCGCGCCGCCCAGTATTGCTCGGCGGTTGCGAACGCTTGCTCGCGGCTTTGACCGAGGCCGCGCAGGGCCAGGGCCATGGTCGAGATCAGGGCCATTTGCGGATAGCTGTCGACCACCTCGCCGCGCCACACCGCTTTCAAATGCTCGACATCCAGCGAGGCCGGTTTGACGTGGCGCTGGCTCGACAGCTGCGGCCATTCCTCGTCCCAGCTCTCGCCGCCCTTCGTGCCGTACAGATGACTGTCGGCATCCGGATTGATCTCGATTTCGCCGCCATCGCCCTTGACCACGATCGCCGTGTCGCCGAGCAGACCGCTGGCCTCGCGATGCACCGCTTGATAGCCCGGGTGGAAAATACTTTGCAGGCCACAACGGGCGCGCAGTGGATTGAGGATGCGTGCCAGCGAGTGAATCGGCGAGCGCAGGCCCATGGTGTTGCGCAGGTCGATCATCTTCTGCAACTGTGGCGCCCAGTCGATCAGCGGCATGAACGCCAGACCGCCGCGGTCCAGCGCGCTGCCGACCTGCGCCCAGGTGCGGCAGAGCGGGATGTTCAGCTCGCCAAGCAGTTGTTCGGTGTACAGACGTCCGGCGGTGTGCGCGCCGCCGCCGTGCATGAAAATCCGCACGCCGTTTTGCGCCAGGCACTTGGCCGACAGCAGGTACCACGGCAGATGGCGTTTCTTGCCGGCGTAGGTCGGCCAGTCCAGATCGACATTCAGCGTTGGCGCTGACAGGCGCTCGCGCAAGGCTTCGGTGAAACCGGCCATTTCCTCCGCGCTTTCTTCCTTGTGCCGTAGCAGCATCAGAAAGGCCCCGAGCTGGGTGTCTTCGACTTTGTCGTCGAGCACCATGCCCATGGCTTCCCGGGCTTCTTCACGGGTCAGGTCGCGGGCGCCGCGTTTGCCCTTGCCGAGGATCCGCACAAACTGTGCGAACGGGTGCTCGGCGGGCGTTTCGAGGGTCAGCGCTGGAAAGTCGGTCATAAGCAATTCGTCGGTTTGGGCAGGCCCGCCAGTTTCGCGGCGAGTTTGGCAGGGGTGCCTTTGAACAGTCGGTTCAGGTGCAGGCTGTTGCCTTTGTCCGGGCCGAGTTTGAGTGCGGTGTACTTGATCAGCGGGCGGGTGGCTGGCGACAACTGGAATTCCGCGTAGAAACTGCGTAGCAGTTCGAGGACTTCCCAGTGTTCGGGGGTCAGTTCGATGTCTTCAGCGGCGGCGAGGGCGCTGGCAACGTCATGGGACCAGTCGCCGAGGTCGACCAGAAAGCCGTCCTTGTCCAGTTCGATGGCGCGGGCGCCGACAGTCATCGAGTTCATAGCCAACTGTTGACCTTGTCGTGGTGGATCGACAGTTCGACGAAGGCCGGGTAATCGATGGCTTCGGCCCAGTCGGGAGCAACGATGGCACGGGCCTGCAGGTCTTCGACGAGGGCGAACAGCTTGACCCGGCGCTCGTTCAGCGTGGCGAATGGCGCAGTGCCCGGTTGCAGGGCGTAAACCGCATCACCGGATAACAGTAAGGCGTCGGCAGCGCCGATCACGCGCAGGCAACTGCTCAGGCGATCATCGCCGAACGGGGAATGAGACAACACATGCAAAGTCGACATCAGAGGGTGATCACCTGGTCGTAACGGTCAATAAGGGCGGTGATTTCGCTGGCGCCAAGCGGCTGCGCTTCGTCCAGCGACAGCGTGCTCAGGCCACGGGCGCTGGCGCTGTCGGTGCAGTAGAACAGTTCTTCAACGCCGAACATCGGCAGCGCCTGCAGATTGGCACTGAGGTCTTTCTGTTGCAGGGCCTTGGCGTTCTGCCCGGCGGCCAGTTGCAACACGCCATCGTCGAGAAACAGCAGGCCGATCGGCAGATCGAACGCGCCGCCGGCGAGGACGATGTCCAGCGCTTCGCGGGCGCCGGGGCCGGACCATGGCGACTGGCGGCTGATGATCAACAGGGATTTGGCCATTTCACGCGCCTCCGAAACAGATCAGTCGATCGGCGTCCTGCACCGCGTCGTGCAACTGGCCGAGGCCAGACAATTCCCACGGCGCGCTGACCGCGACGGCATCACGCTGGTAGCGTTTGGCTTCTTCGTCATTCAGCACGCCACGGCGCAGGGCGGCGGCGATACACACCACACCGTCCAGTTGCTGCTCGCTGATGAACGTGCGCCATTGTTTGGGCAGGTCCAGTTCGTCCTGCGGGGTGACCACCGCGTCGGAGGCGTTGTAGACGCCGTCCTGATAAAAAAACAGCCGGACAATCTCATGCCCGCCGGCCAGCGCAGCCTGCGCAAACAGCAGGGCACGGCGCGAGGAGGGCGCATGGGCGGCGGAAAACAGCGCGATGGCGAACTTCATGACGGACTCGATCAGCAAAACTGCGGCCATGATAAAGCTTTATGACGGCATCCGCGAAACCGAAGTCAGGCGCATGCCCTCTGTGGGAGCGGGCTTGCTCGCGAAGGCGTTGGGTCATTCAAAAAGTCTTTGACTGATGCACCGCTTTCGCGAGCAAGCCCGCTCCCACAGGATCGTATTTCAGCGCGGCATATAGCCCAGTTGCCAACGCCGCGGAATGCTCAGGGACAGCACGCCCAGCACCGCCGCCAGCAAGCCGCTGGCGAACAATGCCCGAAGTCCGAAATGATGTTCCAGCACTGCGCCGAGTATCGCGCCGATGAACATCCCGCTCCACGGCACCAGTTGCACCCGCCAGCCATTACGCCGCTCGCCGAGCATCCAGCGCCCCAGTCCACGGCCGAACCGTGACAGCGCTCCGGTCACGTACGTCAGGCCCACTGGCAGGCCGTTCACTTCCTCGACCGCCGCGTTGAGCATGCCCATCGCGATGATCGCCGCCAGCAACGCCGGCAGTTGCGTGTCATACGGCCAGGCCGCCGCCAGGCAGAGCAGGGTGGCGATGCACAGCAACAAGGGCAATGTGCGCCGCCCACCGAGGCGCCCGATCACGATCCCCAAGGCATTACCGATCACGAAGGTGACGACCAGGATGATCAGGCGCAAGGTCAGTCCGAGGTCGCCGTCACTGATCGCCACCGCCAGCCGCGTGGTGTTGCCGCTCATGAACGAAACGAAATCGCCGCTGGCCATGAAGCCGATTGCATCGGTCATGCCGGCGAGTACCGACAGGCTGGCCACCAGCGCCAGACCGATGCGCCCGCGCCATTTCTGCCGATGCAGATGCCCGGAGGTGGCGCGGTGAGTCGAAGTGGAGGGCAGCATCGGCGACGATATCCTTCAGCGGCGGTTACGGTTCCAGCCCATACAATTCGCAGTAATCTTCCCAGCGCATGTGGGCCATTTCCGCTACCTCGCGATGCACCTCCATGCGCTGGGCCTGATAGTCCTCGGGCGTTGCGGCCGTCAGGAGCAAGGTCAGTTCCCAGGCGAACAGGCCTTGATTCTCCGCCTCGGCCTCGAAGGCTTCGTGCAGGCGTTCTTCACGATACTGCGCAGCGGTTTCACCCTTGGCCTGGGCCAGCAGCGGATTGAGATGATCGAGGGTTTCGCGCAATTCGGGGCGCGCGTCGAGAAACAATTTCAGGGCTTGTTCATGTCGCTGGTCGGTGGGCGCCATGTGTGTTCCTTGTGAGGCTGATGACCCTAGGGTGCCGGAGCGGCTGCCGCATGTCGCGCTATAAATGCAGTAAAGCAGAACGATTTTGCCTGTTGCGGTGATACAGTCCGCTTTTTTCTGAATGAGCGAATGCAATGCGAATTCTGATGGTAGCGCTGGCCGCGACCGTGCTGGCTGGCTGCGCGGGTTCGGTGATGGACGATTCTCGCACCAAAGCCCCGTACAAGGTTCTGACTTCGGACAAGCCGGAGAAAGTTGTCGCTCAGTGCGTACAGTTCGGCTGGCAGGACGAAGCAGTGTTTGGCGTGGACGCCGGAGCGTATCTGCAACCGGGCAAGAAGGGTGGCTCGACGGTGTACACCCGTTCCGCAGAGTCATTTGTCGACGTGACCAGCGATGCGTCGGGAACCGTCCTCAACTACTACGTGCAGAAGGACGATTTTGTTGCCAAGCGCCGGTTGGCGGCGTTGGCGACCTGTCTTTGATATTGCGCTGAAGCGGCTGCCGTTATCGCCAGCAGGCTGGCTCCCACACTGGATTTGTGTTTGCCACCGATCCTGTAGGAGTGAGCCTGCTCGCGATGAGGCCAATGAATTCAACCGATCAAGCGCTTCTGGAAATAATGCCGGCTATGCCCCGGCGGGTAATCAACGATCTCGCCAAACTGGCTGAATCCCAGCTTCTCGTAGAACGCCGGCGCCTGAAAGTCGAAGGTGTCCAGCCAGATGCCGAGGCAGTTCTTCTCCTTGGCCAGATTTTCCGCCATGGCCATCAGTTCCGAGCCGATGCGTTGCCCGCGACCCTGTTCCGGGACGCACAGCAACTCGATGTACATCCACTGGAAGATCACCCGGCCGTACAAACCGCCGAGAATCGCGTCGTGTTCATCGCGCACCAGCAGGGCGAAAGGTTCAGATGTGGAACCACCGGTCCGGGCGTCGTTATACGCAATCAAAGGCTCGAGAATGGCTTTGCGCTGTTCTTCCGTAGGGTTCTGCGACAGCTCGATTCGCAACGTCATGTGCAACTTCCTTGTGAGATGAACCGCCAGCCTATCCTGCCCGGGGAGCGTCTTCCAAGTCCTTCCTCATCCCTTTGGAACCGCCGCTGTCGCGCCGGGGTCTAGCTTTTACAGCGTCATTCCGAACGCGGTTGATGAGGATCCCCCATGAATATTTTCGAAGCCCTTCGCGAAAGCCACGACCGCCAGCGCAGTTACGCCAAAGCCCTGGTCGAAACCAGCGGCGACACCCCGGAGCGGGTTGAAGCCTATAAACAGCTGAAAGCCGAGCTGCAGGCCCACGAAACCGCCGAAGAACGCCACTTCTACATCCCGCTGATGGAATTCGACAACGGTGTTGACCTCAGTCGCCACGCCATTTCCGAGCACCATGAAATGGACGAGATGATGGAAGAGCTGGACGAGACCGAGATGTCCAGCCCGGCGTGGCTGGCAACGGCGAAGAAGCTCTCGGACAAAGTCCATCACCATCTCAAGGAAGAAGAGCAAAAGTTCTTCCAGATGGCCGGCAAATTGCTCGATGACAAGCAAAAGGAACAACTCGCTGGCCAGTACGAAAAGGAGTACCAGGCGCAACTGCCATGAGTACTGAATGCCAGTTTTTGCAGTGTCGGCGTGTAGGCCTTTGGCCATGCGTTGGGTGGGTCTTGTCGTAATAAGCTGTATATTCATCCAGTATTTTCGGCGTTTTTGACTTGAGACGCCGATTGACTGCGACAAAACCGCCGATGGACAAAAAAACCACCTCCGTTAGCTTGAAGGCCTCTCCTCGGACAGGAGAGTTCTTAAATCAACGGAGTGAAAAACATGAATCAACCACAAGCTCAAACCCAACTGCGACACGGTCGCGTCACCTCTCCAGCCAGCCGCGGTGCGGTAGCCATCGAGCAAGGATTGCTCGGTGCCTGGCAGGTCAACGAAATGGAAGGCGGCAAGAACTTCCCGGCGCTGACGGCAGGGCCTTTTCCTGCTCCCTATGGCAGCGACAGTGACAGTGTCACGCCGCCCGCCGACGGTTACATCCTCAGCGGTGGCAAGACCGATGCCCGTGACTGCGTGAACTTCACCGACGAGGAAATGAGCAAAAAGCTCAATCGTCCGTTCAGCTGGCCACTGCTCAGTGTCACCCCGGGCCAGACGCTGGAAGTGAAGTGGGAATACACCGCGCCACACACCACCCGTGGTTATCGCTGGCTGATCACCAAGGATGGCTGGGATCCGAAACAGCGCATTTCCCGTGCACAACTCGAAGCGCAGCCTTTCGCCGAAGACTTCTACACTCAAGTGCCGTATTACAGCTATCCGGGGGAATTGAAGGCCAAGGTCAATCATTCGGTGAAATTGCCGGCCACCAAAAAGGGCCGTCACGTCATCGTGCTGATGTGGATCGTCGCCAACACCGGCAACGCGTTCTATCAGGCGTTCGACGTCGACTTCAAATAACGGCGTTACGCTCAACCCACAGGTTCTGAAGGATTAGAACATGTCAAATATCGACTTCACGCTAGTGCAAAACCAGGCGGCCGACGCGGCCGCGCTGATGCCGAGCATCGCCGGCAAAAAAATACTCATGGGCTTCTGGCACAACTGGCCGGCGGGTCCAAGTGACGGCTATCGTCAGGGCCGCTTCGCCGAAATCGCTCTGGAAGCGGTGCCCAAGGAGTACAACGTGGTCGCGGTGGCGTTCATGAAGGGCAGCGGGATTCCAACCTTCAAGCCGTACAACGTCTCCGATGCCGAGTTCCGGCGTCAGGTCGGCGTGCTCAACAGCCAGGGGCGGGCGGTGCTCTTGTCCCTGGGTGGCGCCGATGCGCACATCGAGTTGCGGGCCGGACAGGAACAACCACTGGCCAATGAGATTATCCGTCTGGTGGAAACCTACGGCTTCGATGGGCTGGACATCGATCTTGAACAGAGCGCGATTGATTTCGCCGCCAACAAGACCGTGCTGCCGGCCGCGCTGAAACTGGTCAAGGATCACTACGCAGGCCAGGGCAAGCACTTCATCATCAGCATGGCCCCGGAGTTTCCGTACCTGACCACCAACGGCAAATACGTCGGATACCTGCAGGCACTGGAAGGCTATTACGACTTCATCGCGCCGCAGTTCTACAACCAGGGCGGCGACGGGGTCTGGGTACCGGAAGCCAATAATGGCAATGGTGCGTGGATCGCGCAGAACAATGATGCGCTGAAAGAGGACTTCCTCTATTACCTGACCGAAAGTCTGGTGACCGGCACCCGGGGCTTCACCAAAATCCCGGCGGACAAATTCGTCATCGGCCTGCCGGCCAACGTCGATGCGGCGGCCACCGGTTACGTGATCGACAGCACCGCCGTCGGCAATGCGCTCAAACGTCTGGCGATCAAAGGGCTGCCGATCAAGGGCCTGATGACCTGGTCGGTAAACTGGGACAACGGCGTCAGCAAGGATCGCGTGCCGTATGGCTGGGAATTCAGTCGGCGTTATGGACCGCTGATTCACGGAGCGAAAACAGCGGCACAGGAAACGGATGACACGTTGTCGCGCGTCGCCCGTTAGCAGCAATTAAAGAGCCCGGTAGCGCTGCCGGGCTTTTTTGCGTGGGCCAGGCAAACAATGCCCGGATGTGAGTCATAGCGGAGCGGGTTGTTTATCCGATCGGGACGCGCTCGATACATTGAGTGAATGACTTGACGAGATCCAGCAAGCAGGCAGCCGCCTGATTGATCTGCGTATCGGAAAGCGCCGCGTAGCCAATCAGCACGCCAGGTTTGACCGCGTGACTGCTGGTGAATGCGGATACCGGTTGCAGGCAAAGATTGAAGAGGGCAGCCCGTGCGCAGAATTCTCTTTCATCAATGTCTGCGGGTAACCAGAGTACAAAATGTAATCCGGATTGCTCGCCGGAAATCTGCAGATCAGGGTTTTCTCGCAGCTTTGAGATCAGCAAATCGCGTCGATGTTGATACGTCTGTCGCGAGATGCGCAAATGCCGTACATATTTTCCGGTGCAGAGAAACTGGTTGAGTGCGAGCTGACCCAGTATGCCGGGCGTCTGGCCGGTGTCTTCGATGAGGTTGATGACTTTCTTCTGTAAATGTTTGGGAATGACCATGAAGCCCAGACGAAAGTTGCTGAACAGGGTTTTATTGAAGCTGCCGCAGAAAATCACCCGGTCGTTTGTATCTATTGATTTGATGGCGGGCAGAGGAGCACTGCCATAGTTGTACTCGCTGTCGTAGTCGTCCTCGATGATGATCGCATTGGCTGCGGTCGCCGAGGCCAGCAGGGCCTTGCGGCGTGCCATGCTCATGCAGACACCCAAAGGAGCCTGGTGAGAGGGCGTGACATAAATGGCCTGAACCGGACTGGCGGGTGACAACGCTTCAACGATCAGACCTGCATCGTCCACTGGAATATCGATGATTGTGTTGCCGGAACAATTGAATATCCGCCGGGCCCAGTAATAGCCGGGATCTTCCATGGCAACGACGGCCTCTTTTCCCAATAATCTGCTGATGAGGTCAAGACAGTGCCTGATGCCGTGGGTAATCACGATGTCCTGAGGTGAGCAGTCAATTCCCCGGTAGATCTGGATATGGTCGCAAATGGACTTGCGCAAGTTCTCGTCACCGCCGAGTGACGAGGCCGATACTGCGGTGGCGAGGTCTTTGGCGGAAGGTGTGCATAACGACTTTACATCTTTTTCTTCGAGCAATCCCGGATCGGCCAGTCTGGCAATAAACGGTACATAAGGCTGTAAATAAGTAATGGGAGCAGGTGAATCGGATGACCGGTGAGTATCAAGTTCGACTTGCAGTTCCTTAGTTCTGGCGGCGGCGATCAGATTATCCGGCAATGTTGCGCAGACCACCGAGCCGGCACCTCGCTTGCGAATGATGAAACCTTCTTCGCGCAATTGATCGAAAACAGTTTCCAGAGTCCCTCGGGAAACTCCCCATCTTTGCGCAAGCGTACGCGTGGAGGGCAGCGCTTCGCCGGATTGGAGCCGACCGGAACTGATCAGGTGTTCAAGGAAACGGCACAGAAGCTGATGTTTGGTGGACAGCGAATGTTCGGTCAATTCGAACGGCAAGACTAGGTCGAGGCCAACTGGCCGCTTACCTCTGGTCATAGTGGTACACACCAAAATCCATTTAATGGATCTTC
The DNA here is from genome assembly GCF_036861315.1 of Pseudomonas sp. S3(2024). Classification (NCBI taxonomy): domain Bacteria; kingdom Pseudomonadati; phylum Pseudomonadota; class Gammaproteobacteria; order Pseudomonadales; family Pseudomonadaceae; genus Pseudomonas; species Pseudomonas sp. S3(2024). The sequence goes on along the minus strand of NZ_JAZAQQ010000009.1, from coordinate 14,538 downwards.
ATCTTAGCGCGGCATACAAATACGCTCAACGCCGCTCAAGCTAACGCGTTGAGGGGTGGCGCGCGAGTCATTGGGGTCAAGAGAAACTGGATTGGTATAGGGATATCGTCGGCAATGACTGCTTTTGAAAAACTGTCAACACTCAATAAGACTAATCATCGCGAGCCGCAACTAAAGATTGCGATAGTCGGAGGGGGTGCAACAGCGATTAGTGTAATTGATGCGTTGCAGCGCGACGTTAAGCTGAAAAATATGGATGTTGCAATTACCCTCTATGAGCCTGACAAGAAAATAGGTCCAGGTCGCGCTTATCAAAACGATGGTGATTATGGATTGATTAATCGCCAGGCCCGATTCATGTCCGTGAAAAGTGACGATCCCCGGCACTTTGTAGGATGGGTCACTCATAAATATGGAAGTGCACTGGCGCAACTTGATTTCTTGCCCCGTCACTATTTTGGTGAGTACCTGTCCGATTGTTTTGCCGAGCAAGTGGCGCTGGCGCGCGACCTCAAGCGGCCGATTCGAGTGATCGGGCAAAAGGTCACCAGCCTGACAATGCACGATGACAAAGCGGTCGTCGGTGTCGAAAACGGGCCGCAACAAGTGTTCGACCGGGTGATTCTGTGCATCGGTACCGCTGAACCGGCGGATATCTTCTCATTGGCCTGTTCCCAGAATTACATCGGCAATCCGTATCCGATGTGGACCAGGTTTTCCGCGATTGGCGGCGACGATCAGGTGGCGATCATTGGTTCCAGCCTCTCTGCTGTCGATGCAGTCCTGGCCCTGAATGCCCAGGGACACCGCGGCAAGATCGTCATGCTGTCGCGCAATGCGCTGCTGCCAGCGGTGCGCATGCCGCATCACGACTTCACTTACAAGGTCATCACCCGCGAACGTATCGAAGAGCTGCGTGATGAAGCGGGGATGATCTCGTGGTCGAAATGGCTTGGCCTGATCACCTTCGAACTGACAGCCCAAGGCGTGGATCTGGAGAAGCTCAAGGCTGAACTGGCGCCAGGTCAACTGCCGTTCGAGCGGCTGGAGCGCCATCTTCAAGCATCGGCCCGTGGCGAAAAGTGGCTGTCCATCCTGATTGATATTGCCAACGACTACGTCGAGCTGGCCTGGGACAGCCTGAGTGCGGGCGATCGCAGTTATTACATGGCCAACTATCACTCGATTTTCATGAGCCTGTGCAACCCGATGCCTCCGGCAACGGCCAACAAGTTGCGCAACATGCTCGAATCCGGACACCTCGTGATTCGTCCTGGCCTGAAGGGCGTGGAACTGAGTCCCGGTGGCGGTTTCGTCCTGAATTACCAGGCAGGCGCCTGTCATGCCGACTGGGTCATCAACGCCACTCGATCAGAAACCGGTGGTGTCGGGCAGACCGGTACCGAGCTGGTGTCTTCGATGGTCAACAATGGCGTCGCTCAGCACCATCCGTTTGGTGGACTGCACGTGTCATTCGGCTCGCACAAGGTCATCGACCGCAGTGGCAAGGCCAGCGACGCTATTTATGCCTTGGGCCAACTGGCTGCCGGTAACCATTACTACACTAGTTCACTGGCCATGATCACACGTCAGATCGACCGGGTTCTGCCGCATTTGCTGACGCCTGATCAATACCTCAAGGAGCTTTCTGCGTGAAATCCAGCCGCCCCGGAATCCTGTTACCTGCAGCGTTGTTGTCGGCCGTAATCGTGCCGCAGCTCGGACTCGGTCTGATGACGCCCACCGTTGCAAAACTGGCGGAGGAGTTTCGAGTCCCCCATGAGGCGATTCAGGAAACGTTTGTTGTTTACATGATCGGGTATGCGTTGTCCGTGGTATTGGCGGGGATTCTTGCCGATCGTATCGGAGCCCGTCGTGTACAGCTTTCGGGGTTGCTGATTTGTGCTGCCGGGTGCCTGCTTGCAGCGTTCTCGGACTCCTTTTACCTGTTTGCGGTTGCGCGTTTCATGCAGGCCCTCGGAGGGTGTGTAGGGACCGTAACCACCAGGCTGATCGTGAAATCCGATTATCCGGAAAGCAAACGCCTGCGAATTCTCACCACCCTTGCCTCGGCGATAGCGCTCACGCCGTGTATCGCACCGTTGCTCGGCGGCATGTTGTTACCTTCGCTCGGATGGCGCTGGATGATGGGCGGCGTGGGGATCTTCAATCTCGCGGCATTGGTGCTTTTCTGGCAGGTCGACACCTCTCCGGGGGCATCGGATTCGACGGGGCGCAGCATCATTGCCGTTTATGCCGCCAACTTCAGAAATGCGGATTATCTGGCTTATGCCGCCGGCATCAGTCTGGTGTGGATGAGTTACTTCGTGTTCCTGTCCTGTTCGACTTATGCGTTGCAGACGGAACTGGGCATGTCCAGCCTGGGTTACGGCGCGGTGATCTCCCTGTGCGCCGTCGGTTATGTGATTGGCAGTACGTTGGCGCGAGCATTGAGCGCCAGGTGGGCGTTGAACGAGATCCTGCTGCTTGGAAGCAGGGTAGGCATGGCCGGGTGCATGTTGCTGGGCATTCTGCTGTCGGTGTTTGGCAGTGTGCTGCCGGCGCTGCTGATTCCGATGGTGTTCATTCTGTTGTCGGTCGGGATGGTGATTCCCGCGACTCAGGCCGGGCTATTGAAGAGTGTCAGTCGCGATATCGGTATTTCCTCCGGGCAGTTTTTCTTTTTCCAGATGGCGGCGGGGGCCGGTTACGGTTTGCTGGTCAGTTCCTTTTCCGAACTGGGCGTTCGTGGCCTGGCACTGTTTATCGCCATTCCGATGGTCGTGTTGTTCGTTTTCCTGAATATGTCGCGGGCACTGTCGAAGTCCCCGGAAGAACAGTTGAAGGCAGTCTCTCGGACCTGAGTTTGCTGTTGCTGCGACCCTGATAAAAAAAACAAGGATGTGTAGTCGTGCAGTATCTGAAATCGCTGAAGTTGAACAGTGTGTGTTATGACATTCGTGGCCCGGCACTGGAGCAGGCCAGAAAGATGGAGGAGGACGGCCAGCGCATTCTCAAGTTGAATATCGGCAATCCCGCGCCCTTCGGTTTCGAGGCGCCCGACGAGATACTCCAGGATGTGATCCGTAATTTGCCGACGGCGCAAGGTTACAGTGACTCCAAAGGCTTGTTCAGCGCCCGCAAGGCCGTCATGCAGTACTGTCAGCAGAAGCAGATCGAGGGCGTCGGCGTCGACGATATCTACCTGGGCAATGGCGTCTCCGAGCTTATTGTGATGTCACTGCAGGCGCTGCTGAACAACCGCGACGAAGTGCTGGTGCCTGCTCCGGATTATCCGTTGTGGACCGCCGCGGTGAGTCTTGCCGGGGGCAATGCGGTGCACTACAGGTGCGACGAGCAGCAGGACTGGTGGCCGGACCTCGATGACATACGGGCCAAAATCACCCCCAACACCCGAGCGCTGGTGATCATCAACCCCAACAATCCCACCGGTGCGGTGTATCCGCGAGACGTGCTGCTGGGAATGCTGGAGATCGCGCGCCAGCACAATCTGGTGGTGTTCTCCGACGAGATCTACGACAAGATTCTCTACGACGAAGCTGTGCACATCAGCACCGCCTCGCTGGCGCCGGACCTGCTGTGCCTGACCTTCAACGGGTTGTCCAAGTCGTACCGGGTGGCCGGGTTCCGCTCTGGCTGGCTGGTGATTTCCGGGCCGAAGCAGCATGCCGCCGGCTACATCGAAGGCATCGACATGCTGGCGAACATGCGCCTGTGCGCCAACGTTCCGGCCCAGCATGCGATCCAGACCGCGCTGGGGGGTTACCAGAGTATCAATGACCTGGTCTTGCCTCAGGGGCGCCTGCTCGAACAGCGCAACCGGGTGCATGAACTGCTCAACGCTATTCCCGGCGTCAGTTGCGTCAAGCCGATGGGCGCGCTGTACGCGTTTCCAAGGATCGATCCGAAAATTTGCCCGATCAAGGATGACGAGAAGTTTGTCCTCGAGCTGTTGATGTCGGAAAAGCTGCTGGTGGTCCAGGGAACCGCGTTCAACTGGCCCGCGCCCGACCATTTCCGCGTGGTCACGTTGCCGGCACTGCCGGACATCGAAGACGCCATGGCGCGGATTCATCGATTCATCAGCAGCAGGTCAGTCAACAACCTGAGCGTTCGTCGAGTGGCGAATAACGCCCGGGACCTGTGGCCGGTCTTCTGATTCCAGACGCAGATCAAGTAAGCAAGTTGTCATGCCTGACGTAAGTTCGTGGCAGGTGTGACAGCGCAAAGTGCCAGACGGCTGGATGCCACACTCGGCCATCTCTCTAAGTTGTGCAGCATAAAGGAATGAGTATGCGGAACTTTGATGCGCAGGTTTCTTATCGGGTCATGCTTTCTCAGGATGAGGTTAATCATCATGGGTCCGATTGGGAGAAAGAGGCCTTGAATGAACTGGAAGAGCGACTTGGAGCAGGGTCCGACTTTCCCTGCATCTTTTCCAAGAATGCATTCAAGAAGTCTTCGATCAAGTTTGTATTTGTCGACACTCTGGATGCTCAAGGGCTGGCGAAACTGGCTGAAGGGTTAAAAGAGTATGTAACGCTTTCCAGAACATGGAGTGGTTCAATCGAGGACGCTTATCCGCTCATCGTGTTCTTTTCAACCGATGCGATATCGGCGAGTACCGCGCAGGAGTATCAGGCCGCCGGGTGGGGCGTGCTGCAGAGCCTGCACTGGCTGGATGAAAGCCCGTGGCCGGACAGCGTCGATGTCGACCCGGAGTCACCGTTCTGGTCGATGTGCTTCGCGGGAATGCAACTGTTTGTGAATATGAGTTCTCCCGCACACAAACTTCGCAAGAGCAGAAACCTCGGGTCGAGATTTGCGTTGGTCATTAATCCGCGTGAACGCTTCGATGTATTTGCCGGCGATACCGTGGGCGGACGTAATGTTCGCGCCAATATTCGCAAACGCATCCTTAAATATGATTCGGTGCCCCACGCCTTGCAATTGGGCGGCTTCGGCTCTGACGCCAAAGAGTGGTGGCAATACGGTTTGATTGAAGAAAATGCAGAGCGCACCGATGTTTGCCCGTTCAAACATTCCAGCCATGAAAATAAAGAGGAAGCCTGATGTTCAAGTTGATTGTATCCAACGGCAGAGTGGCAGACCGCACGGCATTTACCCGTATCGGCGCGTTGAAGGCCGCGTCGGCACTTGAAGCAAAGTACGGTGTAGCGCCGCTGTATATCGGTGACGGCAGCTGCGAGCCGGCGGCCGATGACTGGACAGTCAGTCTGCCGGCAGGACGTGAGCAGATCGATTCGCTGCATCGCGCCGTGGCCTGTGCGGTAGAGGAGCAGCAACTCACAGTGGTCATCAACGGCACCTGCCCGGCCAGCCTGGGCAGCGTACCTGCGGTTGCCAGACATTACCCGGACCTTTGTCTGGTGTGGGTCGATGCCCATGGTGACTTCAATATTCCGACGACCACTGACACGGGCTACCTGGGCGGGATGGTGGTGTCGGCATTATGTGGCCTCTGGGACAGCGGCTGTGGCGCCGGCGTGCGTGCGGAGAACGTCATTCTGGTCGGCGCGCGTGACATCGACGGGCAAGAGCAGCGTCTGCTGAGCGCCAATAATGTGCGCACGCTTTCCCCGCAGCAGGCAACCGCCGAAGCGGTGCGCAGCGCGATCGGCCAATCGAAGGTCTGGGTGCACATCGATTGGGACTCTCTTGAGCCTGGCTACGTGCCCGCTGACTACGCAGTGCCTGACGGTCTGCTGCCGCAACAGCTCGCGGCGATCCTGGGAGCAATTCCGCTGGAGCAGATCGTCGGCCTGGAAATCGCCGAGTTCAACGCCTCCTGCGATGCGGCGACGGCACAGCGTGCGACCCAGTGCATCATCGATATCGTTGACCCGCTCCTCTCCAAAGCGTGTCTTGAGGCGAGTGTGTGCCATGCATAAACCGCCTGCTGCTGACCGGCTGCGTTTCAGCAAGATGCACGGTGCGGGCAATGACATGATCATTCTCGATCTGCGTGATGCGCAGGATCCGTCGCGCGAATTGTGCAAGTACCTGGCTAACCGCCATAAAGGTATCGGCGCCGATATGGTCCTGGGCGTCAAGGCGGCGCGCAATCCATCGTCCGTGGCCTCGTTCGATATCTGGACGGCGCAGGGCGAGTCCTCCCGGCAATGCGGCAACGGCGCGCGGTGTGTCGCCGCATGGCTGGTTCGGGCAGGCCTGACGGAGGCGTCCGAGTTCACCCTCGACAGTCCCTCCGGTACCCACCGGGTCCGGGTCATGGAGGACGGCAACTATCAGATCAGCATGGGCGCACCGAATTTCTCGCCCGCCGCCATCCCGGTGTTCGGCTTCGACCAGGTGCAGTCGGCTTATCAACTCGAACTCGCCGGGCAACACCTGGCGTGTTCGGCGGTATCGATGGGCAACCCGCACGCGGTGATCGAAGCCGAGCGTGATCAGTATGAGATTCCAACTGTCGGCAGTGCCCTGCAAAACTCCGGGTATTTCTCCCCTGACGTCAACGTCGGGTTTGTACAGCTGCAATCGCGCAACAGGATAAAACTCAAGGTCTACGAATTCGGCGCAGGCGAGACGCTGGCCTGCGGCAGCGGTGCCTGCGCGGCGGTCGCGGTGCTGGCGCGGGCCGGGCGGGTCGACCGCTCGGTCGATGTCGAACTGCCCGGCGGAACCCTTGAAGTGACATGGGAGAGTGACTTGTCCGCGATGTACCTCTCCGGCCCTGCTGAATTCGTATTTGATGGAGAACTCGCTCATGCCGTTGTATGAAAGCATTCTGGACATGATCGGCCGTACGCCAATCGTCAAGCTGCAAAGGCTCGCCCCGGAACACGTCAGCATTTATGTGAAGGTCGAGTCGTTCAACCCAGGTGGTTCGGTCAAGGACCGGCTGGCGCTGGCTGTGGTACTCGACGCCGAAGCCAGAGGCCTGTTGAAGCCTGGCGATACGATCGCCGAATGCACCTCCGGCAACGTCGGCATTGCGTTGGCGATGGTTGCCGCGGCGCGCGGCTATAACTTCGTGGCGATCATGTCCGACAGTTACTCGATCGAACGGCGCAAGCTGATTCGTGCCTATGGCGGCAAGGTTCTGCTGTTTCCTGCTCACCTGGGCAGCAGCGGCGGCAACCAGATTGCCGATGAACTGGCGCAGAAGTTTGGCTGGTTCAGATCGCGACAATTCGATAACCCGGCCAACCCTTCCTATCACCGCGAAACCACCGCCACCGAAATCCTCGGTGATTTCGCCGGTAAACGCCTGGACTACTTTGTCACCGGTTTCGGCACCAGCGGCACACTGACCGGCGTTGGCCAGATGCTGCGAGTCGCGCGACCCGCCGTGCAGATCGTTGCCGCAGAACCGGAAAATGCTGCGTTGCTGTCGGGCGGCACCTGGGGCGTGCACCAGATTCAGGGACTCGCGCCCAACTTCACGCCGACCATCATGGACAAGACCGTCATCGACAAAGTCCTGACCGTGAACGAGTACGAAGCACGTGACACTTCGCAGCGCCTGGCCAGGGAGGAGGGGATCTTCGTCGGCATTTCTTCGGGCGCCTCGGTCGCCGCAGCGTTGAAGGTTGCCGAGACCGCAGCGTCCGGTTCGGTGCTGCTGGCCATGCTGCCGGATACCGGTGAACGTTATCTCTCGACCTTCCTGATGGATGGCATCGCCGAAGGTTCCGACGATGACTGGTTGCAGTCGCTCGAGCCATAACAGGCAACCGGTTACTTGGCGAAGCAGGCGCTCTAAGGGATTAGCATCATGGTGGAAACTCTTCCGGCAGCAGATTACATCGAGTTCGCGCGCCCGTTTCCAATGCATCGTGGAGGTGTACTGGAAGATTTCAGGCTGACGTATGAGACGTTCGGGCAACTGAATGATCGTCGCGACAACATCGTCCTGGTGCTGCCCGGCATGTCCGCCAACAGCCACGTCTGCAGTGTCGCTCGCGATCCTGAGGCGGGCTGGTGGGAGGACTTTGCCGGTTCAGGCAAGCCGATCGATACAGACCGCTGGTATGTGATCTGTTTCAACTATCTGGGGGGTTGCAAGGGCTCGACGGGGCCGCTGTCCACCGAGCGGGCGAGTGGCAGGCCTTACCAGTCGCGCTTTCCCGAGCTGAGCATCGAAGACATCGTCGACACGATCGTCATGGCCGTGAAAGCGCTGGGCATGGCGCAAGTGACCTGCCTGATCGGCGCTTCGATGGGTGGCATGTGTGCGCTGGCCCTGTTGACCCGGCATCCGGGGTTTGTCCGGCATCACATCAACCTGTGCGGCGCGGCCAGTTCGCTTCCCGTGTCCACAGCCTTGCGTTCATTGCAGCGGGAAGCCATCCGCAGTGATCCGCTGTGGGCCGGTGGCGAGTATTCGCCGGATGCGCGCCCGATCCATGGCATGACGCTGGCTCGCAAGATCGGCCTGTTGAGTTATCGCTCCGGCGCGCAATTGAATCGCCGTTTCAGCCGCAGCGATCAGGCGGCGGGGAAATCCGCCGGCATGACCCACGACTTTGAAGTCGAGGATTATCTGCAGGCCAATGCCTGGCGATTCGCGCGGGATTTCGACCCTAACAGTTATCTGCAGCTAAGCCGCGCGATTGATCTTTATGCCTGTCTGACGCCGCCGCAGGGCGGTTTTCAGACTGCCGGGCTGGAGCAGGTTCTGGTGGTCGGCGTCGAGAGCGACACGCTGTTTCCTGTCGCGCAACAGCAGCACATCGCTCAAGGGCTCGAGCAGGATGGTGCCGAGGTGACCTTTGTCCGGCTCGATTGCCCGGACGGCCACGACGCCTTTCTGACCGATCTGCGGGCGTTCGGGCCGCTGCTGGAACATTTCATGAATCGTATTGGTTCCGTCCTTCCTGCGGGCAGGGCGGAGCGTTGTCTGGAGTTGCACGATGAACGATTTTGACAAGGTTGCATTGGTGACCGGTGCCAACCGTGGCATCGGTTTCGAGGTGGCGCGACAACTGGCCGCCGAGGGCGTGACGGTGGTACTCAGTGGCAGGAATTATCAGGCTGTCGCTCAGGCGGCCGACGAGTTGGTCGGCATGGGCCTGAAGGCGTTCCCGTGCCTGATGGATGTCACGGATGAAGACAGCATCGCCTCGGCGGTCAAATTGCTGGAGGCGAAGTTCGGTCGACTGGATATTCTGATCAATAACGCGGCGATCCGTATCGAATCATACGGGTTGAACCCTTCGCAACAACCACTTCAACAGTGGCGCCAGACGTTTGAAACCAACCTGTTCGGCATGGTCGCGGTGACCCAGCATTGTCTGCCGCTGATTCGTCAATCTGCGGCCGGACGCATCGTCAACGTATCCAGTCTGCTGGCATCGCTCACCACCCATACGGACGTCGATTCTTACGCCTATTCACCGATGTTCAAATCCTTGCCGGGCTACAGCGCCAGTAAAAGCGGGGTGAATTCGTGGACGGTTCATCTGGCTTACGAGCTTCGCGATACGCCCGTCAAGGTCAATGCCGTGCACCCCGGTTACACCAAAACCGGCATGAATGACGGCGCCGGTGATCTCGATGTGCAGGAAGGCGCGCGGACCAGTGTCGCGCTGGCATTGATCGGTGCCGATGGCCCCACGGGCACTTACCGCCATCAGGACCGCGTGATTCCCTGGTGAGTCGTCGCTGTTTTTCTGCTTCCAACTGTCCAGTAGAAAGGATTCTTCATGATTAAGCTTGCACTCGTCACCGATAAGCCGAACCTGCACATTGACTACGACATGCCGCCATTGCTGGAAGCCTGCAAGCAACTGTCGATCAACGCCGATGTGTGTTTCTGGGACGATCCGTCAGTCGATTGGGCGGCGTATACCGCCGTATTGATCCGTTCACCGTGGGACTGCATTGAAAGCCTCGACGAATTCTTTGCCTGGTGCGACAAGGTGCATGCACTGACCTGCCTGTTGAACGTGCCGTCCGTGGCCCGATGGGGCTTGAACAAGTTGTACCTGAAGGACATTGCTGCGCGCGGTGTGCCGATTATTCCCAGTGTATTCCTGGCGCCCGACGACGCTCCCGAGGGTTATCTGGCTGACTTCCTCGACGCGAACACCGACAGCCACGAATTTGTCGTCAAACCGACGATCGGCTCGTATTCGCGCGGGGTGAAAAGATTTGTCCGTGGCGGTTCCGAGGCCGCGCTGGCACACATTCGCGCGCTGCAAAAGCGCGGTTCGCACGTGATCATTCAGCCGTACATCACCACCATCGACACTTACGGCGAGACGGACCTGACCTTCTTCGATAACACCTTCAGCCATTCCATCCGCAAGGGCGCCATGCTCATGGCGGACGGTACGGTGAACGTGCCGACCCCCGAATTTCGCCAGCCGCGCGAGGCGGATGCCGAGGAGCAGGCGGTGGCGCTATCGGCGCTGGTGGCTTCTGCCGAGGTGCTCGGGCTTGAGCTGCCGTTGCTCTACGGCCGGGTCGACGTGATCCGCGACTATGACGGTCGGCCAATGATCATGGAAATGGAGATCTGCGAGCCTTCGCTTAACCTGCCGTTTCGCGCCGACAGTGCGATGAACCTGATCAAAGGTGTGCTCAAGCGCATCGACCGGCACCTGGTCGATCTCTGACAACCTCCGCGAACGCCAGTAAACAGGCCCGACAGCATTGCCGGGCTTTTTTTGTGCGCGCGATTATTCGACTATGGGCGTTTTCCGATGGCACAAGGAACAGGCGTCATGACCAAGACAGCCGAGCGGGTCAACATTGTCGATACTCAGGTGTTGTCCCACGACTGGTATCTGTTGCAGAAAATCACCTTCGACTATCTACGCAACAACGGTGACTGGCAGCGGCAGACTCGCGAAGTCTACGACCGTGGCAATGGCGCGGCGATTCTGTTGTTCAACCGCGAAAAGCGCACGGTGGTGCTGACCCGCCAATTCCGCTTGCCGGTGTTCGTCAACGGCCACGACGGCTTGTTGATCGAAGTGGCGGCGGGGCTGCTGGAAGGTGCGGCGCCGGAACAGCGGATCCGCGACGAGGCCGAAGAGGAAACCGGTTACCGCGTGCATGAGGTGAAGAAGGTCTTCGAGGCCTACATGAGCCCCGGCTCGGTGACCGAGAAACTGCACTTTTTTATCGCCGAATACGACGCGAAGTCGAAGGTCAGCGAGGGCGGCGGCCTGGAAGAGGAAACCGAAGAACTGGAAGTGCTGGAGTGGCGCTTCGATGAGGCACTGGCGGCGTTTCAGCGCGGCGAGATCTGCGACGCCAAGACCATCATGCTGTTGCAGTATGCGGCGATGAATAATCTTTTCGACAGCTGATTCAGCGTCAATCCATTGTGGCGAGGGAGCTTGCTCCCGCTGTGCTGCGCAGCGGCCCCAGGTTTTTACCCGTGCTGCGCACTGGAGCGGGAGCAAGCGCCCTCGCCACACATATGGCATTTACAGGGTTAAAACAGGTCGCCTGTTCTACCGACATCAGACCAGTCACCGCCCTCCAGCGTCAGCAACCGCTCTTTGGCCTCAAGCCCGCCCGCAAACCCGGTCAACTTCCCCGACGCGCCGATCACCCGATGACACGGCGCCACAATCGAAATCGGATTGCGCCCGTTCGCCGCGCCCACTGCACGCACCGCCGTCGGGTTGCCGATCTGCTCGGCGATCTGACTGTAAGTGCGGGTTTCGCCAAACGGAATGGTCAGCAGCGCCGCCCAGACCTTCTTCTGAAATTCGGTGCCGACAAAGTCCAGCTCCAGATCGAAACGATCACGGCGGCCGGCAAAATATTCCTCAAGCTGCTGCGCGGTTCGCTGCAGCAGCGGATTGTCCGGCGCTTCGCTCATCGGACCGAGGCGCACCCGGCCCGGTTTGTCGTTTTCCCAGAGGATGGCCGCCAGTCGTGAGCCGTTCGCAACCAGCTTCAATTCGCCGACCGGTGAGGGCAGGGTGATGAACGTGTACGACATGGGCAGAACTCCGGATCGGTACGGCGAGAGTGCCCAGCATACTGCCTGAGCGGGGAGGCGCAAATCGCAATAGCGACCATACTGCTTGGTGCTTTTGCTGCGTTCCCCTCTGTTCTGCACAGAACCCGAAAACAAAAAAGAGATCGACTCATGAAGTACGAACCTTTGGCCAAAACGCTGATTGCGACGTCACTGGCACTGAGCTGCCTCATGGCCCACGCCGCTTCCGTAGCACCGGTTGCCGCCGAAAACGGCATGGTGGTCACCGCTCAACACCTGGCCTCGCATGTCGGTGTCGATGTGTTGAAAAACGGCGGTAACGCGGTGGATGCGGCGGTCGCTGTGGGCTATGCGCTGGCGGTGGTGTATCCCGCCGCGGGCAACCTCGGCGGTGGCGGTTTCATGACCATTCAACTGGCGGACGGGCGCAAGACCTTCCTCGACTTCCGCGAAAAAGCCCCGCTGGCGGCGACCGCCAACATGTACCTGGACAAGGACGGCAACGTCGTCCCGGATCTGAGCACCCGTGGTCACCTCGCCGTGGCGGTGCCGGGCACCGTGTCGGGCATGGAGCTGGCGCTGAGCAAGTACGGCACCAAACCGCGCAAGGACATGATCGCCCCGGCGATCAAACTGGCTGAGGACGGTTTTGAACTGGAGCAGGGCGACGTCGATCTGCTGGACTACGCCACCGATGTGTTCAAGAAGGACATGCGTGATTCCGGTTCGATCTTCCTGCACAACGGCGAACCGATGCAGGTCGGGCAGAAACTGGTGCAAAAGGATCTGGCGAAAACCCTGCGCACCATTTCGGAAAAAGGCGCTGACGGTTTCTATAAAGGCTGGGTGGCCGACGCCATCGTCACGTCCAGTCAGGCCAACAAGGGCATCATCACCCAGGCTGACCTCGACAAATACAAGACCCGCGAACTGGCCCCGGTGGAGTGCGATTACCGTGGCTACCATGTGGTTTCGGCGCCACCGCCAAGCTCCGGCGGGGTGGTGATCTGCGAGATCATGAACATTCTCGAAGGCTATCCGATGAAGGATCTGGGCTTCCATTCGGCCCAGGGCATGCACTACCAGATCGAAGCGATGCGTCACGCTTACGTGGACCGCAACAGCTATCTGGGCGACCCGGATTTCGTGAAGAATCCGATCGAGCACCTGCTGGACAAGAACTACGCCACCAAGCTGCGCAATGCGATCCAGCCGCAGAAGGCCGGGATCTCCGCCGAGCTGAAACCCGGCGTCGCCCCGCATGAAGGCAACAACACCACGCACTATTCGATCGTCGACAAGTGGGGCAACGCAGTGTCTGTGACTTACACTCTCAACGACTGGTTCGGCGCCGGGGTGATGGCGAGCAAGACCGGGGTGATCCTCAACGACGAGATGGACGACTTCACCTCCAAGGTCGGCGTGCCGAACATGTACGGTCTGGTGCAGGGCGAGGCCAATGCCATCGCCCCGGGCAAAACCCCGCTGTCGTCGATGAGCCCGACCATCGTCACCAAGGACGGCAAAGTGGTGATGGTGGTTGGTACACCGGGTGGCAGCCGCATCATCACCGCGACCTTGCTGACCATGCTCAATGTCATCGACTACGGCATGGGCCTGCAGGAAGCGGTCGACGCGCCGCGTTTCCATCAGCAATGGATGCCGGAAGAAACCAACCTCGAAGACTTCGCCGCCAGCCCGGATACGAAGAAGATCCTCGAGAGCTGGGGCCACAAGTTCGCCGGGCCGCAGGATGCCAACCACATCGCCGCGATTCTGGTCGGCGCGCCGTCGCTGGGCGGTAAACCCGTGGGCAAAAACCGTTTCTACGGGGCCAACGATCCACGGCGTAATACCGGGTTGTCATTGGGTTATTGAGCGGCGTAAAAAGGGCGGCGGGGCTTGGCTCCGTCCCCTGTCTCAAGGATCGATCAAGGAAGGCCCATCATGTCTAGTGCATTGCTGATCATCGACGTCCAACAGGCTCTCTGCTCGGGCGAGTATCAGTGCTTCGACATCCACCGTGTGATCGACACCATTAACCAGCTCAGCACGCGTGCGCGTGAGGCGGGTGTGCCGGTAGTGCTGATTCAGCATGAGGAAAAGGACAGCCCGCTGGCCCATGGGGCCGAAGGCTGGCAACTCGCCGAAGGCCTGCTGACGACAACGCAAGACCTGCGCGTACGCAAAACCACCCCTGATTCGTTCTACCAGACTGACTTGGGCAAACTGCTGGCCAGCGAAGACTTCGAGCGCCTGATCATCTGCGGGCTGCAGACCGACTACTGCGTCAACGCCACCGTGCGCAGGGCGCACGAACTGGGCTACGACGTGGTGCTCGTCGCGGACGCTCACTCCACCGTCGACAACGGCAACATGAGCGCCGAAGACATCATCGCCGAACACAACAAGGATCTGGCGCACCTGACCGGCGCGACGGCCCGGGTCGACGTCAAACCCGCCGTCAAGATCGTTTTCTAAACCAGCGAATCCCCTGTGGGAGCGGGCTTGCTCGCGAAGGCGGCAGCCCATTCGACATTGATGGCGACTGATAGACCGCTTTCGCGAGC
>NZ_JAZAQQ010000008.1:0-302466 GCF_036861315.1 Pseudomonas sp. S3(2024) | reverse complement strand
GAAGCAAGCCGCTGCCGAAAACTGCGTAACTCATTGAATCTCAAGGAGTTTTCCGTTTCGACTGCGCCGGAAGTGGGGCGAATTATAGACTTCCTGAATCTGCAGTCAACCGTTAATTTCAGTTTTATTGCAAAACCTGCTTTTTAGTCAGCAAACGCGGGATTCGACGCGCTATGGCAGGCACACGCAGCAGTAAAAGCATTGCACCTATAAAGGCATAGATCGCCCACTCCTTGAGATCAGCACGCACGATCCACAACATATGAAGCAATCCCAGCCCCAGAATCACGTAGACCAACCGATGCAGTTTCTTCCAGCGCACACCCAGGCGGCGCTGACTGTAGCGATTGGACGTAACAGCCAACGTCAACAGACCAAGAAAAGCCAGCGTCCCCACAATGATGTACGGCCGCTTACGCAACTCCACGCCCAACTGCGACCAGTCGAAGCCGAGGATAAACGCCATATAGCTGAAAAAATGCAGAACCACATAGGCAAAACACCAAAGTCCCAACTGACGGCGCACAGCAATCCAGCCCGCCCACCCCGTCAATTTCTGCAACGGCGTCATGCTCAAAGTGATCAGCAGCAATACCAGCGTCCCCAGCCCCAATCGATCAACCAGGACTTTGCCAGGATCCGGCCCGAGCAAATCGGCGAACGCCTGATAAAACCAAAGCAATGGCCAGATCGCCGCCGCAATGAACACGCCTACACGCCAGAACGGATATCGCATCAGTAGTTCTTCCGCAGATCGAGCCCTGTATATAAAGAAGCGACTTCATCCGCATAGCCGTTGAACATCTGTGTATCACGCACATTCGGCTTGAACAGACTGTTCGGCAGACGCCGCTCCCGTGCCTGAGTCCAGCGCGGGTGATCAACCGTCGGATTCACGTTGGCATAAAACCCGTACTCATCTGCCGCGATGCTCTGCCAGGTAGTTTTCGGTTGCTCGCTGACCAGACTGATCCGCACAATGGACTTCAAACTCTTGAAGCCGTACTTCCACGGCACTACCAGGCGCAGCGGCGCACCGTTCTGATTCGGCAACTCACGGCCATACATGCCAACCGCCAGAATCGCCAGCGGACTCATCGCCTCGTCCAGGCGCAAGCCTTCTACATATGGCCAGTCGATCAGGGCGAAACCTGAGCGCTGACCCGGCATGCTTTTGGGATCCTGCAGAGTCTCAAAGCGAATGTACTTGGCGTTGGAGGTGGGTTCGACCTGTTTGAGCAGCGCAGAAATCGGAAAGCCAATCCACGGGATGACCATCGACCACGCCTCAACACAGCGAAGGCGATAGATACGCTCCTCCAACTGGTACGGCTTCATGAAGTCTTCCAGCTCGTAACGCCCTGGCTTACCCACCTCCCCGTCCACGACCACGCTCCACGGCTCGGTTTTCAGCGAACCGGCATTGGCCGCCGGATCACCCTTGTCGGTGCCGAACTCATAGAAGTTGTTGTAATGGGTCGCGTCTTTATAAGGCGTGATCGCCTCATCCTTGACGTTGACGGCGCCCCACTTGGTAGAAGGGAGCTTCTCAGCAAACCAGGCAGGCGCCTTGCCCGGCTCGACATCGGCATAACGCGCCGCATCCCCGGCACTGGCCCAACGCGGCAGGCTGCTCACGGCGATACCGGCAGCGGTAGCTCCGAGCAATTGGCGACGAGAAAGATAAATGGATTCAGGCGTGACATCCGACTCATGGCAGTCGGACGCTTTGGGGATTTTGATCAGCATGGCAACTCCGCAGCTTTGGAGGACAGATGCACCCATAGACTGCGGAGTATGCGGGAAATTACATCATTCGGC
This sequence comes from Pseudomonas sp. S3(2024), assembly GCF_036861315.1. NCBI lineage: Bacteria > Pseudomonadati > Pseudomonadota > Gammaproteobacteria > Pseudomonadales > Pseudomonadaceae > Pseudomonas > Pseudomonas sp. S3(2024). The sequence goes on along the minus strand of NZ_JAZAQQ010000008.1, from coordinate 300,645 downwards.
GTTTTTGTGACGACGAAGACGCAACAGGTATTGCACAGGGCCGGAAGCGGCGTAACCGAGGAACACCAGCAGTAGAATTCGCGGTGGATCGCTGAACACCACGGCGAACACCAGCACCACGGCGAGGATCGCCACGAACGGCACGCGCCCCTTCAAGTCCAGCTCCTTGAAGCTGTTGTACTTGATGTTGCTGACCATCAGCATGCCGGCAGCCGCCACCATCAAGGCGACCAGGAACGACATCTTCGAACCCTGAATGCCGTAATCGCTGAACGCCCAGACGATTCCCGCGACCACGCCGGCAGCTGCCGGGCTGGCCAGACCAATGAAATAGCGCTTGTCCGCAGTTCCGACCTGGGTATTGAAACGCGCCAGACGCAATGCCGCGCCGGCGACATAGATGAAGGCAACCATCCAGCCGACCTTGCCCATGTCACCCAATGCCCAGCCAAAGGCCAATAGCGCCGGTGCGACACCAAAAGCGACCATGTCGGACAGCGAGTCATATTCGGCGCCGAAGGCACTTTGCGTATTGGTCATGCGCGCTACGCGACCATCGAGACCGTCGAGCACCATGGCTACAAAGATTGCGATCGCGGCAAAGGCGAAATACTTGCTCGCATTCGCAGAGTCCCCGGCGCTCAAGGCAGCCTGGGCACTCATCGAGTTGATGATGGAATAAAACCCTGCGAACAGGTTCGCAGTGGTGAACAGATTCGGCAGCAGATAGATACCACGATGCCGGACTTTACGACCTTCTGCGTCGTGCCCTTCCTCGACATGTTCATCGATGGGCAGCAGGCTTTCGGCGTCAGAAGCCTGGTTCGGCTCTTCGGGACGTTCGCTCATGGACATTACCTTGCAACGGTTTGGAAAGTTTCGACAGGTGCCTGTGACGACGGTTCGGCCACAAACGATGCAGCTTTATACCAGAACCATCGGTTTCAAACGAAAAAACGCGGCCGAGGCCGCGTTTTTTCGTACAAGAATGACGACTTAGTTTTTTGCTTTGTCGACGATCTTGTTGGCACCGATCCACGGCATCATGGAGCGCAGTTGCTCGCCGATGATTTCGATACCGTGAGCGGCGTTGTTACGACGCTTGGCGGTCATCGAAGGGTAGCCGGTAGCGCCTTCGCTGATGAACATTTTGGCGTATTCGCCGTCCTGAATACGTTTCAGGGCATTGCGCATGGCCTGACGGGATTCGGCGTTGATCACTTCCGGACCGGTCACGTACTCGCCGTATTCAGCGTTGTTGGAGATCGAGTAGTTCATGTTGGCGATACCGCCTTCGTACATGAGGTCTACGATCAGCTTCAGTTCGTGCAGGCACTCGAAGTAGGCCATTTCCGGCGCATAGCCAGCTTCAACCAGAGTTTCGAAACCGGCTTTCACCAGCTCAACGGTACCGCCGCACAGTACGGCTTGTTCGCCGAACAGGTCGGTTTCGGTCTCGTCCTTGAAGGTAGTTTCGATGATGCCGGTACGACCGCCACCCACGCCAGCTGCGTAGGACAGTGCAACGTTTTTGGCGTTGCCCGAAGCGTCCTGGTAGATCGCAATCAGGTCAGGGATACCGCCGCCCTTCACGAACTCGGAACGCACGGTGTGACCCGGGGCTTTCGGCGCGATCATGATCACGTCGAGGTCGGCACGCGGAACAACCTGGTTGTAGTGGATCGCGAAGCCGTGGGAGAAGGCCAGGGTGGCACCTTTCTTGATGTTCGGCTCGATTTCGTTCTTGTACAGCTGGGACTGGAATTCGTCCGGGGTCAGGATCATGACCAGGTCGGCACCGGCAACAGCGGCGGCCACGTCGGTCACTTTCAGGCCGTGAGCTTCGGCTTTGGCAACGGTAGCCGAACCCTTACGCAGACCGACGGTTACGTCGACACCGGAATCTTTCAGGTTGCACGCCTGGGCGTGGCCCTGGGAACCGTAACCGATGATGGCAACTTTCTTGCCCTGGATGATCGACAGGTCGCAGTCTTTATCGTAGAAAACTTTCATGAATTTCCCCTATATATCCAGGCCGTTCAGGCCATTCGCTAATTTGGTTTAGATGCTGAGTACTTTGTCGCCGCGGGCAATGCCGGTCACGCCGCTACGGACGGTTTCCAGAATCGATGCGGTGCCGATGGACTGAATGAAGCTGTCGAGCTTGTCGCTGGTACCGGTCAGTTGAACGGTATACACGCTGGCGCTGACGTCGACGATCTGTCCACGGTAAATATCGGTGGTGCGTTTGATCTCGGCGCGCTGGGCGCCAGTGGCCTTGACCTTGACCAGCATCAGCTCGCGCTCGATGTGAGCGCTTTCCGACAGGTCCACCAGCTTGACCACTTCGATCAGCTTGTTCAGGTTTTTGGTGATCTGCTCGATGATTTCATCGTGGCCAACAGTGGTCAGCGTCAGACGCGACAGCGTCGGGTCTTCGGTTGGCGCCACCGTCAGGCTTTCAATGTTGTAGTTGCGCTGCGAGAACAGGCCGACTACGCGAGACAAAGCGCCGGGTTCGTTTTCCAGAAGCAGGGAAATAATGTGCCGCATGATTAAGTACGCTCCGTCTTGCTCAGCCACATATCGCGCATGGAGCCGTCTTTGATCTGCATCGGATAGACGTGCTCGCTGGTATCGACCGAAATATCGATCACCACCAGACGATCTTTCATGGCGAACGCCTCTTCCATCTTCGACTTCAAGTCTTTCGAATCGGTGATGCGCACGCCGACGTGACCGTAGGCTTCAGCCAGTTTGACGAAGTCAGGCAGCGACTCCATATAAGAGTGCGAGTGGCGGCTGCCATAGCTCATGTCCTGCCACTGACGAACCATCCCCAGAACGCCGTTGTTCAGGATGACGATTTTCACCGGCAAGCCATATTGCAGGCAGGTCGACAGCTCCTGGATGTTCATCTGGATGCTGCCTTCACCGGTGACGCAGGCAACGTCGTCATCCGGGAAGCTCAACTTGATGCCCATGGCCGCCGGGAAACCGAAGCCCATGGTGCCCAGACCACCGGAGTTGATCCAGCGGTTAGGCTTGTTGAACTTGTAGTACTGCGCAGCGAACATCTGGTGCTGGCCCACGTCGGAAGTGATGAAGGCATCGCCCTTGGTCACTTCGCACAGGGTCTCGATCACGGTCTGCGGCTTGATCAGGCTGCCGTCGCCCTTTTCATAAGGGAACAGGCCGCGATCACCGCGCCACTCATCGACTTGCTTCCACCAACTGGCGACGGACTCCTTGTTCGGGGTCTCGCCGATTTCCTTGAGGATCGCGACCATTTCGGTCAGGACGCTCTCCACCGGGCCAACGATTGGCACGTCGGCCTTGATGGTCTTGGAGATCGAAGCCGGGTCGATGTCGATGTGGATGATCTTGGCGTTCGGGCAGAACTTCGCCGCGCCGTTGATCACACGGTCATCGAAACGCGCGCCGACAGCCAGGATCACGTCGGCATGGTGCATCGCCAGGTTGGCGGTGTAGCTGCCGTGCATACCGAGCATGCCGATGAACTGCCGGTCGGTGCCTGGGAAACCACCCAGGCCCATCAAGGTGTTGGTCACTGGCAGGTTGAGCATTTTCGCCAGTTCGGTCAGCGGTGCGGAACCGTTGCCGAGGATCACGCCGCCACCGGAATAAAGCACTGGGCGTTTGGCCGCCAGGAGCATTTCTGCCGCTTTGCGGATCTGCCCGGAGTGGCCGCGAACGGCCGGGCTGTAGGAACGCAGCTTGGCTTTTTTCGGGAAGACGTATTCGAACTTCTCGGCCGGGTTGGTCATGTCTTTCGGGATATCGACCACGACCGGGCCCGGACGACCGGATTGCGCCAGGTAGAAGGCCTTCTTCATGACTTCCGGGATTTCCGAGGCGTGCTTGATCATGAAACTGTGCTTCACGATCGGCCGGGAGATACCGATCATGTCGGTTTCCTGGAACGCGTCGGTGCCGACCATGGTGCTTGGCACCTGACCGGAAATGATCACCATTGGAATCGAATCCATATAGGCGGTGGCGATACCGGTGATGGCGTTTGTGGCGCCAGGACCTGATGTCACCAATACCACGCCGGCTTTACCGGTGGCACGGGCATAGCCGTCAGCCATATGGGTAGCCGCTTGTTCGTGACGAACCAGGATGTGGGTCACTTCCGGTTCTTTGAACAGGGCATCGTAAACATGAAGAAGAGCACCACCCGGGTACCCGTAGATATATTTGACGCCTTCGTCACGCAAGAAGCGGACGAGCATCTCACCGCCAGATAAAAGCTCCACGTTGTTCACCTCTAAAACGCCAGAATACCGTCCACACAAAAGGGGCGGGTCTTAATAGGTTTACTTCTCGGCAGAGCATGAGCGACGGTGGTCGCCGACTACGTCAGCACTGACTGAGCAAGTATTGGGATCGTCCCAAGTGTTGCGGGCCTTTCCCACCCAGCGCGAGGTAACGCGTTGCGGGTGTAACAGGTCGACGCGGATATGCGCCTCATGATCTACCGAGTGGGTCTGCTTCTGGCAGTCCCTCTACAGCGGACTTTGGATTCTTCTGTTTCGCCCTCTCCAAGTCAAGCCGTCAATGTGCTTAATTGTGGGTAAGCACATGAGAACGCAAGAAAAAACCTGAAAACAGCTACTCTGTTAGCGTCAATTGCGCAATTTTGCCAAGGAATCAGCATGCGAACGCTTCTGTTAACTCTGCTGATCGGCCTCAGCCCCTGGTGCTCGGCCGCTCAAATCTACAAATGGGTAGATGCCCAGGGCGTCACGCACTTCGATGCGCAGCCACCGCAAGGGCTGCCGGCGACGACTGTGCAGACGCCCTCCTCGCCCCCAACGAAACCTGCCGCCATGCCTGGCAGTGGTGCGCTGGGCGATCAGAAAGCCATCGACGACAAGGTGAAGAAACAGGTGGCGGAGCAGCAGGCGCAGCTCAAGGCATTTTGCGAACAGGCACGGACGAACCTGGCGCAATTGCAGAACAATCCGCGGTTGAGGGAGGAAGTGGAAGGACAATTAAGACGGCTGGATGATGCGCAGCGGCAGGAGCGCATTGTCGAAGCGCAGAAGCAGATTGCGCAGAACTGCGAATAAGCACCTGTAGGAGCTGCCGCAGGTTGCGATCTTTTGATGCTGTTTTCAAAAGCAAGATCAAAAGATCGCAGCCTGCGGCAGCTCCTGCATGGAAATACGCGTTTCCCTGTAGGAGCTGCCGCAGGTTGCGATCTTTTGATGCTGTTTTCAAAAGCAAGATCAAAAGATCGCAGCCTGCGGCAGCTCCTACAGAGGCTTAGCGCGAGGCGGTGATCAGCAGGTCAAACTCTTTGAGCAGCACCTGCAGCTGTCGATCCTTGCCCTGCAGATTACGCTGGGCGAAGACCATTTCAGCCATTTCCTGAATGCCCGAAGCATTGGGCAACGGCAAGTCCTGCTCAAGGATCATCTTCATCCGCGGCAGGAAGATCCATTGTAGCCATTGCTCGAAATCCAGCGTGTCGACCGAAAACGGTTCGACACTGCTCAGGGCTTCGGCCGATGGCTGAACGTCATCCCACCAACCCTGCGTGCGCAGTTCGCGCTCGATCAACAGCAACTGATCAGCGATTTTCGGGAACCGGGAATCCATCACAGCGAAACCTTGGCCTTCTGACGAGCCAGCGCTGCGCCGGCGGAATCGCCTTGTTTCTCACGGGACTGCGCGATGATCTCCCATAGGTTGGCCTGCAAGTCCGGACGACCGTTGGCCATGGTCAGTGCACGACGGGCGAACTGCTCGGCCTGTGGCGCATCACCTTGAGCCATGCGTACTTGCGCCAGACGATAGAGCACTTGCGGCTCACGCGGGGCAACGCGTTGAGCGCGCTCCAGACTGGAAGACGCACCGTTGAGGTCGCCACCGGCCTGCTGCTGTTGCGCAGTGGTCAGCAAGGCGAGAACCGGGCCATCGAGCTGTTCGTCCGCCGACAGACCACCGCCACTGCTGGCCGAAGGAATCCCGCTTGGCGTCGAAGGCATGCTGTAGCTGCCGGAGTTGATCGGTGCCGACTCGACCGGCGACGGGTTGTACGGCCCTGCGGTGATTCCGCCGGAGGCCGGGCCCGGCACGATCGGCGAGGAGCTGATCGGCGCCGATGTTGTGGCGCCACCACCCGGCACCATCACCACCACGCCGGTATCGCCTTGCGGGATGGCCTGGGATTGCGCCTGGCCCTGGACTGGGCGTGTGACTGTCGTCTTGCGGAAACCGCCGTTGGCCGACAGCCGTTCGCTGTTGGATACGGCCGTGCCGGCGTCCACCACCGGGATCGAACCACGCTGTACGGTAGAGCAGCCGCTGAGCAAAGCCACGGCAGTCACCGCCGGAATCAACCACTTGTTCACTTGAAACCCTCTTTGCTTAATTCATCCAGCCCTTGACCCAATCCATCACCGACTCCGGCGAGGCAGGCGTTTCGCTTGCACACGCGGCGCCGGGTGGCGGTTCGCTGCCGCGAATATACGGCATCTGCACCGCCCCCGGACAGTTGGCATCGGAGCCTTGCCCGGTACGCGAATCGACCCACGCCTGCACGATGTTGTCCGGCTGTGGCATGTCCAGCGGCAGCGGATCGGCCTTGCGCATGAAACTGGTCCAGACCTGCAATGCACCGGTCGCCCCGGTGAACGGGGTCTTGCCGTTGTCGTCGCGACCCAGCCAGACCACCGCCAGCAGATCCTGACTGAAACCGGCGAACCAGCTGTCACGCGAATCGTTACTGGTACCGGTCTTGCCGGCCAGCGTCAGGGTCTTGGGCAGCACGTTGTAAACCGAGCTGCCGGTACCTTCACGCATCACACGCTGCATGGCGTTCTGGATCAGGTAGATGGACGCCGGATCGAAACGCTGCTCGATCTGGAACGGATAACGCTTGAGCGGCTCGCCATCGGCGGTCAGCACACTGCGAATCCCGCGCATCGGCGTATTGAAACCACCGTTGGCGAGGGTCTGATACATGGTCGCCACTTCGATCGGGGTCATGCCGCCAGCCCCGAGCAGCATCGACGGGAACGCCGGGAATTCCCGGGTCACGCCCAGACGCGCAAGGGTCTTGAGCACATTCGGCACACCGACTTCCAGACCCAGGCGCGAGGTCGACAGGTTGTACGAATGCGCCAGCCCTTGATAGAGGAAGACTGTGCCGTGGGAGCGACGGTCGTAGTTCTGTGGCTTCCACACCTGGCCGTCCGCGCCTTTGATCGACAGCGGATCATCCGACAGCCAACTGGTCAGCGTGTAACGGCTCGGTTTTTCCAGTGCGGTCAGATACACCGCTGGCTTGACCAGGGAACCGATCGGCCGCACGGCGTCCAGCGCCCGGTTGAAACCGGCATAACTGGCCTGACGACTACCGATCATCGCCTGCACTTCGCCGGTTTCCGGGTTGGTCACGACCATCGCCGCTTCCACGTCATCGGAGCCCTTGCGTCCAGCCAGGCGTTTAAAGGTGTCATTCACCGACGCTTCGGCCTTCATCTGCAGAATCGGGTCGAAACTGGTGAAGATCCGCAAGCCTTCTTCGGTCAAGTCCTCGTCGCGATAGTCTTCGCGCAACTGGCGTTTGACCAGATCGATAAAGCCCGGGAACGAGCTGTCGGCAAGCTTGCCGCGCGTGGTCACACCCAGTGGCATTTTCTTCGCCGCTTCGACCTGTTCGGCAGTCGCCACGCCTTGCTGCTCAAGCACGTCGAGCACCAGGTTACGCCGCTCCAGCGCACGCTCGGGGTTGCGGCGCGGGTTGTAGTAGGACGGACCTTTGACCATGCCGACCAGCAACGCTACCTGATGCAGTTTCAACTCGGACAGTGGCTGACCGAAGAAGAACTGACTGGCCAGACCAAAGCCATGCACCGCACGCTGACCGTCCTGCCCGACGAAGACTTCGTTGAGGTAGGCCTCAAGAATTTCCTTCTTGTCGTAGTGCAGCTCCAGCAGCATCGCCATCATCGCTTCGGTGAGCTTGCGGCTCAGGCTGCGCTCGTTGGTCAGGTAGAAGTTCTTCACCAGTTGCTGGGTCAGCGTACTGCCGCCCTGAGTCATCTTGCCGCCAGAGGTGTTGACCCAGATGGCCCGGGCAATCGATTTCGGCGACACGCCCCAGTGGCTGTAATAGTCACGGTCTTCCACCGCTACCAGGGTTTCCAGCAGGTACGGTGGCACCTGATCGAGCTTGATCAGGATGCGGTCTTCAAGGTTTTTCGGGTAAATGCCGCCGATCATCAGCGGCTCAAGCCGCACCACGGACAATTTTCCGCCATTGAGCCCCGAGAGTTCGGCCACATAGTCGCCGGAGAAGCGCACGCGCACCGGCTGGGCTTTTTCCAGGCCTTCATAGAACTGGAAGCCACGAGTGTTCAGATCAACGGTATTGCCGTTGACGGCAGCAGCACCGGGGCCATTGCTCACGGCTTCGCGGCGATAGCCCAAGGCATCGAGCTCGGTGAGGAAATCTTCCTTGCTGAGCTTTTGTCCGACGAACAGCTCAAGCGGACGCGCGTAGACCTTGGCCGGGATGGTCCAGCGCTTGCCGGAGAACTTCTCCTGCACCACGGCATCGAGGTAAACGGCGAAGCCGGCCAGCACCACAAGGCCGACCAGGCTGAGTTTAATGGCCCAGCTCAACCACGGGCTGAGGCCCTTGGAGACTGGTTTTTTCTTGGTACGGGGGGATCGAGTTCGAGTCATGGCGGCGGATTATACGCACTTTATTCATACTCAACAGGAGCGCTCCGAGGTTTGCGTCAGGCTGGCGAGCGGCCATAATGGCGACCTCGAATTTCCCAGTCTCTGAAGGATCGCCCGTGAGCCAGTCCCTGATCGCTGCCCTGCAAAACCCGGCCCTCTACCCGCACCCCGTCGAAGGGTTCCAGGTCATCGAAACCCATATCTCGTGGGTGATCCTCACCGGCCCGTTTGCTTATAAAGTGAAGAAGCCAGTGAATTTCGGCTTCCTTGACTTCACCGGCCTCGAATCCCGCGCACATTTCTGCGCTGAAGAACTGCGTCTGAACCAACGTCTGACCGATGATTTGTATCTGGACGTGTTGCCGGTGACCGGCAGCGTCGAGGCGCCACAACTGGGTGGCGACGGCCCGGTGATCGAATATGTGCTGAAGATGCGTCAATTCCCGCAGACCGGCCTGCTCAGCACCCTGCAAGCCAACGGTGAGCTGACCACCCAGCACATTGATGAAATGGCCGAGCAGATCGCCAAATTCCACCTCAGTGCGCCAAAAGTCCCGGCCGAACACGAGGCCGGGACCCCGGACAGCGTGATGGCCCCGGTGCGCCAGAACTTCGAACAGATCCTGCCGTTCCTCAGCGACAAAAATGATCTGCTGCAACTCGAGGCCCTGAAGGCCTGGGCCGAGAGCAGCTTCGATCGTCTCAAGGCACTGTTCAGCCAGCGCAAGGCCGAGGGTTTCACTCGCGAATGCCACGGTGACATTCATCTGGGCAACGCGACTGTCATCAATGGCAAAGTGGTGATCTTCGACTGCATCGAGTTCAACGAACCGTTCCGCTTCACTGACGTCTGGGCCGACACCGGTTTCCTGGCGATGGACCTGGAAGACCGTGGCCTGAAATCCCTCGCCCGCCGCTTCATCAGCCAGTACCTGGAGCTGACCGGCGACTATCAAGGCCTGGAAGTGCTGAACTTCTATAAAGCCTACCGCGCACTGGTTCGCGCCAAAGTCGCGCTGTTCAGCATGCCGGCGGATGCCACCCCGGTGCAGCGCGCAACCACCCTGCGCCAGTACCGCAACTACGCCAACCTGGCAGAAAGCTACAGCACCATCCCATCGCGCTTCATGGCCATCACCCACGGCGTATCGGCTGTCGGCAAGAGCCACGTGGCGATGCGTCTGGTCGAAGCGCTGGGCGCGATTCGCCTGCGTTCCGATGTCGAGCGCAAGCGCCTGTTCGGCGAGCAGACCGTAGCCAACGACGTGCAGGCGGGGATTTACAGCGCCGACGCCAGCGTTGCCACCTATGCCCGCCTGCATGAGATTGCCGGAGTGATCCTGCACGCCGGTTTCCCGGTGGTGATCGATGCGACCTACCTCAAGCGCGAGCAACGCGACAACGCCGCTCAGGTGGCCGAAGCCACCGGCACGCCGTTCCTGATCCTCGACTGCAACGCGCCTCAGGCGGTGATCGAAAGCTGGCTGGCGATTCGTCAGGCTGACAAGAAGGACCCTTCCGACGCCACGCTGGCCGTGATCGAGGCCCAGCAGGCCAGCCGCGAGGCGCTGACGCCAGAAGAGATTCTGCGCAGCAAACGCGTGCAGACCAATGAAAGCGGGACCCTCGACACCGTAGTCGCACAGATCCGTCAGCGTCTGCCAGGCCTGTAAGAAACTATTTCGGCCGTGAAGCCCTCGCTTGCTTCACGGCCGTCAAATAGTGGCACTATAATGGCGTCATAAAACCAACAGGTGATGTGACATGAGCCAGCCGAAACTTCTCGACACCCCGCTTTTTGCCTTGCTGCACAAAGACGACATCACAGGCTTCAACAAGGAACGCCCGAACGACGGCCCGATCGACATGGTTGGTGGCGACTTTCGTGGTCTCGACTTGCGTGAACTGAACGCCGATGGCGTGGATTTCCGGGACGCCTACTTCCGTTCTGCCGATTTGCGTGGCATCGACTTCCGTAATGCATCACTCGAAGGCGCGAGCCTGGCCCATGCGCAGATTTCCGGCGCGTACTTCCCGCCGGAACTGAGTGCGGACGAGATCCTGATGTCGATGAATTTTGGTACACGGTTGCGTTATCGCACACGCTGAGCACNATGCGCAGATTTCCGGCGCGTACTTCCCGCCGGAACTGAGTGCGGACGAGATCCTGATGTCGATGAATTTTGGTACACGGTTGCGTTATCGCACACGCTGAGCACCATCGGCAGCCCCTGACACAACACCCTCCCCTTGTAGGAGTGAGCCTGCTCGCGATAGCCGACTGACATTCAAAATGGATGTCGGCTGTTACGCCGCTATCGCGAGCAGGCTCACTCCTACAGTTGTATGCGTCACACTCCTTACTATTGCATTCGCCAGATCTCATCGCCTTTCTTAGAAGCGTTTGCGTCTAATCCGACCAAACAACCACGCTTTTCCTACTGATGGCTACACTCCTGAGAAGATCGCCCACGCACCATTCGGCCGTCGCAAGGAGGCTTGATGAATGATGAACTGCAACACCTGAAGAATCTTGGCAAGACGTCGGCGCAATGGCTGCATGCCGTGGGCATCCACAGCGCCTCGGACTTGCGTCGCCTGGGGGCGGTGGACGCCTATCGGGCCGTGCGTACCCGCGGGTTTCGCGCATCAAAGGTGTTGTTGTACGCGATCGAAGGGGCGCTGATGGATGTGCACTGGAACGACATCCCGGCCGAACGCAAAGACGCCTTGAACAAGCAGCTCGAAGCCATCTCCTCGCGTCACAAGAACTGAACAGGCGCTGACGGCCATGTATCTGCTCGGGGAACAATCGGCACCGGTCGATGCACTGATCAATCGCTTGCAGAGCTTGCCCGCGCGTTGGCTGGAAGGCCTTGCGCCGTGCGGGCCAGCCTTTGAGCCAGAAATCTCTGACAACCTGATGGAGCAGCTCCCACACGATCAGCTGTTTCTGCTGACAGAAGGCGTAATCAACGGCTACATCGGTGGCCGTGCGCTGTTTTACTGGCAGGAAGGCGATCTGATCGGTCTGCAGCAAGGTGACGCCTGGGCCGATTGCCGACTGCGCAGCGAAGGGCCATCGCGCTTGTTGCCCTATCGGCGAACCGAACTGTTCCAGCATTTGTATGCCGAACCGGGCCGGGCCGAGCAATGGCTTGAGTATCTGCTGGGGCAGATGGCGCTGCTGGCACACGCGGTGGCCGAACTGAAACCACGGGAGTTTCGCAGCACCAATGGCTTCAAACGGGTCGCGAGCGGTGAGGTGTTGATCCGGCAGGGCGATGCCGCTGATCACGTCTTCGTGATCATCGAGGGGCATGCCGAAGCGTTTGTTGATGGGCACAAGGTCGGCGAAGTGCCCAAGGACGAGATTTTCGGCACCATGGCGGTGTTCACCGGTGAACCGCGCAATGCCACTGTCATCGCTCGCGAGCCAAGCACGGTGATGCTGATTCCAGGCGAGCAGTTTCTGAGCATGACCCGCAACAATCCGAAGATCGCGCACAGCCTGATTGAGAGCATGGCCCGCCGCATCGGCCAGCTCAACCAGCAGATCACGCAACTGAGCGCGGTGAAAGCTGCGCGTTAAGTCCCTTGTTTCCGGGACATTCCGGCCATTTGCACGACTAAATCAAGCAAATGGAAAAACAGTGGTTGACTCGCTAATGAGAATCGCTATGATTATCACAACTGGTCGCGAGATCAGTCGATATTCTGAAAAGCCCTTGGTTCGGACTCTCAGATTATCTCCTCATCAGGCTAATCACGGTTATTTGACCCGGTTTTTACCGGGTCTTTTTTTGCCTGTGGAAAAGTCATTGGCCAAATTGTTTGCGCATCTGTGCGCAGTAATCCTGCGCGGGCGTGGCCGGGGTGTACCAGACGTAATCGGCCATCGCCGCAGTCACCTCGGCGCCCTGCTCGGCCAGCATCAGCACCGTTGGCGCTTGGGCTGCGCCCAAATCCAGAACATGCAGCGGCACGCCAGCATCCTTGCGCGCATGCCAGGCACCCGCCAACAGTAACGCTGGCGTCGGCGCAGCCATCAAGCGTTCGGCCATACGCCGATCCCGCTGTTGTTGAACAGCAAGCATCGCCGGCATCTGTGATTTGGGCAGCAAGCCGCAATGTGAGTCGCTGATCTGTTCGAGCAGCGTGGCTTTCACCAATGCCGCATTGCTGCGAACACCGCTCAGGGCGGGCGACTGGCGATAGACAGCGCGGATTTCGCCGTCATCCAGATTGGCCGCCAACAGCGGATAGGGTTGCGTGAGGGCGAACCGAACGATCGGTCCATAAAGATTCCAGTCCCAGCCATCCTGCCAGGCCAGTGCGGCGGCAAGATCGCTGGGCGGCGTTGCCGCATGACGAACCTGATCAACCTTCGGCTGTTGGTCCGGCGTGAGCATCTCCAAAAGCAGGCTGCCTTGGGGCCGCTGCTCACCCAGCGCCTGCATCAGCCATAACTGCACAGCGTGATGATCGGCGTTGTCATGTTGCTCGCCAATGATCAGCTGTTGCGGCTTGGCCAGACGCGCCAGCAGTTCCTGCGCCGTCAACACCTGGCCGCTGTGCAGATCGCGTATCTCACCACTGACTGGTGGTGGCGCAGCAACATGCTGACACCCCGTCAGCCACAACACCGCTAACAACCAGATCCCGCGCATACCATCACCTCGATGAGAAATCAGCGGGCGATGATCAGCGGATGCCCACGCTCCGGGTGCGGCTGCACCAATACTTCGAGACCGAACACGGCTTTGAGCGCGTCCGGTCGCAAGACCTGCTGCGGTGTACCCAGCGCCACCGGGCGCCCGCCCTCAAGCAGCAACACCCGGTCACAATAGCGCGCCGCCAGATTCAGATCATGCAGGATGACCAGCACTGCCGCGCCACGGTCGGCAAATTCACGCACCGCTTGCAGCGTCGTATGCTGATGCAGTGGATCAAGCATCGAGGTCGGCTCATCCAGCAACAGCGTTTGCCCGGCCTGCCCCGGCCATAACTGCGCCAGCACCCGCGCCAGATGCACGCGCTGGCGCTCGCCACCCGACAACGCCAGATAACTGCGCCCGCTCAGATGCCCGGCATCCGCAGCGGCCAGCGCTGCCGCAACGATCTCGTCGTCGCGCGCCCGACCGCTCTGATAAGGCAGACGGCCCATGCCGACCACTTCTTCCACGCGAAAAGCAAAATCCAGCGTCGACACCTGCGGCAACACCGCCAGGCGCTGAGCGCGCTGCGTACCTGTCCAGTGACTCAGCACCTTGTCGTCGAGCAACACCTCGCCCTCACCCGCAGCCAGTTCACCGCACAAGGCACCGAGCAAGGTACTTTTGCCGGCACCGTTCGGCCCGAGCACACCCAACACCTCACCGGGTTCAAGCTGCAGGGTGACGTCGCTGAGGACAGTCTTGCGTCCGCGACGGATGTGCAGATTGTGCGCACGCAGCATCAGGCACGACCTCGCAGCAACAGGTAGAGGAAGAACGGCGCGCCGATAAACGCCGTGACGATACCGATCGGCAACTCCGCCGGCGCCAGCGCCAACCGCGCCACCAGATCCGCCAGCAACAACAGGCTCGCCCCCGCCAGTACCGACGCTGGCAGCAACACCCGGTGATCGGGCCCGGCCAATAAACGCACCAGATGCGGCACCACCAGCCCAACGAAACCGATCATCCCGGCTGCCGCTACCGCCGCGCCAACACCCAACGCCGTGCAGAACACCAATTCACGTTTGAGCCGCTCGACATCGATCCCCAGATGCCCCGCCTCGGATTTACCGAGCAACAACGCATTCAGCGCCTTGGCACGCCGCGGCAACCACAACGCGACGCCAGTGCTGATAATCAGCAACGGCCACAAACGCGCGTAACTGGCGCCATTGAGGCTGCCCAGATTCCAGAAAGTCAGCGTACGCAAAGTCGCGTCATCCGCCAGATAGGTGAACAGACCCACCGCCGAGCTTGCCAATGCCGTCAGGGCGATCCCGGCCAGCAGCATGGTCGCGACGTTAGTCTGGCCGTTGCGCCGACCGAGCCGATAGACCAGCGCCGTCACCCCCAGTCCACCGAGAAACGCGCACGCCGACAACAGGTACGGCCCGAACCACTCCGGCAAACCGCCAAAAAATGACCCGCCGACAATCGCCACCGCCGCACCCAGCGCTGCCCCACTGGAAACCCCGACCAACCCGGGATCGGCCAGCGGATTGCGAAACAAGCCCTGCATCGCCACACCCGACAGTGCCAGCACACCGCCGACGGCCAGACCGAGCAAGGTGCGCGGCAGACGGATCTGCCCGAGGATCAGCTCGGCCTGCTCCAGACCGTCCGGCGCCAACGGCACACCGACCATGCGCAATGCAGCGCGTAACGTATCGAACAGCGGCAGGCTCACCGGCCCCAGCGCCAACGACAGCCAGATGGCCAGCAAACACAGGAGCGTCAGGCCGATAAACAGGCTTCGTGGTTTGACCAGTACGGTCATTGGCCGCTCGCGGTCGGGTAGAAGCCGTCAGACAAATTCTTCAGTGCCGCCGGTAAACGCGGCCCGAGCCCGCCGACCAGCAGCGTCGGATCCAGCTCCAGCACCCGTCCGGCCTTGGCCGCGCGGCTTGAATTGAGAATGGGGTTTTCCTTGAACAATGCCGCTTTTGCCGCCTCGCCGCTCAACGCGCGATCAGCAAACACCAGCACCTCAGGATCGAGCCCGGCCAGCGACTCCACGGAGAACGGTTTGTAACCGGTATGCGTCGCCAGGTTATGTCCCCCGGCCCGTTGCAGCAGCCAGTCGGCGGCAGTGTCCTTGCCGGCAATCAAAGGTTTGCCGCCGGCATGCCCGATCAGCACTAGCACACCGGGCGCTTTATGCCTGGTCTGCAACTCAGCGACTCGCGCTTTCTGCTCGGTAAGCTGCTGTTGATAACTTTCCAGCAACCGAGTCGCCTGCGCTTGCGCGCCCAGCAACTGTCCGAGATGCGTAACGTTTTTTTCCAGGGTCGGCAGATCCGGCTGCGCCGAGAACAGTTCGACCTGCACCTTGGCGCTCTTCACCTGAGCAATAACCGGTGGCGGGCCCATTTCTTCGGTGCCAATGAGGATGTCCGGGCGCAGACTGAGAATGCCTTCTGCCGAGAGACTGCGTTGATAGCCGATGCTGGGCAGCTTCTTCAGCGATTGCGGATGCTGGCTGGTGGTGTCGACGCCGACCAGTTTAGATTCGCCACCCAATGCACTCACCCACTCCGAAAGCGCCCCACCGGCGCTGACCCAACGTTGTGGCAAATCGGCAGCTGTCGCCTGAAGGCTGGCGAGCAGTCCGACACACAGCACGGCAACGCGGGTAATCAGGCGCATACGCAGCTTTCCTTGAAAAGTTTTCCCGGGCAGCGAACCGGCGGGCCAAGTATCCTTGACCGCGGTTGCGCGCAGTGGGCGAAGGCGGCCATTTGATAATTGTTTGCATTTAAACGTCAAGCTCGGACATTTCCTGAAACGAGCTGACATTTGAGGATAGCCATGAAGTTTTTGTGCGCCGGTACCGATCTCGCTGAGGCCGGCAGCCGTGGGTTCGACATCGACGGCAACAAACTGTTTGCCGTGCGCCGCAATGGCCAGGTCTATGTTTATCTCAATCGTTGCCCGCATCGCGGCGTCGGTCTGGAATGGCACCCCGACCAGTTTCTCGACCCGAGCAACAGCCTGATCCAGTGCGCCACCCACGGCGCACTGTTTCTGATCGAGGACGGCGAATGCGTCGCCGGGCCCTGCGCCGGGCAATTCCTGACCACCATCCCCTGCCGCGAAGACGCACAGGGGCTGTGGATAGATGTTTAACCGCTGAGCAAAACGTCCAGCCGCCGGTCGATCACCATCTCTTCGTGGTTCAAGCGCACACCGTAGGCCAACACCTCGACCCCGCACGCCACCGCTTCACGCAGGGCATCCGCGTACGCCGAATCGATTTCTTCGGCCGGTCGCACCGCTTCAATCCCGCTGAGATTGACGCAATACAACTGCACCGCACGAATACCGTCACGGGCCAGATGCGCCAGCTCGCGCAGATGCTTGGCGCCGCGCTGGGTAACTGCGTCGGGAAACGCCGCGACATTCGTCCCGTCGAACCCCAAAGTGACACTTTTAACTTCCACATAAGCCGGCCCGCTCGGGTATTCAAGGCGGAAATCGATACGGCTTTTTTCCTGACCGTATGCCACTTCGCGTTTAAGCGCGGTGAAGCCGTTCAACTCGCTGATGACACCGGCCTGCAGCGCCTCTTCAACGAGGGCGTTGGCGCGGCCAGTGTTCACGCAGAACAGCCGACCCTGCGGCGTTTCCCCGATTTCCCAAGTGCCGGGCAGTTTGCGCTTCGGGTCGTTTGAGCGACTGAACCACACTTGCCCGCCTTCGACCTGACAGTTGAGCATCGAGCCGGTGTTCGGGCAGTGCAGGGTCAACAACTCGCCATTGACCGTTTCAACGTCCGCCAGAAAACGTTTGTAGCGACGAATCAGCCGCGCCTCTTCCAGAGCCGGATAAAAGCGCATCAGCCTTGCCAGCTCTTCAAGCCGCGAGCGATACGTTCCGCCGCTTCCTGTAAGCGAGGGAGGTTTTGCGTGTAAGCGAAACGCACATGGTGGCTGGCCTGATAACGCCCGAAATCCAGCCCTGGGGTGAAGGCAACGTGCTCGGTTTCGAGGAAATGACGGCAGAACGCGAAGGCATCACCGCCGAACTGGCTGATATCGGCATACAAGTAAAACGCACCTTCAGGCTCGACGGCGATATTGAAACCCAACTCGCGCAATGCCGGCAGAAGGAAGTCGCGGCGGCGGCCAAATTCGGCGCGGCGCTCTTCAAGAATGCTGATGGTGTCCGGTTCGAAACAGGCCAGTGCCGCGTACTGCGCCATGCTCGGGGCGCTGATGTAGAGGTTCTGTGCGAGCTTTTCCAGCTCACTGACCGCAGCCTCCGGCGCCACCAGCCAGCCGAGCCGCCAACCGGTCATGCCGAAATATTTGGAGAAACTATTGAGGACAAAGGCGCTGTCATCGACTTCCAGCACGCTGGCGGCATCGGTGCCGTAAGTCAGGCCGTGGTAGATCTCGTCCACCACCAGGTGCCCGTGGCGCGCTTTGATTGCGGTGGATAACCCGGCCAGTTCATCGCGGGTCAGGATGGTACCGGTGGGGTTGGCTGGCGATGCCACCAACGCACCAACGCTGTCGTGATCCCAGTGACGTGCCACCAGATCCGGGGTCAGTTGGTAACGCACCTCCGGCCCGACCGGCACCAGTTGCGCCGCGCCTTCGACCAGTCGCAGAAAGTGCCGGTTGCACGGGTAGCCAGGATCCGCCAGCAGCCAGTGTTTGCCCGGATCGACCAGCAAGGCACTGGCCAGCAACAGCGCACCGGAGCCACCCGGCGTGATCAGGATCCGCCGCGGATCGATGTTCAAACCGTAACGCGATTGATAGAACCCGGAAATCGCCTCGCGCAGTTCAGGAATACCGCGCGCGGCGGTGTAGCGGGTCTTGCCCGCCGTCAGCGCAGCCTGCCCGGCACGGATGATCGGCTCGGCCGTGGTGAAGTCCGGCTCGCCGATTTCCAGGTGGATCACGTCGTGACCTTCGGCCTGCAGTTCGTTGGCCCGCGCCAGCAGCGCCATTACATGGAACGGTTCGATCGCACGACTGCGCGCACTGTAAGGCTGAGCCATTGGTTTTCCTTCGACGGGGAAAAAGAGACGATTCTACCCATCTGCCGGAACGAGCGAGAACCCGTTGCGGTCACAGCCTCAAGAACGCTGGACTGTAACGATATGCGCGTACGCTCCAGGATTGACTAAAATCAGTGATTGAACAGGCTTTCAACAGCGCCAGACACGGCTTGCCAGACTTCTGCAAGCGCCACCCGCCGGGGCCTCGACATCCGGGAGTAGCGCGGGCCGAATTGATCTGGTAAGTTCGCCCGCTTGCAGCCGCAGGGCCGGCAGGTGTCGGTGATGGAGCAATCCTGCGCAATGGATTACAAGAGTAGAGGCGGTCCATTTCATGCCCACCCAAGCAAAGCAACAGCAGCAAGTGACGATCAGCGGCTTCGAACCTTACGTTCCGAAGGAAGGCGAGGAGTACATGGGCGCCCCGATGCGCGCGCACTTCACCAAGATCCTGAACAAGTGGAAACAGGACTTGATGCAGGAAGTCGACCGTACTGTTGATCACATGAAAGACGAAGCGGCCAACTTCCCTGACCCGGCCGACCGTGCCAGCCAGGAAGAAGAATTCGCCCTCGAGCTGCGCGCCCGCGATCGCGAGCGCAAACTGATCAAGAAGATCGACAAGACCCTCGAACTGATCCAGGACGAAGAGTACGGCTGGTGCGAGTCCTGCGGCATCGAGATCGGCGTCAAGCGCCTCGAGGCCCGTCCTACCGCCGATCTGTGCATCGACTGCAAGACCTTGGCGGAAATCAAGGAAAAGCAGGTCGGCAAGTAATCTCGACCTGAATGAAAAACGGAGCGTGCGAACGCTCCGTTTTTGTTTCTGCCTTTTGCCTTTGCCCTTTATGCCTCGCTTTTGTGGGAGGGGGCTTGCTCCCGAAGGCGGTGTGTCATTCAACATCAAATATGTCTGAGCCGACGCTTTCGCGAGCAAGCCCGCTCCCACAGGGGTAATGTTTCTGCCTTTTGCCCTGTTTGCGCTTTTGGTGGGAGGGGGCTTGCTCCCGAAGGCGGTGTGTCATTCAACATCAAATATGTCTGAGCCGACGCTTTCGCGAGCAAGCCCGCTCCCACAGGGGTAATCTGCGCGAATCCTGAAAAGTTATATTGTCCACATGACTGCCAAAACCGCTTCCGCCTACATCGGCCGCTTCGCCCCGACCCCCAGTGGCCATCTGCACTTCGGCTCGCTGGTTGCCGCCCTCGCCTCTTATCTCGACGCACGCGCGGTCGGCGGGCGCTGGCTGGTGCGCATGGAAGATCTCGATCCACCCCGGGAAGAGCCCGGCGCGCAGGCGGCCATTCTCAAAGCGCTGGAAAGCTACGGTTTCGAATGGGACGGCGAAATGGTGCGTCAGAGTGACCGGCACGACGCCTACGCCGAAGTCCTCAACAGTCTGTTCAATCACGGCCTGGCCTACGCCTGCACCTGTTCGCGCAAGCAACTGGAGCCGTACCACGGGATTTATCCAGGCTTGTGCCGCAATGCCGGGCATGAGCAGCAAGACGCGGCGATCCGCCTGCGCGTGCCGGAACTGGAATACCACTTCATCGACCGCGTGCAGGGCGAGTTCCGCCAGCATCTGGGGCGCGACGTCGGCGATTTCGTGATTCGCCGCCGCGACGGCCTCTACGCCTATCAACTGGCCGTGGTGCTGGATGACGCCTGGCAAGGCATCACCGACATCGTGCGCGGTGCCGACCTGCTCGACTCCACGCCACGCCAGCTCTACCTGCAAGAACTGTTTGGCCTGCGTCAGCCGCGCTATCTGCACTTGCCATTGATCACGCAGCCGGACGGCAACAAACTCGGCAAATCCTACCGTTCGCCGCCGCTTGAGGCGGATCAGGCCACTCCTTTGCTGCTGCGGGCCCTGCGAGCGCTGGGACAAAACCCCGGTGCCGAACTGGCCCATGCCACACCCGAGGAATTGCTCAAATGGGGCGCAGCCCACTGGGATGCGACAAAGATCCCGCGCACACTGACCCTGCCCGAAGCGCAACTGCAATGACGACACTTGCAGTGGCGCGCCCATCCGTTACCATCGCCGCACGTTTTCGGGCACGCGCATAAAAAAGAGAGGCCGGGATGTACATCTATCGCTTGGTCCTGCTTCTGGTCGTGGGAATCTATCTGTTTTCGCCAGCCATCATGGATTGGTGGATCGACGCCACGGGCGCCTGGTATCGGCCGTATCTGCTCTGGTTGATCCTGATTGTCGTGACCTTCATCCTGCAGAGCCAAAAAGATGCCGATGAGCTTTAGCCTGACCCAGATGATCCTGGTCAGCGCCGCGTACCTGACGGTGCTGTTCGGCGTCGCCTGGATCAGCGAACGGGGCATGATCCCGCGAGCGATCATTCGCCACCCGTTGACCTACACCCTGTCGCTGGGGGTCTACGCCAGTGCGTGGGCGTTTTACGGCACCGTGGGCCTGGCCTATCAGTACGGCTACGGCTTTCTCTCCAGTTATCTCGGGGTATCCGGCGCGTTTCTGTTGGCGCCGGTGCTGCTGTATCCGATCCTGAAAATCACCCGCACCTATCAACTGTCGTCGCTGGCGGATCTGTTCGCCTTCCGCTTCCGCAGCACCTGGGCCGGCGCGCTGACCACCATCTTCATGCTGATCGGCGTACTGCCGCTGCTGGCGTTGCAGATTCAGGCCGTGGCCGACTCCATCGGCATCCTCACCGGCGAGCCTATCCAGAGCCGTGTTGCGCTGGCGTTCTGTGCGCTGATCATTCTGTTCACGATCTTTTTCGGCTCCCGGCATATCGCCACCCGCGAGAAACACGAAGGGCTGGTGTTCGCGATTGCCTTCGAATCGGTGATCAAACTGATCGCCCTCGGCGGCGTCGGCCTCTATGCGCTGTACGGCGTGTTCGACGGCCCGCAACAGCTTGAACTGTGGCTGCTGCAAAACCAGACCGCCCTCGCCGCGCTGCACACGCCGCTGCAGGAAGGGCCGTGGCGCACGCTGTTGCTGGTGTTCTTCGCCTCGGCGATCGTGATGCCGCACATGTATCACATGACCTTCACCGAAAACCTCAATCCGCGCTCGCTGGTCAGTGCCAGTTGGGGCCTGCCGCTGTTCCTGTTGCTGATGAGTCTGGCGGTGCCGTTGATTCTCTGGGCCGGCCTGAAGCTCGGCGCCACCACTGATCCGGAATACTTCACCCTCGGCATCGGCATTGCCGCCAACAGCAAACCGCTGGCCTTGCTGGCGTACGTCGGCGGACTGTCGGCCGCCAGTGGCCTGATCATCGTCACCACCCTGGCGCTGTCGGGCATGGCGCTGAACCACTTGGTGCTGCCGCTCTATCAGCCACCAGCCGAAGGCAATATCTACCGCTGGCTGAAGTGGACCCGCCGGGCACTGATCGTCGCGATCATCATGGCCGGTTTCTGCTTTTACCTGATGCTCGGCGCCGGTCAGGACCTGGCCAACCTTGGCATCGTCGCCTTCGTCGCCACCCTGCAGTTCCTGCCCGGCGTGCTCTCGGTGCTGTACTGGCCGACCGCCAACCGGCGCGGCTTTATCGCCGGCTTGCTGGCGGGGATTCTGGTGTGGGTGGTGACCATGCTGTTGCCGCTGGTCGGCAACCTGCAGGGTTTCTACATTCCACTGCTGAACATGATCTACGTGCTGGACGACACCAGTTGGCACATGGCGGCCATTGCCTCGCTAGCGGCCAACGTGCTGATGTTCACCCTGATCTCTCTGTTCACCAACGCCAGCCCTGAAGAAGCCAGCGCCGCCGAAGCCTGCGCGGTGGATAACGTGCGCCGTCCGCAACGTCGTGAACTGCACGCCGCCTCGCCCCAGGAGTTCGCCACGCAACTGGCCAAACCGCTAGGCGCCAAGGCGGCGCAGAAAGAAGTCGAGCAGGCCCTGCGCGACCTCTATCTGCCTTTCGACGAACGCCGTCCTTACGCCTTGCGCCGTTTGCGTGATCGGATCGAAGCCAACCTCTCCGGCCTGATGGGCCCGAGCGTGGCGCAGGACATGGTCGAAACCTTCCTGCCGTACAAGGCTGGCGGCGAGAACTACGTAACCGAAGACATCCACTTCATCGAAAGCCGTCTCGAGGACTACCACTCGCGCCTCACCGGGCTGGCCGCCGAACTCGACGCCTTGCGCCGCTACCACCGCCAGACCCTGCAGGAGCTGCCAATGGGCGTCTGCTCGCTGGCCAAGGATCAAGAGATCCTGATGTGGAACAAAGCCATGGAAGAACTCACCGGCATCGCCGCGCAACGCGTGGTCGGCTCGCGCCTGAGCACCATCGCCAATCCGTGGAAGCAGTTGCTGCAAGGCTTCATCAACCTGCCCGACGAGCATTTGCACAAACAGCACCTGGCCCTCGACGGCCAGACCCGCTGGCTGAATCTGCACAAAGCGGCGATCGATGAACCGTTGGCCCCGGGCAACAGCGGCCTGGTGCTGCTAGTGGAAGACCTGACCGAAACCCAAATGCTCGAAGACAAACTGGTGCACTCGGAACGTCTGGCGAGCATTGGTCGACTGGCGGCAGGTGTGGCTCATGAAATCGGCAACCCGATCACCGGCATCGCCTGTCTGGCGCAGAACCTGCGCGAAGAGCGTGAAGAAGATGGCGAACTGACGGAGATCAGCGGGCAGATTCTCGAACAGACCAAGCGCGTGTCGCGCATTGTGCAGTCGCTAATGAGCTTCGCCCACGCCGGCAGCCACCAGCACAGCGACGAACCCGTCTGTCTGGCCGAAGTCGCGCAGGATGCAATTGGCCTGCTGGCGCTGAACCGGCGCAACTTCGAAGTGCAGTTCTACAACCTTTGCGACCCCGATCACTGGGTCGAAGGCGATCCGCAGCGCCTCGCCCAGGTGCTGATCAATCTGCTCTCCAATGCCCGCGACGCCTCGCCGCCGCACAGTGCCGTACGGGTCAAGAGTGAAGCCGGCGAACACACGGTCGATCTGATCGTCGAAGACGAAGGCAGTGGTATTCCGCAGAACATCATGGACCGATTGTTCGAACCTTTCTTCACCACCAAGGATCCGGGTGAAGGTACCGGTCTGGGCCTTGCACTGGTCTATTCCATCGTTGAAGAGCATTATGGACAAATCACCATCGACAGCCCGGCTGATGTACAAAGCCAGCGCGGCACCCGTATCCGGGTGACCTTACCGCGTCATGTCGAAGCGACGTCCGCTGTGAACTGAGACCGTCGAGAGTATCGAATCAATGCCGCACATTTTGATCGTCGAAGACGAAACCATTATCCGCTCCGCCTTGCGCCGCCTGCTGGAACGTAACCAGTATCAGGTCAGCGAAGCCGGTTCTGTGCAGGAAGCACAAGAACGCTTCAGTATTCCCACATTCGATCTGATCGTCAGCGACCTGCGCCTGCCTGGCGCCCCCGGCACCGAGTTGATCAAGCTTGGCCAGGGCAAACCGGTGCTGATCATGACCAGCTACGCCAGCCTGCGCTCTGCGGTCGACTCGATGAAGATGGGCGCGGTGGACTACATCGCCAAGCCTTTCGATCATGATGAAATGCTTCAGGCGGTCGCGCGGATCCTGCGTGATCACCAGTCGACGCCTGCCGCCGGCGAAGTGCCTGCCGGCAAAGCAGCCAATGGCAGCGGCAAGTCGTCTGTCGACAACAGCAACGGCGAGATCGGCATCATTGGCTCGTGCCCGCCGATGCAGGATCTGTACAGCAAGATACGCAAAGTCGCGCCGACTGATTCCAATGTCCTGATCCAGGGCGAGTCCGGCACCGGTAAAGAGCTGGTGGCCCGCGCCCTGCATAACCTGTCCAAGCGTGCCAAGGCACCGATGATTTCGGTGAACTGCGCTGCCATTCCGGAAAGCCTGATCGAGTCCGAACTGTTCGGCCACGAAAAAGGCGCGTTCACTGGCGCCAGCGCCGGTCGCGCCGGTCTGGTGGAAGCGGCGGACGGCGGCACGCTGTTCCTCGACGAGATCGGCGAACTGCCGCTCGAAGCCCAGGCCCGTCTGCTGCGCGTGTTGCAGGAAGGCGAGATTCGCCGCGTGGGGTCGGTGCAGTCGCAAAAGGTCGATGTGCGTTTGATCGCCGCGACCCACCGCGACCTCAAGAGCCTGGCGAAAATCGGCCAGTTCCGCGAAGACCTGTATTACCGCCTGCACGTGATTGCCCTGAAATTGCCGGCCCTGCGTGAACGTGGCGCCGACGTCAACGAAATCGCCACCGCGTTCCTCGCTCGCCAGAGTGCGCGCATCAACCGTACCGACCTGAAATTTGCCGCCGATGCCGAACAGGCCATCCGGCACTATTCCTGGCCGGGTAACGTGCGCGAGCTGGAAAACGCAGTCGAGCGCGCAGTGATCCTGAGCGAAAGCCCGGAAATCTCTGCCGACCTGCTGGGCATCGACATCGAGTTGAGCGATCTGGAAGACGACGAGTTCATCGGCTTGCCTGCGCAAACCGCAGGTAACACCAGCAACAGCAGCCATGAGCCGACCGAAGACCTGTCGCTGGAAGATTACTTCCAGCACTTCGTTCTTGAGCATCAGGACCACATGACCGAGACCGAACTGGCGCGCAAACTGGGCGTCAGCCGCAAGTGCCTGTGGGAACGCCGTCAGCGCCTGGGCATCCCACGGCGCAAGACCGGGGTCGCCAGCGAGAGCTGAACGTTACCTGTCGAGTGTGCGCGTAACGCTTGAAGATGTGAAAAAACTGTTACCTCAGTTCTTTCACGTAACAGAAGCCGGGGTTATCGGTAACGAAACCCCGGCTTTTTTTCGCCCCGAGAAAACCGTTATATCGACCTAACCCCTTGTTTTATTGGGCTTCGCAAAAGTTGGCACGGCACCTGCTATATGTTTGGTACAAGAACAATAACAAGCAATGCACAAGACAATAAAAATAAGACGAATCGACTCACGCACAATAAAAACAAGACGGCGAGAGGCGCAGCTAACTGATTCTTTTGGAGAGGCGTTGTATTTGGGGCTAGCCCCACGACCAGGCCGAGAACAACAAAAACTGTCCTAAGACAGAGCCTGTACTGGTTGGATCGCAAGATCACTGCAACACAGCGACCAAAGCAATCCGTTTGCTCTTGGCTCCCGACTGGGAGGGTCATGAAGGAAAAGCTTCATGGCGAGGGCACTCAACAAAAACAAGAAGCCCGAATCAATAATAAAAAGAGCACGCAACTACTTCTGGGGGAGCTTCGGCTCCCCTTGTAGTTTCTTCCCCCCCGCAAAAACCCACCCCCAAAGCCTTTAGCCTGCGACTTACAGCGCAAATCCGCTGCGTCCTACACCATCCCCCGACTAAATGCTAGAATCTGCGCCCATCATGCGGTCATTCTTTGGTATGGCCGAACATTCCTTCAAACAGTGCATCCCATGCTGAAGAAGCTGTTCCAGTCATTCCGAACTCCCGTGCGTCGTACGCAACACATCCGCAGCACCCCTGAAGTGCTCAACAGCGGCCAACATTCGCTGCAGAAGGGGCAATTCAGCCGCTATGCGGTCAATATCGTCGAACGCTTGCAGGGCGCCGGCTACCAGGCCTATCTGGTCGGTGGTTGCGTGCGTGACATGCTCCTGGGCATCACGCCCAAGGATTTCGACGTCGCCACCAGCGCCACCCCCGAGCAAGTCCGTGCCGAATTCCGCAATGCGCGGATCATCGGTCGCCGCTTCAAACTGGTGCATATCCATTTCGGTCGCGAAATCATTGAAGTCGCGACTTTCCGCGCCAATCACCCGGTCAATGAAGACGACGAAGACAGCAACCAGTCTTCGCGTAATGAGAGCGGGCGGATTCTGCGCGACAACGTCTACGGCACCCTGGAAGAAGACGCGCAACGTCGCGACTTCACCATCAACGCCCTGTATTACGATCCGGTCAGCGAGCGCATTCTCGATTACGCCAACGGCGTACACGACATCCGCAATCACCTGATCCGCCTGATCGGCGATCCGAAGCAGCGTTACCAGGAAGACCCGGTGCGCATGCTGCGTGCCGTGCGTTTCGCCGCCAAGCTGAATTTCGGCATCGAAAAACACACCGTGCAGCCGATCCGCGAACTGGCGCCGATGCTGCGCGAGATCCCGTCGGCCCGCCTGTTCGAGGAAGTGCTCAAGCTGTTCCTCTCCGGCCATGGCGCGATCACGTTCGAGATGCTGGTCGATCTGCAACTGTTCGCCCCGCTGTTCCCGGCCAGTGCCGACGCACTGGAGCACAACCCGGAATACACCCACACGCTGATCAGCGAAGCGCTGACCAACACCGACCTGCGCATCAAGCAGAACAAACCGGTAACCCCGGCATTCCTGTTTGCCGCCCTGCTCTGGCCTGCCCTGCCGGCCCGTGTCTTGCGTCTGCAGGAACGTGGTATGCCGCCGATTCCGGCGATGCAGGAAGGTGCGCACGAGCTGATCGCCGAGCAGTGCCAGCGCATCGCCATTCCAAAGCGCTTCACCATGCCGATCCGCGAAATCTGGGACATGCAGGAACGCTTGCCACGCCGCAGCGGCAAACGCGCCGACCTGCTGCTGGACAATCCACGCTTCCGCGCCGGTTACGACTTCCTGCTGCTGCGTGAAAGCGCTGGTGAGCAGACCGACGGTCTGGGCGAATGGTGGACGGACTATCAGGACGCCAACGACAGCGAACGTCGCGAGATGATTCGCGAACTCAGCGGCAAGGGTGATGACGCCAGCGGCGCGCCGCGCAAACGTCGCCGCAGCAGCGGTTCCAAGCGCAAGCGCGCCGGGGCACCGAGCGCATCGGGCGAATAAGGCATGGAACGCATCTATATCGGCCTGGGCAGCAACCTCGCTGACCCGGCCGAACAATTGCGCAGCGCGCTCAACGCGCTGGGGCAATTGCCGCAGACTTCCCTTGCTGGTGTTTCGGCGTTCTATCAGAGCGATTCACTGCTGCCAGGGCAACCGCGTTACACCAACGCGGTCGCCGCCCTCGACAGTAATCTCGCGCCGCTCAATCTGCTCGATGCGCTGCAAGCGATCGAAAACGATCAGGGTCGCGAGCGTCTGGAACGTTGGGGGCCGCGTACGCTGGATCTGGATATCCTGCTGTTCGGCGATCGGCTTATCGACGAGCCACGCCTGAAAGTCCCGCATTATCAGATTCAGGAACGGGCGTTCGTTCTGTATCCGCTGGCCGAACTGGCTCCCGCAGACCTGCGCCTGGCCGATGGCCGCGCGCTGTCCGATCTGCTCGCCGCCTGCCCGTTCGTAGGCCTCGAACGCCTCGCGCACGCTTGAAACCACACCTCCTGTGGGAGCGGGCTTGCTCGCGAAAGCGTCGTGTCAGTCACTCAATCAGTCAACTGACCCACCGCTTTCGCGAGCAAGCCCGCTCCCACATCGAGTATTCCAATTCTGATTTTTTGTCGGACAAAAAACCTCGCCAATCAATCCCGCCGCGCCGCTGAATCGCATCAGTAACGCCGGTAACACTCCCCTCGTAACAATGCGGTAACACACGCAATTGACTTCCGCTTGGCTCCTCACGACTATAGGCGTCCCGCTGCCGCCAACCCGGCACATACGGGCGCAATCCAGGCCTTATAAGCACGACAAAAGAGCGTGCGCCTGAGTAGACGAAGAATCACGCGCGTTACTCGCAGTAGTTTCCAGAGCGCCTGAACGAGGATTTTTTACATGCCAGCCATCACCCTGACCACGCTCCAGAGCCTCAAGCAGAAAGGTGAAAAGATCACCATGCTGACCTGCTATGACGCGACCTTCGCCCACGCCTGCAACGAGGCCGGTGTCGAAGTGCTGCTGGTGGGCGACTCCCTCGGCATGGTTCTGCAAGGGCACGACAGCACCTTGCCGGTGACCATCGCAGAAATGGCCTACCACACCGCGTGCGTCAAACGCGGCAACACCGACGCCCTGATCCTGGCCGACCTGCCGTTCATGGCCAACGCCACTATTGAGCAAACCCTGACCAACAGCGCCATGCTGATGCAGGCCGGCGCGCACATGATCAAGGTCGAAGGCGCGCTGTGGCTGGCGGAGTCGATCCGCCTGCTGGCCGAGCGCGGTGTGCCGGTCTGCGCGCACATGGGCCTGACCCCACAGGCCGTGAACATTCTTGGCGGCTATAAAGTGCAGGGCCGCAACGAGAACCAGGCGCGGCAGATGCGTGCCGACGCGATCTCGCTGGAACAGGCCGGCGCAGCCATGCTGCTGCTGGAATGCGTGCCGAGCGAACTGGCCGCCGAAATCAGCCAGGCCGTGAAGATTCCGGTCATCGGCATCGGCGCCGGTAGCGATACCGACGGCCAGGTACTGGTGCTGCACGACATGCTCGGCCTGTCGATCACCGGCCGCGTGCCGAAATTCGTCAAGAACTTCATGCAGGGTCAGGACAGCATCCAGTCCGCACTGAAGGCCTACGTCAACGAAGTCAAAGGCGTTACTTTCCCTGGGATCGAACACGGATTCTCTGCATGAACACCGTTAAAACCGTACGCGAACTTCGCGCCGCCGTGGCGCGCGCCCGCAGTGAAGGCAAGCGCATCGGCTTCGTGCCGACCATGGGCAACCTGCATAGCGGCCACATTGCGCTGATCACCAAAGCCACTCAGCGCGTGGATTTCGTGGTCGCGAGCATTTTCGTCAACCCGCTGCAGTTCGGCGCCGGCGAAGACCTCGACAAGTACCCGCGCACCCTGGCGGCGGATCAGGAAAAGCTGCTGCAAGCCGGCTGCCACTTGCTGTTCGCCCCGACCGTCGAAGAAATGTACCCCGACGGCATGGCCGGGCAGACCCGGGTCAGCGTGCCGCAACTGTCTGAAGGCCTGTGTGGCGCCAGCCGTCCGGGGCACTTCGAAGGTGTGGCGACGGTGGTCAGCAAGCTGTTCAACATGGTCCAGCCGGATCTGGCGATCTTCGGCCAGAAAGACTTCCAGCAACTGGCGGTGATCCGCGCGCTGGTGCATGACCTGAACATGCCGATCCAGATCATCGGCGAACCCACCGTGCGTGCGGCCGATGGCCTGGCGCTGTCGTCGCGCAACGGCTTCCTCAGCGAAGATCAACGCGCGGTGGCGCCAGTGGTCTACCGCACCCTGAGCGCGATTGCCGAGTCGATCAAACAAGGCGAGCGTGATTTTCCGGCGCTGATCGCAGCCCAGGTGCAACAGCTGGAAGCCGCCGGCCTGCGTCCGGATTACCTGGAAATCCGTCATGCCCTGACCTTGCGTCCGGCAACGGCTGAAGACCGCGATCTGGTGATTCTGGTGGCCGCGTTCCTCGGCACCACACGGTTGATCGACAACCTGCACCTGAACCTCGATACCCCGACTTAAAAAACAGCGCAATACCCCTGTAGGAGTGAGCCTGCTCGCGATGAGGGCCTGACTTTCGACACCTTTGTTGAATGACAGTCCGCTATCGCGAGCAGGCTCACTCCTACAGTGTTTTTCAGTGTTCTGAAACTTGCATTTCAAGCCATATTGCCGCCCCCAAAGCCTTCGGGCACACTGCCCGCCGTTTGCTTCCAACCCGGGAAATCCCTCATGCACGCCATCATGCTCAAGGCCAAGCTGCACCGCGCCGAAGTCACTCACGCGGTACTCGATTACGAAGGTTCCTGCGCCATTGATGGCGAGTGGCTGGACTTGTCCGGCATCCGTGAGTACGAGCAGATCCAGATCTATAACGTCGACAATGGCGAGCGCTTCACCACCTACGCGATTCGTGGCGAAGAAGGTTCGCGGATGATTTCGGTCAATGGCGCAGCCGCGCATAAAGCCAAGGTCGGCGACCGCGTGATCATTTGCGCCTACGCCCATTACAGCGAAGCGGAACTGCTCAATTTCAAGCCGCGCATGCTGTACATGGCGCCGGGCAATGAGCTCAGCCACACCAGCAACGCCATTCCGGTTCAGGTGGCCTGAGCCGCTTCGACGCGTCACTCCCCTTCCGTTGGTCGGCCCGTTCCCGGTATTGATGTTAAAAAAGTACAGGGAACAGGTCAGAAGAAGTCAAGACAGATCGCAGCGCGAGGTTTACTGTATTCGCCCTGCGTTGAAAAATCGTGTCGACGCATTTGACCCTCGCCCAAACATGGCGTATCGGTCTGTTCTGTGTTCAAAAGGCCGTTCAAGTAAAAAGGAAAACCGCAGCGATGGCGTACTACCGCACTCCTCATGACGTTACCGCTCTGCCTGCCTGGCAAGCGTTGAAAGATCACCGCCAAGCCATGCAGGATTTCAGCATGCGCGAAGCCTTCAACGCCGATCCGCAGCGCTTCAATCAGTTCACCCTCAGCAGCTGCGGACTGTTTCTCGATTATTCGAAGAACCTGATCAACGCCGAAACCCGCAACCTGCTGGTGGGTCTGGCCAATGAAGTCGATCTGAAAAGCGCGATCAAAGCGCTGTTCGACGGCGAAATCGTCAACGCCTCCGAAGGCCGCCCGGCGCTGCACACCGCTCTGCGCCGCCCGGTGGGCGACAAGCTATCGGTCAACGGCGTCAACGTGATGCCGGAAGTGCACAAGGTGCTGAACCAGATCACGGATCTGGTCGGCCGTATCCACGATGGCCTGTGGCGCGGTTACACCGAGAAGCCGATCACTGACGTGGTCAACATCGGCATCGGTGGCTCTTTCCTCGGCCCGGAGCTGGTCTCCGAAGCGCTGTTGTCCTACGCGCAGAAAGGCGTGCGTTGCCACTACCTGGCGAACATCGACGGCAGTGAGTTCCACGAACTGACGCAAAAGTTGCGCGCCGAAACCACACTGTTCATTGTTTCGTCGAAATCCTTCAACACCCTCGAAACCCTGAAGAACGCGCAGGCCGCCCGCGCCTGGTATCTGGCTCAGGGTGGTTCGGAAGCCGAGCTGTATCGCCACTTCATCGCGGTATCGAGCAACAACGCTGCGGCCGTTGCGTTCGGCATCCGTGAAGAAAACATCTTCCCGATGTGGGACTGGGTCGGCGGTCGTTACTCGCTGTGGTCGGCCATCGGTCTGCCGATTGCCCTGGCCATCGGCATGTCCAACTTCAAGGAACTGCTGTCCGGTGCCTACACCATGGACCAGCATTTCCAGAGCGCACCGTTCGAACAGAACATGCCGGTGCTGCTGGCCCTGCTCGGCGTGTGGTACGGCAACTTCTGGGGCGCGCAAAGCCACGCGATCCTGCCGTACGACCACTACCTGCGTAACATCACCAAGCACTTGCAACAGCTGGACATGGAATCCAACGGCAAGAGCGTGCGTCAGGACGGCACCTCGGTGTCGACCGATACCGGCCCGGTGATCTGGGGTGGCGTCGGCTGCAACGGTCAACATGCGTATCACCAGTTGCTGCACCAGGGCACCCAACTGATCCCGGCCGATTTCATCGTGCCGATCGTCAGCTTCAACCCGGTCTCCGATCACCATCAGTGGCTGTACGCCAACTGCCTGTCGCAAAGCCAGGCGCTGATGCTCGGCAAGACCCTGCCGGAAGCCGAAGCCGAACTGCGCGACAAAGGCATGAGCGAAGAACAGGTGCACAAACTCGCACCGCACAAGGTGATCCCGGGCAACCGTCCGAGCAACACCATTGTGGTCGAGCGCATCAGCCCGCGTCGTCTGGGCGCGCTGGTCGCCATGTATGAGCACAAAGTGTTCGTGCAAAGCGTGGTCTGGGGCATCAACGCCTTCGACCAGTGGGGCGTGGAACTGGGCAAGGAACTGGGCAAAGGCGTTTACAACCGTCTGGTCGGCAGCGATGAAACCGTTGCTGACGATGCTTCTACCCAGGGCCTGATCAACTACTTCCGCGGTCGTCACCGCGGGTGATTTGAAAGCAAAACCCACAGGATTTGGATCAACCAGAATCCTGTGGGCAAGCAAATTCCCTTGTAGGAGTGAGCCTGCTCGCGATAGCGGTATGTCTTTAAGCATTGATGTTGACTGACACCCCGCTATCGCGAGCAGGCTCACTCCTACAGTTGTTTTGGGTACACCTGAATTCAATACCAGCCATCAGATTCCTGATGCGGCTTGAACCCTTGGCCCTCTCGGCGCATCTTTATTCTTCGCACAACAAGAATAAGGAACCGTCATGTTCGATATCAGCACGTTCCCCAAAGCCGATGCCGTCCGCCGGGCTGCGCAGTTGAGTCAGGACGACTATAAGCGCCTGTACCGCGAATCCATTGAACACCCCAGCGCCTTCTGGGCCGAACAGGCCACCCGCTTCCTCGACTGGAGCACACCGTGGCAGACCGTTCAGCGCTACGACCTGAAAACCGGTGAAGCGGCCTGGTTTGCCGGCGGCCAACTGAACGTCAGTTACAACTGCATCGACCGCCACCTCGCCCAGCGCGGCGAGCAGACCGCGTTCCTCTGGGAAGGCGACGACCCGGCCGAATCAGCACAGATCACCTACAAAAAACTCCACCATCACGTTTGCCGCCTGGCCAATGTGCTGAAAAGCCGTGGGGTGAAAAAAGGCGATCGGGTATGCATCTACATGCCGATGATCCCCGAGGCGGCCTACGCCATGCTCGCCTGCGCGCGGATCGGCGCGATTCATTCGGTGGTGTTCGGCGGCTTCTCCCCGGATTCATTGCGTGACCGAATCCTCGACGCCGACTGCCGCACGGTGATCACTGCCGATGAAGGCGTGCGCGGCGGCAAATTCGTGCCGCTCAAGCACAACGTCGACAAGGCCCTGCAAAGCTGCCCGGACGTCAGCACCGTGGTTGTGGTCGAGCGCACCCAGGGCAAGGTCGATTGGGTCGAAGGCCGTGACCTCTGGTATCACCAGGCCGTGCGTGACGTCAGCGATGACTGCCCGCCGGAACCGATGGACGCCGAAGATCCGCTGTTCATCCTCTACACCTCCGGCAGCACCGGCAAACCCAAAGGCGTGTTGCACACCACTGGCGGCTACCTGCTGCAGGCGGCGATGACCTTCAAATACGTGCTCGATTACCGCGATGGCGAAGTGTTCTGGTGCACCGCCGACGTCGGCTGGGTGACCGGCCACAGTTACATCGTCTACGGCCCGCTGGCCAACGGCGCGACCACGCTGATCTTCGAAGGCGTGCCGAGTTATCCGAGCACCTCGCGCTTTTGGCAGGTGATCGACAAACACAAAGTGAACATCTTCTACACCGCACCGACCGCCCTGCGTGCGCTGATGCGCGAAGGTGCCGGGCCGCTGCAGGAAACGTCGCGCCAAAGCCTCAGATTACTCGGCAGTGTCGGTGAGCCAATCAACCCGGAAGCGTGGGAATGGTATTTCAATGTGGTCGGCGAACAGCGCTGCCCGATTGTCGATACCTGGTGGCAGACCGAAACCGGCGGGATCATGCTCAGCCCGCTGGTCAGCGCGCAACGAGTCAAGCCGGGTTGCGCCACGCAGCCGATGTTCGGCGTGCAAACGGTACTGCTCGATGAGCACGGCAAAGAGATCAAAGGCGCCGGCAGCGGCGTGCTGGCGATCAAGTCGAGTTGGCCGGCGCAGATCCGCAGCGTCTACGGCGACCCGCAACGGATGGTCGACACCTATTTCAAACCCTACCCCGGCTATTATTTCACCGGTGACGGCGCACGCCGCGACGAGGACGGCGATTACTGGATTACCGGACGCATCGATGACGTGATCAACGTTTCCGGCCACCGTATCGGCACCGCCGAAGTGGAAAGCGCGTTGGTGCTGCACGACAGCATCGCCGAAGCGGCCGTGGTCGGTTACCCGCACGACGTCAAAGGCCAGGGCATCTATGCCTTCGTCACCCCCATGAACGGCGTCGAGCCGAGCGATGAGCTGAAGAAAGAACTGCTGGCCCACGTCAGCAAGGAAATCGGCAGCTTCGCCAAACCGGACCTGATCCAGTGGGCGCCGGCCTTGCCGAAAACCCGTTCAGGCAAGATCATGCGCCGCATCTTGCGCAAGATCGCCTGCAACGAACTCGACAGCCTCGGCGACACCTCGACCCTGGCCGACCCGAGCGTAGTCCAGGGCCTGATCGACAAGCGCCTGAATCAGTAACATTCGTGGCGCGGTCAACCGGCCGCGCCCGTCCACCACCAATGAGTTGTCATGGAATTCATCCGCAGCCGCATCGAAAACCAACTCATGAGCCTGACCGGGCTGTCCCTCGGTCAGCTCGACCTGGAAAATCCCAAGGGCGATCCCGGGCTGTTCGGCCCGCACTCGGTCAGTTGGCAAGTGCATGGCGATTTCAGCAGCATGCTGATCGGCGGCATCAGCGCGTTGTTGCTGCAAGCCCTGCATCCGCTGGCGCTGGCCGGGGTCTGGGACCATTCGAATTTTCGTCAGGACATGCTCGGACGTTTGCGCCGCACCAGTCAGTTTGTCTCCGGCACCACCTTCGGCTCGCGCCGCGACGCCGAATGGCTGATCGACAAAGTGCGCACCATTCACCTGCAAGTGGTCGGTACCGCACCGGATGGCCGGCCGTATGCCGCCAGCGATCCGGACCTGCTGACCTGGGTGCATGTGGCCGAGGTCAGTCACTTTCTTGCCGCGCATCTGCGTTACCGCAACCCGCATTTGTCAGCGGCGGATCAGGATCGTTACTACGCGGAAATCGCCGTGGTCGCCGAGCGCCTGGGTGCGCGGGACGTGCCGAAATCGCGGCAGGCCGTGGCCGACTATCTGCAACGCATGCGCCCGCAATTGCTCTGTGATGAACGCAGCCGCGAAGTTCTGCGCCTGCTGCTCGACGCCCCGGCTCCGAGCGTTCTCGCGCGGCCGTTTGGCGACCTGATGATGAAGGCCGGCATCGACCTGTTGCCGGAGTGGGCCAGCGCCATGTTCGGCATACGGCAGAATCCGCTGCAACGCCAGTTGATCCGCGCCAGCGTCAAGCGCAGCGCGCCGATGCTGCGCTGGGCGATGCGCAACGGTTCGGTGCAGCGGGCCAAGCGGCGGATGGGAGTGCTGACCTGAAAAGCTTCGCGAGCAAGCCCGCTCCCACAGGGAATCCATGGTGTAAATCAGCCCCCTTGTGGGAGCGGGCTTGCTCGCGAAGGGCTTAACTCGGTTGCCCGCCAAACTGCTAAACTCCCGCGCCCCCATTCTCACCAGCAAGGCGCACGCATGTCTTCCTTGAATCAGGCGCTGCGCGCCGCCCTCGATAAACGCCAGGACCTGCTCGCTGAGCTGCACAGCCAGGGCACCGATTGCTATCGGCTGTTCCACGGCAGCCAGGAAGGCGCCGGTGGCCTGACCGTCGACCGCTACGGTCCGCAATTGCTGGTGCAAAGTTTTCACCAGACCCTGGAGCGTGACGACCTGCTGCAACTGCACGCCATGGTCAATCAGACCCTGGGCTTCGAAACCCTGCTGGTCTACAACGACCGCTCCCGGGGCAACTCGCGCATCGACCGCGAAGACAGCGTCTACAAAGCCGACGAGGCCGCGCTGGCGGATCTGGTCGGTCACGAATGGGGCCTGAACTATCGCGTGCGCGGGCGACATGCCGGGCAGGATCCGCTGCTGTTTCTCGACCTGCGCAACACTCGCGGCTGGGTCAAGGATCACGCCAAGGGTAAAAGTGTGCTCAACCTGTTTGCCTACACCTGTGGCGTCGGCCTGAGCGCCGCTGCCGGTGGTGCGCGCGAGGTGTGCAATCTGGATTTCGCCGAGGGCAATCTGGCGGTCGGCCGGGAAAACGGTCTGCTCAACCCGCAATTGCCCGAGATGCAATTTATCCAGTCCGATTATTTCCCGGCGATCCGTCAGTTCGCCGGCCTGCCGATCAGCCAGCGACGCGGACAGAAACTGCCGAGCTATCAGCGCCTCGACCAGCGTCAATACGATCTGGTGCTGCTCGACCCGCCGGCCTGGGCCAAGAGCGCGTTCGGCACCGTCGACCTGTTGCGCGACTATCAGAGCCTGCTCAAGCCGGCGCTGCTGACCACCGCTGACAACGGCGTGCTGATCTGCTGCAACAACCTGGCAAAAGTCAGCATGGACGACTGGCGTGAACAGGTCCTGCGCTGCGCCGAGAAGGCCGGGCGACCGGTGCGCGAATGGAGCGTGATGACCCCGGGCGCGGACTTCCCGTCGCTGGATCAACAGCCACCGCTGAAAACCCTGATCCTGCAGTTGTAACCCTCCTCTGCGGCTGACAGCTACCCACTGTGGGAGCGAGCCTGCTCGCGAAAGCGGTGTATCAGCCACCAGACAGGGTGACTGATAGAACGCCTTCGCGAGCAGGCTCGCTCCCACAGGGTTTTGTGTTGCTGCAGAACAATCTGAACAATCCTGCCCCCCACGAGGTACTTCGGAACCAGAATCGCGTGCCATACTCCAAGGCACTCCGATTCAGAGATGACGCCGCACATGCCCAAAGGATTGATTCGCGCGATTGGCGCCTTGTTGACTGCTCTGGCCCTCTACAGCCTGCTGGGGTTTCTGATTTTGCCGGGCATCGCCCTGCGTATCGCCAACCAGCAACTGGCGAACTACGCCACGGTGCCGGCGCATATCCAGCGCATCGAACTCAATCCGTTCAGCCTTGAAGTCACCCTGTGGGGCTTGGTCGTC
Organism: Pseudomonas sp. S3(2024); assembly: GCF_036861315.1. Taxonomy (NCBI): domain Bacteria; kingdom Pseudomonadati; phylum Pseudomonadota; class Gammaproteobacteria; order Pseudomonadales; family Pseudomonadaceae; genus Pseudomonas; species Pseudomonas sp. S3(2024). The sequence goes on along the minus strand of NZ_JAZAQQ010000008.1, from coordinate 263,644 downwards.
GGTGAGCCGGGCAAGGAGCAGGTCGGCTTCGAGCGGCTGTATGCCAACCTGCAACTCGACAGCCTGTGGACCAAAGCGCTGCACCTGGCCGATATCGAGCTGGACAAGCCCAAGACCGAAATCCTCTTCGCCAAGGACGGCCAGCTCAATCTGCTGGGCCTGTTCAAGATTCCCGCCAGCGAACCGACCCCGGCCGATCCGAATGCCAAGCCGTTCCCGCTGCGCATCGATCGCATCCAGCTGGCCGGTGGCAACGTACATTTCCAGGACGCCCGGCCGAGCGAACCCATCGAGTTTCTCTACGACAAGCTCGATTTCGAGCTGAAAAACCTCAGCACTCTGCCCGAAGACAATGCCGACATGACGCTGGTGGCCGCCGGGCCCGCCGGTGGGCAGATCGACTGGAAAGGCAACTTCAGCCTGATCCCGTTCACCTCCGAAGGCACCTTGAAAGTCACCGACGGCAAGATGAAATCATTCTGGCCTTACGTGCGTGACGCGCTGCCGCTAGTACTCGAAGACGGCGTGCTGAATCTCAGCACCGAGTACAAACTGAATCTGTCGAAAGAAACCGAACTGCTGTTGAACAACGTCGCGGTGAGCATTGCGCCATTCGCGATCAAGGCGCCGGACGGACGCCCATTGGCGAAACTTGAACGTCTCGACGTCAGCGAGACCTCACTGGACCTGGCCAAACAGCAAGTAGTGGTCGGCAAGATCCGCAGCAACAAACTGGAAACCTGGGCCGCGCTCGAAGCCGACGGCCAGCTCGACTGGCAGAAGCTGTTCGCCAGCCAGCCATCGAAACCTGCCGCCAAGGCCGCCGCCGAACCCAAGACCACTCCGGCCGCCGCCGACTCGCCGAAAGAGCCGGCCGCGCCGAGCAAGCCCTGGCAAGTGCTGCTCAAAGACGTCCAGTTACGCAACTACACCGTGCATCTCGCCGACCGTTCGGCCAACCCGCCGGTGGCGCTGGATGTAACGCCGCTGAACATTGATCTGCAGGATTTCGACAGCCTCAACGGTTCGCCCTTCAAGGTCAGGCTCGACAGCGGCTTGGGCAAACAAGGCAAGATCAACGCTGACGGGGTGGTCAACCTCGCGCCGGTCACCGCCCAGCTCAATGTGAAAACCCAGGACATCGACCTGCGCGTTGCACAGTCCTACATCAATCCGTTCATTCGCCTTGAGCTGCGCAGCGGCATGCTCGGCAGCGACCTCAAGGTCAACCTCAAGAGCACCGAACCGCTCGCACTCGGCGTGACCGGGCGCGCGCAGATCGATCAACTGCACACTCTCGACACCCTGAAAACCCGCGACTTCCTCAAGTGGCAGCAAGTGGTGGTTGAAGGCATCAACTATCAACACCGTGACAGCCTGTCGATCGACAAGGTCAACCTGTTCCAGCCGTACGCGCGGTTCATGATCAACGACGACCGCACCACCAACATCGACGATCTGCTGATCCCGCAGCCCGCCGACAATGGTGCGAAAACCGCAGCGGCGAAACCGGCCAGTAAAGACAAACCACTGGGCATTCACATCGGCGCGATTGCGATCAACGACGGCTCGGCCAACTTCGCCGACTTCAGCCTGACGCCGAATTTCGCTACGGCGGTCCAACAGCTCAACGGCCAGATCGGCACCATCGACAGTCGTCAGGCGAAACCGGCCAGCGTCGACATAAAGGGCAAGGTCGACCGCTATGCCCCGGTGACCATCAAAGGCGCGGTCAATCCATTCGACCCGATGGCCAGCCTCGACATCGCCACCAGTTTCAAACGCGTCGAGCTGACTACCCTGACCCCGTATTCCGGCAAGTTCGCCGGTTACCGCATCCGCAAGGGCCGGCTCAACCTCGACCTGCATTACCTGATCACCAAGGGCCAGTTGAAGGCTGAAAACAAAGTGGTGGTCGAGCAACTGCAACTCGGTGAAAAAGTCGACAGCCCGGATGCCGTGAGCCTGCCGCTGAAACTGGCGATTGCCCTGCTCAAGGACGTAGACGGCAAGATCTCCATCGAACTGCCAGTGACCGGCGACCTCAACAACCCGCAGTTCAGCGTGATGCCGATTGTCTGGCAGACCCTGCGCAACCTGATCGTCAAGGCCGCCGCCGCACCGTTCAAGATGATTGGCGGGCTGATCAACGGTGGCGGCTCCGAAGACCTCGGTACCGTGTCCTTTGCTGCGGGCTCAAGCGATTTGAGCAAGGATGCCGAAGCAGCGCTGGATAAACTGTCCCAAGCCCTTAAGGAACGTCCAGCCCTGCGCCTGGAAATCGAAGGCACTGCCGCACAGAGCAGCGACGGCCCGTTGATTGCCGAGCAGCGTCTGGAACGCGAATACCAGTACAACTACTACAAGATGCTCCAGCGCCGTGGCGACAAGGTGCCGGCCCAGGCTTCACTGCTGCAAGTGCCGGACAGCGAGAAAGGCCCGCTGCTCGAAGGCATCTACCGCACCCGTCTGAAAACCCAGCCACCGTCCGAATGGAAGGATCTGGGCAAGGAAGAACGCACGGCGAAAATGCGTGATGGCGTGATCAAGTTCTGGAGTTCCAGCGATGTACTGCTGCGGCAGCTGGGTCAGGAACGCGCCAGCAGCATCAAGGACTATCTGGTCGACAAGGGCCAGTTGGCAGATGATCGCGTGTACTTCATCGACGCTAACCTTGGCGAGGCCGAAAGCGATGGTCGGGTCGTGACGCAAATGCATCTGGACGCCGAATGATGAAGCGCAAATGGCTGGCTGCGTTGACGCTGCTGCTCGCTGGCAGCCCTGCGCTGGCCTCCGACACGCTGCGCTGTGGCAGTCAGTTGGTCAGCCTCGGTGACCGCGCCAGCGAAGTACTGCAGAAGTGTGGCGAACCGGTGAGCCGCGATGTCCTCGGCTACAAGCGCAGCGCCAACCGCCGCGAAGAATTTCAGGTCGAGGAATGGACCTACGGCCCGAGCAACGGCATGTATCAATACCTGCGCTTTGAAGGCAATCGCCTGCGGCAGATCAACAGCAAGCGCGGTAATTGAACCAAAACCTATATCCCTGTGGGAGCGGGCTTGCTCGCGAATGCGGTGGGTCAGTTAATGAATATGCCTGCTGACACACCGCATTCGCGAGCAAGCCCGCTCCCACATTTCGTTTTTTATCACCTGAAAATAGAACAGGCCTCGACACAAGTGCCGGGGCCTGTAATGGTCACATCCGTGTGACCGTTCGCATGAACTCTAAAGTTGCGGCAGACGTATTGCTCGGCCCGTCTGTCGCGCCTTCTCCCGGTCCAGGCGAGAAGTCATGCCTTACTCGGCTTTCAGGCCGTCAGCGGAGACCGCTTTGACGCCTTTGATTTTCTTGGTGATGTTCACAGCGGTGGTTTTCTGAGCTTCGGTGACAGCGACGTCAGAAGACAGGGAAACCACACCTTTGTTGGTTTCGACTTTGATGTCGGTACCAGGAATGCCTTTTTCGGTTACCAGGTCGCTTTTGACTTTGGTAGTGATCCAGGTATCGGAAGTAGCTTCTTTAGCCTTGGTCATTTCACCAGCAGCCAGAGTCATTGGAGCCTGAGTAGCCTGGGTGGATTGTGCGAAAGCACCGGAAGCCATGGTCAGGGTCAGCGCGGTAGCAGCAGCGGCAGTGATAGCGAACTTCTTCATACGAGTAACTCCTGTTTTTCTGGAAAGTCTGCTGGTTGTCTTGTCAGCAGGGTTACTGGGTATATTGCGAACGCTGTGCCAACTTTTCGAAAGACAATAAATCCTTTTAAATCAACAATTTACGAATTAAGCAAATTTTCGGAATCATGCAATTTGCATGACAAGTGCATTATCGACATGCAAGTTGCGGCTTTTCGGAAAGTTCCTAACACGCTGAAATTCTTAAAGCTTTTTCCAGTGCCAAAACACAAAAAAATGCCCCGCAAAGCGGGGCATTTTCCTTCAGACCATCGCATCAAGTGCCGCTGGCAGTGCAGCCTTTTGGCGAGTAGTCGGGATTGACTGTCGTGGCACAGGTCCACACACCAGAGGTATTACCCGTAGCAGCGCCCGAGCGAGTAAGCGTGATGGTTTTGCCCAGTACCGGTCCCGGCGCGTTCACCAATGTGCAAGTAATCGAGCCGGCACCGGTCGAGGCAGTTCCCGACGCCGCCAGCGTGCAGTTGGAGGTAGTGGCTGAAGCGCCCCCCGCCACCAGTGTCAGCGTAGGGTCAGTACCTTGATTAATGGTGTCCTCGAACGGCACCTTCAGCGCACTGATTTCGGCCAGACCTGCCGTCACTTTCGAACGCGCCTGGTATTTTGAGTATTGCGGCAGGGCAATCGTCGCCAGAATCCCGATGATCGCCACCACGATCAGCAGCTCGATCAGTGTGAAACCCTTTTGGTTGTTCATAGACAGGCTCTCCATGCATGAGTCGGAATCTCATGATCTGCAAAGGGCTCAGCATAGGCCGTGCCAACCGCTTGCAGACCCCGCACGTTCGGCATAAAGGTGCCGTGTCGCGCTTTCCTACAACCTGTAACCGCACTATCTGACACTTTTTGTCACCTGTACCGGGCGTGTTTGGCGCTGTCACTTGACTAGGCTATAAGTCATGAACTGTCAGCATCCGGAATCCCCATGAATGACATCGCTCTGAGCGGTCTGGCCAAGCAATTGGTGCAGGCCGAACTGCTTACGGAAAAAAGCGCCCAGCAGGCCTGGCAACAGGCGCAGCGCAATCGGCTGTCGCTGATCAGCTACCTGGTGCAGAACAAACTGGTGAAGAGCTCACAGGTGGCCGAGATCGCTTCCGAGCATTTCGGCATGGCCTTCATGGACCTCAATTGCCTGGACAAGGAAACCCAGCCCAAAGGCCTGGTCAGTGAAAAACTGGTGCGCCAGCATCACGCCCTGCCCTTGTGGCGCCGTGGCAACAAGCTGTTCGTGGGCATTTCCGACCCGAGCAATCATCAGGCGATCAATGACATTCAGTTCAGCACCGGGCTGAGCACCGAAGCCATTCTGGTGGAGGACGACAAGCTCACCGAGGCCATCGAGAAATTCTTCGACACCCACGCCAGCGGCCTCGAAGAAATGGCCGACGTCGATCTCGACGGCGTGGATGTCGAGTCCGTCGACGACAGCCGCCAGGACGCCATCGGCGGACTCGACGCCGATGACGCGCCGGTCGTGCGTTTCGTGCACAAGATGCTGCTCGACGCGATCAAGAGTGGCTCCTCTGACCTGCACTTCGAACCTTACGAAAAGACCTTCCGGGTGCGGGTGCGCACCGATGGCATCCTGCGCGAGGTGGCAAAACCGCCGATCCAGTTGGCCGGGCGAATCGCCGCACGACTGAAAGTCATGGCCAGCCTGGATATCTCGGAGCGCCGCAAACCCCAGGACGGGCGGATCAAGATGCGCCTGTCGAAGACCAAGTCCATCGACTTCCGGGTCAACACCCTGCCGACCCTGTGGGGCGAAAAAGTGGTGATCCGGATCCTCGATCCGTCCAGCGCGCAGATCGGCATCGATGCATTGGGTTACGAACCGGCGCAGAAAGAACTGTACATGGCCGCGCTCAAGCAGCCCCAAGGGATGATTCTGGTAACCGGACCTACCGGGTCGGGGAAAACCGTATCGCTGTACACCGGCCTCAATATCCTCAACACCGTCGACATCAACATTTCCACCGCCGAAGACCCGGTGGAAATCAACATGGAAGGCATCAACCAGGTCAACGTCAATCCGAAACAGGGGCTGGATTTTGCTCAGGCCCTGCGTTCGTTTCTGCGGCAGGATCCGGACGTGATCATGGTCGGGGAAATCCGCGACCTGGAAACCGCCGAAATCGCGATCAAGGCCGCGCAGACCGGCCACCTGGTGCTGTCCACGCTGCACACCAACAGCGCCGCCGAAACCCTGACGCGTCTGCACAACATGGGTATTCCCGGGTTCAACATCGCCACCTCGGTCAGCCTGATCATCGCCCAGCGCCTGGCGCGCAAGCTGTGCAGCCACTGCAAGAAACCGATCGAGATCCCCCGCGAAACACTGATCAAGGAAGGTTTCCCGCCGGAACAGATCGGCAGTTTCACGATCTATGAGCCGGTCGGTTGCGACCTCTGCAACGGCGGCTACAAGGGACGCGTGGGGATTTACGAAGTGGTGAAAAACACTCCTGACCTGCAACGGCTGATCATGGCCGAAGGCAATTCGCTGGAAATCGACAGCCAGATGCGTCGCGACGGCTTCGACGATCTGCGCACCTCCGGCCTGCACAAGGCCATGCAAGGCATCACCAGCCTGGAAGAAATCAACCGGGTCACCAAGGACTGAACATGGCGGTCAAGGCAGCGAAAATCAGCATCTACGCCTGGGAAGGCACGGATCGCAAAGGCAGCAAAGTCACGGGCGAGTTGAGCGGGCAGAACCCCGCGCTGATCAAGGCCCAGTTGCGCAAGCAGGGGATCAACCCGGGCAAGGTACGGAAGAAATCCACCTCTTTGCTCAACCTCGGCAAACGCATCAAAGCGCAGGACATCGCCCTGTTCACCCGGCAGATGGCAACCATGATGAAGGCCGGCGTACCGCTGCTGCAGTCGTTCGACATCATTGGCGAAGGCTTCGACAACCCGGCGATGCGCAAAGTGGTAGACGAGGTGAAGCAAGAGGTAGCGGCCGGCAACAGCTTCGCCGCCGCACTGCGCAAGAAGCCGCAGTATTTCGATGAGCTGTATTGCAACCTGGTGGATGCCGGCGAGCAATCCGGCGCCCTCGATACGTTGCTCGAACGGGTCGCGACCTATAAGGAAAAAAGCGAAGCACTCAAGGCCAAGATCAAGAAAGCCCTGACCTACCCCAGCGCCGTGGTGCTGGTGGCAATGGTCGTTACCGGGATTCTGCTGGTAAAAGTGGTGCCGCAGTTTCAATCGGTATTTTCCGGCTTCGGCGCCGAATTGCCGGCCTTCACCCTGATGGTAATCAGTATCTCGGAGTTCCTGCAGCAATGGTGGTGGGCGGTGCTTGGTGCGCTGATCGCGGCGGTGTTCGGCATCCGCCATGCGCTGAAGAAGTCCCAGGCCTTGCGCGACCGCAAGGACACCTGGCTGCTGAAGCTGCCGCTGGTGGGCACGCTGATGTACAAATCGGCAGTGGCGCGATTCGCCCGCACTCTGTCGACTACCTTTGCCGCTGGCGTACCGCTGGTGGAGGCACTGGATTCGGTGGCGGGTGCCACCGGTAACGTGGTGTTCAAACACGCGGTGCTGCGCATCCGTCAGGACGTCGCCACCGGCATGCAGCTGAATTTCTCGATGCGCAGCACCGGAGTATTCCCGAACATGGCGGTGCAGATGACCGCCATCGGTGAGGAATCGGGCGCGCTGGATGACATGCTCGACAAGGTCGCCGGTTTTTATGAAGAGGAAGTGGATAACATGGTCGACAACCTCACCAGCCTGATGGAGCCGTTCGTCATGGTGGTACTCGGGGTCATCGTCGGCGGGCTGGTCGTGGCCATGTACCTGCCGATCTTCCAGCTTGGCTCAGCGATCTGACATGCCTATCGACGAACTCTTCAGTCTGTATCCGCTGGCCTTTGTGTGCACCGCCCTGCTGCTGGGTCTGGTGGTCGGCAGTTTTCTCAATGTACTGGTCTGGCGCCTGCCGAAAATGCTCGAGCGCGATTGGCGCCAGCAGGCGCAGGACGTCCTCGGCCTGCCGAGCGAAACACCACTGCCGACCTACAACCTGATGCTGCCGCACTCCCAGTGCCCACACTGCGGCCACCGGATTCGGGCTTGGGAAAACATTCCGCTGCTCAGTTACCTGGTGCTGCGCGGACGCTGTTCGGCGTGTGCCGCGCCCATCAGCAAACGTTATCCCCTGACCGAACTGGCCTGCGGCCTGCTTTCGGCATTCGTTGCCTGGCATTTGGGTTTCGGCTGGCCGGCGGGCCTGTTGATCGTCCTTACCTGGGGCCTGCTGGCGATGAGCCTGATCGACACCGAACATCAACTGCTGCCCGATGTGCTGGTGTTGCCGTTGTTGTGGCTGGGGCTGATCGTCAACAGTTTCGGGCTGTTCGTCTCGCTGCACGCGGCGTTGTGGGGCGCGGTGGCCGGTTACATGGCGCTGTGGTCAGTGTTCTGGCTGTTCAAGCTGCTGACCGGCAAGGACGGCATCGGCCACGGCGATTTCAAGCTGCTGGCGCTGCTCGGGGCCTGGGGCGGCTGGCAGATTCTGCCGCTGACGATCCTGCTGTCATCGCTGGTGGGGGCGATTGTCGGGGTGGTTCTACTGCGTCTGCGTGAGCAGAAAACCTCGACGCCGATGCCCTTCGGCCCGTATCTGGCAATTGCCGGCTGGATTGCCTTGCTCTGGGGTGGTCAAATAACCGACATCTATTGGCAGTTTGTCGGTTTGAAATGAATACCCCTGTGGAAAAACCCTGGATTCTCGGCCTGACCGGCGGCATCGGCAGCGGCAAAAGCGCCGCGGCCCAGCACTTCATCGATCTCGGGATCCATGTGGTCGACGCCGATCACGCAGCGCGCTGGGTGGTCGAGCCGGGGCGTCCGGCACTGGCGAAGATTACTGAACACTTCGGTTCCGGTGTCCTGCAAGCCGATGGCACGCTGGACCGTGCGGCCCTGCGCAAATTGATCTTTGAAGTGCCTGAAGAACGCCGCTGGCTCGAAGCCCTGCTGCATCCGTTGATCGCCGAGGAAATCGCGCACCATCTGGGGCTGGCAACATCGCCTTACGCGATTCTGGTTTCACCGTTGCTGATCGAATCCGGGCAGTACGCGATGACTCAAAGAATTCTGGTGATCGATGCCCCGCAACAACTGCAGATCGAGCGCACCTTGCAGCGTGACCAGACCAGCGAACAGCAGGTCCAGGCGATCCTCAAGGCCCAGTCCAGCCGTGAAGACCGCGTGAGCCGTGCCGATGATGTGGTCGTCAACGACCGCGACCTCGCCTCGTTGCACAGCGAAGTCGAGCGCCTGCATCACTTTTACCTGACTTTATCCGGAGGCCAGTCATGAGCCCTACAACCGTCGAATGCCCAACCTGCGGCGCCCCCGTGGAATTTACCCCCGAGAACAAATTCCGCCCGTTCTGCTCTGATCGCTGCAAGCTGATCGACCTCGGCGCCTGGGCGTCGGAAGAGCACAAGATTCCGGTCGCCCCGGATGCCGAAGACGAAATGTTCTCCGGCGATTTCGACCCGCGTCACTGATCGCGATCAGGGCCGCATGAAGCCGTAGTCCTGATCGTCGTCGAGGTTTTCCGCGAGAAAGCGCAACTCGTCGGCCAGGTCTTCGGGGTTGCGCAGCGTCTTGCTCTGCTGCACCACCGCGCTGAGCAAGGCGCGCAAACTCAGGCCCGGATCGAAGCCCACCTCCAGCGCCATGTCCAGACTCTGCCGCGTCTCCTGCCTCGCCCACTCGTAAACACTCATGCCGCTGCTCCTGAAGGAATTTGGCCGAGCATGAAATGCCGCGCGGGGGGCGGGTTTGATGTGGATCAAGACTTGGGATCGTCGTCCTTCCACGGCGCCGAAAGGTAGCGGGTGCGGTTGAAGGTTTCCAGCCACTCCGGGCTGAACACCACCAGCGCGCTGATCACCATGCCGTTGATAAAGGCCTCGGGAAAAATCAGCAGCCACAGGTAGCCGACGAAATCTTCCAGCCATTCCGGCATGGCAAACAGGCCGTCGTACCAGAGCAGGCCCAGACTCAGCGTCAGACACAGCAATGCGGACAACGCTGCGGCAAAGAACCCGGAACAGAAGATATACACAAACGGATTACGCGGCTGGGCGCGCTCGACGAGGATCGCCACACACTCGGTGATCAACACCGGCAACAGGATCAGCAACGTACCGTTGACCCCGACCGCCGCCAGATCCTGACGTCCGAGCAACACCAGCCCGAGCTGCGCCACCAGCCCGCCGATGATCGCCAGCGGCCAGTCGAGCAGCAACGTCACGGCGGTCATGCCGATGAAGTGATAAGAAACCCCGGTGTCGAAATCCCTGCGCACCATCCACAGCAGAAACAAGGCGAACACCGTGCCGAACAGCAGATGCTGGCGGCGACTGTCAGTGAACAACTCGACCCACGGCGCACGACAGATCGCCCACAACAACACCGGCAGGTAAATCAGCCAGCCGAGTGTCAGGCTCGTCGACGACAACAGTTCTGCACCGATCATGAATCCCTTACCTTCTCCATGGGTTTGATTCCTTCATCGGAGTCTACACCGCCCTCTTCCGGGCATCAGCCGATGCAAAGCTTTCTGCTTGTCGCATTTGAACGCTAAGCTTGGCCTATGGATGACTCAGATTACTTACGCCTGCTGACCATTGCGGCCGAGCAAGCCAACGCGTTCCTGTCCAATGCCCGCAAATGGGAGCGTGAGCGTTGGGTCTGCCAGCGCCTGCTGCAAGGCTTGAACATCCCTTACCGTGCCGATGAGTTCGCCCCCGCCGGCGAGCCGCCGGACGTGCTGTTTCGCGATGCCAATTTCGAAGTGTTCTTCGTTCTCGATGAAGGCCGCCGGCTCAACGACGAATGGCGCGATGAACTGCAACGCCGCCGCAGTGCGTTTTCCCTCAGCCAGTTGGTGCGTCGTGAAGCCAAGCCACGGCGGATCCCGGCCAATGAATTCTTACTGCGACTGGCGCCGACCTTGCGCAAAAAAGCGCACAACTACAAGGAACGCGGCATGGATCTGGGCGAACTGGACATCATCGCCTTCGCCAGCCTCAAGCGCGAAGTGCTGGACCTCAACAGCCATTTTCCACCACCGACCGAGTATCTGCGTCAGGGTTGGCGCTCGCTGTCGCTGGTCGGCCCGACCTTCGCCCGGGTGCTGTTCGCCCATCCCGATGCGCCGGACTTTCTGCGCAGCAACCTCGGTCGCAGCATCGTCTTCGATGTCGGGATCAGCCTGTGACGCCGCTGCAGCAGTTGATTGCCGACGTCCCGCAGACTGGCCGCGTACGCTGGATCGGCGTGCGCCCCGAGTCTCGCGGCCCGATGATCGAGCTAGACGCGGTCGAGGCACGGCTCGAAGCCGGATTGACCGGTGACCACGCCCGCCCCGGCGTGCGCAACGCGCGGCAAGTAACGTTGATTCAGTTCGAACACCTGGCGGTCATCAGCGCGCTGATGGGCCGACCTGAAGATCAACCCGTGCGGCCTGAAGACCTGCGGCGCAATCTGGTCATCAGCGGTATCAATCTGTTTAGTCTGAAGGGTCGGCGCTTTCGTATCGGTCAGGCAATATTCGAGACCACGGGTTGGTGTCAGCCCTGTGCGCGCCTGCAAAACAACCTCGGCCCCGGCACCTTTCAAGCGGTGCGCGGGCATGGCGGAATAACCGCGCGGGTGTTACAAAGCGGGATCATTCGCCTCGACGACGGTGTGTCTGTCGAACCGGTTCCGGACAGCGGCTATGCTGCGTTCAACCCCGGTTGAAAACCGCTGTAGCTTCTGCACATTCAGCAACGTCTACCTGACGAGGCCTTTATGACCAGCCGCCTGAACCCCGAAGACCAAAAGCATGTCGAAGAGTACCTGCAACTGTCCCAACACCGTGTCGAGCGCCGGCCTTTTCGGCCGTGGATGCTCCTGGTGCTGGTGCTGGCAGTGACCATTGGTCTGGGCCTGCTGAGCCGACTTATCAGTTACCTGACGCTATGAGCAGCATTGCGCTCGCGAAGGTGATTGCACCGATTTCCTTTAAAAACCTTGCGAGTGATCCCTATGTCCCATCGTATTGTCATTGTCGGCGGCGGCGCCGGCGGTCTGGAGTTGGCTACCCGTCTGGGTAAGACTCTGGGCAAGCGCGGCACGGCCAGTGTGATGCTGGTCGACGCGAACCTGACGCACATCTGGAAGCCCCTGCTGCACGAAGTGGCCGCCGGATCGCTGAACTCTTCCGAGGATGAACTCAACTATGTTGCCCAGGCGAAATGGAACCACTTCGAGTTCCAGCTGGGACGCATGAGCGGGCTTGATCGCGCGCAGAAGAAAATCCAGCTGGCGGCCACCTACGACGAAAACGGCGTGGAACTGGTTCCTGCGCGTGAAGTGGCCTACGACACGCTGGTGATCAGCGTCGGCAGCACCACCAACGATTTCGGCACCCAGGGCGCAGCGCAGCACTGCCTGTTCCTCGACACCCGCAAACAGGCCGAACGCTTCCACCAGCAACTGCTCAACCACTATCTGCGAGCGCATGCCGGGCAGACCGATGTGGTCGAGCAGATCAGCGTGGCCATCGTCGGGGCCGGCGCCACGGGTGTCGAGCTGGCGGCAGAATTGCACAACGCCGCACATGAACTGGCCGCTTACGGCCTCGACCGGATCAAACCGGAGAACATGCACATCACCCTGATCGAAGCCGGCCCACGGGTGTTGCCAGCCCTGCCGGAGCGCATCAGCAGCCCGGTGCACAAGACTCTGGAGAAACTCGGGGTCAACGTGATGACCAACGCTTCGGTCAGCGAAGTGACCGCCGACAGCCTGATCGCCGCCGATGGCAACGTGATCAAGGCCAGCCTGAAAGTCTGGGCTGCCGGGATTCGCGCGCCGGGTTTCCTCAAGGACATCGACGGTCTGGAAACCAACCGTATCAATCAACTGCAAGTGCTGCCGACGTTGCAGACCACCCGCGACGAAAACATTTTCGCCTTCGGTGACTGCGCCGCCTGCCCGCAACCGGGTTCGGATCGCAACGTGCCGCCGCGTGCGCAAGCCGCGCACCAACAGGCGTCGTTGCTGGCCAAGTCACTGAAGCTGCGTATCGAAGGCAAAACCCTGCCGGAGTACAAGTACACCGACTACGGCTCGCTGATTTCGCTGTCGCGTTTTTCGGCCGTGGGTAACTTGATGGGTAACCTGACCGGCAGTGTGATGCTGGAGGGCTGGCTGGCGCGGATGTTCTACGTGTCGCTGTACCGCATGCACCAGATGGCACTGTACGGACCGTTCCGCACGGCGATGCTGATGCTGGGCAGCAAGATCGGCCGCGGCACCGAGCCACGCTTGAAGCTGCATTGATCTAAAACTGTGGGAGCGGGCTTGTTCGCAAAGAGGTCGTGTCATTCAACATTCATGTCGACTGATACACCGCTTTCGCGAGCAAGCCCGCTCCCACATTTTTTTGCGCAGCTCAAAAATCCAGCAATCGACCTCTGCACATCAGAGCTGGAAGCGCCGCACCATGCCTTGCAGCGCGTTGGCCAGTTGCGACAGTTGGTGACTCGACGCGCTGGTCTGATCGGCTCCCGCTGCGGAACGGACTGACAGGTCGCGAATATTCACCAGATTACGATCCACTTCCCGCGCGACTTGCGCCTGCTCCTCCGCCGCACTGGCAATCACCAGATTGCGCTCATGAATCTCATGCACTGACGCGGTGATGGTTTCCAGCGCCTCCCCCGCGCGCTCGGCCAACGCCAGCGTGGATGTGGCCCGCGCAGCGCTGGCCTGCATCGAATCCAGCGCCAGGCTTGAACCGGTGCGCATGCCCTGCACCATCTGCTCGATCTCCTGCGTCGATTGCTGAGTGCGATAGGCCAGCGCCCGCACCTCATCGGCAACCACCGCAAAACCGCGTCCGCTCTCCCCTGCGCGTGCTGCCTCAATGGCCGCGTTGAGCGCAAGCAGGTTGGTCTGCTCGGCAATCGCACGGATGACATCCAGCACTTTGCCGATGTCCTGTGACTGGTTGGCCAGCGATTGCACCAACTCGCCGGTGTGCTGCACGTCGCTGGCCAGCGCATTGATGGCCGACGCGGTGTCACTGACCCGCGCCTGCCCCAGTTGCGCCGACTCACTGGATTGGCGGGTGGCATCGGACGTCGACACCGCGTTGCGCGCGACTTCTTCAACCGCCGTAGTCATTTCATTGACCGCCGTGGCGGCCTGTTCGATTTCGTTGTTCTGCTGCTGCAGGCCTTGTGTGCTGTCGAGCGTCACCGCGTTGAGCTCATCGGCAGCGGTGGCCAATTGCGTGGCCGAACCGCTGATGCCTTGCAGCGTTTCCCGCAGGTTCTGCTGCATGGTTGCCAGCGCCTTGAGCAAACGGCTGACTTCATCGTTACCGTGGGTTTCGATCGGTCGGGTCAGGTCGCCTTGGGCCACACTTTCGGCAGCGCTGACGGCCGTGCTCAACGGACGAATGATGCTGCGGGTGAGCAACATGGCCAGCGCCACCGTGGCCAGCGCCGCCAGCGCGATGAACAGACTGACGATGGTGCGTGAGGTCTGGTAGTGGTCAGCGGATTTCTGGCTCTCCGCAGCAACCTGTTTGGCGAACAGATCCGCCAGGTCATTGAGCTGCTTGCCGGAGCCGTCGACCACGGTCTTCATATCAACCAGCAACAGTTTGGTCAGCTCGTCACGCTGGCCTTGATCGGCCAGGGTGAAGGATTGCGCGATGCCGGTGCGATACGCGGCGAAGGTTTTTTTGAACTGGTCATAGAGCAGCTGGCCTTCCGCCGTGGTGACCAGTTTGTCGTAGGCGGCGATCTTCTCGCTCAGCTCCTTGTCGCGGGTATCCATCTGGCTGCGGTAAGTCGCGACGTTCTTCGGATCCTGATCAAGCGCCATGCGCAGGGAAATCGTGCGGATCCGCAACATCAGCTCGCGAATCTCGTCACCGCCGCGAATGCTCGGCAACCACTGGCTCTCGACCGCGACCTCACTGTCACGGATGCTCGACATCTGCCCCAAGGCGAATACGCCGAGCAACGCCACCAAGACCGCGATCAGGGCGAAACCCAGTGCGGCACGTGGAGCAATATTCAACTGACGAAGCAACATGACGAACGCCCTTATTCTTGTATTGGCCAGATTGAAGGGGCGAACAGCGGCAGTCCCCTCTCGTTAGCGGGCTATCGGCAAGTTGTACGATGACTTGAAGGGAATTGTCTTTCGCGAGGACAAAAAAAATCCCCGTATCTTTCGATACAAGGATTTTTAATATGGTCGGGGTAAGGGGATTCGAACTCCTGACATCCTGCTCCCAAAGCAGGCGCGCTACCGGACTGCGCTATACCCCGGTAAAAAAAAGGCGACCTTTCAAAGATCGCCTTCTTCGATCAGCGCTTTTGGCCTCTGATCTTAAGATTCGATCCCAGTGTTACCTGGTTTCAAAAATGGTGGGTCGTGTGGGATTCGAACCTACGACCAATTGGTTAAAAGCCAACTGCTCTACCAACTGAGCTAACGACCCAAAAATGGTCGGGGTAAGGGGATTCGAACTCCTGACATCCTGCTCCCAAAGCAGGCGCGCTACCGGACTGCGCTATACCCCGGTTTGAAATTGGCTCCGTGACCAGGACTCGAACCTGGGACCCAATGATTAACAGTCATTTGCTCTACCGACTGAGCTATCACGGAACTACATATTTCAATTTACAACGGTGAAACTTACAGCTCTTAGACTTCCGTTCGCATCGCTGCGTTCGTGTGTCTGAGGCGCGCTATTCTACAACCTAGAACACCTCTGTCAACCCCCTAAATCGCTTTCAAGTTAATGATTTGCAACTTATTTCAGATTTCAGCTCAGTGAGCTGAGATGCTGCGGGTGACTGACTGCGGGGCGCACTTTACAAGCCTTTTCCTTAGACTTCAACAGCCTAACGAAAAAAAGGCCTCGCAAAGCGAGGCCTTCCTTATTTCATTGGCGTTGCCACTCAGTCGAAAACGATTTCGTCGTTCACGACCTTGCCGGTTGCTGTATCGCCCGGCAGGAAATGCCCCGACAGGATCAACTGCGCCAACGGGTTTTCGATCCAGCGCTGGATCGCACGTTTGAGTGGACGTGCGCCATAAACCGGGTCGTAACCCACGGCAATCAGCTTGTCCATCGCTTCCGGACTCAGTTCCAGCTTCAGCTCGCGCTCGGCCAGACGACTGCGCAGACGGCCCAACTGGATCTCGGTAATCCCCGCGATCTGGTCCCGCGCCAAAGGCTCGAAGATCACCACTTCGTCGACCCGGTTGATGAACTCGGGACGGAAGTGCGACGTCAGCGCGTCCATCACCGCTGCACGCTGGGCCTCACGATCACCGACCAGTTCCTGGATCTGCGACGAACCGAGGTTCGAGGTCATGACGATCACGGTATTGCGGAAATCCACCGTGCGTCCGTGGCTGTCGGTCAGCCGTCCATCCTCAAGCACCTGTAGCAGGATGTTGAACACATCCGGATGCGCTTTCTCGACCTCGTCCAGCAGGATCACCGAGTAAGGCTTGCGGCGCACCGCTTCGGTCAGGTAACCGCCCTCCTCGTAGCCAACATAGCCTGGTGGCGCACCGATCAGCCGCGCCACGGAATGTTTCTCCATGAACTCGGACATGTCGATCCGCACCATCGCCTCTTCGGTATCAAAGAGGAATTCGGCCAGCGCCTTGCACAGCTCGGTTTTACCGACACCGGTCGGGCCGAGGAACATGAACGAGCCGCTTGGACGATTAGGATCCGCCAACCCGGCACGCGAGCGCCGTACAGCGTTGGCGACCGCAACCACCGCTTCGTCCTGACCAATCACACGCTGGTGCAACAGGCTTTCCATCTTCATCAGCTTGTCGCGCTCGCCTTCGAGCATTTTCGACACCGGAATACCGGTCCACTTCGAAACGACTTCGGCGATTTCCTCTTCGGTCACCTTGCTGCGCAGCAACTGGTTTTCGCTCTTGCCGTGCTGATCGACCATTTGCAGGCTGCGTTCCAGATCCGGGATCACCCCGTACTGCAATTCGGCCATGCGGTTGAGGTCGCCTTTACGGCGCGCCGCTTCCAGCTCCTGACGCGACTGCTCGATCTTTTGCTGAATCTGCGCCGAACCCTGCACCTCGGCTTTTTCCGAGTTCCAGATTTCTTCCAGATCCGAATATTCACGCTCGAGGCGGACGATTTCTTCCTGGAGTTTTTCCAGGCGTTTCATCGCCGCTTCATCGCTTTCTTTCTTCAGGGCCTGAGATTCAACCTTGAGCTGAATCAGGCGACGCTCCAGACGATCCAGCACTTCCGGCTTGGAGTCGATCTCCATGCGAATACGGCTGGCGGCCTCGTCAATCAGGTCGATGGCCTTGTCCGGCAACTGCCGGTCAGTGATGTAGCGATGGCTGAGCTTGGCCGCGGCGATGATCGCGCCATCGGTGATCGCCACTTTATGGTGAACCTCATAACGCTCCTTGAGGCCACGCAGAATGGCGATGGTGTCTTCTTCGCTCGGCTCGTCCACCAGCACTTTCTGGAAACGCCGTTCGAGGGCCGCATCCTTCTCTATATATTGGCGGTACTCGTTGAGCGTGGTTGCGCCGACGCAGTGCAGCTCCCCACGCGCCAGTGCCGGTTTGAGCATGTTGCCGGCATCCATCGAGCCTTCGCCCTTACCGGCGCCGACCATGGTGTGCAGTTCGTCGATGAACAGAATGATCTGCCCTTCCTGCTTCGACAGCTCATTGAGCAACGCTTTCAGGCGTTCCTCGAACTCACCGCGATACTTGGCACCGGCGATCAGCGCGCCCATGTCCAGCGACAGCAGACGTTTGCCCTTGAGGCCGTCCGGCACTTCGCCGTTGATGATGCGCTGGGCCAGACCTTCGGCAATCGCGGTTTTACCCACGCCAGGTTCGCCAATCAGCACCGGGTTGTTCTTGGTGCGACGCTGCAGTACCTGAATGGTGCGGCGGATTTCGTCGTCACGGCCGATCACCGGATCGAGCTTGCCGTCTTCGGCACGCTTGGTCAGGTCGACGGTGTATTTGTCCAGCGCCTGACGCGACTCTTCGTGGTTGGCGTCATTTACCGCCTCACCACCGCGCAGGTTGTTGATCGCGTTTTCCAGGGCTTTCTTGCTCACGCCCTGGCCGAGCAGCAGTTTGCCAAGCTTGCTGTTCTCGTCCATCGCGGCGAGCAGCACCAGCTCGCTGGAAATGAACTGGTCGCCCTTCTGCTGAGCCAGGCGATCAGCCTGATTGAGCAGGCGCGCCAGATCCTGCGACATGTTGACGTCGCCGGTCGGGTTCTGGATTTTCGGTAATTGGTCGAGCTCTTTGGTCAGCTCTTTGCGCAAGCTGTTGACGTCGAAGCCGACTTGCATCAACAGGGGTTTGATCGAACCACCCTGCTGTTCAAGCATGGCTTGCATCAAATGCGCCGGCTCGATGGCCGGATGATCGTGGCCAACGGCCAGGGATTGGGCGTCGGACAACGCCAACTGTAATTTGCTGGTTAAACGGTCTATACGCATGGGTCACCTTCCTTTTGAGCAGGCCGGACCTAAAAACCATCCTGAATAAAGAAACCTGCCAGATACCACTGTAGATGCGGTCGATTCTGGGAGATTCAAGCGTCAGCGAGTTGATTCAGGTCAGGCAAGTCTAGCGGGTGAGCCAGACAAGGGAGGCGAAACGGCCAGTGCGCGACGCACGGCGGTAAGAAAAGAAGCGCGGGTCGGTCACGGTGCAGAAACCGCCACCATAAACCGCAGTGACACCGCGTTCAGCCAGACGCAGGCGCGCCAGTAGATAGATATCAGCCATGAACTTGCCAGCATTGTGACTGGGCACGAAGGCTGCTGCCGCTGCCGGCAGTTGCTTGACGAAGACTTCGCGGACTTCCGGGCCGACTTCAAAGGCCTTCGGGCCAATGGCCGGGCCGAGCCAGACCAGTACGTCCGCCGCAGCGGTGTCGAGATGATCGAGAGTGGCTTCCAGTACGCCCGCCGCCAAACCGCGCCAGCCGGCGTGAGCCGCCGCGACGCGAGTACCGGCACGGTTGCAGAACAACGCCGGCAGGCAATCTGCGGTCATCGCCGTGCAGGCAATCCCGGGAGTCGCCGTCCAACTGGCATCGGCGGTGGCAACCACGCCCGGATCAGCATGAGCCACGGCAGTCCCGTGTACTTGCTGCAACCAGGCAGGCTTTATCGAGAAGTGTTCGGTCAGACGCCGACGATTCTCGGCGACTGCTTCCGGGCGATCATCGACATGATCGCCCAGATTGAGGCTGTCGAACGGCGCCTCGCTGCCCCCCCCCTCGCGGGTGGTGACACAGGCGCTGACGCTGGCCGGCGCAGGCCAGTCCGGCGTCAGCCAGTTCATCCGACGAATGCCTCGCGATCCTGCTTGAGCAGGGTCAGCAGCCAGACGAAGTCTTCCGGCAGCGGCGATTCCCAGCTCATGCGCTCACCGGTGGTCGGATGATCCAGCTCAAGGAAGCGCGCGTGCAGGGCCTGACGCGGGAAGTGCTTGAGCGACTCGACCATGGTCGGGTTCGCGGCAGGCGGAATGCGGAAGCGACCGCCGTACGCCGGGTCGCCGACCAACGGGAAGTTGATGTGCGACATGTGCACGCGAATCTGGTGGGTCCGGCCGGTTTCCAGTTTGACCCGCACATGCGTGTGGGACCGGAAACGCTCCAGCACGCGGTAGTGACTGACGGCCGGCTTGCCGCCTTCCATCACTGCCATGCGCTGGCGCTGCTGACCATGACGGCCGATCGGGGCGTTGATCTTGCCCCCGGCGGTCACGACACCGATCACGATGCACTCGTAGATCCGGCTGACGCTGCGGCTTTGCAGCTGGGCAACGAGCTTGGTCTGCGCCTGAATGGTCTTGGCCACCACCATCAGACCGGTGGTGTCCTTGTCCAGGCGGTGCACGATACCGGCGCGCGGGACATTGATGACGTCCGGCACGTGGTGCAGCAAGGCATTGAGCAAGGTGCCATCAGCGTGGCCGGCAGCCGGGTGCACCACCAGGCCCGCAGGCTTGTTGATCACCAGGATGTCGTCGTCTTCATAAACGATGTCGAGCTCGATGTCCTGGGCGATCCACTCGCCCTGGGCTTCCTGCTCGGCAGTCAGCTCAAGAATGGCACCGCCATGCACGATGTCGCGCGGGCGGATGACCGCCCCGTCCACAGTCAGGCGACCTTCTTTGATCCAGGCGGAAAGGCGCGAGCGTGAGTGCTCAGCGAAGAGTTGGGCGGCGACTTGATCGAGGCGTTGGCCGCCCAAATCGGACGGCACCTCTGCGCGAAGTTCAATTTTATCGGACATGCTCTGACTGGCGTCGGCACAGCCTTTGGTTTCGGCTGCGCGCTTGTGGTTAAATACGGCGTCTTTTGCCCCGAGGCTTTTCAACGGGGCGCTCATCATAACAGGACGGCCCCGCCCAAGACAGCGGCCGTCATAGGGACGCAAGCCGCCATGCAAGTGAAACACCTGCTGCTGATCGCCATCCTCGCATTGACCGCTGCTTGCTCATCGAAGGAAGTCGTAGACGAAAACCTCAGCGAAGCCGAGCTGTATCAGCAGGCTCAGACTGACCTGGACAACAACAGCTACACCAGCGCCACAGCCAAGCTGAAGGCCCTGGAGTCGCGTTATCCGTTCGGTCGCTACGCCGATCAGGCACAGCTGGAGTTGATCTACGCCAACTACAAGAACGCCGAGCCGGAAGCTGCAAAGTCCGCCGCCGAGCGTTTCATTCGTTTGCATCCGCAGCATCCGAACGTGGATTACGCGTACTACTTGAAAGGTCTGACCTCTTTCGACCAGGACGTCGGCCTGCTGGCGCGCTTCCTGCCGCTGGACATGACCAAGCGTGACCCCGGCGCTGCCCGCGACTCGTACAACGAGTTCGCACAGCTGACCAGCCGCTACCCGAACAGCCGCTACGCGCCGGACGCCAAGCAGCGCATGATCTACCTGCGCAACCTGCTGGCGGCCTACGAAATCCACGTAGCCGACTACTACCTGACTCGTCAGGCCTACGTCGCCGCCGCCAACCGTGGCCGTTATGTAGTGGAAAACTTCCAGGAAACCCCATCGGTCGGCGACGGCCTGGCGGTGATGACCGAGGCTTACCAGCGTCTGCACCTGGACGATCTGGCCGCCACCAGTCTGGAAACCCTGAAGCTCAACTACCCGAACCACCCAAGCCTGCAGGACGGTCAGTTCGTGCCATCGGTCGCCGAAGCCGACAACCGTTCGTTCCTGAGCAAGGCGACGCTGGGCCTGATCGAATCGCGTCCACCGCTGCCGCCGGGAGAAACCCGCGCCAACCAGGACGTGCAGAAGCAGTTCCAGGACGCGAAAGACGCGATTCCGAACGAGCTCAAGCCTAAAGACGAAAACGGTGACGTGATCGAGGAAGAACATCAAGAGGCTGAAGGCAACAACGATGACCGTTCGTGGTTCAGCTACATGACCTTCGGCGTGTTCGACTGATCACACCGGGCGTTACAAAAAAGGGAGATCTGCGGATCTCCCTTTTTCATGGCTGCGCATTAATAGTCTGTGCGCTTGCCGGCGCCTTGGCTAAACTGCCGAATCATTAGCCGAAAAGCCGCCCATCATGCTTCGTTTACTGTTCTGGATTGTCCTGATTTTCGCTGCGGTATGGCTGTGGCGCAAATTCAAGGCGCCCGCCTCGTCTGCCCAATCGCCCCGCGAGCAAGACGCCGCGCCGATGGTGCGCTGCGCTCACTGCGGCGTGCACCTGCCCCGCGACCGCGCGTTGAACCTTCAGCAACAATGGTATTGCAGCCAGGCTCACCTTGAGCAAGGCCCGGGTGCCAGTGATCGCTGAGGTCGCCAACGCCGACCGTAAACAGGCGCAGCGCCTGCTGCGCCTGTATCATCTCTACCGTTTGAGCGTCGGCATCACGCTGGTGCTGCTGATCTCCAGCAACATGGACAACCGCCTGTTGACGTCAGCCGACGACGATCTGCTGCGCAGCGGCAGTTGGTTGTATCTGGTGCTGAACATTCTGCTGGTGGTGTTCCTGGAGAACACCCGCCGCCCGGCGCAGTTGTTCACCCTGGCCTTGGTCGATGTGCTGTTGCTGTGCGGCCTGTTCTACGCGGCGGGCGGCGTGGCCAGCGCCATCGGCAACCTGTTGATTGTCTCGGTGGCGATCGCCAACACCCTGCTGCGCCGGCGCATCGGCCTGCTGATTGCCGCCATCGGCGCACTCGGCATTGTCGGCTCCAGCTTTCTGCTGGGCTTCAGTCACCCCCTGAGCGCCAATGACTATCTGCAAGCCGGGACCCTCGGCGCTTTGTGTTTTGCCGCATCGTTGCTGGTCCAGGGCCTGATCCGGCGTCTGGAAGTCAGCGAAAATCTCGCCGAACAGCGTGCCAGCGAAGTCACCAGTCTTGAAGCCCTCAACGCCCTGATTCTGCAACGCATGCGCACCGGCATCCTGGTGCTCGACGAACAGCGCCGGGTACAGCTGGCCAATCACAGCGCGAAAAATCTGTTGGCCCAGTCGCATCTTGAAGGGCATTTGATCAGCGACTACTCGCCGGCATTGGTCGAGCGTCTGCAGCTGTGGCTGAGCAACCCGACCCTGCGCCCGCAGAGTCTGAAGATCCCCGGCAACGGCCTGGAACTGCAACCCAGCTTCATCGCCCTCGACCAGAGTCCCAACCAGCAAACCCTGGTGTTCCTCGAAGATCTGGCGCAAATCGCTCAGCAAGCCCAGCAGCTCAAACTCGCCGCACTGGGGCGGCTGACTGCCGGCATCTCCCATGAAATCCGCAATCCACTGGGCGCCATCAGTCATGCCGCGCAGCTATTGGCGGAGTCCGAGGAACTCGATAGCGCCGATCGGCGTCTGACGCAGATCATTCAAGACCACTCCCAGCGCATGAACCGAGTCATCGAAAACGTCCTGCAACTGTCGCGCCGCCAGCAAAGCGCTCCGCAACGGCTGGATCTCAAACCGTGGCTGGAACACTTTGTTGCCGAGAGCCGCGAGCAGGCGAGCGAGCGCCAGTCGATTCATTTGCGGATCAATTCCGGGGACTTCATCACGTTGATGGATCCCGACCAGCTCACGCAGATTCTCGACAATCTGTTACGCAACGGCTGGCGGCACAGCGCCCTGCTGCACCAGCAGGCCGAAGTCTGGCTGGCGCTGTTCGTCGACCCCGACAGCCAGCTGGCGGTGCTCGAAGTACAGGACAACGGCCCCGGTGTCCCGACCGATCAGCAGGCGCATCTGTTCGAACCGTTCTTCACCACCAGCAGCCAAGGCACCGGCCTTGGGCTTTATCTGTCCCGTGAGCTGTGCGAAAGCAACCAGGCGCGCCTAGACTTCAAACCACGCCAAGGCGGCGGCTGCTTTCGCATCACCTTTGCTCACGGACGGAAACAAAGTTGAACACGAGCCCACGGCAAAAAATCCTCATCGTCGACGACGAACCGGATATCCGCGAACTCCTGGAAATCACCCTGGGACGGATGAAACTCGACACTTTCAGTGCTCGCAACCTCGGCGAAGCCCAGGCACTGTTGCAGCGCAATGCGTTCGACCTGTGCCTGACCGACATGCGCCTGCCCGACGGCACGGGGCTGGACCTGGTGCAGCACATCCAGCAACGTCATCCACAACTGCCGGTGGCGATGATCACCGCCTATGGCAGCCTGGAAACCGCGATCAATGCGCTGAAGGCCGGAGCCTTCGACTTCCTCACCAAACCGGTTGATCTCACGCGCCTGCGCGAACTGGTCAGCACCGCACTGCGCATGCCTGCCGCCGGCGGCAATATCACATCGATCGACCGCCGACTGCTGGGCGACTCGCCCCCAATGCGCGCTCTGCGCAAACAAATCGACAAGCTCGCCCGCAGTCAGGCGCCGGTCTACATCAGCGGCGAATCGGGCAGCGGCAAAGAGCTGGTCGCGCGGTTGATCCACGAACAAGGGCCGCGCGCGCAACAGCCGTTTGTACCGGTCAACTGCGGGGCGATCCCTTCAGAGCTGATGGAGAGCGAATTTTTTGGCCATCGCAAAGGCAGCTTTACCGGCGCGGTGGACGACAAACCGGGGCTGTTTCAGGCCGCGCACGGCGGCACCCTGTTTCTCGATGAAGTGGCGGATCTGCCGCTGTCGATGCAGGTCAAGCTGCTGCGGGCGATTCAGGAAAAAGCCGTGCGCAGCGTCGGCGGCCAGCAGGAAACCGTGGTCGATGTGCGCATTCTGTGCGCCACACACAAAGACCTGGAAGCGGAAGTCGCCGCCGGGCGCTTTCGCCAGGACCTGTATTACCGCTTGAATGTGATCGAACTGCGCGTGCCATCCCTGCGCGAACGGCGCGACGACATCGAAGTGCTGGCCACGCACATGCTCCAGCGTCTGGCCAGCAACAGTGGCCAGCCGGCAGCCCAATTGCACCCGCAAGCGCTTGAAGCACTGAAGCGTTATCGTTTTCCCGGAAATGTGCGAGAACTGGAGAATGTCCTCGAACGCGCGCACACGCTGTGCGAAAACCAGGTGATCGAGGCTGCGGATTTGCGCTTGAGCGAAGGCAATTGCGCAGTCGAGGACGGTATTGCCGACCTGACGCAAATCGACAACCTTGAGGATTATCTGGAGAACATCGAGCGCAAGCTGATCCTGCAGGCGCTGGAGGAAACGCGCTGGAATCGTACAGCGGCGGCGCAGCGCTTGAGCCTGTCGTTTCGCTCGATGCGCTACAGGCTGAAGAAACTCGGTCTGGATTGAGGGCCCCTTCGCGAGCAAGACCGCTCCCACAGTAGATCTCGGTTGTTCACACAATTTGTGTTCAACGCAGATCCTATGTGGGAGCGGGCTTGCTCGCGAAAGCGATCTGCCAGGCTACAGAGAAATATCTGACTAAATGCGACCTGCAGGCGCATACGGCGCCGGATCGATAATCGGCGCACGCCCCAACATCATATCGGCAAACAACTGACACGACGCCGGCGCCAACACCAGGCCATTGCGGTAATGCCCGCAGTTCAGCCACAACCCCTCAAACCCCGGCACCCGGCCGATATACGGGATTCCCTCAGGCGAGCCCGGGCGCAAACCGGCCCAGTGCCCCACCACTTCGGCCTCCGCCAGCGCCGGCAGCAGCTCGACCGCCGAAGCCTTGAGGCTCTGCAACGCGACATCGGTCGGCGTCTTGTCGTAGCCTTCGTGCTCCAGCGTACTGCCGATCAGAATGTGCCCGTCGCGACGCGGAATCGCATAACGCCCCTTGGCCAGCACCATGCTCGGCAGGAAATCCGCTGCGCACTTGTAGAGAATCATCTGGCCCTTGACCGGCTCCACCGGCAGCGTCAGGTCCAGCGTCTTGAGCAGATCACCGCTCCATGCCCCGGCCGTCAGCACCACCTGAGCGCCACTGATCACGCCTTTGGACGTCTCGACGCCAACCACCCGCTCGCCTTCGCGAACAAACCCGCTGACTTCGCATTGCTCGTGAATCGTCACGTTCGGCAGCGCCAGCAAAGCGGCTTTCAATGATTTGACCAGACGCGGGTTACGCACATTGGCCACATCGGCCATGTAGATTGCCCGGGAGAACCCGCCGCCCAACACCGGCACTGCGTCGTGCGCCGCCGAGATATCAACAGCCCGCAGCGGACGGTTTTCCCGCTCGGCCCAGGCCAGAGCCTCGGCTTCATCCTCCAGATCCAGCCAATACAGGCCGGTGGTGTGCACTTCGGGATCAACCCCGGTATCGGCAAACAGCCGCTCGCCCAGCTGTGGATAAAAATCCTGCGACCAATGCGCCAGCGCGGTGACTGCCGGGCTGTAGCGCCACGGGTACAGCGGTGAAACGATACCGCCGCCGGCCCAGGACGATTCCTGGCCGACGTTCGAGCGATCCAGCAGCACCACGCTGCGCACTTCGGAGGCGAGGTTGTAGGCGGTCAGCAGGCCAATCACCCCGCCACCGACAATCACCACTTGCTGTTGCCTGGTCATGTTTGATCCAACCGTAAAAAAGACAGTGGGCGCAAAAAGGCGCCCTTAAGAAGGTACCTCAGCGGCCCCAGCAATCCTTGGTGGTCAGCCCGGTGGTAGCGTTGTTCATGCTTCTGACGCCGGTGTTGGACAGGGTGAAGTCCCCGCACTTGTCGGTGGCCATGGCAGTGCCAGCCTTGCGGGTGGCGGTCAGCAGGAAGGTCTGATCAGCGATCGTCGGGGTGATGGTGTAGAAATCATTGCCCGTGCTCAAACCGGTGATTCCGGTGTAGACGTTGTTTTTGGTATAGAAGCGTTCGAGGCTCTGCGCCTGCTCCGAGAGCAGCGACACCACTTCGGCGCGCCGGCCCTTTTTCAGGTATTCGGTGTAGCTCGGTGCGGCGATGGTGATGATGATCCCGATGATCGCAATCACGATCATGATTTCGATCAGGGTGAAACCTCGGTTGAATCTGCGCATGCCTCAAACTCTCACTTACTGTATTTGTCGCCACATGATACGCCGGCTGCCGCCGCCGGATTTTTCCACCAGTGTGGTGACAGTGCCACTGGAATCGTTGACGATCTTGCGCGTCGCGCCATTGACGATGGCGTTCAGGGTCGGAATCCCGCCGGTGAACACCACGCCGCTGGAAATCGTGTCGTTGCTGTCGACCACGCCATCGGCGTTGGTGTCGAGCACTGCGTAGTTGAGCATCTTACCGCTGAACGCATCGAGTTCGACCAGTTTGCCGGTGCCGAAACTGGCACACGGGTCGGTGGTGTCGACACTGGCGGTGGTAAACACGATGCGTCCGAGCACCAGACTGGCCTGATTGATCACCCGCTCGCCGGTCAGTACGTTGTTGTACACCAAGGGCAGGTACCAGCCCTTCTCCGCAGGATAGGTCGTGTCATTCTGGCTGGTGGTGATGAACTGCCCGGTGCTGCCAGAGAACACTCCGGTCACTGCCTGTGCCTGCAGACTGCTGACGGTCAACTGGCCGGAACCGCCGTCGGCGTCCCATACCGAGTAGAACGCCTGCAAATCCTTGTTGGTCTTGTCGGCGGTCTCGTTGAACTTGCCGGTGCCGACAAAGATCTGTTTGCCCCCCAGCGAATTATCCGCCAGCAGCGGCTGCGCGGTGATCGGTTGAGTCGCCCCGCCCGCCGTGGTGAACAGCGGCTTACCGGAAAACGCCACGCCCCAACTGTCGGTCGATGTCGCGCTCAGATCGAACTTCCACAAGCGACCTTTCAGGTCACCGCCGTAAGCGGCCTGCACCACGTTCGAAGAGTTGACCTTGAGCTTCACCGACGACAGGCCATTGGTGGTTTCGGTGCTGTCGATGACGATCTTCTTGATCAACGAACCGTCACGCACATCCAGCACATACAACGCCGCCACCCCGGAGCTGCTGCCATAACCATTGGCAATGAACGCCGCCCAGCGACCATCGGCCAAGCGTGCCACTTCCGGCCGGGCATAGGCGTAACCCAGATCATTGAATGCGTTGGCAGTGTTCGCCGTGGCGGGTGCACTGACTTCCCACAGGGCATTGAGCACATTGCCTGCGGACGCGTCGAACAGTTGCAGCGCATAGAAAGTCTTGCCGCCAGCACCGGTACCGCCGATGGCCAGGGTTTTCCAGGCGCTGTTGATTTGCGCGTCATACACACCGACCTGACCGTCCACCAGAAACTTGTGGCTGACGCCATTGATGTACGCCGGGTCGGCAATCAGCCGCAGCGACGGCAACACGCTGGACGGCATGTAGGCATAACGCCGGGTGCCGTTGGCCGAGTTGATCACGTTGACGAAACCGTCGTTGGCATTCACCACCAGACTCGAATTCATGTTCGCCGCTTTGGTGGTCAGGTACGTGGTGTAGGTGGTGTCACCCGAGAGGTCGGAGGCGGTTTTGTCGCTGGGCGAGGCCAGCACCAGCGGCGAGTTGATGATGTCGCCGAGCAATACGCTGCGCACTTTCAGCCCGGTCTTGTTGGTGCCCTTGCTCCACTCCACCAGATCGCTGCCGCTGATACCGGTGGGCAGGCTCTGGCTGAGCGTCGTCTGTTGGGCTGCGGAAAAGTTGCCATAGGCCAGGGTGACGGCGGCGTTACTGAAGGTGTTCCACGATTGATAGGTTGGAGCGGTCGCGCCCGGCACGATCGTGGTATCGGTGGTCCACAGGGCTGTCGAAGTATTCACCGCGCCGGCCGAGGTGAAGCCGAAAGACTTGATCGTCCCGCGCCAGTCCTTGGGATCGTAGCTGGTCTGGAAATAATTGGTGCCACTGGCCAGCGTGGTACCGCTGGTGACCCCGCTGCCGCCGGAACCGGCCTTGGAAGTGATGTCGCTCAACGCCGAGGACAGCGCGGTGTTGAGACCGGCGCTGTCGGTGGCTTGGTAATACCTGCCCTGCCCGTAAGCGGCGGCGTCCGACAGCATGTCGTTGTCGGCGGTAAAACCCACGGTGTAGGTGTTCATGTTCTGTTTGGGAAAATCCACGGCATTCCAGCTTTTGCCAGCGGCGTCAGTCCCCGTGGAACGCATGTCGATGTCGAAGGCGAATTTGGCAATGTCATCCAGATACAGCGTGTCACCCTCGTTATCGCCATTGAGGTTGTTGCCGTCATTGTTGATACCGTCCCAGTTCGGCAGGCGACTGCCACCCAACGGATCATTGGTGGGAAACGTGCGGTCGTAGGTCGGCAAACCGTCGGTGATCACCACGCCGTAGTTCTTTTGGCAGCGGTACTGAATCGGGCTGGTGTAGGTCGTCGGCGTGCTGTTGTAGTACGGCGCCATGCCGCGCATGTAGCGAGTGATTTCATAATAAGTTTCCGCCAGCGGCGTGTTGGCCACGGCGCTCAAACCGTTGATCGAAGAAATCAGCGCGTTGTAGTTGGCGTCGGCCTGCGCCTGGGTCACGCTGCCGGAGACCGGGGACAGGTCGCTGATCGATCGCGCGATATATCCGCCATTGCCCGAATTGTTACTGGTGGCCGGATTGAAGGTCGACAGGCCCATGCGCAAGGTACGGTTGCTGGTGACCAGCGCGGTGGACACATTACGCGCGACGTTGATCCGATAGTCGTTGGGAATTGCCCCGTTGGTGAAGTCGCGGGTGCCGTTGTTGATCGCCAGCCCGACAACGTAGGCGATGTAGTCCCCGGTGTAGCGGGTGTTGCCGCCACCCACCGGATCCGGCAGTTTCAGGCATAGCGGCGCGATACTGTTGTTGTAAAAGGCATAGGCCCCACCGGAACAACCCGAGGTCGGCAGGCTCGAGAGAAACACCGAATCACCAGTGATGGCAGTAGAACTCAGGCACAGTCCGAGCAACGCGTTGCACTGCCGGGCGGGTGTGCGATCAACGCCGGGGTCGAATCCTGGCGCATAAATAATGCTGTTCATACTGCCGGAATCATCGATCAGCAACATCACGTTGGGCGGCACCGCTGCAGCGCTCAACAGTGGCGAGTCGGACGGCGTGAACGCGTAGGCCGGTGCCGCCAGATACAAGCTCAGCAGCATGCCGGTCAATAACGTCCAGCAGCGCTTAATACTTCGCATAGACGCTCTCCACCACACTGCGCGAAGTACCGGCGATGCCGACTGCCGTAACTCGATACAGCGTCGCCGAAGTGTTGCTCGGCACGTTGACCGCCGTCAGGGTGGTGCCAATGTTCTGCACACCATAAAAGCCGTTACCGGCTGCGACCCACGTTACGCCGGAAGTCGAATTGAGCCCCGCCGCACTGACCACAGAAGACTCCGCTGGCGGCGCACATTGCGTGGCGCTGGCACACACCGCCAGCGAATAACTGTCGAGTTGCACCGCACTCTCGCCGATGCGCAACGCTGCCTCGGCGGTCTGGAACGACTGATTGCGCAGGCTGACACTGCCGGCCATTTTTTCCTGCAGGTTGGCGCTCTGCATCGAGGACAGCCCGATCAAGGTCAGCAGCAACAGAAACACCAGACTGACCAGCAACACCATGCCACGCTGGTTCTGCCGCTGGTTGAACGTGATCCTCATCATTCCGGCCTCACTGCAAGCGGTTGCGCAAAGCGGCAACCACATTGAAGGTTTGATTGGCCACCCGGTTGTTCGGGTCGGTGAGGGTCAGGCTCAGGCGCACACTGCGGATGCGCGCCGGATCGCTAGGGTTGGCACTGTAGGAGGACGCCGCGACATCGGTGGCGGACGTCGCCAGACCGAACATGACAGTGAACGCGCTGACGTTGTTCACCAACACCTGTTGGGTCGGCGTGCCGCTGCCGGTGCCCATGAGAATCTGGTTGTTGCTGAAGCTGTAGATCAAGCGGCGGATCGG
This sequence comes from Pseudomonas sp. S3(2024), assembly GCF_036861315.1. NCBI lineage: Bacteria > Pseudomonadati > Pseudomonadota > Gammaproteobacteria > Pseudomonadales > Pseudomonadaceae > Pseudomonas > Pseudomonas sp. S3(2024). Next base: position 233,552 of record NZ_JAZAQQ010000008.1, on the reverse strand, counting down.
AAAGGCGATCTGCCCGCTCGCCGCCGCACGCAATCCGGTATAGCCCGTGGCACTGTTGCGGCAATCGGAGACCACCGTCCAGGTCGGCGTGCCACCACTGCCGCCGACATCGGCGGTAACCAGAGTCAGCTTGAGGTTGCTGTTGTCCCAACTGATCGGGGTGACCTGCGCCGCGTTGAAATCCCCTGCCGAACTCGCGTCAGTAATCGTGCCCAGGCAGCCGAACATGCCGACCATGCGCAGTTCCTGAATCATCTTGCTCAATACGAAGCGCGCATCTTCCTGCATCGCTGCAGCGGTGTTCTGACTGACGTAAGTGTTTTTAGCGGCGAGAAACGTCTGCACCACCCCCAGCACGATGATCAGCCCAAGGGCCAGGGCGATAAGCATTTCGATCAGGCCGAAACCACGATTGGAGTGCTTCATGGCGTGGCCACCGGATCGACCGTTGCACGGCTGGTCAGGACGAAACTGCGCGTGGTACCGGTGGCATTCGCGGCCCGTGAGTCATTCCAGTTGATGGTGATGGTGTACACCCGCTGATTGCGGGTGATCGTGCCGGTGGCGGTTGGCCCGCCGAAATTGACGATGTTGGTGGTAAAATCGTAGAGATCCTGATCGCGGGCGACACTGAGGTTGCCCGAGGTCGGCGGTGTCACCGTGTAATCGGCGGCGGCGTTGGCGCGGATGCGGTCCATCATGTCGTAGGCGATAAAGCTCGCCTGACTGGTCATCCGCGAACTGTCGGTGTACTTCAGCGCATTCACTTGAACAGCTGCCGCGCCCAATATCCCGACGGTCAGAATCAGCAACGCGACCAGCACCTCGATCAGCGACATGCCCTCCTGTGCCTGTGTGCTCCCTGCCCTCATCCGCAACTTCCACCCAATTGAATTCGTCCATTCAGACACACGTTCAGCGTCCTGCTTTGCGTTCCCAGTACGTAACTGATGACCACCGCTGTCGACGGCGCCGCCAGGCCACCCAGATTATTGAAATCCAGTGCGGTCACTCCTGAGGGTAGCGTCAGAGTCGCGCCGCTGCTCATCGCTGGAACAACCCGCAATACATTGGCCGGTGTGCCAGTACTGTCGTAGACCGACAATTCGCCGGTCCACACGCTGCCGCCGGCGCTCGGGCGCAAGCGCGTGGTCACGCCGCGATCAATCGCCTCCAGCCGGGCATAGTTGATGGCGCGCTGCAGGTCGCCCATTTCGGTGTCGGCCTTGCTGCTCTGGATCGAGCGGGTGAAGCCCGGCACCGCCAGGGTGATGAGGATCACCATCACCGCTACCGCAGCCAACAACTCGGGCAGCGTGAAACCTTTTGTATGATGATCCATCGATGCCCTCCGTTGCCGTCGGCTATACCTGCTTCTACAAACTAGAACATTCAACCGGCCCGCGTCGGTTGATTTGCCCTGCCCGGCGAAAAGGATCGCGCCGGGCTTCATGCTCCACGGAGGGAGTTGTCATGCCGCAACAGGGTTTCAGCCTGATCGAATTGCTTATGGGACTGGCGATTGGCGCAATTGTTCTGTCGCTGGTCAGCCCGGCGTTCGCCACCTTCACCGAGTCGACTCAGCGCGACCAGGCAGCGCAGTCGCTGCTCGACGGCATTCGCAACGCCCGCACCCTGGCCATCACCCGCAATCAGAGCGTGGTTATCCATGGCATCAATGGCGACTGGAGTCAGGGCTGGCGGATCATTCTGGATATCAGCGGCAAGGGGTCGCTGGACAGCAGCCATCCCCTGCTGGTGGAGCATACGAGTGACGGGCGGACACCGATTGTCGGTAATTGGGCGGTCAGTCGTTACGTGCGCTTCAGCAGTCTGGGACAACCGCTGATGCCCGGGCGGGCATTTCAGGCAGGGACATTACATATCTGTTCGGCACGCGAGCCGGTCAGCCAGCGCCAGGTGGTGCTGGCGGCAACCGGTCGGGTGCGCCTGACCAGCGCAAAGGCTGAGCAGGCGCTGTGCCTGAAGGCGAAGAGCGTCAGATCGAACGGACGCGCAGCTCTTTCGGCATCGAGAAGGTGATGTTCTCTTCGCGACCGGCCAGTTCATCGGCACCGGTCGCGCCCCAGGCTTGCAATTGCTGGATCACGCCGCGCACCAGCACTTCCGGTGCGGAGGCACCAGCGGTGATGCCAATGCGCTCGACACCCTCGAACCAGCTCTTCTGCAGGTCTTCGGCGCCGTCGATCAGGTAGGCCGGCGTGGCCATGCGTTCGGCCAGTTCACGCAGACGGTTGGAGTTGGAGCTGTTCGGACTGCCCACCACCAACACCACATCGCATTCGTCGGCCAGTTGCTTGACCGCGTCCTGACGGTTTTGCGTGGCGTAGCAGATGTCGTCCTTGCGCGGGCCACCGATGGCCGGGAAACGTGTGCGCAGGGCATCGATCACCCGACTGGTGTCGTCCATCGACAGGGTGGTCTGGGTCACGAACGCCAGTTTTTCCGGGTCACGCACTTGCAGTTCAGCGACGTCTTTCTCGTCTTCGACGAGGTAGATCGCGCCGCCATTGCTGGCGTCGTACTGGCCCATGGTGCCTTCGACTTCCGGGTGACCGGCGTGGCCGATCAGGATGCACTCACGGCCGTCGCGGCTGTACTTGGCGACTTCGATGTGCACCTTGGTCACCAGCGGGCAAGTGGCGTCGAAAACCTTCAGGCCACGGCCGGCGGCTTCGCTGCGTACGGCTTGAGAAACGCCGTGAGCACTGAAGATTACGATGACGTCGTCCGGCACCTGATCCAGCTCCTCGACGAAGATCGCGCCACGGCTGCGCAGGTCTTCGACCACGAACTTGTTGTGCACCACTTCATGACGCACGTAGATCGGCGGCCCGAAGACTTCCAGGGCGCGGTTGACGATTTCGATCGCCCGGTCCACTCCGGCGCAGAAGCCACGGGGGTTGGCGAGTTTGATTTGCATGCTGTGCCTCGTGTCTTGCGCGCGAAATAAATTTACGTCCTGCTGATCGAGCACAATTGCTCAAATCCAGCAAAAATCCAATGTGGGAGCGGGCTTGCTCGCGAAAGCAGTGTGTCAGACAACTTCTATGTTGAATGTCAGTCAGCATTCGCGAGCAAGCCCGCTCCCACCATTGTTCTGCGGTGTACTCAGATCGCTTTGACGCTGATGATCTCGACGTCAAAGGTCAGCGTCTTGCCGGCCAGCGGGTGGTTGAAGTCGATGGTCACTTGCGCGTCATCGAACTCTTTCACCACACCCGGCAGCTCAGTATTGGCCGCATCATTGAAGATCACCAGCAAACCCGGCGACAACTCCATGTCGACGAACTGCGAACGCGGGATGATCTGTACGTTTTGCGGGTTCGGCTGGCCGAAGGCGTTCTCCGGTTCGACGGTCAGCGTACGCTTGTCGCCGGCCTTGAAGCCGAACAATGCCGCTTCGAAACCCGGCAGCAGGTTGCCGTCGCCGACCTTGAAGGTCGCCGGGGCCTTGTCGAACGTGCTGTCGACCGTGTCGCCGTTCTCCAGGCGCAATGCAAAGTGCAAAGTGACTTCCGTGTTCTGGCCGATGCGTTGCTCAGCCAATACCTGTTCAGTCATGAACGGCTTCTCCGGTTTTCTTACTTTTGAACATGTCCAGTGCGAGCATCACCGCACCGACGGTGATGGCGCTGTCGGCAAAGTTGAACGCCGGGAAGTACCAGCGGTTCTGCCAGTGCACCAGAATGAAGTCGATCACATGGCCCAGGGCAATGCGGTCATACAGATTGCCCAGCGCACCGCCCAGCACCAGTGCCAGTGCGACAGCCAGCCAGGTATCGTTGCGGCCCAGACGCTTGAGCCAGACCACCAGCACCGCACTGACCACAATCGCGATCAGGGCGAACAGCCAGCGCTGCCAGCCGGAGCTGTCAGCCAGGAAGCTGAAGGCCGCGCCGGTGTTGTAGGCCAGCGTCCAGCTGAAGTAATCGGGAATGATCACGATCTGCTGGAACATTTCGAGCTTGCCTTCGAAGTAGAACTTGCTGGCCTGGTCGATGACCAGAACCAGCAAACTCAACCAGAGCCAGCTCAACCGTCCGAAACGGCCAACGGCGTTAGGCATAGTGACGAACCTCGCCGGCGCCGCTGATGTTGTCGACGCAACGACCGCAGATTTCCGGATGCTCCGGGTTCACGCCGACGTCTTCGCGGCAGTGCCAGCAACGGGCGCATTTCGGGAAGGCTGATTTTACGATCTTCAGTTTCAGGCCGCTGACTTCGGTGGCTACCGCGTCCGCAGGTGCCTGAACGAAAGGTGCCACGCTGGCAGTGGAGGTGATCAATACAAAGCGCAGCTCGTTGCTCAGCTTGGCCAGGTCGGCACTCAGCGCCTCTTCGGCGAACAGCGTCACTTCGGCCTGCAGGTTGCCACCGACGGCTTTGGCCGCACGCTGGATTTCCATCTCTTTGTTGACCGCTACCTTCACTTCCATGATGCGATCCCAGTACGCGCGACCCAGCTCGAAGCCTTCCGGCAACTCGGTCAGACCTTCGTACCAGGTGTTGAGCATCACCGATTCGTTGCGCTCGCCCGGCAGGTACTGCCACAGCTCGTCGGCGGTGAACGCGAGGATCGGCGCGATCCAGCGTACCAGCGCTTCGGAGATGTGGAACAGCGCGGTCTGGCACGAGCGACGTGCCTTGCTGTCGGCGCCGGTGGTGTACTGGCGATCCTTGATGATGTCGAGATAGAAACCACCCAGCTCCTGCACGCAGAAGTTGTGGATCTTCGAGTAGACGTTCCAGAAACGGTATTCGCCGTAGTGCTCTTGCAATTCGCGTTGCAGCAGCAGCGTGCGATCCACCGCCCAGCGATCCAGTGCGAGCATGTCTTCAGCCGGCAGCAGGTCGGTGGCCGGGTTGAAACCGGTCAGGTTCGAAAGCAGGAAACGCGCGGTGTTACGGATACGACGATAGGCGTCCGCGCTGCGCTGCAGGATCTGCTCGGACACGGCCATTTCGCCGGAGTAGTCGGTCGACGCGACCCACAGACGCATGATGTCGGCGCCCAGGGTGTCGTTGACTTTCTGCGGCGCAATCACGTTGCCCAGGGATTTGGACATCTTGCGGCCGGACTCATCGACGGTGAAGCCGTGGGTCAGCAGCTCGCGGTACGGCGCGTGGTTGTCGATGGCGCAACCGGTCAACAGCGACGAGTGGAACCAGCCGCGGTGCTGGTCGGAACCTTCCAGGTACAGGTCGGCGCGCGGGCCGGTTTCGTGACCCATCGGGTGCGAACCGCGCAGCACGTGCCAGTGGGTGGTGCCGGAGTCGAACCACACGTCGAGGGTATCGCTGATCTTGTCGTACAGCGGCGCTTCGTCGCCCAGCAGTTCGGCGGCGTCGAGCTTGAACCAGGCTTCGATGCCTTCGACTTCAACGCGCTTGGCGACTTCTTCCATCAGCTCGACGGTACGTGGGTGCAGTTCGCCGCTTTCCTTGTTCAGGAAGAACGGGATCGGCACGCCCCAGTTGCGCTGACGGGAGATGCACCAGTCCGGACGGTTGGCGATCATCGAGTGCAGGCGCGCCTGGCCCCAGGCCGGCACGAACTTGGTGTCTTCGATGGCTTTGAGCGAGCGCACGCGCAGGGTGTCGCCGCTGACCGGCTCTTTGTCCATGCCGATGAACCACTGCGCGGTGGCGCGGTAGATCAGCGGGGTCTTGTGGCGCCAGCAGTGCATGTAGCTGTGTTCGATGACGGTGGTGTGCAGCAGCGCACCGACTTCGGTGAGTTTTTCGACGATGGCCGGGTTGGCCTTCCAGATGAACTGGCCGCCAAAGAACTCCAGCGACGGCACGTACACGCCGTTGCTTTGTACCGGATTGAGGATGTCATCGTTGACCATGCCGTACTTCTTGCAGGTCACGAAGTCGTCCACACCGTAGGCCGGGGCGGAGTGAACCACACCGGTGCCGGCGCCCAGTTCGACGTAGTCGGCCAGGTACACCGGCGACAGGCGGTCGTAGAACGGGTGACGGAAGTTGATCAGTTCCAGCTCTTTACCGGTGGTGGTCGCGATGACCGAGCCTTCAACGCCGTAACGCGACAGGCAGGATTCAACCAGCTCCTCAGCCAGCACCAGCAGCTTGTCGCCGATATCAACCAGGGCGTAATTGAACTCAGGGTGAACGTTCAATGCCTGGTTGGCCGGGATGGTCCACGGGGTGGTGGTCCAGATCACGATCGAAGCGGGTTTGCTCAGCGATGGCAGACCGAACGCGGCGGCCAGTTTGGCCTCGTCAGCGATCGGGAACGCCACGTCGATGGTCGAGGACTTCTTGTTCTCGTACTCGACTTCGGCTTCGGCCAGCGCCGAACCGCAATCGAAGCACCAGTTCACAGGCTTGAGGCCCTTGAACACGAAACCGCCCTTGACGATTTCGGCGAGGGCGCGGATTTCACCGGCCTCGTTCTTGAAGTCCATGGTCTTGTACGGGTTAGCGAAGTCGCCCAGCACGCCGAGACGGATGAACTCGCTCTTCTGCCCTTCGATCTGCTCGGTGGCATAGGCACGGCACAGCTCGCGGGTCTTGTCCGCGCCCAGGTTCTTGCCGTGGGTCACTTCAACCTTGTGCTCGATCGGCAGGCCGTGGCAGTCCCAGCCCGGAACATACGGCGCGTCGAAGCCCGACAGGGTCTTCGAGCGGATGATCATGTCCTTGAGGATCTTGTTCAGTGCGTGACCGATGTGGATCGTGCCGTTGGCGTACGGAGGGCCGTCGTGCAGGACGAACTTCGGACGATCCTTGCCAATCTCGCGCAACTTTCCGTACAGGCCAATACTGTCCCAGCGCTGCAGGATCTGCGGTTCGCGCTGTGGCAGGCCGGCCTTCATTGGGAAGGCGGTGTCCGGAAGGTTTAGCGTGGCTTTATAGTCGGTCATTTAAGGCTCTTCATTAGCGATGGGCGCTAGGTGCGGCTAGTGCACGGGCGGCGGCGACATCCGCGTTGATCGCCGTTTTCAGTGCCTCCAGGGAGGCGAAACGCTGCTCTTCACGCAGCTTTTGGTGGAAAACCACCGTCAGACGCCGGTCATACAGATCGCCGGCAAAATCCAGTAGATGAACTTCAAGGTGGGCTTTGCCATCACCTTGGACCGTAGGCCGCACGCCAATATTGGCGACGCCGGGCCAGGTCTTGCCGTCGATGTCCACATCTACCAGGTAAACCCCGGTGAACGGTACGCGACGGCGCTTGAGTTGAATGTTGGCAGTGGGCGTACCCAGTTGCCGGGCCAGTTTCTGACCGTGCAGCACGCGACCGGCGATCCGGTACGGGCGGCCGAGCAAGCGTTCGGCCAAGGCAAAATCGGCGGCGGCCAACGCGTTGCGCACCTGAGTGCTGCTGACGCGAATGCCGTCCAGCTCGACGGTTTGCGCGGCTTCCACGGTAAACCCGTGGACCTGGCCGGCCTGCAGCAGAAAATCGAAATCGCCGAGGCGATCGCAGCCGAAGCGGAAATCGTCACCGACCTCCAGATGCTGCACGCCGAGACCGTCCACCAAAATGGTATCGACGAATTCACTGGCGCTGAGCTTGCTCAGGCGCTGATTGAAAGCCAGGCACAACACCCGGTCGACGCCTTCGGCGGCCAGCAGCTGCAGCTTGTCACGCAAGCGGGCCAGACGCGCCGGAGCGGTCTCCGGGGCAAAGAATTCCCGTGGCTGCGGCTCGAAAATCACCACGCAGCTGGGTACGCCCAACTCGAGCGCACGCTCACGCAGCCGGGCCAGGATAGCCTGGTGACCACGGTGAACACCGTCAAAGTTGCCAATAGTGGCGACGCAGCCCCGATGCTGGGGGCGCAAGTTGTGGAGGCCTCGAACCAGCTGCATAACGCGCTTCTTGCTCATAAAGTGGTCGATTATAACCACACCCGACGGTCGACGACAGGCAACACCGTAACGCAAAGTGATCGAGCCGACAAAACTGCCGGCCCGTGCCCGGTTATAAAGGCTGAAGCCTCAGCTCAAAGCCTTGCGATTGAAGTCGCGCAGACGGAAACCGAGCAGCAGCAACATACCGAAATACGCCACCACGCCAGCAACCACCAGCGCCCCCAGACGCAGAAAGCGCTCCAGCATGTGCCCCTGATCCCAGGCCGGCATGAAATGCATGCCCAGCAGCAATACCGCCGACATCACCGCTACCGCCACTACCAGTTTGAAGCCGAACATGTACCAGCCCGGTTGCGGCTGATACATCTTTTGCTTGCGCAGTTGATAGAACAGCAGCCCGGCATTGAGGCAGGCACCGGCACTGATCGCCAGCGCCAGCCCGGCGTGAGCCAGCGGGCCGATCAGCATCAGGTTGAACAGCTGTGTGCACACCAGTGTGAAGATTGCGATTTTTACCGGGGTGCGGATGTTCTGTTGCGCGTAAAAGCCCGGCGCCAGCACTTTGATCACGATAATTCCGAGCAGACCGACAGAATAGGCAATCAGCGCACGCTGGGTCATGGACGCATCAAACGCGCTGAATTGACCGTACTGGAACAATGAGACGGTCAGTGGCTCGGCGAGAATCCCCAGCGCCAGCGCACACGGCAACACCAGCACGAAGCACAGGCGCAGGCCCCAATCGAGGATCCGCGAATATTCGTGGCGATCCTTGCTCGCATAAGTCTTGGCCAGCGTCGGCAGCAAAATGGTGCCCAACGCTACGCCGAGCACACCGGACGGCAATTCCATCAAACGGTCGGCGTAATACATCCACGACACCGAGCCGGCGACCAGAAACGAGGCAAAAATGGTGTTGATGATCAGCGAAATCTGACTGACCGAGACACCGATGATCGCCGGCAGCATTTGCTTCATCACTCGCCAGACGCCGCTATCGCGCAGATTCAGGCGCGGCAGCACCAGCATGCCGATCTTTTTCAGGTGCGGCAGTTGATAAAGCAACTGCGCCAGACCACCGACCAGTACCGCCCAGCCGAGAGCCATCACCGGCGGATCGAAATACGGCGTGAGGAACAGCGAGAACACAATCATGCTGACGTTGAGCAGGGTCGGCACGAACGCCGGCACCGAAAAGCGGTTCCAGGTATTGAGGATCGCCCCGGCCAGCGAGGACAGGGAGATCAGCAATATATAAGGGAACGTCACCCGCAGCAGGTCGGAGGTGAGCTGGAATTTTTCCGGCGTGTCGGCAAAACCCGGCGCCGTGGCCCAGATCACCCACGGTGCGGCGATCATCCCCAGCGCAGTGACCAGCGCCAGCACCAACGTCAGCAGGCCAGATACATAAGCAATAAAAGTACGGGTCGCCTCTTCACCCTGCTGACTTTTGTATTCCGCCAGAATCGGTACGAAGGCCTGCGAGAACGCGCCCTCGGCGAAGATTCGCCGCAGCAGGTTGGGCAATTTGAAGGCAATGAAGAAGGCGTCCGTGGCCATTCCGGCGCCGAACGTGCGAGCGATGAGCGTGTCACGGACGAACCCGAGAACCCGGGAAAGCATGGTGATAGAGCTGACGGCGGCCAACGATTTGAGCAGATTCATTGAGGGAATGTGTGCCTGTCGATAAACAGCAGGCGAACAATGCGCCTACTTGTGCGATACTCTGCGCCGCAACAGCACAGAGCCAAAGCTCGCGAGTTTACAGGTCAAGCGCCGGAAATAAATATCCCGCCTCTTTACACCTACCACTTAGCGGAACGTTTCAAGCGCCCTTGACAAGACTTCTCTTCATCGGCATGATTCGCGGCCTATTTTGTTTGCTATTTCCTAAAAAGTCTTTCGAGGAGCTCGACGGTGGCCAACTCACCTTCCGCCAAAAAACGTGCAAAACAGGCTGAGAAGCGTCGCAGCCACAACGCCAGCCTGCGTTCCATGGTTCGTACCTACATCAAGAATGTAGTTAAGGCCATCGACGCAAAAGACGCTGAAAAAGCTCAAGCTGCATACGTTCTGGCTGTGCCAGTTATCGACCGCATGGCCGATAAAGGCATCATCCACAAGAACAAGGCTGCTCGTCATAAGAGCCGTCTGAATGGCCACGTCAAAGCACTGAAAGAAGCTGCTTAATCGACGTAGTCATTAAAAAACCGACCTTAGGGTCGGTTTTTTATTGCCTGCGATTTGGTGAATCCCGCACACAAAAAAGTGGGAGCGGGCTTGCTCGCGAATGCAATCTGTCAGCCGACATCTCTAGCGACTGACACGACCTCTTCGCGAGCAAGCCCGCTCCCACATTCCGGATTTGCGTTGTTACTGCTGGACCGGCACCCACGGCACGATTGGAATTGCGGTTACCGCATTCTGTGGACTCCCTTCGATCACGCGATCGCTGTAGACCAGGTACACCAGCGTATTGCGCTTCTTGTCGAGAAAACGCACCACCTGCATGGTCTTGAACACCAGCGATGTGCGCTCCTTGAACACCTCATCACCATCCTTCAGTTCGCCCTTGAACTTGATCGGACCCACCTGACGACAGGCGATCGACGCCTCGGCGCGATCCTCGGCCAGACCCAAACCACCCTTCACCCCTCCCGTCTTGGCGCGAGACAGGTAGCAGGTCACACCGTCGACCTTCGGATCATCGAAAGCCTCGACCACGATCCGGTCATTCGGGCCGACGAACTTGAACACCGTCGACACCTGACCGATTTCCTCGGCCGAGGCCAGCAATGGCAGCGCCATCAGCAGACCCAACAATCCTTTAGCCATGCGCATGCGTATTTTCCCTTAGACCAGAATCAGATTGTCACGATGAACCAGTTCCGGCTCAGCCATGTAGCCCAGCACGCCGACAATTGCATCTGACGACTGACCAATGATTTTTTGCGCCTCAAGCGCACTGTAGTTGGCCAGGCCACGGGCAATCTCACGACCGTCCGGCGCCACGCAGACCACCATCTCGCCACGCCGGAAGCTGCCCTGGACCAATTTGACGCCGACCGGCAACAGACTCTTGTTGCCCTGCGACAACGCCGACACCGCGCCTTCGTCCAGCACCAGCGTGCCGCGCGTCTGCAGATGCCCGGCCAACCACTGCTTGCGCGCCGCCAACATGCCGCGCTCCGGCGACAGCAGCGTGCCAATGCGCTCGCCAGCCTTCAGGCGATCAAGCACTCGCTCCAGACGCCCACCAACGATGATCGTGTGCGCCCCGGAGCGCGCCGCCAGCCGCGCCGCACGCAGCTTGGTCTGCATGCCGCCACGCCCCAGCGCGCCACCAGTACCGCCCGCCACCGCATCAAGCGTCGGATCATCGGCGCGCGCTTCGTAAATCAGTTGCGCATCAGGGTTATTGCGCGGGTCGGCGTCGAACATGCCGTCGCGATCGGTGAGGATCACCAGCAGATCGGCCTCGACCAGATTGGCCACCAGCGCCGCCAGCGTATCGTTGTCGCCGAAACGGATTTCGTCGGTGACCACGGTGTCGTTTTCGTTAATCACCGGGATGACTTTCAGCTCGACCAGCGCACGCAGGGTGCTGCGGGCGTTGAGGTAGCGCTTGCGGTCGGACAGGTCATCGTGAGTCAGGAGAATCTGCGCGGTGTGCCGGCCATGCTCGGCAAAGCTCGATTCCCAGGCCTGCACCAAGCCCATCTGACCGATTGCAGCAGCGGCCTGGAGCTCGTGCATCGCACTGGGTCGTGCGGTCCAGCCCAGACGACTCATGCCGGCAGCCACCGCCCCGGAGGACACCAGCACCAACTCGACACCTGCCTCATGCAGGGCGACCATCTGCTCGACCCAGACACTCATTGCCGCACGATCCAGCCCTTTGCCATCAGCTGTCAGCAAGGCGCTGCCGATCTTCACGACCCAACGCTGCGCACCTGTCACTTTGCTCCGCATCATCTTCAACCTTAGCTTGAGGACAGCGCGACCCAGCGCTGCCCGTGACGTTAATCGTGGCTATTGGTGACCAACGATCGATTTCCAGATACTAAAACGCCGCTCGATTGAGCGGCGCTTAAGTTTACTGCAACGAATCAGTCGCGCACGTAAATGATTTCCGGACCGTCTTCATCATCCACATCTTCTTCGTCCCAGTCATCGTCGCCGATGTCGTGGACCGACTTCACGCCGCTGCGACGCAGAGCACGCTTGTCATCCAGCGCCTGCAACTGGGCACGAGCTTCGTCTTCGATGCGCTGATCGAGATCGGCCAGCTCTTCCTTGTACGCCGGGTCGTTAGCCAGGCGATCGGCACGATCTTCCAGATAACGCATGATGTCGCGGGTCAGGCGCTCGGTGCCTTCTTTGGCGATGGCCGAGATCACGTAGACAGGACCTTCCCACTGCAGGCGATCAACGATTTCCTTGACGCGCTCTTCGTGCTCTTCCTCGAGAATCTGGTCGCACTTGTTCAGCACCAGCCAGCGATCACGCTCGGCCAGCGACGGACTGAATTTGACCAGCTCGTTGACGATCACTTCAGCCGCGTCCGGTGCGCTGGTGTCATCCAGCGGCGCCATGTCGACAAGGTGCAGCAACAGACGCGTACGCGCCAAATGCTTGAGGAAGCGAATGCCAAGTCCGGCACCGTCGGACGCGCCTTCGATCAGCCCCGGAATGTCGGCGATGACGAAGCTTTTCCAGCGATCAACGCTGACCACACCCAGGTTCGGCACCAGCGTGGTGAACGGGTAGTCGGCGACTTTCGGTTTGGCCGCCGACACCGAACGGATAAAGGTACTTTTACCGGCGTTCGGCAAGCCCAGCAGACCGACGTCAGCCAGCACTTTCATTTCCAGTTTCAGGTCACGCTGCTCACCCGGCTTACCCGGAGTGGTCTGGCGCGGCGCACGGTTGGTACTGGATTTGAAACGGGTATTGCCCAGACCGTGCCAACCGCCCTGCACCACCATCAGCTTCTGGCCGGCCTTGGTCAGGTCGCCAATTACTTCCTGGGTGGCCGAGTCGATCACGGTGGTACCGACCGGCACGCGCAGGATCAGGTCTTCACCCTTCTTGCCGGTGCAATCGGTGCTGCCGCCGTTGGAGCCACGCTCGGCATCGAAGTGCCGGGTGTAACGGTAGTCGACCAGGGTGTTGAGGTTTTCGTCGGCCATCATGTAGATGGAACCGCCGTCACCGCCATCACCGCCGTTCGGGCCGCCGTTTTCAATGAATTTTTCCCGACGGAAACTCATGCAGCCATTGCCGCCGTCGCCAGCTTTTACGCGGATCGATACTTCGTCTACAAACTTCATAACTCAACGCCTCTCGCCATACGGACGAGCCGAAAAACAATCAAGACATAAGACTCTTGCAAAAATGAGCGCAGCGACCCCAAAACACGACCTGCATCGCACGCCGACAGCCCATACAAACAGTTTTGCAAGAGACTCACCCCACAAACGAAAAAGCCCCGTCGCAAGACAGGGCTCTTCCAGCGATCTCGCGATTAAGCCGCGACAACGCTCACGTAACGACGACCGAAGGCGCCTTTTACTTCAAACTTGATCACGCCTTCGATTTTCGCGAAGAGGGTGTGATCCTTACCCATGCCAACGCCGTAGCCAGCGTGGAATTGGGTGCCGCGCTGACGCACGATGATGTTGCCGGCCTTGATGACCTGGCCGCCATACATCTTCACGCCAAGGCGTTTGGCTTCTGAGTCGCGACCGTTACGGGTACTACCACCAGCTTTTTTGTGTGCCATGAGTTCAATTCTCCTAGTGAGGAATTAGGCTGTAATTAAGCCTGAATACCGGTGATTTTGATCTCGGTGAACCACTGGCGGTGGCCCATACGCTTCATGTGGTGCTTACGGCGACGGAACTTGATGATGCGGACTTTATCGTGACGACCTTGGGAGATCACTTCAGCCTTGACGGTTGCGCCAGCAACAACAGGTGCGCCGATGTTCACGTCGTCGCCATTGGCGACCAGCAGAACGCGGTCAAAAGTCACGGATTCGCCAGTAGCGACTTCCAGTTTTTCGATCTTCAGGTATTCACCTTCAGCGACCTTGTATTGCTTACCGCCGGTAACGATTACTGCGTACATGGTATTTCTCCGATAATCCTGCTCACCCAGCTCTTTATAAGAAGAGGTATTGGCTGGCATGGCTGCATGGGGCTGGAACGGCCCAAGTGCAATTGCGTAAGGCAGGTGCTGCCCAGGAAGTTCAGGGTGCGCGATTGTACGCAAGCCGCGAGAGTCACGCAAGTGGCCGTCCATCGCGCCTTGACAGGCCCCGGTGTGGGTCCTAGCATGCCGCGCAACCCTTCTGGAGCAACTGTCGCTGATGCAACCCCAAGCTTTCTACCGCGCGGTGGCGGACGATTTTAACGCCGTCGACGGCATCATCAAGAAGCAGCTGACTTCCCGAGTGCCGCTGGTATCGAAAATCGGCGATTACATCACCTCGGCCGGCGGCAAACGCCTGCGTCCTTTATTGGTGCTGCTGTGCGGCAAGGCCCTGGGTCGCGAAGGCGACGACATGCGCCTGCTGGCCGCCACCATCGAATTCCTGCACACCGCGACCCTGCTGCATGACGACGTGGTCGACATGTCCGGCATGCGCCGTGGCCGCTCGACCGCCAACGCCATGTGGGGCAACGCCCCGAGCGTGCTGGTCGGCGACTTCCTGTACTCGCGCTCGTTCGAAATGATGGTCGAACTGGGTTCGATGCCGGTGATGAAGATCCTGTCCCAGGCCACGCGCATCATCGCCGAAGGCGAAGTGTTGCAACTGTCCAAGGTACGCGACGCCAGCACCACCGAAGAAACCTACATGGAAGTCATCCGCGGCAAGACCGCGATGCTTTTCGAAGCCTCGACCCACAGCGCCGCCGCACTGGCCGGTGCCACCGCCGAGCAGAGCGAAGCCCTGCGCACCTTCGGTGATCACCTCGGCGTGGCGTTCCAGCTGGTCGACGACCTGCTGGACTACAAGGGCGATGCCGAGACTCTGGGCAAGAACGTCGGTGACGATCTGGCCGAAGGCAAGCCGACCCTGCCGCTGATCTACACCATGCGCGAAGGTACGCCGGAGCAAGCTGCTCTGGTACGTCAGGCGATCCAGAAAGGCGGGATCGAAGACCTCGAAAGCATCCGCATCGCCGTGGAAGCCTCGGGTTCGCTGGAGTACACCGCGCAACTGGCCCGCGACTACGTAGCCCGTGCGATCAAGTGCCTCGACGCGCTGCCGGCCAGCGAATACCGCGATGCACTGGTGGAACTGAGCGAATTTGCGGTCGCCCGCACGCACTGATCTGCCTTCTGTGGGAGCGGGCTTGCTCGCGAAAGCAACCTGTCATTCAACATTAATGTTCAATGACATACCGCATTCGCGAGCAAGCCCGCTCCCACAGTTGTTTCTGCGCTATGCCCTCCTGCGCGTAAAACCCTATACAATGTGCGACTTTTAGCGATCCCCTATCAAGGAGCCTTAGTGAGCACGTTGCCACCCTGCCCGAAATGCAATTCCGAATACACCTACGAAGACGGTGCCCAACTGATCTGCCCTGAGTGCGCCCACGAGTGGTCGGCCAACGGCGAAGCCGAAGTGGCATCCGATGATGCCGTGAAGAAAGATTCGGTCGGCAACGTGCTGCAGGACGGCGACACCATCACCGTGATCAAGGACCTGAAGGTCAAGGGCACCTCGCTGGTGGTCAAGGTCGGCACCAAGGTCAAGAATATCCGCCTGTGCGACGGCGACCACGACATCGACTGCAAGATCGACGGCATCGGCCCGATGAAGCTCAAGTCCGAGTTCGTCAGAAAGGTCTGATCCTGCTGTCATCCATCCCGCGCCCGCCGCGGGATGGTGAATCGCCCTCCCCGCTTTTCCCTTCCGCGTTCTCGCGTAATAGCCAGACGCCAGCCGTTTTGACCTTACGCAATCTTTACCCGGAAAAAGCCGCATTCCGCCAATAGGCACTTGCTATTTGACGAATAAGAATTATTCTCATTGAAACCTTTCAAGGAGATGAGACCCATGACTTATTTGATCGACGCCTGGCTGGATCGCCCACACCCGTACCTCAGGATCCTGCATCGGGAAACCGGCGAAGTCTGTGCGGTACTGGAAGAAGAAGCCCTGCATGAGCTGCAGGATCAGGGTGATCTGGACGTCAGCAGCCTGAATTCCAGCGAACCGCTGGTGCTCAAGGAGCTGGTGCGCAATCTGTTCCTGTTCTGCTATGCCCGGGCCTTGCGCCCGACCAATGAGCTGCATCACAAGATCGAAATATGAGTAGCGCGGAAAAAACTGTGGGAGCCAGCCTGCTGGCGAAAGCGCTGTGTCAGGCAACGAATGATTGCCTGAAAGGACGCCTTCGCGAGCAAGCCCGCTCCCACATTATTGACCTGTCACCGGGACAGGCCAGGCATTACAGAACGTCCAGCAGCTCGACGTCGAATACCAGAACGCTGTGCGGCGGGATGCTGCCGACGCCTTGAGCGCCGTAAGCCAGTTCGCTCGGCACGTACAAGCGCCATTTGCTGCCGGCATTCATCAGTTGCAGAGCTTCGGTCCAGCCAGCAATCACGCCGCCAACCGGGAATTCTGCTGGCTGGCCACGATCGTAGGAGCTGTCGAACACAGTGCCGTCGATCAGCATGCCGTGGTAGTGAGTACGCACGGTGTCTTCACGGGATGGCTTGGCGCCTTCGCCCTGGGTCAGCACTTCGAATTGCAGACCGGAAGCCAGAGTAGTGATGCCTTCTTTCTTGGCGTTTTCAGCCAGGAAAGCACGGCCTTCACCGGCGGCGGCTTCAGCCTTGGCAGCGGCTTCGGCTTGCATGATCTCGCGGATAACCTTGAAGCTGGCGGACATGGCTTCCTGATCGACACGGCTTGGCTTGCCGGCGAATGCGTCGGTCAGACCGGCCAGGATGGCGTCCAGGCTGACACCCGGTGGCGGGTTGTCGCGCAGCTGGTCACCCAGCTGACGGCCAATACCGTAGCTGACGCGGGTTTCGTCGGTGGACAGATTTACTTCGGACATGACACTGCTCCGCTGTGCGGACGGCCATCAGACTTGCCGTGCGTGCACAGCGCGTCCCGGCGCGCCCGGAACCAAAAGGGCGAGCAGACTAGCACAGATGCCCGGCGATGGGGCGCAAGGCCTATAGGGCCGAACGCCAGGCCAGTGGCACTTTCAGGCTTTCATCGACGCTGCCGCCCAGGCCGCACATTTCGTCGTGCACCGAGGTGTGTACAAGGTTGAACGGCAGCACCGGAAAGTTATGCAGCAAATCCCGCGCATGCTCCACCGAGCGCAGCTGCAGCATCTCGCCCTTGAGATCACTCAGCGGATACGCCGCCCCGTGCATCCGCGCTTCGAGCAGATAAATCCCGCCCTCCATGGAGATCAGGTTCAGCTCATCGACCTTTCTGGCGATGGCAAACGCATTCAACTCTTGCAGGTTCATGAACGCACCTCGTGCGGTGGCGAGCCAGGACCCTTACAGGGATATGCCCGCGCGCACCAAAGCACAAGCCACAAACGACACCGCCCGTCTGTTTCGCAACAGACGGGCGGTGTTTTTGCAGCGATCAAACAATGATCAGTGCTTGGTGAGCTTGTCCAGGTAACCCATCGCGAACGCCGAAATCACGAAGGTCATGTGGATGATCACGTACCACATCAGGTGCTCGGGATCGACGTTCTTGGCATCCATGAAGATCCGCAGCAGGTGGATCGAGGAAATCGCCACGATCGACGCCGCCACTTTCATCTTCAGCGACGAGGAGTCCATGGTGCCCAGCCAGCTGAGCTTCTCTTTGCCTTCGTCGATGTTCAGCTCGGACACGAAGTTCTCGTAGCCGGAAATCATCACCATCACCAACAAGCCGCCCACCAGCGCCATGTCAATCAGCGACAGCAGCACCAGAATCAGATCCGATTCGGCCATGGAAAACACGTTGGGAATGACATGAAACACTTCCTGGAAGAATTTCAATGCCAGCGCCAGCAGCCCGAGGGACAGCCCGATATAGATCGGCGCCAGCAGCCAGCGCGTGGCGTACATTGCATTTTCGATAAAGCGTTCCATTGACTCTCACACAATAAGGATTGAAATCGGCGGCGAGTATACCAGCCGCCCGTGACCGCCAGAAACCGCCCGGCTCGCACCTCCCATCACCGCAACCTGCGTGTGTGTGTGAATTTTTTTCTGCTACTGTCCAAACCATTGACCGCCTAGCGAAAGTGGACAGGACGACTGGAAATGCATGTGCGATTACCGTTGACGACTGCCGGAATTTGCCTCGTTCTGCTGCTGGGTGGCTGCTCACCCGGCGATGAGAAAAAGCCCTCGGTCAGCCTCGACGCGAAGACGGCAACCTTCGAACACTCACTGGACGCCATTACCGACCCGAAACTTAAGGATGCCGTGACCGAACTCGGTGGTTCGCTGCTGCTGCTCGAACGCGCGCAGCTCAAGCTCGACAGCGCCCCGCTGAAAACCGTCTACGGCGAAGACACCCTCGGCATCCTCAAGCACTACCCTTCGCCGCAGGCGCTGGTCGATACCTTTATCAACGGACTGTTCGTGCTGCACAAGGACGCCAGCTCCGATTACCTTACCGACCTGCAACCGGTATTCCCGTTCAACCTGAACATTCCCGGCGGCTTTCTATTCCCGCACGGCGTGGAATGGCAGTCGGTGACCCTGAGCAACAAGCGCGTGATCGCCTATCAGCCGGAGTGGTCGGAAACCGATCCCGGCATTCAGTTGAGCCCGTCCAGCTCCAACGTCAACAACCCCGATGACCTGACCGTGACCTACCCGTTCATCGAAGGGCTGGACGTGGACAAGAAGAGCCAGCCACAACCGGTGAGCCTGCAAGGCAAAGTCGAAGTCATCGCACCGCGCCGCCTGTTCAGCTTCAACCTGAGCCAGAAGGACGTCGGCCAGACCCGCACCGATGACAACCTCAGCGTCACTCTGCTGAAGCTTGAAAAGAACTACGCCGAAGTCGAATTCAGCAACAGCCTGCCATTGGCCCCTGAGGTCGAGGGTGCGCAGCTCAATCCAGTCATCGTTCAGGCCCGTGACACCAACGGGCAATACCTGGTGCGCGCCGGCTCAATCAATGAGAGCCCGGCACAAGTCGCTTTCTACGAGAAACAACTGGCGCATCTGCAACAGCAGAAAACCTGGAGCGAGGCGTTGGAAAAACAGCTCGAGGACGAACAGCAGACCTTCGAGCAGCAGCATCCGCGCCGCTACAACAAGGTCTACTTCAACGGCCCCATCGACACCCTCGAAGTCAGCGTGCTGGATTTCTCATCGGCAACCGTGACCCGCAAAACACTGGATCTGCCAGTGCGCACTTTCAGCCAGCACACCACCGAAAAAGCCATCCAACCGCTGGACCCGGCGGTGGTCGTCTATGACGATCTGGCGCCGAACTGGCTCAAGGGCGCAAGCCTCACCGAGGAAGCGTTGAAGGCCGGTATCCGCATCCATCAGTCCGTGGAGGATCCGAGCGCTGCACGCATCGAGTTCTCTCACCGGCGAACCTTCAACGATGAATTGCTCGGTGATGATTTCAGCCCCGGCGAGAGTCCCGTGACGTTCTTCACCGAGAAACGCAGCGGCAAACTCGATGAGCCGATCGAACTGCCGCCCGAGGCGTATCAGGTCGATCCGCTGCAAGCGACCATTACTTACGATTTGAACCTGTTCCCGGAAACCCCGGCGATTGCCGTGGGGTCGATGCCGCTGTTTCTCGCCAGCGTGGAGAAAAAAGCCTACGACGCCAAATCCCTGCCCAAAGGCCTGGAGATCAAGAACAACACCTTGGTGGTGGACCTGAAACTGTTTCCGGCCAACGCCTGGCGATTCTTCGTCAAGGACGACAGCGGCAACTACCTGAAACAGATTCTCTCGGTCAGTCATGACGCGAGTGCGGATGGCCCGGCGCTGTTCGGCGTGCATTACTTCTATGGTCGTCCAACGCACGTGGAGACCTATCAGCGGACCGAGCTCAATACCGTGCAATACGGCTTTGAGGTCAAACTCGACAAGGCGCAGCAGTCCGACACCGCGCCATGATTGCGCCTAGTGGTCGAACACGCCGACCGTACGCCCACGCCCGCCATTGATCTGGCGCAACTGTGCCTGCAGGTGCAGGCTCCAGATCTGCGGATCGTCGGCCAGCTCGTAGCCGTGCATCGTCAGGCTTTCCACAATAGTGTCGAGAATCGACTCGGCGGCGACCGGCCCGTGAAACGGGCCCTGGGCCTTGATGGCGGAGGGTTGTTCGCCGGCCATGCCGGCAGCGAAGAGCAAGGTCCACATGCCGTTATCGCCGGCCAGCGGTTTGATGGCGCATTCGATGCGGGTCACAAGACCTAGGCATTGACGGGTGAGGCAGAGGTTGCGCGACATGGCGGCGACCCTCGGTAAAGCCTGTATTCAGCCTTCACGCGAAGGCTGTTTCGATCCAGTGATACTGTCGATGTCCTTGAGCAGAGAATAGAAGAAAAGTCCGCCGCGCAAGCCGGATAGAACCAGAAGGCGCCGAATGGTCATTGTGTGAATTCTGACGTCAGAGTAGTGGCACTTTTCCCGAAGATCACCACAAAAATCAATCTGGGAAAACAACTGTGGGAGGGGGCTTGCTCCCGAAGGCGGTGTCTCAATCAACTAATGTGTCGATTGGTACACCGCCTTCGGGAGCAAGCCCCCTCCCACAGTTTTTACCGCGTTTGCGGTCAGGCTGGTTTGGCTTCGGCTAGTGCCTCCTGCGCCAGTTCCTTTTCCGCCTCTTTCAGATCGTCTTCACTGATCATCTCGGCAATCACCCGCAGACGCTCGACCACGCGCGCATTGACGCTGCCTTCAGGGAACTGACCGTCAGCATCCGGCTCACCGGCCGGCTCGCCAACCAACAGGCTCAGCGCTTCGTCAGCCTGACGCACGGCATACACGTGGAACTGCCCGGCGCGCACCGCCGCCAGCACCTTCTCGTCGAGCATCAGCGTGGCGACGTTGGCCTGCGGAATGATCGCGCCCTGCTCGCCGGTCAGCCCGCGGGCTTCGCAGAGGCGGAAGAAACCTTCGATCTTCTCGTTGACCCCGCCGACTGCCTGCACTTCGCCGAACTGGTTGATCGAACCGGTGATCGCAAAGCACTGCTTGAGCGGAGTTTTCGACAGCGCCGAAATCAGCGTGCAAGCCTCGCCCAGCGACGCACTGTCGCCATCGACGTAACCGTAGGATTGCTCCAGCGCAATGCTCGCGGAAATCGCCAGCGGGAACTCCTGGGCGTAACGGCTGCCCAGATACCCGGTGAGGATCATCACGCCCTTGGAGTGGATCGGCTGACCGAGGTTGACCTCGCGCTCGATGTCGACGATACCGCTGCCGCCCGGGTACACCGTGGCGGAAATCCGCGCCGGCACACCGAACGCCGAATCACCCACTTCGAGCACAGTCAGCCCGTTGCACTTGCCGACCGCCGCGCCGTCGGTGTCGATCAGGATGATCCCGGCGAGCATGTCGTCGAGAATCCGCGCCGAAACCCGACCGGTACGAGTGGCCTTGGCTTTCAGCGCCCGCTCGATGTGCCCGGCATCGGTCATTTCATCACCGGCCAGATGACGAATGAAATCCGCTTCACTGACCAGTTGGAACAGATCGCCGATCCGCGCCGACAAACGCCCCTGATGCTCGGCCAGCCGTGCGCTGTAGGTCGCCAGACGCGCCACCGCATCGGCGGTCAGCGGCGCCATGCCTTCCTCCGAAGTACGGGTTTTCAGCAACTGGGCGAACTGCTCCAGACTTTCGTCGACCATCGGGATGTCTTCGTCGAAGTCGACCAGCACGCGGAACATCTCCTGGAAGTCCGGATCGAGGTCCTGCAGCGTGTAATACAACTGCCGCGCGCCGATGATGATGACTTTGACCTGCAACGGAATGTGTTGCGGGTTGAGGGTCACCGTGGCGAAACGGCCCATCTCGCCCAGCGGCGATTCCATTTTCAGCTTGCGCGATTGCAGGGCGCGTTTCAGCGCGTCCCACACGAACGGCTCGCTGAGCATTTTTTCCGCTTCAAGGATCAAAAAACCGCCATTGGCCCGATGCAAAGCACCTGGGCGCAACTGCCGGTAAGTGGTGTAAAGCGCGCCCTGATCGGTGGTGTACTCGATGCGGCCGAACAGGTTTTCGTAAGTCGGGTGCGGCTCGAACACCACCGGCGCCCCGCCGCTGGCCGGATGACCGACCACCAGGCTCGGCGCGTATTGCTCTTCCAGCAGCTTGCGCGCCACGGCGTCGGTCTTGCTGTCGTCGACCAGTTGCTCGACCACGGTTTTCAGCAAGTACACCTGCATCGCTTGCAGGTAACCGCAGACCGCAGCGTTCTCCGCGTACTTCTCGGACAACGGCGAGAGCAACGGCTGCAAGGCCAGGGTGATGGTTTCCTCGTTGAGCTGACGCAGTTGATTGTTCGACTCACGCTTCCACTGCGGCAGGCTGGCGAGTTCTTCGTTCAGACGCTCTTCGAGGCCGGAGATGTCTTCGTGAAACCGTTCGCGCTCGGCTTCCGGCAATTGGGCGAATTCCGCTTCATCCAGCGCCTTGCCTTCAAGCATCGGCGTGAAGGCGATATTGCTGCTGTCGCGGTACAGGGCGACGTCCTTCTCCAGCGCCAGCCGCTCGATGATATCGAGGGCCTTGTCGTAGCGCTGGTTGAAGGCGCGGTCGATGGCGCTTTTCTTCTGCTGGTAGGACGGGTGTTCAAACACGGCCGGAAAGGTTGCCAGCAGGTTATCGATCAGGCCGTTGATGTCACCGATGAACGAAGCCGCCGTGCCAGAAGGCAATTCCAGCGCGCGGGGCTCGCGCGGCTCATCGAAATTATTGACGTAGACCCAGTCCGCCGGGGTCTGCAGGCGCTTGCCTTCGGCCTTCAGGTAGCGTTTGACGAACGAGAAGCGGCCAGTGCCGGGCTCGCCCATGACAAAGACGTTGTAACCGGGGCGTGGCATCGCCACACCGAACTGCAAGGCTTCGACCGCACGTTCCTGGCCGAGCACACCGCGAAAGGGCTCCAGATCATTGGTGGTAGTGAAGCTGAACTGTTCAGCGGAAAACGGACGAGTCAGCGCTTCGGGCGCTATACGCAGGCTGGCAGCAACAGGATCAGGCATCGGGCTTCCTTAACAATCAGGCGGGGCGGATAGCGGCATTCTGGCGCTGCCCGTGCCCCACTGGCAAGGCGCGCCACACGACAAAGCATAGACAACCGGGTGACCCTGCCCCGCCCCCCGGCAAATCGGGGTTATCGCCAAATCTTTTGTAAAAACTCACGGAACCCCAGGAACGTGCCTAAACTCCAAACTGCGCGGCTGGAACGAATACTGGCCCACTGGCACCGTCAGGTGTCAGAACCCTGTCCATTGGTATGCACACAAAGAGAACAAAGCTATGAAACGGATTCTTCTCGGTACTCTCTTCACCGCTGTTTCCATCAACGCCATGGCGCAAGCCCCGGGTGGCCCGGATTGCGGTTGGGGCAACATGTTGTTCGAAGGTCAGCGTGGCACCCCGGCACACTTCCTGGCATCCACCACTAACGGCACCTCCGGTAACGCTACGTTCGGTATGACTTCCGGCACCAACGGTTGCTCGACCAACGCGTCGCTGACCTACGGCGGTAAATCCTGGTTCGCCATGAATGGCATGATGAACGAGCTGTCCGAAGACATGGCCAAGGGCAACGGCGAAGCGCTGACGACCTACGCCGTGGTACTGGGCGTGGCGCCGGAAGACCGTGCGCACTTCGCTGCTGTCACTCACGAGCACTTCCAGCAGATCTTCAGCAAGGCTGACGTGACCGCAGAAGACGTGCATACCAACACCCTGGCCGTGCTGAAGTCGGACCCACGTCTGGCCAAGTACGCAACTCAGGCTTAAGCTCGACCCCACCCGCTTCTTTCGGGAAGCGGGTTTTGTTTTTTTATGGCCCACCCTTTTTGAGCGATGCAGGTCAGTTGTGACATGCGCTGAACTCTGTGGCGAGGGAGCTTGCTCCCGCTGGAGTGCGCAGCGCTCCCGGTTTTCAAAGCGGGGCCGCTGCGCGCCCCAGCGGGAGCAAGCTCCCTCGCCACAGGGTTGGTGCGGGTTTGACTGGTCGACATTAATGCTTGGGGTCTTTGTCTTTCTTTCGACTTAAGTTGCCACTTATGCTCAAACGCCTTGCCTGGCTGGCGCTCTGTGTCTGCGCCCCGCTGTCCGCCGCGCCTCACATCGACCCTCAACGTTTGCAGCAACTGGCCAACGACCGCTTCTGGATTTCCCTCGGTCATTACGAAACCGCCAAGCTCGGCGGCTGGCGCAGCTATGTCAGCGACAGGAAATTCTTTCTTGCGCCCGATGGCAACGAACACCCCGACCATGAGCTGGCCGCCACCGTGCAGGCGCTGTACGCCCCGGCCAGTCTCGGCGAGCAACACGCGCAATGCGTCTACCCGGCGCGTACGCGCTGGCTGAAAGCGCAGCTCAATCTCAGCGATCTGCCCGCCCCCGATTGCGCCGAATTCAAGAAGTGGTTCAAGGACGTCTCGCCGCACAGCGCGGTGATGATCTTCCCGGCGGCCTACCTCAACAGCCCGTCGTCGATGTTCGGCCACACCCTGCTGCGCATCGACCAGGCTGACGTGCAAAGCGACAAGACTTCGCTGCTGAGTTACGCGATCAACTTCGGCGCCTACATCGAAGGCTCGGACAACAGCATCCTCTACGCCTGGAAGGGCTTGATGGGTGGCTACCCGGGGCTGTTCGCGCTGGTGCCGTACCAGGAAAAACTCTCCGAGTACCGCAGCCTGGAAAACCGCGATCTGTGGGAATACCGGCTGAACCTGACCCAAGCAGAAACCGCGCGCATGGTCGAGCATGTGTGGGAGCTGAAGCAGATCCAGTTCGACTATTTCTTCTTCGACGAAAACTGCTCCTATCGCCTACTCGAACTGCTGCAAGTGGCACGTCCGAGCCTGCGCCTGACCGAGCAATTCCCGCTGACCGCCATCCCTACCGATACGGTCAAAGCGGTGAAAGAAGCCGGGCTGGTGGAAAGCATCGAATATCGCCCGTCCCGCGAGCGTGAACTGCTCAGCCGCGCCGAGCCGTTGAATAAGGAAGAACAGCAATGGGTGCTGAAGGTCAGCGCCGATCAACAAGTGTTGCAGGAGCCGACCTTCAAGGCCCTGCCCCGGGATCGTCAGGCGCTGATCATCGATGCCGCCTATCGTCTGGAGCGTTACCGCGCCAACGGGCAGGAACGTGATGCGCAACGTGCACAGCGCAGCTTCGAACTGCTGCGGGCGATCAACAAGAACCCGGCGCCGGAGTTGCAGATTCCACAACCGGGCCTGCCCGAAGACGGCCACGAATCACGCACCTGGCAGGCTGGCATCGGCACTCGCGGTGATCGGGCATTCGGTGAGTACGGTTTGCGCATGGCCTATCACGATCTCAACGACAACGCCGAAAGCTTCCCCCTTGGCGCGCAAATCGAAATCCTGCAGATGAAGCTGCGCCAGTACGAAGGCAACCAGTGGCAGTTCCAGCAACTGGACCTGGCGACCATTCGCTCGCTCACCCCGCGCAATGAACTGCTGCAGCCACTGTCATGGCAAGTCACCGGTGGCCTTGAGCGCGTACCGGGCAAACACGATGACGAAAACCTGGTCAGCCACGTCAACGGTGGTGGTGGCGGCACCTGGCAGTTGGGCGAAGATACGCTCGGCTTTGCCCTCGGCACCGTACGCATCGAACACAACAATGACTTCGCCGGATTCGTCACGCCGGCCGCTGGCTTCAACACCGGCGTGCTGTGGAAAAACCCGTTGGGCAATATGAGCGTCGAGGCCAAGGGCGACTATTTCACCAACGGCGAAGTACGCCGCAGCCTGAGCCTGAACCAGCAGTGGGAATTGTCGCGCAACCTCGGTTTGCGCCTGAGTGCGCAGCGTGAGTTCAGTCATGTGGCGACACCGGAAACCGAAGTGATGCTTGAGGTGAAGTGGTACCACTACTGATCTGAAGCCTAATCAATACCCCCTGTGGGAGCGGGCTTGCTCGCGAAGGCGTCGTGTCAGGCGATTCAAATCTCGACTGACCCACCGCTTTCGCGAGCAAGCCCGCTCCCACAGGGATCTCCAGTGTTCAACGAATTACTTACATGTCTTTCACCAACGCCCGACGAATCCGCTTCTAGACTTTCCCTATCAGCCGAGAATCGGCGCGGGAGAGTGCGATGTGGCGGTGTGCGGGATTGCTGGGTGTTTTGCTGTTGCTCGGGGGTTGCCAGACCACCCACGAAGACTTGATCGCCAAAGGTTATCCACCGGCCTTCGCCGACGGTTTTGACGATGGCTGCGTCAGTGGCCGGCAAGCCGCCGGCTCGATCAGTGGCGAGTTTCGCAAGAACGTGCCGCGCTATCTCAAGGACAAGCAATACGCCGAAGGCTGGACCGACGGCTTCCGCCAGTGCCAGGCAATGCTGGAAAACAAGGATCGCGAAGAGTATCGCAACGAGCACTGGGACGAACGCGAGCGCGCCTGGCAGCAGCAGAAAGATCAGGACGCCGGGCGGGCTTATCGCTCGCAATAGGTCGCTTCCAGACATCCAGTGAAACCAAATGCCGGCGACCATGGCCCAAACTCTTTGCAGAGGAGGACAGCATGAGCCGCGCTTTCGTCAACGAAGATAACGCCGCTGCGCAAGCCGATCAGCCCGTCGAACGGCAGGTCAGTGCGCAGCCCAATTACGTCACCCCCCAAGGATTGGTGCAGTTGCAGGCCAAAGTCGCCGAATTGCAAGCCTTGCACGCCGAACAATCGGCCAAGGGAGAGCAGGCCGACAAGCAGCGCCAAGCCGATCTCGAAAGAGATTTGCGCTACTTCAACCAACGCCTCGCCAGCGCACAGGTCGCGGCCCCGGCGATCTCGACCGATAAAGTGCAGATCGGCAGTTGGGTGACCTACGCCGACGAACACGACACCGAAAGTCGGGTGCAACTGGTCGGCGAAGATCAGGCCGACGCCAGCCAGGGCCTGATCAACTGGGCTTCGCCGCTGGGCCGGGCATTGCTCGGTGCCCGGCTCAATGACGAAGTGCTGTGGCAGCGACCCGCTGGCGATCAGGTGATTGAAGTGATTCGCATCGAACCGGCTTAAACCACGCCCTGCGCGAGCATCGCATCCGCGACTTTGACGAAGCCGGCGATGTTCGCGCCTTTGACGTAATTGATCCGTCCGTTCTCTTCGCCGTAATGCACGCAGGCGTGGTGGATCGACTGCATAATCGCGTGCAGCTTGCTGTCCACCTCACCCGCCGTCCACAGCAGGCGCATGGCGTTCTGCGACATCTCCAGCCCGCTGACCGCGACCCCGCCGGCGTTCGACGCCTTGCCCGGGGCGAACAGAATGCCGGCCTCGATGAAGATATCCACAGCCGCAAGCGTGGTCGGCATGTTTGCGCCCTCGGCCACACACACGCAGCCGTTGCGCAGCAGCGTACGAGCAGATTCGGCGTCGAGTTCGTTCTGCGTTGCGCAGGGCAGCGCGATGTCGCACGGCAGCGACCACGGCAACTGACCGGCACGGAATTCCAGACCGAACGCCGTGGCCAATTCGCTGATGCGTCCGCGTTTGACGTTTTTCAGTTCCAGCAACGCCTGCCACTGTTCTTCGCTCAGGCCCGATTCGCAGTACAACGTGCCTTCGGAGTCGGACAGCGAAATCACCTTGCCGCCCAGGTCCATGACCTTGCGCGCCGCGTACTGCGCGACGTTGCCGGAACCAGAGATCGCCACGCGCTTGCCTTCGACGGTCTGCCCGCGGCGCTTGAGCATTTCTTCGGCGAAGTACACGCAACCGAAACCGGTGGCTTCCGGGCGAATCAGGCTGCCGCCGTAGGTCATGCCCTTGCCGGTCAACACGCTGGTGAACTGGTTGCTAAGGCGTTTGTACTGACCGAACAGGAAACCGATCTCCCGCGCACCGACACCGATGTCACCGGCCGGCACGTCAACGTCCGCGCCGATGTGGCGGTACAGCTCGCTCATGAACGCCTGGCAGAAACGCATGACTTCGGCGTCGCTCTTGCCCTTAGGATCGAAGTCCGAACCGCCCTTGCCGCCGCCCATGGGCAACGAGGTCAGGGAGTTCTTGAAGGTCTGTTCGAAGGCGAGAAACTTCAGCACGCCCAGGTTCACCGAAGGATGGAAGCGCAAGCCGCCCTTGTACGGGCCGATCGCGCTGTTCATCTGAATGCGGAAACCGCGATTGACCTGGACCTTGCCCTGATCGTCGACCCACGACACGCGGAACACCACTGCGCGCTCCGGCTCGCAGATGCGCTCCAGAATGCCTGAGGTCAGGTAACGCGGATTGGCTTCGAGAAACGGCCACAGACTGCGCAGGACTTCTTCGACGGCCTGGTGGAATTCGGGTTGATCCGGGTCGCGTTTTTTCAGGCGGGCGAGGAAGGATTCGACGGATTCGATCATGGGAAAAGTCTCGGCAAATTTATTGTCGTTGGAAGCGATTGAGCCGGACTGTAACAAACGATTTGCGCACAGGAACAGCGCAAAATGTCGCAGTTATGAAATTAAATGGTGCACAGGATGTAAATCAGAGGGCTTTTTGGACTGATATTGCACCTGAATGGTGAGAACCAGTCTGAAAGTTGCACCAGCAATTACACCGCTTTCGCGAGCAGGCTCGCTCCCACAGGGGGACTGCATTTCAAATATGGGAGCGAGCCTGCTCGCGAAGGGCGCGACTCGCTGGTCCTGAAAACCCAGGCAAAAAAAACGGAGCCCGAAGGCTCCGCTTTTTCATGCAACCAACCCGAATCAGGCCAGTTTCTTGTGGCGTACCCGATGTGGGTGGGCCGCCGCTTCGCCGAGGCGCTTTTTGCGGTCGGCTTCGTACTCGGTGTAGTTACCTTCGAAGAACACCGCTTGCGAGTCGTCTTCGTACGCCAGGATGTGGGTCGCGACGCGGTCCAGGAACCAGCGATCGTGAGAGATCACAATGGCGGCGCCCGGGAAGTCCAGCAGGGCTTCTTCCAGCGAACGCAGGGTTTCAACGTCGAGGTCGTTGGACGGTTCGTCGAGCAGCAGGACGTTGCCACCCTCCTTCAGGGTCAGCGCCAGGTGCAGACGACCGCGCTCACCACCGGACAGGTCCTTGACGAACTTCTGCTGGTCGCCGCCCTTGAAGTTGAAGCGACCGACGTAAGTGCGCGACGGAATCTCGTAGTTGCCGATGCGGATCTGGTCGGAACCGTCGGAGATCTGCTGGAACACGGTCTTGCTGCCGTCGAGGTCTTCGCGGCTCTGGTCAACGCAGGCCAGTTGCACGGTTTCGCCGACTTCGATGGTGCCGGAATCCGGAGTTTCCTTGCCCATCAGCATGCGGAACAGGGTCGACTTACCGGCACCGTTACCACCGATCACGCCGACAATGGCGCCCTTCGGCATGGAGAACGACAGGTTGTCGATCAGCACGCGATCGCCGTAACCCTTGGTGACGTTCTTGAACTCGATGACCTTGTCGCCCAGACGCGGACCGGCCGGGATGTAGATCTCGTTGGTTTCCGAACGCTTCTGGAATTCCTGCGACTGCATTTCTTCGAAGCGTTGCAGACGAGCCTTGGATTTCGACTGGCGGGCCTTGGCGCCTTTGCGCACCCACTCCAGTTCTTCCTTCATGGCTTTTTCGTGAGCCGACTGCTGCTTGGATTCGGCCGCCAGACGATCGGACTTGGCTTCGAGCCAACCCGAGTAGTTGCCTTCGTACGGAATGCCCGCGCCGCGGTCGAGTTCCAGAATCCAGCCAGCGACGTTGTCGAGGAAGTAACGGTCGTGCGTGATCGCGACCACGGTGCCCGGGAAGTCGTGCAGGAAGTGCTCCAGCCACGCCACCGAATCAGCGTCCAGGTGGTTGGTCGGTTCGTCGAGCAGCAGCATGTCCGGAGCGGACAGCAGCAGACGGCACAGGGCCACACGACGTTTTTCACCACCGGACAGGTGTTCGACTTTGGCGTCCCAGGCCGGCAGACGCAGGGCGTCGGCCGCGACTTCCAGTTGACGCTCCAGGTTGTGACCATCGCTGGCCTGCAGGATCGCTTCGAGCTTGGCCTGTTCGGCAGCCAGCTTGTCGAAGTCGGCATCCGGGTCAGCGTAAGCGGCGTAGACCTCGTCCAGACGCGCTTGCGCATCCTTGATCACGCTGACGGCTTCCTCGACCACTTCACGCACGGTCTTGGTCGGATCAAGTTGTGGCTCTTGCGGCAGATAACCGATGTTCAGGTCCGGCATCGGACGGGCTTCGCCCTCGAACTCGGTATCGACGCCGGCCATGATTTTCAGCAACGTGGATTTACCCGAACCGTTGAGGCCGAGCACGCCGATCTTGGCGCCGGGGAAGAACGACAGCGAAATGTTTTTCAGGATTTCCCGCTTCGGCGGAACAACTTTGCCCAGCCGATGCATGGTGAAGACGTATTGAGCCATGGAGAACCTTGGGTCAGTGACAGATGAATGATTGGAGCGCAGGCGATGCCCGGCCAGACCGATGCGCGTCGTTCACTTGATGGTCATCAATGCGTGCGCGCGGAAAAAAGTCTGATTCTAGGAGCTGGAACGCTCCCGCGTAACCGGCAAAGCTACCTTAATGACCGGTGGCAGTCCAGCCGAGCGGGGCTGGCACTTCGCCACAACTCAAGGCATGCTAGCCGCCCTTCGGGCGTCCGGCTTATAGTGCACGTCGCGCCAGTCCAGCCAAACCGCAGGATTTCAGCTTGTCCAACGTTACCCCGCCAGCTTCTGTGAGCGCGTCCAATCCGGGGACCGGCTCGCCCCTGCGCGGAACATTGAAGGGTGCATTGGCGACGCTGGTACTTTTGCTGCTGGCCCTGCTGTTCTGGCAACTGCTCGATCAATTGCGCGAGACCCAGAAAAACCAGCGCCAGTACACCATCGACTACACCGCCGACCTCGCCTCGCAGGTCAGCCTGAACATGTCGCTGAATGCGCAAATCGCCCTCAACCTGCTACCGATCGTCGAACAGCCGCAGTCGTCCGACGAACAGCAGGCGCTGCTGCGCAAGCTCCAACAATCGCTCCCGGACCTGCGCAGTCTGGCCCTGCTCAGCCCGTCCGGGAAAATCCTCAACGACAGCGCCAGCGACAGCCACGACGCCGATTACCTCGCTGAACTGGTGCGCCGCAGCCGCGCCCAGGCGCATTACTTCAGTAACGCCGACGACGGCTCGGTGGTGCATCTGTTGTTGCATCAGGCCAG
The DNA here is from genome assembly GCF_036861315.1 of Pseudomonas sp. S3(2024). NCBI lineage: Bacteria > Pseudomonadati > Pseudomonadota > Gammaproteobacteria > Pseudomonadales > Pseudomonadaceae > Pseudomonas > Pseudomonas sp. S3(2024). Next base: position 202,274 of record NZ_JAZAQQ010000008.1, on the reverse strand, counting down.
CGGCAGCACGCGCGGCTACTGGGTATTGCGCCTGACCCCGACCTTCTTCGACTCGCTGACCAAGCTGGGCGAAACCGGCATCCGCCCGTTGTGGCTGGTGGAAAACCGCCTCAACCATCAGATCATCAGCCGCGACGAAGCGCTATCCTCCGCCCGGCCCGGGGTGCTGAGCCCGGACGACATGGCCAACACCGTGCTGACCGTGCCACTGAGCAGCAGCGACTGGCAGTTGCGCGGGCTGTTCGATCGCCAGCGCGTGCTCGAAGAACTGCTGCCGGCGTTCATCGGCAAATGCCTGCTGGGTCTGGCGTTCTCGATGTTGCCGGTGATCGCCCTGCTGAACATGCGTCGCCGCCAGCGCCAGTTGCATGAAGGTCGCCGACGTTATCAGGACATCTTCGAAGGCACTGGCGTTGCGTTGTGTGTGCTCGATCTGTCCGGCCTCAAGCAGGTGTTCGACAAGGCACAGATCCAGACCAGCGACCAGCTCAAGGCCTGGCTCGACCAACCGGCCCAGCGCCAGCAACTGCTGCAAGAGCTGCGCGTCACCGAAGTCAATCAGGTCGCGCTGCAGCTGCTCAATGTCAATTCCTGCGAGCACGCCTGGCAGTTGCTGATCGACGGTCAGCCGCACAACCAGTGCGCCATCGGCAACCAGGTGCTCGACGCAGTTTTGCAGCAACAGAATCAACTGGAACTGGAAATCAGACTGCCGGACATCAACGGCCGCGATCAGCACCTGTGGATGGTCCTGCGCCTGCCCGAGGAACAGCACGACTATAAAGCGGTGATCCTCAGCATCAACGACATCACCAGCCGCAAGCTGATCGAACTGTCGCTGCTGGAGCGCGAAGGTTTCTGGTCGGACGTGGTGCGCACCGTGCCGGATCATCTGTATGTGCAGGACGTGATCAGCCAGCGGATGATTTTCAGCAACCACCACCTCGGCCAGACCCTCGGTTACAACCGCTCCGAGCTGCACCAGATGGGCGAGTACTTCTGGGAAATCCTCCTGCACCCGGAGGACGCCGACTATTACCACCGCTCGCGGCAGATGCAGCGGCACGCCGGGTACAGCCAGCTGTTGCAGTGCCAATTGCGCTTCCGCCATCGCGACGGCAAATGGCGGCGCTTCGATATTCGTGAGCAGGCGCTGGCCCGCGACAAGCATGATCAGGTCACGCGAATCATTGGCGTGGCCAAGGACATCACCGAGCAGATCGAGGCCAGCGAATCGTTGCGCGACAGCGAGCAGCGCTACCGGATGCTCGCCGAAAGCATCAGCGACGTGATTTTCTCCACTGACAGCAAGCTGTCGCTGAACTACGTGAGCCCGTCGGTGCAAGCGGTACTCGGCTACGACGCCGAGTGGATTTTCCAGAACGGCTGGCAATCGACGATCGCCAACCCGCAACAGCTATCCGGCATCTACACCTTGATGGATCGGGTCAGCAAAGCGCTCGACAAGCCTGAGCAACTCGCGCAACTGCGAAGCCAGGTACAGACGCAGATGTTCCTGTTCGACTGCCTGCGCGCCGACGGCCACAAGATCCCGATCGAACTGCGGCTGGTGCTGGTGTGGGATGAACACGGCGCGTTCGAAGGCGTGCTCGGCGTCGGTCGCGACATCAGCCAGCAGCGCCGCGCCGAGAAAGACTTGCGCATGGCCGCCACCGTATTCGAGCACTCGACCTCGGCGATTCTGATCACCGACCCCGCCGGTTACATCGTGCAGGCCAACGAAGCCTTCAGCCGGGTCAGCGGTTACGCGGTGTCGGAGGTGCTCGATCAGTTGCCGAACATGCTCACCGTCGATGAGCAACAGGACGCGCACCTGCGCTACGTGCTCAAGCAATTGCACCAGCACAGCACCTGGGAAGGCGAAGTCTGGCTCAAGCGCCGTAACGGCGAGCATTACCCGGCGTGGGTCGGCATCACGGCGGTACTCGACGATGAAGGCGATCTGGCCAGTTACGTGTGCTTTTTCAGCGACATCAGTGAGCGCAAAGCCAGCGAACAACGCATCCATCGTCTCGCTTACTACGACGCCCTGACCCACCTGCCGAACCGCACGCTGTTCCAGGACCGACTGCACACCGCGCTGCAATCGGCCGAACGGCAGAAGTCGTGGGTGGTGCTGATGTTCCTCGACCTCGACCGCTTCAAGCCGATCAACGACTCCCTCGGCCACGCGGCTGGCGACCGCATGTTGAAAGACATGGCCACGCGGTTGCTGGCCTGCGTCGACGATGACGACACCGTGGCGCGCATGGGCGGTGACGAGTTCACCTTGCTCCTGCAGCACCGCTCCAGCCGCGAAATGGCGCTGAACCGGGCGATTCATGTGGCCGAGCAGATTCTCGCCAGCCTGGTGCGTCCGTTCGTGCTGGAAGGTCGCGAATTCTTCGTCACCGCCAGTATCGGCATCGCCCTGAGCCCGCAGGACGGCAACGAGCTCAGCCAGTTGATGAAGAACGCCGACACCGCGATGTACCACGCCAAGGAGCGCGGCAAGAACAACTTCCAGTTCTATCAGGCCGACATGAACGCCAGTGCGCTGGAACGTCTGGAGCTGGAAAGCGACCTGCGTCATGCGCTGGAGCAGAACGAATTTGTCCTGTACTACCAGCCGCAATTCAGCGGCGACGGCAAACGCCTGACTGGCGCCGAGGCACTGCTACGCTGGCGTCATCCGCGTCGTGGACTGGTGCCGCCGGGGGATTTCATTCCGGTGCTGGAAGAGCTCGGTCTGGTAGTGGACGTTGGCGACTGGGTGATCAGCGAAGCCTGCCGCCAGCTCAAGACCTGGCACCAGAACCGCGTGCGCGTGCCGAAGGTCTCGGTGAACATTTCGGCGCGGCAGTTCTCCGATGGCCAGCTCGGTACGCGCATCGCCACGATCCTGCGCGAAACAGGGTTACCACCGGCGTGTCTGGAGCTGGAGCTGACCGAAAGTATCCTGATGCGCGAAGTCAGCGAAGCAATGCAGATTCTGGCCGGGCTGAAAAACCTGGGCCTGAGCATTGCGGTCGACGACTTCGGCACCGGTTATTCGTCGCTGAACTACCTCAAGCAATTCCCGATCGACGTGCTGAAGATCGACCGTACCTTCGTCGACGGCCTGCCGTCCGGCGAACAGGATGCGCAGATCGCTCGCGCAATCATCGCCATGGCCCACAGCCTCAATCTGGCGGTAATCGCCGAAGGCGTGGAAACCCATGAGCAACTGGACTTCCTGCGCGAACATGGCTGCGATGAGGTTCAGGGCTATCTGTTCGGACGGCCGATGCCGGCGAGCCGGTTTGAAGCGCAGTTCAGCAATGACGCGCTGTTCATGTTCGACTGATTTTTTGCGGCACCACCAATGACGCCTTCGCGAGCAAGCCCGCTCCCACATTGGAATGCACATCCCTGTGGGAGCGGGCTTGCTCGCGAAAGGGCCGGTACAGACGCCGGAAAAATCTGCGGTGCAGCCATCCCCAGCAGGCTGGCTGCCACAGGGACTTGCCGTGGATCAGTATTCTCCGGTTGAAACGCGGCCATTGTGGAGCCAGCAAAAGCACCGCACATCTGGCATGAACGCCACTTGTCTGCGACATGATGTCGTTTCATATGCCATCCAAAACCCATTGGGTTAGAATGCCCCCCTTTTCTGCCCCCGATCCTTGAGGACCGCCATGTTCAGCCGTGATTTGACTATTGCCAAGTACGACGCCGATCTCTTTGCCGCCATGGAGCAAGAAGCTCAGCGCCAGGAAGAGCACATTGAGCTGATCGCTTCGGAAAACTACACCAGCCCTGCGGTGATGGAAGCTCAAGGCTCGGTACTGACCAACAAGTACGCCGAAGGCTACCCGGGCAAGCGCTACTACGGTGGTTGCGAGTACGTCGACGTTGTTGAGCAACTGGCCATCGACCGTGCCAAAGAGCTGTTCGGCGCCGATTACGCCAACGTTCAGCCGCACGCCGGTTCCCAAGCCAACGCCGCTGTTTACCTGGCCCTGCTGCAAGGTGGCGACACCATCCTGGGCATGAGCCTGGCCCACGGTGGTCACCTGACTCACGGTGCCAGCGTTTCCTCCTCCGGCAAGCTGTACAACGCCGTGCAGTACGGCATCGACGCCAACGGCCTGATCGACTACGACGAAGTCGAGCGTCTGGCGGTCGAGCACAAGCCGAAAATGATCGTGGCCGGTTTCTCTGCCTACTCGCAGATCCTCGACTTCCCACGCTTCCGCGCCATCGCTGACAAAGTCGGTGCCTACCTGTTCGTCGACATGGCTCACGTGGCCGGTCTGGTCGCCGCTGGCGTCTACCCGAACCCGGTGCCATTCGCTGACGTGGTCACCACCACCACGCACAAGACCCTGCGCGGTCCTCGTGGCGGTCTGATCCTGGCGCGCGCCAACGCCGAGATCGAGAAGAAGCTGAACTCCGCGGTATTCCCGGGCGCCCAGGGTGGCCCGCTGGAGCACGTGATCGCCGCTAAAGCGATCTGCTTCAAGGAAGCGCTGCAGCCTGAGTTCAAGGCTTACCAGGAACAAGTGGTGAAGAACGCCCAAGCCATGGCCGAAGTGTTCATCGAGCGCGGTTTCGACGTAGTGTCCGGCGGTACCAAGAACCACCTGTTCCTGCTGTCGCTGATCAAGCAGGACATCTCCGGTAAAGACGCCGACGCCGCGCTGGGCAAAGCGTTCATTACCGTGAACAAGAACTCCGTGCCAAACGATCCTCGCTCGCCGTTCGTGACCTCCGGTCTGCGTTTCGGTACCCCGGCTGTGACCACTCGCGGCTTCAAAGAGGCTGAGTGCAAAGAGCTGGCCGGCTGGATCTGCGACATCCTGGCTGACCTGAACAACGAAGCGGTGATCGACGCCGTTCGTGAGAAAGTCAAAGCCATCTGCAAGAAACTGCCGGTGTACGGCGCGTAATCGCGACGTTAAATCTGCAGCATGAAAAACCGGCCCAGTGATTGGCCGGTTTTTTTGTGCCCACATTTTTTCAAACGCCTGAACCGCTCAAGAATGGGACTCATCGCACAACTGGTCAGACCGGTCATGCCAATTCATCAATTTTCACTTGCGATCCGCAAAAATCCGCGCCTAGACTGCACCCGCACTGGACATACCGGTAAGACCACAATAATTAAGTTCTGAATCTGATGCGCCCAAAGGCGCACGGCAGCCAGGACACCGACCAGGATTCCTCCCATGCTCAGATGGTGCTCGCGTTCAATCTTCCTCCAAGTGGTTCTCGGACTGGTGCTCGGCATCGTCTGCGGGCTGACCCTTCCCGAATATTCCGCTCAGCTCAAACCACTGGGTGACGGCTTCATCAAACTGATCAAGATGCTTATCGGCCTGATCGTGTTCTGCGTGGTGGTCAGCGGCATCAGCGGCGCGGGCGATCTGAAGAAGGTCGGACGCATCGGCCTCAAGTCGGTGATCTACTTTGAAGTGCTGACCACCATCGCCCTGGTGATCGGTCTGGTATTCGCCTTCAGCACCGGCATCGGCAGTGGCGCGAATATCCATCTGGAGCAGTTGTCCGCCGCCGACATGGGCGACATCGCCGAACGCGGCCAGCACATGCACACCACCACTCAGTTCCTGATGGATCTGATCCCGACTTCGGTGCTCGGCGCTTTCGCCGATAACAACATCCTGCAAGTGCTGCTGTTTTCGGTGCTGTTCGGCAGCGCGCTGAATCTGGTGGGCGAAGCGGCTTCCGGGATCTCACGGCTGATCAACGAGCTGAGCCATGTGATTTTCCGGATCATGGGCATGATCGTGCGTCTGGCGCCGATCGGCGTGTTCGGCGCCATCGCCTTCACCACCAGCAAGTACGGCCTCGATTCGCTGCAACACCTGGGCAGTCTGGTGGGCTTGTTTTACCTGACCTGCATGGCGTTCGTCAGCGTGATCCTCGGCGTGGTAATGCGCGCCTCGGGCCTGCGTCTGTGGCCCCTGCTCAAATACCTGCGCGAAGAATTGCTGATCGTCATGGGCACCGCTTCTTCCGACGCCGTGCTGCCACAGATCATGCGCAAACTTGAACACCTGGGGATTGGCAGCTCGACGGTCGGGCTGGTGATTCCCACCGGCTATTCGTTCAACCTCGACGGTTTCTCGATCTACCTGACCCTGGCCATCGTGTTCATTGCCAACGCCACCGGCACGCCACTGGCGATGACCGATCTGCTGACGATTCTGCTGGTGTCGCTGATCACTTCCAAGGGCGCCCACGGCATTCCCGGCTCGGCGCTGGTGATTCTCGCGGCGACGCTGACGGCGATCCCGGCGATTCCGGTCGTGGGTCTGGTGCTGGTACTGGCGGTGGACTGGTTCATGGGCATCGGCCGGGCACTGACCAACCTGATCGGCAACTGCGTCGCCACCGTGGCCATCGCCCGTTGGGAAAAGGACATCGATGTGCAACGCGCCAACAAAGTACTCAGCGGTCAGCAGGGCTACACCTTTCAACCGCGTAAAACCGGAACTCCGGCACACCAGCAAGAGTTCTGATTTTCAACCCCGCAGGAGCTGCCGCAGGCTGCGATCTTTTGATCCTGTTTGCGGCAGCCCCAACGGGCTCACGGAGCAAGACAAGTGATCACCACATCAACCGTCGTCAACTCAGTCGTAGAAAAACTGCGCGCCGCCCTCGCCCGCGGTCAGTGGCGCTCCGGCGACATGCTGCCGGGTCAGCGCGAACTGGCCGAACAACTGGGCATCAGCCGCCCAAGCCTGCGCGAAGCAGTGATCGTCCTGGAAACCCTTGGCCTGGTGCGCTCGATGCCGGGCAAAGGCGTGGTGGTGCTCGACGCCCAACTCAGCGACAGCCAGAGCCACGACAGCGCGGTGGCCGGCGCCAGCCTCGAAGACGTGCTGCAACTGCGCTACACCCTTGAGCCTTTCATCGTCGGTCTGGTCGCGCAGTCGATCAGCAGCAAGGAAGTCGGGCAATTGCGCCTGACGTTGATGGACATGCGCGAAGCCCTCGAAGCGGGCGACAGCGAAGCCGGGGTCAGCGCCTACATCGCCTTCCACGAAGAGCTGTTCACCCTGACCTCGAACCCGATTTTCCAGAGTGTGGTGCAGCAAACGAGCAATGCCCTCAAGCAAAGCGCCGAAGTGCTGCGCAATTCGCCTGAGCATCTGGCCGAACGCCTGGAAGAAAACGAAGCGGTGGTGCGCGCAATCCGCAGCAAGAACAGCGCTCAGGCCAGCGCCGAAATGCGTCGGCACATTCTGCGCGAAGGCCAACGGATGGGCGTTGAATTGAACATTCCGGATGACAACCTCAGCCACTGATTGATTCACACTGGAGACCGGCCATGAACAGCCTTGCCACGTCGCCGCACACTCGTCAGATGTCGGCCCCCCTGCACTTCTCCCGCCTGCAGGCGTCGGCAGACGATCTGTACCCGCGGCTGTTCGACGCGATTCTGGACCGGCGAATCGACCCGGCCAGCCGCTTCACCGAAGACAGTCTCAAGCAGATGTTTGGCGTCAGCCGCGCCGATGTGCGCCGGGTGCTGACGCAGTTGTCCCATGAGCAGGTGATTGTGCTGCGCGCCAACCATCGGCCACGGGTGGCCGCACCGGATGCCGAGCAGACCCGGCAAACCCTGCACGCCCGGCGCCTGACCGAAGCGACGCTGGCGCGTCTGGCTTGTCAGAATGCCTCAGCGGAGGGTTTGAAACGCTTGCGCACGCTGGTCGAACGCGAACGTCTGGCCGTGACACAGGAACGGCGTGCGGCGGCGATTCGTTTGTCCGGCGAGTTTCATCTGCAGTTGGCACAAATGGCGGGGAATGCACCGTTGGCGCATTTTCTTGGCAGTCTGGTGCCGTTGACGTCGCTGGCGATTGCGCGGTGTGATGGATCGACGCCCGGTTGCTGCGCGTGGCAGGAGCATCTGGCGATTGTCGAGGCGGTCGCGTCTGGGGATATGTCCATGGCTGAGCGACTGATGAATCAACACCTGGATCATCTTGAGCAGACCTTGCTGGGTACAGCCCTTGAGCATCGTGTCGCCGGTTAGATCGCCTTCGCGAGCAAGCCCGCTCCCACAGTGAATTGCATTCCTCCTGACAGAATGCGACCTACTGTGGGAGCGAGCCTGCTCGCGAAGAGGCCATCGCTGACAACCAGGATCCATCAGGCAGAAGTCACTCTGGCAAACCCCGCCCGAATTTTCTCTTCCGGCAGATCATCGGCAATAAACACGATCACGCTTTCCCGCGCCTCACCCTCGGCCCACTCGGTGTCCCAGTCGAAACCGTAAAGTTTCAGTACGCCCTGAAACACCAGCCGCCGATCCTCGCCAGCGATGTTCAACACGCCCTTGTAGCGCAACAACTGCTTGCCATGTTCTTCCAGCAGCTCATTCATGAACTCGCTGAGTTGATCGATATCCAGCGGCTGGTCTGTGCGCAGCACCAGGCTGGAGATACGGTCGATGGACGGCGCCTTGCTCACCGGGCGCAGGCTGACCCCGCCGCCCAGGTCAGCATTGAGGTTGAAGCCGCGCACGTCGAGCAGTTCCGCCAGATCGATGTTGCCGTGCTCGACCACGCGGATCGGCGCACGACGATTGATTCGCGTCAGGCGTTCGCTCAGTGCGTTGAACGTCGCCTCATCCACCAGATCGGTCTTGCTCACCAGCAAGCGGTCGGCGAAACCGATCTGCGCCTGGGCGATGGTCTGGGTCAGGTGCTGGTCGGCATGGGCGGCATCTACCAGGGTGATGATGCCGTCGAGCAGATAGCGTTCGCGCAGTTCTTCATCGATGAAAAAGGTCTGCGCCACAGGCGCTGGATCAGCCAGCCCGGTGCACTCGATCACCAGACGGTCGAAGGCGATTTCACCGCTGTCCAGGCGTTCGAGCAGCAGGTACAGGGCCTTGGTCAGATCGGTGTGGATGGTGCAGCAGACGCAGCCGTTGGCCAGGGTCATGACTTGCACCGGTTCGACGCCGAGCAACTGGGTGTCGATGCCGGCGTCGCTGAATTCGTTCTCGATCACGGCGATTTTCAGGCCGTGCTCGGCTTTCAATAGATGGCGCAGCAAGGTGGTCTTGCCGGCACCGAGGAAACCGCTGAGTACCGTTACGGGTATGGGAGAAGACAAAACACGATCTCCTTAAAGAAACACAAAACAAATGTGGGAGCGGGCTTGCTCGCGAAAGCGGTGTGTCAGTCACCACGCGTCTCAACTGACACTCCGTATTCGCGAGCAAGCCCGCTCCCACAGGGGGATTACCTCAACCGCAGGCTGTCAGCTCAACAGCACTTCGGCCCACCCTTGCCACCGTAACGCGCTTCCTGACGTTCGCGGAAGAACATCTCGTAGCTCATCACCGGTTTGTCCGGGTGTTTGGTTTGCATATGCTCGACGTAGGTGTCGTAGTCGGGCATGCCGACCATCAGGCGGGCGGCCTGACCGAGGTATTTACCGAGGCGACTCAGGTCATTGAACATGGTGCAATCCTCTGGTTACGCGTCCGGCAGGGCCTGGAATGGCGATTCTTTATCCGTACGCTCTTTTTTGCCCCAGGCGGCGATGCCGACCTTGAGCGCATAGAACAGGATGCTGAAGACCACGAACAGGAACAGAGCAGTGAGCGTTGCGTTGGTGTAGGCGTTGAAGATCACGTGCTGCATCTGCTCGACGCTTTTTGCCGGTGCCAGCACCTGACCATTGGCCAGCGCATCGCTGTATTTCCTGGCCAGCGACAGGAAGCCGATCGCCGGGTTGGCGTCGAACAACTTGATGAAGCCTGCGGTGGTGGTGCAGATCAGCAGCCAGGCGGCTGGCAGCAGGGTGACCCAGATGTAGCGCTGGCGCTTCATCTTGATCAGGACCACGGTGCCGAGCATCAGCGCGATACCGGCCAGCATCTGGTTGGAGATACCGAACAGCGGCCACAGGGTGTTGATGCCGCCCAGTGGATCGATCACGCCCTGATACAGCAACCAGCCCCACATCGCCACACAACCGGCGGTGGCGATCAGGTTGGCAGTCCACGATTCGGTGCGCTTGAGCGCCGGAACGAAGGAGCCGAGCAGGTCCTGCAGCATGAAGCGCCCGGCACGGGTACCGGCGTCTACAGCAGTCAGAATGAACAGCGCTTCGAACAGGATCGCGAAGTGGTACCAGAACGCCATGGTGTTTTCACCCGGCAGGACACTGTGCAGGATCTGCGCGATACCGACCGCCAGGGTCGGTGCACCGCCGGCCCGGGCCAGAATGGTGGTTTCGCCGATGTCGTGAGCCACCGCTTGCAGCGCCTCCGGCGTGATCGCGAAGCCCCAGCTGCTGACCATCTGCGCCACCGATGCGACGTCACCGCCGACCACGGCGGCCGGGCTGTTCATGGCGAAGTACACGCCCGGCTCGATCACCGAAGCGGCAACCATGGCCATGATCGCCACGAACGATTCCATCAGCATGCCGCCATAACCGATGTAGCGCGCGTTGGTTTCGTTATCCAGCAGCTTCGGTGTGGTGCCCGAAGAGATCAGCGCGTGGAAACCCGATACCGCACCGCAAGCGATGGTGATGAACAGGAAGGGGAACAGACCGCCCTTCCACACCGGCCCGGTGCCGTCGACGAACTGGGTCAGCGCCGGCATTTTCAGCTCGGGCATGGTCACCAGAATGCCGATCGCCAGGGCGATGATGGTGCCGATCTTGAGGAACGTCGACAGGTAGTCGCGTGGCGCGAGGATCAGCCACACCGGCAACACGGCGGCGACGAAGCCATAACCGATCAGCATCCAGGTGATTTGCACGCCGGTGAAGCTGAAGGCCTTGGCCCACACCGGATCAGCGGCAATCTGCCCGCCGAGCCAGATCGAACCGAGCAGCAGCAACACACCGATGACCGAGATTTCGCCGATGCGACCCGGTCGGATGTAGCGCATGTAGATGCCCATGAACATCGCGATCGGGATGGTCGCCATCACGGTGAAGATGCCCCATGGGCTCTCTGCCAGTGCCTTGACCACGATCAGCGCCAGCACCGCGAGGATGATGATCATGATCAGGAAGCAGCCGAACAGGGCGATGGTGCCGGGGATGCGGCCCATTTCTTCACGGACCATGTCGCCCAGGGAACGGCCGTTGCGCCGGGTCGACATGAACAGAACCATGAAGTCCTGCACCGCGCCCGCCAGCACCACCCCGGCAATCAGCCACAGCGTGCCGGGCAGATAACCCATCTGCGCCGCCAATACCGGGCCGACCAGAGGTCCGGCGCCCGCGATCGCGGCGAAGTGGTGACCGAAAAGAATGTGTTTGTTGGTCGGCACATAGTCCAGACCGTCGTTGTTGAGTACGGCGGGGGTGGCCCGACGCGGATCGAGTTGCATCACATTGTTGGCGATGAACAGGCTGTAGTAACGGTACGCAACCAGATAAATGGCCACGGCCGCGACCACGATCCACAAGGCGTTGATCGCCTCTCCTCGGCGCAATGCCACTACGCCCAGGGCGCACGCTCCTACGATTGCCAGCACTAGCCAGGGTAAGTGGCGTAGCAGGCTATTATTATTTTTCATTTTATTATTCCAGCCAGGGTGGACAAGAAAGACAGCCACCCCGAGTTTAGCGCTTACGGCGCCAAAGGCCATACCCCGACGTTGGTCTAGACGGCTCGTTGATTGGCAGCCACCCGCGAGTCGGGTCTATAGTCAGCGAACTCTCCCGAGGATTGCGCCATGAGCGAACACCCAGCCAATCGCCGTCGCTTCAAACGTATTGCGTTCGATGCCAGAACCGAGCTGAGTCAGGGTCAATTCATCTGGCCGGTGAAGTTGATCGATCTGTCGCTCAAAGGGCTGCTGATCGAACGGCCGGAGCCGTGGCTTGGGGATAGGGAGCAGGATTTCTTCGTCAACATTCATCTGAGCGATGATGTCGATATCGAGATGGATGTACACCTGGCTCACGAAGATCACGGACAACTAGGCTTCGTCTGCCGGCATATCAGTCTGGAGTCGATCCAGCGCTTGCGACGGTTGATCGAGCTCAACCTGGCTGACGAAGCCGAGCTTGAGCGCGAACTCGGCGCCCTGATCGAAATCTAGCCATCAATACAAATCCCCTGTGGGAGCGGGCTTGCCCGCGAAGAAGCCGTGTCAGTCAACATTGATTTCGACTGACACACCGCTTTCGCGGGCAAGCCCGCTCCCACAGGGTATGCGGCGTCTCTGAAAGATTATTCGAACAGTGCGTCGAGCGCCTGTTCCAGCCGGGTCACGGCAATGATCTGCAACCCCGGCGGCGCTTCTTTCGGTGCATTGCCCTTGGGCACAATCGCCCGTTTGAAGCCATGCTTGGCCGCTTCCTTCAAGCGCTCCTGCCCGCTCGGCACCGGGCGCACTTCGCCGGACAAACCGACTTCGCCAAACACCAGCAAATCATGCGGCAATGGCCGGTTGCGCAGGCTCGACATCACCGCCGCCATCAACGCCAGGTCGGACGCGGTCTCCAACACCTTCACCCCGCCCACCACGTTGAGAAATACGTCCTGGTCGTGAGTCGGAATACCACCGTGACGGTGCAATACCGCCAGCAACATCGCCAATCGGTTCTGATCAAGGCCCAACGTCACGCGCCGTGGATTGGCCAGATGGCTGTCATCGACCAGCGCCTGCACTTCCACCAGCATAGGCCGGGTTCCTTCCCAGGTGGCCATCACCACACTGCCCGGGACTTCTTCCTGGGCACGGGTGAGAAAAATCGCCGAAGGGTTGGAGACTTCCTTCAGACCCTTGTCGGTCATGCCGAACACACCCAGTTCGTTGACCGCACCGAAACGGTTTTTCACCGCCCGCAACAGACGCAAACGGCCATCGGACTCGCCTTCGAAATACAGCACGGTATCGACCATGTGCTCCAGCACCCGCGGGCCGGCGAGCGCGCCTTCCTTGGTGACGTGACCGACGAGGAAGATCGCGGTGCCACTCTGCTTGGCATAACGCACCAGCAACGCCGCGCTCTCACGTACCTGCGAGACGCCACCCGGCGCTGATTGCAGCTGTTCGGTGAAAATGGTCTGGATCGAGTCGATCACCATCACCTTGGGTTTTTCCTGACGGGCGGTGGCGATGATGGTTTCGATGCAGGTTTCGGTCATCACCCGCAGTTGATCCTGCGGCAGCCCGAGACGGCGGGCACGCATGGCCACTTGCTGCTGGGATTCTTCGCCGGTGACGTACAGCGCCGGCATGCTCTTGGCGAGGTTGCACAGGGTCTGCAACAGAATCGTCGACTTGCCGATGCCCGGGTCACCACCGATCAACACCACCGAGCCGTCGACCAGACCGCCACCCAAAACCCGATCCAGCTCACCGGACGCGGTGGAGAAACGTGGAATCTCCTCGATGCTGACTTCGGCCAGGGTCTTGATCTGCGCCTGCTGCCCGGCCCAGCCGGTACGCCCGGTGGGCGCCGTGGCCCCGCCGCTTTCGATCATGGTTTCGGTCAGGGTGTTCCAGGCGCCGCACTCGCCGCACTGGCCCGCCCACTTGGGAAAGGTTGCGCCGCACTCGGTGCAGCCGTACATGCGCTTGGCCTTGGCCATCTGGATCCCCCGGCAAAAACCGCGATGATAACGCAGCCACCGCTCAGCGCGGCGAGGCGGTACGGATTTCGCCGTTGGCCAGACGCGCGGCGCTGTTGCCCAGCGGGTCTTCGGCATTAAGATCGGCGCCCTTGGCCTTGAGCGCGTCGAGCAGTTCGATGCGCTTGAACAACCCGGCGTACATCGCCGCAGTCTGGCCTGCGCCGTTGCGCTGATCGGGGCTGCAATCGGTGGCCATCAGCCTTCGAGCAATCTGCATCTCGCCTTTGAAAATCGCCCCCATCAGCGCTGTATTGCCACGTTGGTCCTGCGCGCAGGCATCAGCGCCCGCTGCCAGTAACCGGTCAACTGCCGCACCCTGGCCGTGATACGCCGCCAGAATCAAAGCCGTGTAGCCCTTGCTGTCGCGGGTATCGAGGGAATAACCGGACTCGATAAAGGTCTCGAGCATCGGCACATCACCACGCCGGGCGGCATCGAAATAGTAATCCTGCAACTGCGCCTTGATCGCCTCGGGGTTCTGTTCGGCCAGCGCTGTAAATGACAGGCAACCGAGCAACAGTAAAAGAAAGGCACGCATAAACGCTCTCCTTGGGCAGAACGGGGCCTGAATCAGGCCCCGCGTTGCATGGCGTCGAGATCAGTCGACCAGTTTCGCTGCCAGCGCCTTGACCCGGCTCAGGTCACCCTTAGCCACTTTGGTCACACCGGTGCCGTATTCCGGATCTGCCTTATAAAGAAAGGACAGGATGATGTGCTTGCTCTCGTCATCGGTGGTCGCCAACGAACCGCCGAAGCTGGCGATCAGGTCCTGACGCTCCTGCTGGCTGAACGAGCGATACAGATCCCCGGCCTGTTTGAAGTTCTGCTCACGCTGAATCTTCGCCTGCTGGGTGCTGCCCGACAGTGCCAGCTGGCTGTAACGCGCGCTCTGCGGCTCTTCACGCGGTTGCAGGCGGCTTGGCTGATAGTTCACGCCAGACGCCGTGGCACCGAAGTTCATCGCACCATCCTGATTGCCATTGTTGACCGCAACTTTTGGCGCGTTGATCGGCAACTGCAGGGCATTGGCTCCCAGACGATACATTTGCGTATCGGCATAAGAAAACACTCGGCCTTGCAATAGACGATCTTCTGAAGGTTCGATACCCGGCACAACATTGGCCGGGGCCATGGCAACTTGTTCGGTTTCCTGGAACACATTGGCCGGATTACGGTTCAACACCATTTGTCCAACTTTTCGCTCAGGAACATTCGGCCAGATCTTGGTAGCGTCCAATGGATCGAAATCAAACTTGGACAAATCTTGTGGATTCAGCACTTGGATGTACAAGTCCCATTTCGGGAAATCACCCTTGTTGATATGACCGACCAGATCATTAGTCATATGACTGTAATCTTTGCCCTGAACTTTCTCGACTTGTTCAGGTGTCAGGTTTTTGATGCCCTGCAAACTTTTCCAGTGGAACTTCACATAGTGCACTTCGCCTTTGGCGTTAACCAATTTGTAGGCATGCACGCCATTACCGTCCATTTCCCGATAACTGGCTGGAGTACCCGAATTGGAATACAGCTCGGTCAGCGTGCGAGTGGCTTCCGGCACGTGGGAGAAGAAGTCGAAACGACGCGAGTCATCGTCAAGGTTGGTGCGTGGATCGGGTTTGAACGCATGGACCATGTCCGGAAACTTGATCGCGTCGCGAATGAAGAAGGTCGGGAAGTTGTTGCCGACCAGGTCCCAGTTGCCATCAGCGGTGTAGAACTTGGTGGCAAAGCCCCGTGGATCGCGCAGGGTTTCCGGGGAGTGGTTACCGTGAACCACTGCGGAGAAGCGCACGAACACTGGCGTCACCTGCCCGGCAGCGAATACCTTGGCCTTGCTCAGGTCGCTGAGGTCGTTGGTCACGGTGAACGTGCCATGGGCACCGGTACCGCGGGCATGCACCACGCGTTCGGGAATGCGTTCACGGTCGAAACGCTGGAGTTTCTGGATCAGTTGCACGTCTTGCAGCAGCACCGGGCCGTTGGCGCCGGCGGTTTGCGAGTTCTGATTGTCGCCCACCGCTGCACCGTTGTCCCGGGTCAGGGGCGCGGCGTGCACGGAGAAGGTCAACAGGCTGGCGGTGAGTACGCCGAGCGTACGGCGATGGGGAAAAGCCCCCAGTCCAAGGGTGGAATTCATATCAGGTTCCTCTGGTTCTTTTGGGCGCATCCAGGTGCGCCAACCAGAGGCTAGAGGGCTAAGTCCGCGAACATAAATAGAAAGTTCGTAACCCGACGATTGAAAATTTTGGCTTCCCGATCAGCGCGTTACGGCGTATTTCGCGCGCGATTAGTGGCACTTTGCAAACTAATTGCAGATTTATCGGTCGATAAAAACGGGCATTGTAAGAAGGTGTTTCGCGCAGGACGCGTTTGCTGATTTACACTGCGTACACCAACCTCATCTGTAACAAGGAAATAACCTATGGGCGTGCTAAGTGAGTTCAAGGCCTTCGCGGTCAAAGGCAATGTGGTCGACATGGCCGTCGGTATCATCATCGGTGCCGCCTTTGGCAAAATTGTTTCGTCGTTTGTCGGCGACGTGATCATGCCGCCAATCGGCCTGTTGATCGGAGGGGTGGACTTCAGTGATCTGGCCATCACGCTTAAAGCCGCCGAGGGCAACGCCCCTGCCGTGGTCATGGCTTACGGTAAATTCATCCAGAGCATTCTGGACTTCGTGATTGTCGCCTTCGCGATCTTCATGGGTGTCAAAGCCATCAACCGCCTTAAACGCGAAGAAGCCGTAGCCCCTTCCCTGCCACCGGTTCCGACCAAGGAAGAAGAGTTGCTCGGTGAGATCCGCGATCTGCTCAAGGCCCAGAACAACCGGCCTTGACTGCTTGATGAATAAAGAACGGCGCCTGATGGCGCCGTTTTTTTACCAGTAGTTTTCCACCGCCACCTGTCCCGGCCGCCGCGTCAGGCTCAGGCTCATGTGGCGTTTCTTCAGCAGTGCCCGGGTGTCGTCGATCATCTGCGGATTGCCGCACAGCATGACGCGCGAGTGCTCGGGGGCCAGTTCAACGCCGGCTTCACGCTCCAGCTCGCCGCTTTCAATCAGGCTGGTAATACGGCCATGCAAGGCACCAGGAACCTTTTCTCGGGTAACGGTGGGAATGAACTGCAGTTTATGGGCGTGTTCTGCCAGGTAATCACGCTCGGACAGTTCTGCAATCAACGACTGATAGGCCAGTTCCCGCGCTTCGCGCACGCTGTACACCAGAATGATCCGCTCGAATCGCTCCCACACTTCGAAGTCCTGCAGAATCGACAGAAACGGCGCAACCCCGGTCCCGGTGGATAACAGCCACAAATCCCGACCGTCGACAAACCGATCCAGCGTCAGGTAACCAAAGGCCTGGCGTTCCACCAGCAGGGTATCGCCGACCTGCAAGCGACTAAGTTCACTGGTGAATTCGCCACCTGGCACCACGATGGAGAAGAACTCGAGAAACTCGTCGAAGGGTGAAGAGACCATCGAGTAAGCACGCCAGACCGTGCTGCCATCAGCCTTGGTCACCCCCAAGCGAGCGAATTGTCCCGCGCGAAACCTGAAGCCCGTATCGCGCGTGGTGCGCAGGGTAAACAGACTGGGGGTCAAAGGCTGCACGTCGAGCAAGGTCTGGGCAGTAAATTTATCTGCGCTGACAGTCATGGGGGCACTCCACGGAAAAGACCCTGACAGTCTCGCGCAAACTCAGAGCATAAACACCACTGCTTTTGTAGTGGTTTACCGTTCAGACCGCCCGAAAAAATGAGAATTAAACCCAAATGCCGTTAATACAGCTTTATTCAAAGTCCGATTGAATGACAGGTTAAATCCAACGCGTTATTGATGACTAATAACCTTTCCAGCAACTAACCGCCCCCTCCAAGAGCAAAAAAATTCAACGCCATTTGTAAGACCTGTCCTACACTCGGTTGCGTGCAGGATCCGATTGGATCCATAAAAAGCACCCGACGAACGACTCATGGAGAGTGAGTGATGGAAATGTGGAAGGAGTCGCAATTAAAGCAACTGACTTTCGCAAGAGAAATAGAGACCGCTTATCCGATCTTGCTGCGATTCGCTCAAAATATTGGCTTCAATTTTTGTGCCATCTCATTGACATCAAACAATCGGAACGCTGACTTAAAGACCTTGCAAATCAATAACTATCCGAAAGAGTGGAACCAACTTTATGAAAGACAAAACTACAGAAAAATCGACCCGGTAGTAGCACACTGCAGTAATTCAATGCTGCCGATTGTCTGGACCGAGGACGTGTTTTCGCAAACCTTGTCGCTGTGGGACGCGCAACAGAGGCATGGGTTGCGACACGGTTGGTCCCAGTCGTTCCACCACGAAGACAGCGGGCTGTGCAGCACCCTGAGCCTTGCCAGGAAAAACGGTCCATTAAGTCCGCTCGAGTTATACGAGCATTTTGGCTATATGTTTTACGCAACCAGCCACCTGAGTGACCTGTTCGCCAAAACCTTGCCCAAACCGGCCAAAAAGCCCGTCCCCCCACGCCTTTCACCGCGAGAACTGGAAGTGCTCAAGCTCTCGGCGCTCGGCAAGACGGCCTATGAGATTGCCAGGATCCTCTGCCTGAGCGAGCGGACGGTGAATTACCACGTGCAAAACGTGATTCTCAAACTGAACGTCTGCAACAAGATTTCTGCGGTCATTGCCGCCAAGAGTTGCGGCCTTCTCGACATGCCCGCCCACTAAAAGCTGCGAGTATTTCAACGGAAAAAAACGTACCATTTGCAACCTTCCTGAGTGATGACGTGCGCCGCACGCCGCAGTCCACTCGGATGGTTCCGCCGCGCGACGCCCTGGGCTGCGGGCCACCCGTTGAATAACCAGAGTTCTCGCCCGATGCCCTTGCTCGAAACACCCTTTGCCCAACTCGACCTGATCCGCCAGCCCGAGCAGCAGAATGAACCTCTGCAAGCGTTCGATGCGGCTGACGAATACCTGCTCAATCATCTGGCCGCGCAACAACCGACGGCAGACACCCGGGTGTTGGTACTCAATGACAGCTTCGGAGCGCTGGCGGCGAGTCTGGCGGGCAAGGTTCAGGTCAGCAGCAGTGGCGACTCATTTCTCGCATTCCAGGGACTGGAAAAGAATCTGGTACGCAACGGCCTGGCATTTGATGCCGTGCGCGGGATTGCGGCCAGTCAGCCGTTGATCGGGCCGTTCGACCGAGTGCTGATCCGCGTGCCCAAGACACTGGCATTGCTGGAAGAACAACTGATTCGCCTGCAAGGGCAACTGGCACCCGGCGCTGAAGTGGTAGCAGCGGCCATGGTCAAGCATTTGCCGCGCGCTGCCGGTGATCTGCTCGAGCGTTACATCGGTCCGGTACAGGCTTCACTGGCGGTGAAGAAGGCTCGCCTGTTGATCGCAACGCCTGAGGCCAAAGCCCCGGCGACCTCGCCCTACCCCTCACGCTACCAGCTGGACGAGCCGGCCATTGAGCTGCTCAACCACGCCAACGTGTTCTGCCGTGAAGGTCTGGACATCGGCACCCGTGCCTTTCTCCCGCACCTGCCAAAAAACCTCGGCAGCGCCCGCGTCGCCGACCTCGGCTGTGGTAACGGCGTACTGGCCATCGCCAGCGCCCTGCACAACCCCGACGCGCACTACACGCTGGTCGACGAATCGTTCATGGCCGTGCAATCGGCCGCCGAGAACTGGCGTGCCGCGCTGGGCGAGCGCGAAGTGATCGTGCGGGCCGGCGATGGTCTGGCCGGTCAAGAGCCGCAATCGCTGGACGTGGTGCTGTGCAATCCGCCGTTCCACCAGCAGCAGGTGGTTGGTGACTTCCTCGCCTGGCGCATGTTTCAGCAGGCCCGTGAAGCGCTGGTGGTGGGCGGTGCGCTGTACATTGTCGGCAACCGTCATCTGGGATATCACAGCAAACTGGCGCGGCTGTTCCGTGGCGTCGAGCAAGTGGCAGCCACACCGAAATTCGTGATTCTCAAAGCCCGCAAGTAAAGCGTCAGGCAAAAAAAACCCTCCGCAATGCGGAGGGTCATAAAACCGTGCCCAAGGGCAGCGGGACGGGATGTTTCAGTGTGTGGTCAGGCCGGCCGCGTTCATGAACAGGCGCATCAGGCTGGCGGCAATGAACAGCGCGCCGACGCTACCGATCCAGATCAGGGCCAACCAGCCGAGCCGCTGCCACAGCGGCTTTTTTTCGGCTTCTTCAATCTCGTGCAGGGAATGTTTGCCGTTCATTGCATCGTTCCTCTTGGGCGATGGCGTCGCTGAGGACGCCACCGCGAGAAGGCTTGCTCTCACAGGGTGAGCAGAGCGAGAGATCAGTGGTAACCGTCTTCATGGGTGACCTTGCCGCGGAACACGTAATAGCTCCAGAAGGTGTAACCCAGGATGAACGGGATGATGAACAGCGTACCGACCAGCATGAAGCCCTGACTTTGCGGCGGTGCGGCGGCGTCCCAGATCGAGATCGACGGCGGCACGATGTTCGGCCACAGGCTGATGCCCAGACCGCTGTAGCCGAGGAATATCAGCACCAGGGTCAGCAGGAACGGCATGTAGTTGGCATTGCGCGCCACCGCGCGGATCAGCCCGTACAGCGTCACCAGCACCAGAATCGGCACCGGCATGAACCAGAACAGGTTCGGCATGCTGAACCAGCGTGTCGCGATCTCGGGGTGAGCCAGCGGCGTCCACAGACTGACGATGCCGATCACCGCCAACAGCACGAATGCCAGCGGCCGCGCGAGGTTGTGCATCTGCTCCTGCAACTTGCCTTCGGTCTTCATGATCAACCAGGTGCAACCGAGCAAGGCATAGGCCACCACCAGCGCGGCGCCGCAGAACAGGGTGAACGGTGTCAGCCAGTCCAGTGAACCGCCGGCGTATTGCCGATTGACCACCGGCAAACCGTCGATGAAAGCCCCGAGTGCCACGCCCTGGAAGAACGTCGCCGCCACCGAACCGCCGATGAACGCCTTGTCCCACAGGTGACGCTTGTCGTCCTTGGCCTTGAAGCGGAACTCGAACGCCACGCCGCGGAAAATCAGGCCGATCAGCATGAAGATCAACGGCAGGTACAGCGCCGACAGCACCACCGAATAGGCCAGCGGGAACGCGCCAAACAACGCCGCACCGCCCAGTACCAGCCAGGTTTCATTGCCGTCCCAAACCGGGGCGACGGTGTTCATCATCACGTCACGGTCGGTCTTGCCCGGGATGAACGGGAAGAGAATCCCGATCCCCAGGTCGAAGCCGTCCATGACCACGTACATCATGATGCCGAAGATGATGATCACGGCCCAGATCAGCGGAAGATCAATACCCATGAGTCAAATCTCCTTTTCCAGGCTGCGCTGCGAGTCGGCGTCGGTACCTTCATCATCGGCTGCGGACAACGGCCGAGCCGGAGTGCGTTTCTGGCCAGGACCACCTTCGTTGGTTTCCTTGCCTTCGTCGGTTTTCGGCCCTTTGCGCACCAGGCGCATCATGTAGCCAAGCCCCGCACCGAACAGCGCGAAATACACCACGACGAACATGATCAGGGTGATGCTCATCTGCATGAAACTGTGATTGGACGAAGCATCCGCCGTGCGCATCAGCCCGTAGACCACCCACGGCTGCCGACCGATTTCAGTGGTGAACCAGCCAGCGAGGATCGCGATCAGGCCGGACGGCCCCATCCACAGCGCCAGATACAGGAACGGCCGCGAGGTGTAGAGCGAATCGCGCTTGCGCAGCCACAGGCTCCACAGACCGGTGAAGATCATCAGGAAGCCGAGACCGACCATGACCCGGAACGACCAGAACACAATGGTCGAGTTCGGCCGGTCTTCAGGCGGGAACTCCTTGAGTGCCGGCACTTGCTTGTCCAGCGAGTGGGTCAGGATCAGGCTGCCGAGGTACGGGATCTCTACGGCGAATTTGGTTTTCTCTTCTTTCATGTCCGGCCAGCCGAACAGGATCAACGGGGTCGCTTCGTTGCCTTTGTTTTCCCAGTGGCCTTCGATCGCGGCGATTTTCGCCGGCTGATGCTCAAGGGTGTTCAGCCCGTGGAAGTCACCGATAACCGCCTGGATTGGCGCGACGATCAGCGCCATCCACATTGCCATCGACAGCATGGTGCGGATCGCCGGGTTGTCCTTGCCGCGAAGCAGGTGCCAGGCCGCCGACGAGCCAACGAAGAACGCCGTGGCCACGAACGCGGCGGTCGCCATGTGCATCAGGCGATACGGGAACGATGGGTTGAACACGATGGCCAGCCAGTCGGTCGGGATCACCTGGCCGTTGACGATCTCGAAGCCTTGCGGCGTCTGCATCCAGCTGTTGGAAGCGAGAATCCAGAATGTCGAGATCAGCGTGCCGATCGCCACCATTACCGTGGAGAAGAAGTGCAGTTTGCGTCCGACCTTGTTCCAGCCGAACAGCATCACCCCGAGGAAACCGGCCTCAAGGAAGAATGCCGTGAGCACCTCGTAGGTCAGCAACGGTCCGGTGACGGAACCGGCGAAGTCCGAGAAACGGCTCCAGTTGGTGCCGAACTGGTAAGCCATGACCAGACCGGAGACCACACCCATGCCGAAGTTGACGGCAAAGATTTTCGACCAGAAGTGGTAGAGATCCCGGTAAGTGTCGTTATGGGTTTTCAACCACAACCCTTCAAGCACCGCCAGGTAGCTCGCCAGACCAATGGTGATGGCCGGGAACAGGATGTGGAACGAGATGGTGAACGCGAACTGAATTCGGGCGAGATCGAGTGCCTCTAAACCGAACATAAGTCTTCCTCTGTCAGGTAATACCGGCATTGGGGCTTGTGGCCCCTGCCTACTGCCCCCACGGATATGGAGTGCGGCGAATTCTGATTCGTTCTTTTTTAACAGCCATCGCAACGCAGGGAGTCTGGCCAACGGGCCACCAGAGCATGGCCCGGGAGGGTCTTGATCTGGATCAAGCAACGTTAAAAGAGTAGTCCCATTTCCGACGAAGAACGGCGTGGTCGTTTGCCGCGTGACAAGTTGCCTCATTGCCTGGGCAACGTTCTGAAACAGATGTCCCAGAGCCAGGAAACCCTCCGTGGCGAGGGAGCTTGCTCCCGCTCGGCTGCGCAGCAGGCGTAAAGAGTTTTTCCAGCGCTTGCCTGAAAGCAGGATTGTGCTGGGTCGGGGCCGCTTCGCGACCCGGCGGGAGCAAGCTCCCTCGCCACAGAGAACGGGGTATCCGGATAATCGATGTCTGGCTAACTAAATTTTCTGTCATAGCAACTTCCTGTTACAGACTGGTGATAATCTCGCGGTTCCCCTCCTGAGCCAGACCTGCCTTCAGATGCCCAGCCAAGAGCCCCTGCTGTTACGTCACCATCGTCCGTTTCTCGCGTTCTGGTTCGCCCGGATCTTCACCGCCAGCGGTTTTCAGATGCTTACCGTGGCGATCGGCTGGAATCTGTATCAACTCACCGGCAACGTGCTCGACCTGGGGCTGGTCGGGCTGGTGGAATTCGCACCACGGGTGCTGTTCATGCTGCACACCGGGCATGTCGCCGACCGCTATGACCGACGCCGGGTCGCGGCGATCTGTCAGTCGTTGCAGGCGTTGATTGCCCTGGCACTGGCCATCGGCAGTGCGACCGACCACGTCACCCGGGAAATGATCTTTATCCTCGCCTTCCTGCTCGGTGCGGCGCGCTCCTTCGAGATGCCGACGACCCAGGCGCTGCTGCCAAGTATCGTGCCCAGCGCCCTGTTTCCACGGGCGGTCGCCGCAGCGCAGTCGGCTCAACAGTCAGCCACCATTGTCGCTCCGGCCCTCGGTGGCTTGCTTTACGCGTTTGGCAGTGTCTGGGTCTACGGCCCGACGGTGTTGCTCTATGTCATCGCCTGCACCTTGATGCTCAACCTGCCCGCACGACAGACGCCGCTGAACAAAGGCAAAGCCACACTGGATTCGTTGTTGGCGGGCATCCGCTTCATTCGCAGCCGCCCGGACATCCTCGGGGCGATCTCGCTGGATCTGTTCGCGGTGTTGCTCGGTGGCGCCACCGCGTTGCTGCCGGTGTTCGCCAAGGACATCCTGCTCACCGGGCCTTGGGGCCTGGGGCTGCTGCGTTCGGCGCCGGCGGTTGGCGCGTTGGGGATGTCACTGTTCCTCGCCCGGTTCTCCGTCGAACGCAACGTTGGCCGGGTGATGTTCACCGCCGTTGGCGTGTTCGGCGTCGCAACCATCGCCTTCGGTCTGTCGACCTCGTTCTGGTTCTCGCTGGCGGTGCTGGTGGTGCTCGGCGCGGCGGACATGATCAGCATGGTGATCCGCGCCTCCTTCGTGCAACTGGAAACCCCGGACGAAATGCGCGGCCGGGTCAGCGCGGTGAACGGCCTGTTCATCGGCGCCTCGAACCAGTTGGGCGAATTCGAATCCGGCCTCACCGCGCACTGGTTCGGCACCGTCCCGGCGGTGGTGATGGGCGGGATCGGCACGCTGGTGGTCACCGGAACGTGGATCAAACTGTTCCCGACCCTGGCCAACCGCGACCGGATGCATGTGCCGGTGGAAGAGGCGAAGGTCTGACTCTCGTCACACCAGCATCTCCCCCGCCACTTTCGCCCGCAACGCCTTGCCACCAAGCTGCTCCACCAGCGTCAGGGCAAACGCCAGTGCGCCACCGGAGCCTTGGGCGGTGATGCAATTGCCGTCGACCACCACCGGTTGATCAACAAACGTACAGCCCGACAATTGATGACTGGCACTCGGCAGGCAGGTCATGCGGCGTTGGCGTAATACGCCTGAGGCTTGCAGGGCGATGGCTGGGGCTTCGCCGATGGCGGCGAACAGGCGTCCGGCGCTGGCCTGGTCCTTGAGCAATTGTTGCAGTGGCTGATGCGCCGCGAGATGTTGGGCGCCGACGGCACCACCGGGCAGGACGATCAGGTCGAAGGTCTGCGCCAGTACATCAACCAGCATGCCGTCCGCTGTCAGGCGCGTACCGCGGGCGCAGGTCAGCATGCGCCGGCCTTCGATGCTGGCCGCCACGACTTCGACGCCGGCGCGGCGCAGCACATCGATCAGGGTCACGCTTTGCAGATCATCGATGCCCTCGGCGAGGGTAATCAGGGCTCTAAAGGTCATGGGCGCTATCCGCTGGGTGATCTTTAAAGCGTAGTCAGCTTTGCCCTGCCTGTTCGATGACAGCCGTTACTTGATGTAAAGCTGGGCCGACAGGGTGTTGCGTGGCGCGTTGATCGAGGTGTTACTGAAGGTGAAGGTGCCTTCCTGCTTGCCCGCCAGATCAAAGGTATACAGTGAGCCGACGGTGTTGCTGCCGGGCTTGCACTCGGTCAGGTTGCCGTTATCAAAGGCGCACACCGGCGCCCGGGTGCCGTTGACTTCAAAACCGTCCAGCGTGGCATGCGGCTGGTTCTGGCCATAGCCGATTTCCAGCACGAACACCTTGATGCTCGGGCCGCTGTGATCGCATTGGGTTTGCGGCTGGTTATCACCGATGTCTTCCAGACCACAGGCCGGCGATTGAACCTTGATCACCTTAACTTCAGTCAACGGTGGCGCCGAGGCTGCCAGCGCCGCCGTCGACCCGGCCATCAGCCCGGCCATTAACCCGAAAGCCTTTATCCAGCGCTTGCCCATGTGATCGTATTTCCCCAAAAAATTCAGCGCGCAGTATGGCGCAGTTGACCCTGTGGCAAAACTTCGACGACGTTCGGCACCAACAACCGCCATATTCCTCACGCTGCTGGTATGATGCGCGGCTTTTTCCGGCCCACCACAAATTCCCAGGCGCTTGCGACGGTCTGTGCTTTGCTGTTGAGGTCGATACATTCACGGCGCCGCGCGCGCCACGGGGAGCAGACATGCTGGAAAGGCTGTTTCAACTCAAGGCACACAACACCAACGTGCGTACCGAGATTCTGGCGGGCGTCACGACCTTCCTGGCCATGGCCTACATTCTGTTCGTCAACCCGAGCATCCTCGGCGAGACCGGCATGGACAAGGGCGCGGTGTTCGTCGCCACCTGTCTGGCAGCCGCCATCGGCTCGACCATCATGGGCCTGATCGCCAACTACCCGATCGCCCTCGCCCCGGGCATGGGCCTGAACGCCTTCTTCACTTACACCGTGGTCCTGCACATGGGCCACACCTGGCAAGTGGCGCTGGGCGCGGTGTTCATCTCGGCAGTGTGCTTCTTCCTGCTGTCGATCTTCCGCATCCGCGAATGGATCATCAACAGCATCCCGCTGCCGCTGCGCTCGGCGATTGCCGCCGGTATCGGCCTGTTCCTGGCGCTGATCGCCCTGCACAACGCGGGCATCGTGGTCAGCAACCCGGCGACCATGGTCGGCCTCGGTGACCTGAAAGCCCCCGCGCCGATCCTCGCCACCCTCGGCTTCGCCCTGATCGTCGCCCTCGAAGCGCTGAAAGTGCGCGGCGCAGTGCTGATCGGCATTCTGGCAGTGACCATCATTTCCATCGCCATGGGCTTCACCCCGTTCGGCGGCGTGACCTCGATGCCACCTTCGCTGGCCCCGACCTTCATGCAACTGGACATCAAGGGCGCGCTGGACATTGGTCTGGTCAGCGTGATCTTCGCCTTCCTGTTCGTCGACCTGTTCGACAACTCCGGCACCCTGATCGGCGTCGCCAAACGCGCCGGCCTGATGGGCAAGGACGGCCACATGCCGAAAATGGGCCGGGCACTGATCGCCGACAGCACCGCGGCGATGGCCGGCTCGCTGCTGGGTACTTCGACCACCACCAGCTACATCGAATCCGCTGCCGGCGTGAGCGCTGGCGGCCGGACCGGTCTGACGGCGATCGTCGTGGCGATCCTGTTCCTGTTGGCGCTGTTCTTCTCGCCACTGGCGGCCAGCGTGCCAGCCTTCGCCACCGCACCGGCGTTGCTGTTCGTCGCCGTGCTGATGACTTCCGGTCTGGCGGAAATAGACTGGGAAGACATCACCGTCGCCGCACCGGTGGTGGTTACCGCGCTGGCCATGCCGTTCACCTACTCGATCGCCAACGGCATCGCCTTCGGTTTCATCTCCTGGACCGTGATCAAGCTGCTGTCGGGCCGCGCCCGTGAGCTGAACCCGGCGCTGGTGATTCTGTCGATTCTGTTTGTGATCAAGTTGGGTTGGTTCAACGCATGACTTTCGATTCCCAGGCCTACGCCACTCAGCTCGAAGACAAGGTCACGCGTTTGCGTGACCTGCTGGCCCCGTTCGATGCACCAGAGCCGACCGTGTTCGACTCGCCGCTGCAGAACTTCCGCCTGCGCGCGGAATTTCGCCTGTGGCGCGAGGCCGGTGAGCGGCACTACGCGATGTTTTCCCAGGACGACAAACGCACGCCGATCCTGATCGAAGAGTTCCCGATTGCCAGCCTGCGCATCAACCAGTTGATGCCGCAGCTCAAGGCGGCATGGCAGGCCAGTTCGGCGCTGAGCCACAAGCTGTTCCAGGTGGAGTTCCTGACCACCCTGGCCGGCGATGCGATGATTACCCTGTGCTATCACCGTCCGCTGGACGAACACTGGCATGCGGCCGCGTCGAAGTTGGCGGCTGATCTCAACGTCAGCGTCATCGGCCGTTCCAAGGGCAAACGCGAAGTCATCGGCCACGATTACGTGGTGGAGAAACTCGACGTCGGTGGTCGCACCTTCAGCTACCGCCAGCCGGAAGGCGCATTCACCCAGCCCAATGGCACGGTGAACCAGAAGATGCTGAACTGGGCCTACGAAGCGCTGGGCGATCGTCCCGACGATCTGCTGGAGCTGTATTGCGGCAACGGCAACTTCACCCTGCCGCTCGCCACCCGTGTGCGCAAAGTGCTGGCCACCGAGATCAGCAAGACCTCGGTCAACGCCGCACTGAGCAACCTCAGCGAAAACGCTGTGGATAACGTCACGCTGGTACGGCTGTCCGCCGAAGAGCTGACCGAAGCGCTGAACGAGGTGCGCCCGTTCCGTCGCCTGCAAGGCATCGACCTGAAGAGCTACGAGTTCGGTAGCGTATTCGTCGACCCGCCGCGTGCCGGCATGGACCCGGACACCTGCGAGCTGACCCGGCGCTTCGACAACATCCTGTACATCTCCTGCAACCCGGAAACCCTGGCGGCCAACATCGCCCAACTGCACGACACGCACCGCATCACCCGCTGCGCGATGTTCGACCAGTTCCCATGGACACATCACATGGAGTCCGGGGTGTTGCTGACCCGGCGTTGATGGCGAATGCCGGATACGAGAAAGCCGTCGTGATTGACGGCTTTTTTGTGGGTGCTTACGGTGCAGTGTCGGTCTTACGTGGACGCCCGCCCTTCTTGCCATTTGCTCGTGCAGCTTCGGATTTTGCCGCACTGCTTTGACGACCGTTACGCGACGCAACCACCGAAGCCGCCATCCTCATGAGTGACGGGCTCGCCGAAATCATTCCGGAGATGGAAACGTCGAGGTCTTTGCCCTCGTGGCAAAGCGCAGTGCCTGCATAGCCGACTGTCAGGTTCGCATAATCGTCTGAATCAAACCCGTCGAACTCCGAATACTGGCTCACCGGTAGCAACACACCGCTGCCGTCTTCAAAACGAATGACCAGAGACGGGCTTTCAAAGGTCACAGAAACAGCCTGCAAGCTGCTAGCTTGGCGCGCTTCGCCACGTTTTATCGCGGCATCGAGCATTTCTTCCGTCAGCGGACGATGTACGGACGGCTTTGCCTTGATGACTTTCATAAATCGATTTCAACTCCTGCCAGTTTGCCGAGCAATGTCAGAACAGTCTTGTCTGCTTCTGGCTCATAACGCGCCGATCTGATCCTGTAGGTCGTAGCGGTGACCGGTTTCATCACGGGGACTTCGTTTGACTCGCAGTCCCACACCTGATTGTCGAGACAAACTGTCTGCAAGACTGACCACCAGATCCCTCGTGCGCGACGCAGATGAGCAGGTTGCCCCAGTGATCGACACAATCCTTCCAGCAACGCCAGCGGCGGTCGACGTGAAAGCGGCACGACATCCCACAGTTCAATGTCGTTGTGCCAGAAACTGAACTGAAATCGGGCATTCCAGGCGCCTGTATTAACGTGAACATGTGGCGGGCAATGCTCATCTCGCAACATGATGCTTATCGACAATCCCTTGTAGTTGCATACTTTCATGCTAACCCATCCGTTAGGTTAATAAGTTTCAGGATTCGATTTTCCTTTCAAATCCGACGGCCGGTGCTGCACAGCACCTCAATGCCTTTCACCACATTCAGACTAGCGTCGGCACGGATGAGGAAGCGCTGCATCTTCGAAAAAAAACGTAAGCAAAACTGTCGATACAATTCGGAAAATCTGAATGCGATGTAGCTTTTGTGCGATCACCGAACACAAAACCATCGGGTTAAATCAGTTCAATTGACCATGGTAACCATCTGGTACATTTTACCTCCACAGGCTGAAACCTTCGGCCCAAGCCAAAAACAATAAGTGGAGTTTGCCCCCATGCCCCCTATCGTTCTGGTGCTCAACGGCCCGAACCTGAACCTGCTCGGCACTCGTGAACCGGCGACCTACGGTCACGAAACCCTGGCTGATATTTCTGCTCTGTGCGGCCGCGCTGCCGAAGAATTCGGCCTGGCCGTGGAGTTTCGCCAGACCAATCACGAAGGCGAATTGCTCGACTGGATTCATGCGGCACGCGGCCGCTGCGCCGGGATCGTGATCAACCCGGCGGCGTGGACACACACCTCGGTGGCAATCCGCGACGCGCTGGTGGCCAGTGAGTTGCCGGTGATCGAAGTGCACCTGTCCAACGTGCATGCGCGTGAGCCGTTCCGCCACCACTCGTTTGTCTCGGCCATCGCCACGGCGGTGATGTGCGGCTTCGGCAGCCATGGCTATCGCCTGGCCCTGGAGCATTTCAGTCAGCGACTGAAGGGGCGCGCAGCATGACCCGTAAACCGGTAATACTGGCTGGCCTGATCGGTGCGGGTATTCAAGCCTCGCGCACGCCAGCACTGCATGAACATGAGGGCGACGCCCAAGGCTTGCGCTACCTGTATCGGCTGATTGATCTCGATCAGTTGCATCTGGACAGCAACGCCCTGCCCGACTTGCTGCAGGCGGCCGAGCGGATGAACTACACCGGCCTGAACATTACTTTCCCGTGCAAGCAGGCGATCATCCCGCTGCTCGACGAACTGTCCCCGGAAGCCCGGGGCATCGGCGCGGTCAACACCGTGGTGCTCAAGGACGGCAAACGCATCGGCCACAACACCGACTGCCTGGGTTTTGCCGAAGGTTTTCGTCGCGGCTTGCAGGATGTCGCCCGTGAGCGTGTCGTCCAGATGGGTGCCGGCGGTGCGGGAGCGGCAGTGGCCCACGCGTTGTTGAGCGAAGGCGTACAGCAGCTGAGTATTTTCGATGTCGACCGCGAGCGCGCCGAGAGTCTGGCGAACAACCTCAACCACCATTTCGGCGTCGGTCGCGCCGTCGCCAGGCGTGATCTGCCGGGCACGCTGAATCAGGCCGATGGTCTGGTGAACACCACGCCGATGGGCATGGCCAAACTGCCGGGCATGCCGGTGCCGGTGGAGTTGCTGCGCAAGGAATTGTGGGTCGCGGAGATCGTTTACTTCCCGCTGGAAACCGAACTGCTGCGCAACGCCCGCGTGCTGGGTTGCCGCACGCTGGACGGCGGCAACATGGCGGTGTTTCAAGCGGTGAAGGCGTTTGAATTGTTCAGCGGCGTGGTGCCGGACGCACAGCGGATGCTGGCGCATTTTCAAAGCATGAATGGCTGAAGATAAACATCGATCCTGTGGGAGCGGGCTTGCTCGCGAAGGCTGTGTGTCAGGCGCTAGATGTATAGGCTGACA
Organism: Pseudomonas sp. S3(2024); assembly: GCF_036861315.1. NCBI lineage: Bacteria > Pseudomonadati > Pseudomonadota > Gammaproteobacteria > Pseudomonadales > Pseudomonadaceae > Pseudomonas > Pseudomonas sp. S3(2024). The sequence continues at coordinate 171,777 of NZ_JAZAQQ010000008.1, read as the reverse complement.
CGCCGCTTTCGCGAGCAAGCCCGCTCCCACATTGGATAGGTGTCACGGCTGCAAGTAGCGCAACACCGACTCGCAGATCATCTCGCGATGACGCTGCTTGATGCTTTCGTCCGGCAAATCGATCTGAAAAATCTCACCGAACGTATGGCGGTTCGAGACGCGGTAGAAACAGAACGAGCTGATCAGCAAGTGCACATCCAGCGCGTCCAGCCCGGCGCGGAAGACACCCTCCTCGGCACCGCGACGCAAAATCTCGCCCAGTGAATCGAGGATCGTATTATTCATCGCCTTGATCGTGTCCGAACGCTTCACGAACTCGGCGTTGTGGATATTTTCGATACAGACGATGCGCACGAAATCGACGTTGCGGTCGTGGTGATCAAAGGTGAACTCCACCAGTCGACGGATCGCCACCACCGGCGGCAACTCGGCCAGGTGCAGGCGGTTTTCGGTGCTGCGGATGTCGCCGTAAAGCTTCTCCAGTACCTCGACGTACAACTGCTCCTTACTGCCGAAGTAGTAATAGATCATGCGTTTGGAGGTGTGGATGCGCTCGGCGATCGCGTCGACGCGGGCGCCGGACAAGCCCTGCTGGACGAACTCGACGATCGCCTCCTGCAGGATGTTCTCGCGGGTTTTTTCCGGGTTGTTCTTGCGACTCTTGCGCGGCTCGATACCGGATTCGACGGGAGCAGCGGGGAGTTCTGAAGTCATTGTCATTGCGGGCTCACGGCCATCACTGCACAGGTTGGCGATTATGGGCCGCGCTGCACAGTGAAGGAAGCCACGCGGCTCGTGTTTAATCCCGCGTTTACGAAATTCCTACAACTTCGCCTGACGCACCGCACCGCTGCGTGATTTGGCCATCGCCGCCAGACGTACCGCGACGTTCGCCGCACCATAACCGGCATAGCCGTTTTTACGCTGGATGATCTCGAAGAAGAAGCGTCCCTCGAACGGCTCGGTGTACACGTGGAACAACTCGCCGCCCTGCGCGTCGCGGTCGTAGAGCACGTTGAAGTACGCCAGCTCGCTGAGGAACTCGTCGTCGAAATCGAAGCGCGCGGCGAGGTCGTCGTAATAGTTGAGCGGGATATCCAGCAACGGCACACCAGCTTCTTTGGCGCGGCTGACTTCGGCGAAGATGTCATCACAATCGAAGGCGATGTGATGCACACCGGAGCCGCGATAACTCGACAGCGCGTGGGAAATCGCGGTATTGCGGTTCTCCGAGATGTTCAGCGGCAAGCGGATCGAACTGTCGCGGCTGCGCAACGCGCGGCTCTTCACCAGCCCGTACGGATCGGGCAATACCACTTCATCGTCGGCCTCGAAATCCAGCAGACTCTTATAGAACAACACCCAACTGTCGAGGCTGTCGGCCGGCAACGCCATGGCCATGTGATCGATGCGCTTGAGGCCGCCACGGGCCTGAGCGTTCGGCAGCAGATTGAAGTCGGTGCCATAGACATCCGCCGCTTCATCCACCAGATAAATCAGGCTGCCGTCCGGCGCACGCACCGCGGCCAGTTCCAGTTCGTTGGGGCCGACCAGGCCGCGATAGGGCTGGCCCTTGTAAGCGACCGCACGAGCGAGGGCGCTGGCGCTGTCCTTGACCCGCACAGCGGTGGCACACAGCGACGGGCCATGGGCCTCGAAGAAACTGTGGCCGAACGAGTACGGTTCGGCGTTGAGGATCAGGTTGATATCGCCCTGACGCAGCAGGCTCACGCTCTTGGAGCGGTGCTGCCCGGCCTTGACGAAGCCCAGGCGCTCCAGCCAGTTGCTCAGTTTGGCGCCAAGGCTTTCGTCGACGGCGAACTCAAGAAACTCGATGCCGTTGTACTCGCTGGCCTGTGGCGTTTCGAAGAGGATTTCGCGGTTGGTCACCGGCGTTGCTTGCTGTTCCAGGCGCTGACGGGTTTTCTCTTCCAGATACAGCAGCGAACGCAGACCATCGGCGGCATTGGCCCGTGGCGGTGCGGCGCGGAAACCATCGTTGAAGATCTCCAGCGACAACGGCCCGGTGTAACCGCTCTGGATAATCGGCGCGAGGAACCCCGGCAGATCGAATTCGCCCTGCCCCGGGAAGCAACGGAAATGCCGGCTCCACTCCAGGACATCCATGGCGAGGATCGGCGCGTCGGCCATTTGCACGAAGAAGATTTTGTCGCCGGGAATATCGGCAATCGCGCGTGGATCACCTTTCAGCGACAAGGTGTGAAAGCTGTCGAGCAGCACGCCGAGCGCCGGGTGATCGGCCTGGCGGACGATGTCCCAGACCTGTTGATAAGTATTGACGTGCCGGCCCCAGGCCAGCGCTTCATAGCCGATACGCAACCCGCGAGCGCCGGCACGTTCGGCCAGCAGCCGCAGATCATCGACGAGAATCTGCCGGTCGCCGACGCTGTCCGCCGAAGCGTTGCTGCAGACCAGCACCAGATCGGTGCCCAGTTCCTGCATCAGGTCGAATTTGCGCTCGGCCCGTTCCAGATTGCGCGCCAGCCGATCACGGCGGCAGCCTTCAAAATCGCGGAACGGCTGGAACAGGGTGATGGCGATCCCCAGGTCAGCGCACATCTGCCTGATTTCCCGCGGACTGCCATCGTAATACAGCAGATCGTTTTCGAAGATTTCGACCCCGTCGAACCCGGCGGCGGCAATGGCTTCGAGCTTTTCCGGCAGGGTGCCGCTCAGGGAAACGGTGGCAATGGAACGCTGCATGTTTCTACTCCCGATGGAGATCGTCTTGTCACGCGTCCTGTGTAGGAGCTGCCGAAGGCTGCGATCTTTTGATCTTCACAAACAAAGATCGCAGCCTTCGGCAGCTCCTACAGAGGTACGTTTTTTATCGTGAGGAAATTATTGGCTGCATCGTCTTCAGCAGCAATTTAAAGTGTACCAGCCGGTTAGTTTTGCGTGCGATTATCGAACACTATGGCGTTTCGGCGAATTGACGATTTTTCGTCCACTGCCCACCATCGACTTCACATTGAGTCCGGAAATGAACCTCCGGTCGCAGTGCGTGCAAACAACACCACATAACAAATTCAAAAACGGGTGGAACAATGATTCCTTCACAGACTTCCCGCATGGCCCCGGCCATGAGCACTGCCACGGGTGGCATCGGCGACAAGATCCGCGGCGCCATGGCTGTCGGCAAGACCCGTTGGGGCATGCTGGCGCTGGTGTTTTTCGCCACGACCCTGAACTACATCGACCGCGCAGCCCTCGGCGTCATGCAGCCCATCCTCGCCAAGGAAATGAGCTGGACGGCGATGGATTACGCCAACATCAACTTCTGGTTTCAGGTCGGCTATGCGATCGGTTTCGTCCTGCAGGGACGCCTGATCGACCGCGTCGGCGTCAAGCGCGTGTTCTTCTGCGCGGTGCTGCTCTGGAGCCTGGCCACCGGCGCCCATGGTCTGGCGACGTCGGCCCTCGGCTTCATGGTCTGCCGGTTCATCCTCGGCCTGACCGAAGCAGCCAACTACCCGGCCTGCGTGAAAACCACGCGCCTGTGGTTCCCGGCCGGTGAACGCGCAGTGGCCACCGGCATCTTCAACGCCGGAACCAACGTCGGCGCGATGTTCACACCGATGCTGCTGCCGCTGATTCTCCACGCATGGGGCTGGCAGGCGGCGTTCCTGTGCATGTCGGCACTCGGCGGGATCTGGCTGCTGTTCTGGGGCTTGAAATACTTCAACCCGGAAGATCATCCACGGGTGAAAAAATCCGAACTCGACTACATCCAGCAGGAAGTCGAACCGGAACAGGCCCGCGTACCGTTCTCGCGAATCCTGCGCATGCGCGGCACCTGGGCCTTCGCCCTCGCCTATTCGCTGACCGCGCCGGTGTTCTGGTTCTACCTGTACTGGCTGCCGCCGTTTCTCAATCAGCAATACAACCTGGGTATCAACGTCACCCAGATGGGCATTCCGCTGATCATCATTTACGTCACCGCTGACTTCGGCAGCGTGGGCGGCGGGATTCTGTCTTCGTTCCTGATTGGTCGCGGCATGAACTCGATCAAGGCGCGGCTGCTGTCGATGTTCCTGTTCGCCTGCTGCATCATCGGCGTGATCATGGCCGCCGGCTCAAGCAATCTGTGGGTCGCCGTCGCGGCAATCTCCCTGGCCATCGGCGCGCATCAGGCCTGGACTGCGAACATCTGGAGCCTGGTGATGGACTACACGCCCAAGCACATGATGAGCACGGTGTTCGGTTTCGGCGGTATGTGCGCCGCGATCGGCGGGATGTTCATGACCCAGATCGTCGGCCACATCCTGACCGTCACCAACAATAACTACACGGTGCTGTTCACCCTGATCCCGGCGATGTACTTCATTGCCCTGACCTGGATGTACTTCATGGCACCGCGCAAGATTCCAGACGTCACCGAGTAACCGGCCTGCCCCCCTCCCCCCTGTGGGAGCGGGCTTGCTCGCGAAAGCGTCCAGTCAGTCACTGAAGATGTCGACTGAAACACCGCCTTCGCGAGCAAGCCCGCTCCCACAGGGTTATTTATCTCTCTCATCTGCGGCTCTGCTGCCACGCCGCCGCCAGGCCGCTGCAGCAGATCACCGCAATCCCGATCACCGTCAACAGACTCGGCGTGTGGTTGAACACCACCCACCCCAACAGCCCCGCAAACACGATCTGGCAGTAGCCGAACGGCGCCAGCAATGCCGGCGCGGCATGGCGGAACGCCTGGGTCAGAAACAGGTGCGCGGTCATCCCGCAACTGCCCAGCGCCAGCATCAACACGGCGTGCGACAAAGTCGGCACCTGCCAGAAGAACGGCACCAACGCACTCATCACCAGCGTGTTGCACAGACCAGCGAAGAAGTTGCTGGTGGTCGGGCTGTCGACCTCACTGAGCTTGCGCGTCAGCAGCTGATAGAAGCAGAAAAACAACGCCGAGCAGAACGGCAGCAGCACCGCCGGGGTGAACAACTCGCCTCCCGGATGGACGATGATCAGCACCCCGATAAAACCGCAGATCACCGCGATCCACTGCCCGCGCGTCACCCGTTCCTTGAGCAACGGCACCGACAGCGCCGTCACCAGCACCGGCGCGAGAAAGTTGACCGCGGTGGCCTCGGCCAGCGGGATATACAGCAGCGCCGTGGTGAAAAACAGACTGGTGCCGAGCAGGCACAGCGCCCGCGCCAACTGCCATAACGGCCGTTTGGTGCGCAGCACACGCAGCCCTGATTGCGGCAGGAAAATCCCCGCCATCAGCAAGGTGTGCACCAGATACCGCGCCCATACCACCATGACGATCGGGTAGAAACCCGAGAGGTATTTCGACAGCGCATCGTGGCTGGAGAACAGGAAAGTCGCCACGACAATCAGCAGGATCCCCTTGAAGGGTTGGTTGACACCGGAGAGCGGGGTGCTGACGGTCATTGGATATCTCTGAAGGAAAAATAAACAGTGGCGAGGACGCTGGCGCCCCGCCACAAAAACTGACTTACAACTGCGCCAACAATTCCCGCGTCCTGTCGAGCGCCATCTGCGCTCGTTGCAATCCGCTTACGCCCTGCTCCAGCAGTTTTACCGTGGGGATCTCCAGGCTCAGTGGAATATTAGCTGGCAGACTGCGCAACAAACCGTGCAAATCACAATCGCCCTCGCCGGGAAACCGCCGCTCATTGCGCGCCTGACGCAAGATCTCGGCCATGTCCGCCGGTCTCGGTCCCGCCACATCACACAATTGCGCATAACGCAGGCGCGCGGGCGCAACGCTGGCCAGATCCTCCAGCCGTGAGCCGGAGCGATCGAAATGAAAGGCATCGACCAGCACCGCGGCGTTTTCCCGGTCGGCATTGGCAACGATGCGCAACGCCTGTTCGAGGTTGCACGCATCGGTCCAGGGCATGAACTCCAGATGCGGATGCAAACCGTAAGGCGCCGCCAGATCACACAACGCGGCAAAGTTGTCGGTGAGCCGTTGCTCGTCAGGATCATTGCCGGCGATCAGTAATTCACTGGCACCGAACTCCGCGCCGACGGCCAGCAGCCTCTCGAAATCGGCGACCACGGTTTGCGGTTTCAGACGCAGGATTTCCACATCGAGCACCGCGATGCCAGTGTCGCGCAAACGCCTCAACGTCTGACGCCGCAGATCACCATCGGCCACCAGCGGAAAGTGATATTCCTCCGCCGTCGCCGGTTCCAGGCGCAGGCCGACATGGCTGTAACCGGCACGCGCCGCCACCTCGACCATTTGCGGCGGTGACAACTCGAGTACGGTGAGACTGGCCAGAGACAGGATTCGTTCGTTCATGCTCAAGCCTCGACCGCTGCTGGGGAACAGGCACGGCCGCTGGCCGCCGCTTCACGAATCGCCTCGACCAGCGCCAGGGTTCGCGCGGCATCGGCGGCACTGACCAAGGGTTCGACTTCACGCCGCGCGACCTGCACAAAATGCTGCAGCTGCAACCGCAACGCGTCCCCGGCTGCGCAATGCTCTTGCACCGCGAGCAAAGGCTCGTGCCAACCGGCATCGATTTGATCGGCAGGGTAATGCCAGCGCTTGAGTTGCGGAATGCTCAGCGCCCCGGCGGTGCCCGCCAGCAGATAACACGGCTGATCGACCTGACGCGGATAGACCGGGTTCTCTCCGGAGTTCAGCTCCCAACTCCACGGCGCGGCGACCGCATCGGAACCGGTCAGCGTGCCCAGTGCACCGTCGATAAATTGCAGTAACACCGCGACGCTGTCTTCGTTGGCAAAACCCCGCACCGCGTTGTCGGTGACGGCCTGCACCGACTGCACTTCACCGCACAGGTGACGCAGCAGATCGAGGTCGTGAATCAGATTGGTCAGCAACAGGCCCGCCCCCGGTTCACGGCGCCACGGGACCTCGAAATATCGGTCGGGTTTGCGTAACTGGAACAGTGCAGTAACCGTGGTCAGCCGCCCGAGCGCGCCGCTGAGCAACAATTGGTGGGCACGCACGATCAACGGATTGTGCCGCCGATGGTGGCCGACCAGCACCGGCACGCCACTGCGTTTGACTGCCGCCACCAGTTCGCGTGCCTCATCCAGATGCACGCCCACCGGTTTCTCCAGCAACACCGGAACCCCGGCGGCGAGGCAATCCAGCGCCGTGCTGACGTGCTGATTATTCGGATTGGCCACGATCACCGCATCGGGCCGCACCTGCTCCAGCATCTGCCGGTGATCGGCGAAATACGCCACGCCCCACTGCGCCGCCAGCGCGGGAGCCTGCGGGCCGGGATCGGCCACTGCGCACAACCGGGCTTCTTCGAGGGTTTGCAAATGCTGGTAATGCTGCTGGCCCATGTTGCCAGCGCCGATCAGGGCGATACGAAGGGGCGGAGTCAAGGCGCGATCCTTTTGTGATTGTTGTTGGAAATGTCACTCCAGCAACAATTTAGAACCGCGTTCCACAATCAAACACCCAGTGATGGGAAAACCGTGCGAACACCGCACAACTTTGTATTTGCCGCTGAATCTACAGGCGCGGGTCAGATGAACAATTCGGACGCCAGGCTCGCCGCCGACAATTCCTCCGTGAACTTCATCAGCAGCGGCGCCAATTCGTGCAGTCGCGCGCCGGGCATCCGTGCGCTCGGCCCGGCAATGCTCAGTACGCCGATCACTCGCCCGTCAACCGGATGCTTGACCACCGCGGCAATCGCCGAGGTGCCCACCGCCGAACTTTCGTCGACACAGGCATAACCCTGTTCCCGCGCCAGGCGCAGGCGCTCCAGCAGCTCGATATTGGAGCGCGGTGCATTCGGCCCTACGCCCACCGGAACTTCCGCGCCTTGGCGCTCGACCAGCGACAAGGCTTCGGCGTCGCTCATGCAGGCCAGCCACGCGTGCCCGGAAGCGGTGTAGAACAGCGGCGCATCGCGACCCATATCCGGGTCATAGCGCAGGCCCGTCCGTGCGCCCTGCGCCTTGGCGATCCAGGTCTGGCGCTCGCCATCGATCACCCCCAGGCGCACCAGTTCGCCGGTTTCCTGAGCCAGTCGATCCAGCACCGGTTGCACGATGTCGGCACCGCTGCTCGACAGGTACTGAAACCCCATCGCCACCAGTTTGGTCGACAGGTGATAGCGCAAAGTCTCGGCATTCTGTCGCACGTAGCCCAGGCGAATCAGCTCCGCGAGCATCCGGTGCGTGGCACTTTTCGGGATGTCCAGTTGCTCGGCCAAGGTCTGCATCGGCAGCCCGCGCGGCTCACTGGTGAGGCTTTCCAGCACGCTGAAAACCCGTTCGATCTGACTGCCGGCCATGGGAAGGTCCAAGTGAAATTTTGCCGATTCTAGAAGACATCCGAGACAAAGCGAAATCCGGAACTGGCCGTGCGATAACCGCCCACTTTACTGAACCATGCCTTGTTGCAGCTGAACTTCATTGGTTAATTTCTGGAATCTAATTCCAATAACCCAGTTGCGGAGCTTTGCCTGATGCCTGCCGAACTTCCCGAAATCGACTGCGACGTTCTGGTCGTCGGCTCCGGTGCCGCCGGTTTATCCACAGCGGTCACTGCCGCATGGCACGGTCTGAAGGTCATCGTGGTTGAAAAAGATCCGGTGTTCGGCGGTGCTACCGCGTGGTCCGGCGGCTGGGCATGGGTGCCGTGCAATCCGCTGGCCCGACGCGCCGGCATCGTCGAAGACGTCGAGCGACCGCGCACTTACCTGCGCCACGAACTCGGTGAGCATTACGACCCGGCAATGGTCGACGCATTCCTCACTGCCGGGCCACACATGGTCGCGTTTTTCGAACAGCACACCGCTCTGCAATTTGCCGACGGTAACGCCATTGCCGACATTCATGGCGATACGCCCGGCGCGGGCACGGGCGGTCGCTCGGTCATCGCGGCGCCTTACGACGGACGAAACGTCGGACGCTTGCTCAGGCGCCTGCGTACAACGATGCGCGAAACGTCCTTCATGGGCATGCCGATCATGGCCGGCGCCGACCTTTCGGCGTTCCTCAATCTCACCCGTTCGCTGAAAGCCGCGTGGCATGTAACCCGTCGTTTTACCCGACACTTGCTCGATCTGGCGGTACACGGCCGGGCCATGCAATTGGTCAACGGGGTGGCGTTGGTCGCAAGGCTGGCGAAGTCCGCCGAGGACCTTGGCGTTTTGTTATGGGAGTCGGCACCCGTGACCGAACTGCTGCGCGATGAAGCAGGGGTTTGCGGCGCGCTGGTCAACAGCGCCAAAGGCCCGATCCGCATTCATGCACGCAAAGCCGTGGTGCTGGCCGCCGGCGGATTCGCCAACGACGTCGAACGGCGCAAGGCGTTGTTTCCGCGCACGCCCACGGGTCATGAACACTGGGCACTGCCGCCGCTGGCGGTGAATGGCGATGGCCTGCGTCTGGGCGAAAGCGTCGGCGCCACGGTCAATACCGAGCTGGCGTCGCCCGTGGCCTGGGCGCCGGTCTCGCAAGTGCCGCATGCTGACGGCAGCATCGGCCATTTCCCGCACATCATCGAACGCGGCAAACCGGGAATCATCGGCGTACTGCGCAACGGCCAGCGCTTCGTCAACGAGGCCAACGGTTACTACGACTACGTCAGCGCCATGGTTGCCGCCACGCCTGAAGGCGAAGAAGTCGCCTCGTGGCTGATCTGCAGCCGCGCCTTTCAACGGCGTTATGGCTTGGGCATGTCGCGGCCATTTCCCGTTCCGCTGTCAGGATTTATCCGCAGCGGCTATCTGAAAACCGGCAACACCCTTGAAGAATTGGCCAGCGCCTGCGGCATCGATCCCAGTGGATTACGCCGCACGGTGGATCACTACAACCTGCAGGCTCGCCTTGGCGAAGACCCGTTGTTCGGTCGCGGTTCAACGTCCTACAACCGCAAGCAGGGCGATCCGGCGAACCTTCCCAACCCTTGCGTTGCCCCAATAGAAGCCGGCCCTTTTTATGCCGTGAAAGTGCAACCGGGCTGCTTCGGCACCTTTGCCGGGCTCAAGGTCAACCCGCAGGCGCAAGTGCTCGATGCCCATGCCCAGCCCATCGCCGGGCTCTACGCCGCCGGTGGCGACATGGCCAGCATCATGGGCGGGCACTATCCGGCAGGCGGGATCAACCTCGGCCCGGCGCTGACTTTCGGCTACATCGCCGCTCGGCATATCGCCGGCATCACTGCTTTCGAACAGGAGATCGACCATGCAGCACATCGTTAACGCCCAGGGTTTGAACATGCCGAAACTCGGCCTCGGCACCTGGCCGATGCTCGGCGACGAATGCACCCGTGCCGTCGAGCAGGCCCTGGAACTCGGCTATCGGCACATCGACACGGCAGCGGCCTACAACAACGAAGACTCGGTCGGACAAGCATTGGCGAATACACCGACACCCCGCGAGCAGATTCATGTCACCACCAAGGTCTGGTGGGACCAGTTGCAACCCGACGCCATGCGCCACTCGATGGAACGAAGCCTCAAGTCTTTGCGCAGCGAGTACGTCGACCTGTTCATGATCCACTGGCCGAGCACTGACTGGGACTTGCCGCGCACGCTTGAAACCCTCGCATCCTTCAAGGAGCAAGGTCTGGCTCGCAACATCGGCGTGGCGAATTTTCCGCTGCGGCTGCTGCGCACAGTCGTCGAGGAATACGGCATCCCTCTGTCAGCGATCCAGGTCGAGTACCACGTCCTGCTCGGTCAGAACGCCCTGCTCGACTATGCCTGCCAACACGACCTGGCGCTGACCGCGTACACACCGCTGGCGCGCAACAAGGTCTCGGAGATTCCACAGATTCAGCAGATTGCCGAAAAACACGGCGTGCTGCCGACTCAGGTGGCGTTGAAATGGCTGCTGGATCAGAACAACGTGGCAGCGATTCCCAAAGCCAGCAGCCGCGCCAATCAACTGGCGAACCTGGCTTCGCTGCAGGTTGAACTGGACGCTGAAGACCGCGCGCTGATCGCCGCCCTGCCGAAGAATCAGCGTCAAGTCAGCCCGGATTTCGCCCCGGTGTGGGACGCCTTCGATCGCTGACGCACAGCGCGCCGAGAGAAATCCGCCAACTGATTGAATTAGTCGCCCACACGCTCGTCAATAACAGGCCCGCCCTCGTCACCCGAGGCCGGGCCTGTTTGCGTGCACGCCAATAGACGGACGACCGGACTGGCGCCACACTCCCACACCAGCAACACTCATCACCACGAACAGAAAAGAGGATTCCCACATGCTATGGAAAAAAGGCCGACGCAGTGACAACGTCGTCGATGCCCGTGGCGATGATAGCGGCGGCGGTGGTGGCATGCGGTTCGGTGGCGGCAAAGGCCTGAGCCTGGGGGCGATCCTGCTGATCGTCGGCATCGGCTGGATCACCGGACAGGATCCGTTGCAGATCCTCGGCCAGCTCACTGGGCAAATGACCGAGCAATCGGCACCGGCCAGTACGCAGACGCGTCAGGCGCCACCGGCCAACGACCAGCAGGCCGAATTCGTGCGTTCGATCCTCGGCGATACCGAAGACACCTGGGGCGCCATCTTCCAGCAAGCTGGTCGCCAATATAAGGACCCGACCCTGGTGCTGTTCAGCAACCGGGTGAATTCCGCCTGCGGTCTGGCGACTTCGGCGACCGGCCCGTTCTATTGCCCGGCAGATCAGAAAGTCTATCTGGACATGGCCTTCTTTCAGGAAATGGCCCAGCGCTTCAAGGCCGCCGGCGACTTCGCCCAGGCCTACGTGATCGCGCACGAAGTCGGCCACCATGTGCAGACGCTGCTCGGCGTCTCGGCAAAAATTCAGACGGCCCGTCAGCAGGGCCGGCAGATGCAGGGCGACGGCGGTTTGCTGGTGCGTCAGGAATTGCAGGCCGACTGCCTGGCCGGCGTCTGGGCCTACCATGCGCAGAAGCGCCTGAACTGGCTGGAACCGGGTGACGTCGAAGAGGCCTTGAATGCGGCCAACGCCATCGGTGATGATCGCCTGCAACAACAGGGTCAGGGCCGTGTGGTACCGGACTCGTTTACCCATGGCACGTCGGCGCAAAGGGTGCGCTGGTTCAAAACCGGTTTCGCCCAGGGCCAGGTCGGCCAGTGCGATACCTTCGCGGCGAAAAACCTGTAAATGCGCAAATGGCTTCTGGCTTTACTGATCATCGGCGGCAACGCGCACGCGGCAGGCGTCGATGCCATCAGCCCAGGGCGCCTGCAATTCGAGGCCGGCGAAATGGCCGTTGGCATCAGCCCGGCACCTGAGAAAATCGAGCGGGTGCTGATCGTCATTCACGGTCGTCTGCGCAATGCCGAGACCTATCGCAAGAGTGCCGAGCACGCCACCGAACTGGCCGGGCAAACGGCGCACACGCTGGTGATCGCGCCGCAGTTTCTCAACGAAAGCGACGTCGCGCTGTACTCCCTGCCCAATACATTGCTGCGCTGGAAAGGCAACGAGTGGATGGGCGGCGGGTTATCCACAGGGCCGAAGCCGCTGAGTTCCTACGCCGCACTCGACGCCATCGTCGCCCGGGTCAGCGACCGCAAGCAGTTTCCGGACGTGAAGCAGATCGTGATTTTCGGCCATTCCGGTGGCGGTCAAGTGGTGCAGCGTTATGCCTTGCTGGCCAAGGATCAACCGGCGCTGAAGGCCAATGGCATTCGCCTGCGCTATGTGGTGGCCAATCCGTCGTCGTACGCGTATTTCAACGAACAGCGGCCGGTAGCGTTCGATCACGCACAGTGCCCGGGTTTCAATCGCTGGAAGTACGGGTTGACCGACATGCCGGTGTACGCCGGTGGGCAAACGCCATTGCAGCTTGAGAGCAGCTACATCAAACGCGAAGTGATTTACCTGCTGGGGCAGCAGGACATAGACCCGCAACATCCGGCGCTGGACAAGAGTTGCGCCGCCGAGGCACAAGGCACGTATCGGCTGGAACGCGGCAAGCTGTTTTTCGGCTACCTGCTGCGCCGGCATCCGGAAGGGGTCAATCAGCGGCTGGTTGAAGTGCCCGGGGTCGGGCATAACGGCGATGGGATGTTGACGTCGCCGGAGGGGCTGAAAGCGCTGTTTGATCAGTAATTCTTGCGGTGGCCGTTCTGGCCTCTTCGCGAGCAAGCCCGCTCCCACATTTGGAATGCATTCCCCTGTGGGAGCGGGCTTGCTCGCGAAGGCAATCTGACAGGCACCGAAGATCTCAGGCCAAAAGCATCCGCCGCAACTCGACACAATCCTGCGCATGCCAGTCCGTCAGCTCCGGCCACGGGTTGTCCGGCAGATTCACCAGCACCGTCCGTGCCCCGGCCGCCCGACCGCAATCCAGATCAAAGCGGTAATCCCCGACCATCACCATTTCGCTGGCCGGCACGCTCCAGGCTTCGGCCAGTTTCAGCAACCCGCCGGGATGCGGCTTCGGCGGTGCTTCATCGCGGCCCAGCACATCGTCCACGGCGAAGCAGTCGGCCAGGCCGATGGCGTCGAGCGTCACATGCGCCAGCTCCCGTGCGTTGCGCGTCAGGATGCCGAGCCGATAGCCACGCCCGTGCAGGTCACGCACCAGCTCCACCGCACCGGCAGCCGGCTTCGAACCCAGCGCCAGATCGCGCTCATGCTCCAGCAACCAGGCATGCTTAGCCGCGGCCTCCTCGGCCGGCAGCGCTGCAAGGTGGGTGAGAATGTCGTCCTCGGGCGGAATCGCCAGCGCCACGCGGATCGCCGCAAAGTCATGCACGGCGATGGTCAGGGTGCCGTCCATGTCGAACACCCAGTGCTTCACATCGCTCAGGCTCATGCCCAGTCCTTGCGGTGACGAATCAGGCCTTCCTGGGTCACCGACGCCACCAGTTGCCCGGCGCGGTTGTACACGCTGCCACGGGAGAATCCACGGGAATTGCCGGCCCACGGGCTGTCCATCGCGTAGAGCAACCAGTCATCGGCGCGCAGATCGTTGTGGAACCACAACGCGTGATCGAGGCTGGCGACCTGCATGTCTTTCTGCCAGACCGACTTGCCGTGCGGCAGCATCGAGGTGGTCAGCAGACCGAAGTCCGAGGCGTAGGCCAGCAGGTACTTGTGCAGCGCCGGAATATCCGCCAGCGCACCGTCGGCACGGAACCACACATACTTCACCGGATCGGCCGGCTGCGGGTTGTACGGATCTTTTTCAGTGACCGGGCGCACTTCGATCGGTTTCGGGCACAGCAGTTTTTCGCGCATGTGTTCGGGGATCAGGTGCGCGCGTTGCTGGGTCAGTTCCAGCTCCGACGGCAGGTTTTCCGGGCCGACCACCACCGGCATCTGGCTCTGATGCTCGAAGCCAGCCTCGTCGTACTGGAACGACGCGCTGCAGGTGAAGATCGGGTGGCCCTTCTGGATTGCCGTGACCCGGCGGGTGCTGAAGCTGCCGCCGTCACGCACGCGATCCACCGAATACACCACCGGCAACTTGGCATCGCCCGGACGCAGAAAATAACCGTGCATCGAATGCACGTGGCGCGCCTCTTCAACCGTCTGACTGGCCGCCGACAGCGACTGACCGAGTACCTGACCACCGAACAACTGACGGAAACCCAAGTCCTGGCTGCGGCCACGGAACAGGTTTTCCTCGATTGGCTCCAGGGTCAGCAGGTCGACCAGATCTTCCAACACTTGGCTCATTCAGACTCTCCTCACACAACGCTATGCCGCGCAGTCTTGGCTGCGGCGGCCCATTCAGGTTCTGGCGCGAGCCACTGTCGCGCCATTGTAAACGTCCGTGTCGGCTTAGCCATGCAGGGTTTGCAGCCATTGCTCCCTGGTAATTCGGTACAACAGATGCCGCCGCAACGGGTGATCGACGGCAAGTTTGGGGTGATCGAAATCATCGGCCGGATCGTGCTGCATGCCAATCGCCTGCATGACTTTCTCCGACAGCAGATTGCTCTGGGCGGTGAAAGACACGATTTCCTTCAGTCCCAGCCGATCAAAACCTGCGCGCAATGCCGTCCACGCCGCCTCACTGGCATAGCCCAGCCCCCAATGCTCGCGGGCCAGACGCCAGCCGATTTCCACCGCCGGGGTGAACGGCGCATCGAAACCGACCACACCCAGGCCAGTGAAACCGATGAACTCACCGCTGTCCTTGCGCTCCAGCGCCCACAGACCGAAACCGTGCTCGGCAAAATGCCCGCGCACCCGGCCAATCATCGAGGCACTTTCCAGACGGCTGAGCGGGGCCGGAAAGTAACGCATCACCTGAGGATCGGCGCACATCGCCGCAAATGCCGGCAAATCCTCGTCGCGCCACTGACGCATCAGCAGGCGTGCGCTTTCGAGTTGCTGAATCGGCTCCATCATGCCCTCCATTTCCATGCCGCAAGTCTACATCGCTGGTAGGATCGTTCACTCTTTCCATCGTTCCTACATGAAGTTGCCATGCCCCTGCCGCTGATCTACCACGAAGACTACAGCCCCGAGTTTCCGGCGGATCACCGCTTTCCGATGGACAAATTCCGCTTGCTGCGCGACCACCTGGTCGACAGCGGCCTGACCCGCGACGCCGACCTGCTGCGTCCCGAGATCTGCCCCAACGACATCCTCGCCCTGGCGCATGACCGCCGCTATATCGAACGCTACATGAGCGGCGAGTTGTCTCGCGAAGACCAGCGGCGCCTTGGCCTGCCGTGGAACGAAGCCTTGGCGCGGCGCACGGTGCGGGCGGTCGGCGGCTCGATACTCGCGGCAGAAAAAGCTCTGGAGCATGGCATGGCCTGTCACTTGGCCGGTGGAACACATCACGCCCACTACGATTACCCGGCCGGCTTCTGCATCTTCAACGACCTGGCGATCATCAGCCATTACCTGCTGCAAAGCGGTCGAGTGAACCGGGTGCTGATCTTCGATTGCGACGTGCATCAGGGCGATGGCACCGCGCGGATCCTCCACGACACCCCGGAGGCAGTTACCGTTTCCCTGCACTGCGAGAAGAATTTTCCTGCACGCAAGGCCGAAAGCGACTGGGACATTCCGTTGCCCAAAGGCATGGGCGATGCCGACTATCTGCAGGTGGTGGATGACACCCTCAACTACCTGCTGCCGCTGTATCAACCGGACCTGGTGCTGTACGACGCCGGGGTCGATGTGCACAAGGACGACGCCCTCGGTTATCTGCAGCTGACAGACGAAGGCGTTGCCGCCCGCGATGAAAGCGTGATGCGCCATTGCCTGGGCCGCGACATTCCGGTAGTCGGCGTGATCGGCGGCGGCTACAGCAAGGATCGCCACGCCCTCGCCCGCCGCCACGGCATCCTGCATCACAGCGCGCAACGGGTCTGGACGTCACACGGATGTCACTAAGCTGTGCTGCGTTACCCACAATCGCTGTGGAACGGCCTGTGGATAACCTGAGCGAAAGGGACTACAGGCCATATCGAACATGGCGTACAGCTCGATGGTTATTTTTTAACCACATACTGAATTCACCTCGATCTCTTTGTAGGAGTGAGCCTGCTCGCGATGGCGGACCAACATTCAGCACTTATGTCGCCTGATAAACCGCCATCGCGAGCAGGCTCACTCCTACAAAGGTCTGCGCTGTTAGAATGCGCGCCTTATCCCGCCATACCGCAGCGCACGCCATGACCCAGAACTCCGCCCCCCACCCCGCTCACGTCGCCATCATCGGCGGTGGCCCCGCCGGCCTGATGGCCGCCGAAGTGCTGAGCCAGGCCGGCGTGCGCGTCGATCTGTACGACGGCATGCCCTCGGTGGGGCGCAAGTTCCTGCTGGCCGGGGTCGGCGGCATGAACATTACTCACTCCGAGCCTTACCCGGCATTCCTCGCGCGCTACGCCGAACGCGCGCCGCAGATCGCGCCGTTACTGCGCGGTTTCGACGCCGACGCGTTGTGCCGCTGGATTCATGAACTGGGCATCGAAACCTTTATCGGCAGCTCCGGCCGGGTGTTCCCCACCGACATGAAAGCCGCGCCGCTGCTGCGCGCCTGGCTCAAACGCCTGCGCGACAGCGGCGTGGTTATCCACACCCGCCATCGCTGGCTCGGCTGGGATGAACACGGCGCACTGCGCATCAGCAGCCCCGACGGCGAAATCACCGTCAAACCCGATGCCACCCTGCTCGCCCTCGGCGGCGGCAGCTGGTCGCGCCTGGGTTCGGATGGCGCGTGGATGCTGCCCCTGGAGCAAAAAGGCGTAGGACTGGCGCCGTTGCAGCCGAGCAATTGCGGATTCGAGGTGCAGGCCTGGAGCGAATTGCTTGTCAGCAAATTCGCCGGCGCACCGCTGAAAAATGTCGCCATCGGTTTGAACGACGACGTGCCACGCTTGGGCGAATGCGTGATCACCGCGACCGGGGTCGAAGGCAGCCTGATCTATGCGCTGTCGGCACCGATTCGCGAAGCGATCAATACGCAGGGTTCAGCCACGGTGCACATCGATCTGTTGCCCGGCCGACCTGTGGATAAATTGCAGGCAGCGTTGAGCAAACCGCGCGGTTCGCGTTCGATGGCCAAGCATCTGCACAGTCAGGTTGGAATTGATGGGGTGAAAGCGGCGTTGTTGCGTGAGCTGACCGACGCGGCAACCTTCGCTGATCCGGCGTTGTTGGCGCGGGCGATCAAGGCGTTGCCGCTGACCTTGGTGAAAACCCGTCCGCTGGACGAAGCCATCAGCAGTGCCGGTGGCGTGACGTTCGAAGCGCTGGATCAGCGTTTGATGCTCACGGCGTTGCCGGGGGTGTTCTGTGCGGGCGAGATGCTGGATTGGGAAGCGCCGACAGGCGGCTATCTGCTGACCGGGTGCTTTGCCAGTGGCCGGGCGGTGGGATTGGCAATGTTGGAGTGGTTGCAGAGTAAGGGCTGAAGACCGCGGCGCGCCCTTCGCGAGCAAGCCCGCTCCCACAGGAGATCTGCATTTCACTGAAGACCAATGTGGGAGCGGGCTTGCTCGCGAAGGCGCCTTTACAGACAGCGCATCAAATCAAGGCTTGCGCTTGCGTGGCCCGGTATTAAATACCGGCACTTTACGCACAGGCTTGATCGACGGCTCCGGCGCCTGGGTGTCGCCACTGTCGACCCACTTGCCCAGATTGCGCTTGCCACCGCCGCCGGATGCTTTCGGCTTTTTCGGTTTCTTCGGCTTCTTGATCACCTGACCGCTGGCATCGGTATCCGGCACGCGGTGCTCAGGTTCGAAGTCCGGCTCGTTCTGGCGCTTCAGGGTCTGGCGGGTGAGCATCTCGATTGCCGAGAGCATGTTTACTTCATCCGCGCACACCAGCGAGATCGCCTCGCCCGTCGCGCCCGCACGGCCAGTACGACCGATGCGGTGGATGTAGTCTTCAGCCACGATCGGCAGGTCGAAGTTGACCACCAGCGGCAGGTCTTCGATATCCAGACCACGGGCAGCGACGTCGGTCGCCACCAGAATCTGCACTTCGCTGAGTTTGAAACGATCCAGCGCACGCTGACGGGTCGCCTGCGGTTTGTCGCCATGGATGCCGTCGGCGTTGATGCCCAGGCCCTGGAGTTTTTCCACCAGCGCATCCACGCCGTTGCGGGTCTTGGCGAACACCAGCACCTGCTTCCACTTGTTCTTGCGCATCAAGTGCACGAACAGTTCCGGCTTGCGCTTCTTGTCTACCGTCACCACCCACTGCTTGACGGTGCTGGCCGCGACGTTGCGCGGGCTGACCTCAATGCTCAGCGGATCGTTGAGCATCTGCCCGGCGAGCAGGCGGATGTCATCGGAGAAGGTCGCGGAGAACAGTAGCGTCTGGCGCTTCTTCGGCAACATGCGGTAAATGTTCGCCAGTTCTTCGGAGAAGCCCAGGTCGAGCATGCGGTCGGCTTCGTCGAGCACCAGAGTTTGCAACTGATCGAGTTTCAACGCGTTCTGGCGGAACAGGTCGATCAGGCGACCCGGCGTGGCGACCAGCACATCAACGCCGCCGCGCAGCTTCATCATCTGCGGGTTGATGCTGACGCCGCCGTACACCGCATACGTGCGCAATGGCAGGTTTTCAGCGTATTGGCGCACCGACTCATGAACCTGCTCCGCCAGCTCGCGGGTCGGCACCAGAATCAGTGCACGCGCCGAATTGGCGGCCACTTTCGGCCCTTCCATGGCCAGCAACTGCAGCAGCGGCAAGGCGAAACCGGCGGTCTTGCCGGTGCCGGTCTGGGCCGCAGCCATCAGGTCGCGACCGGCCAGCACGGCCGGAATGGCTTGCGCCTGAACCGGCGTTGGAGTCTGGTAGCCGAGCTTCTCGAGGGAGCGCAGCAAGGGTTCGATCAGGCCAAGGGTGGCGAAAGTCATGGGAGTACCGTAGGAAAAATCAGCGCGGTTGCGCAAAACAAGGGTGCAATGGCGCGCAGTTTACCCTAATTCACACGTTGCTCTGCTGGAATGGCGGTCTTCGGCGTCTCCACGACGAGCGGCTGCGCCGGCCGCCGCCACTGCGGCAGACCGATCAACACCACGGCACTGATGATCACCAGCATCGCCAGCGCCTCTTCCATGCCGATGGTCTCGCCGACAAACACGATCCCCAGCAACACCGCCACCGCCGGGTTGACGTAGGCATAGCTGGTGGCCGCTGCCGGACGCACGTGTTTGAGCAGGTACATGTAGGAATTGAAAGCGATGATCGAGCCGAAGAAGATCAGATAACCCAGGGCCAGCCAGCCTTCCACCGGCGGTATGGCTTGCAGGTGCTCGCCGCTCACTGCGCTGCCGATCAACAGCACCACGCCACCCACCAGCATCTCCACGGCACTGGCCATTGCCCCTTGCGGCAACGGCAGATGCTTGCTCCACACCGAGCCGAACGCCCAGGTCGCCGCTGCAAAAACCAGCAACGCCGCGCCCAGCGGGCTCGATTGCAGGTTGGAACCCATGTTGAGCATAGCGATGCCGACAATCCCCAACGCCACCCCGGCCCACTCCAGGCGCGTATTGCGCGCGCCCCAGAAATACCCGAAGAGCAACGTGAACAGCGGCACCGTCGCCACCGCCAGTGCCGCCACGCCGGAAGCCACGCCAGTATGCTCGGCGACACTGACCGCGCCGTTACCAAAACTGAGCAACAGAATCCCGATGATCCCCGCCGCTTTCCATTGCGCCCAGGTCGGCGCCGGTGCCCCGCGCCAGCGCAGGAAGGCGTACATCAGGCTGCCGGCAATCACGAAACGCACCCCGCCGAGCATCAGTGGCGGCCAGTATTCGACGCCGAGGCGGATCACCAGATAGGTCGATCCCCAAATCACATACAGCGCGAAAAACGCGGCGATCAACGGCAAGGAAAAACGGCGCAAGGCAGGCATGGGCAGCTCGACAGTCAGAGGCAGGGTGTGAATTATTCTAGAAAGGCCCGCGAGCAAAAATAAGCTACAAAACCTGTTTATCGCGCCGGTACACTTTTGAAACAACGGAGATCGACGGGATAAACCACGATTTCGAAAGTCTGGCAATTTCAGGAGTCCGGCCTTGGACAAATACGACCGCATGCTGCTCAGCGCCCTGTTGGAAAACGGTCGCGCGTCCTACGCCGATCTCGCGCGCAAAGTGAACCTGTCCGCCCCGGCAGTGGCCGAGCGCGTGGCCAAGCTTGAAGCCGCCGGCGTGATCACCGGGTATCAGGCGAACATCGACCTGTCGAAAATCGGCTTGCCGATCCAGTGCATGATCGAATTGCGCCTGCACCAGAACGGCAGCCAGAAGGTCTACGACGAACTGGTGAAAATCCCGCAACTGACCGAGTGCTTTCGGGTGACGGGCGATCCGTGCGTGATGATGAAAGGCGCGGTGGGCTCGATGACGGAGCTGGAAGAATTGATCAATCGCGTGGCGAAGTTCGGCTTCAGCAAGACCTCGATTGTGCTGTCGAGCGCGATCGAAAAGCGCGTGCCGCTGGGCCATATCGAAAGCAATGGCAAATAATTCAGCCCACCACAAACCCACTGTAGGAGTGAGCCTGCTCGCGATAGCGGTGTGTCAGTCACCGATAATGTCGAATGACAGACCGCCATCGCGAGCAGGCTCACTCCTACAAGGATGTTGTGTTGGGTTCGGGATCAGCGGTAGCGCAGCAGGTGTTCGCTGACTTTCGCGGCCGGGACTTTCTGCAATTTGCACAGCAGGTCGTGGTTCAGCTCCCGCACCCCATGCTTGTGCCGCAGTTCTTCAGCCAGATGCGCCATCAGGTTGGCCGCCATCTCGGCATCCGCCATCGCCCTGTGCGCCTGGCCGGTGTGTGGCAGGCGGGCGAACGTGGTCAGGGTGCCGAGCTTGTGGTTCGGCGCCGTCGGCATCAGGCGTCGGGCAAGCAGCAACGAACAGGCGAAGTTCTGCAATCGGGTGCGTTTGATCCGCCCCAGCTCGAAGTCCCAGAACTTCTGGTCGAACGAGGCGTTGTGCGCCACCAGCGGGGTGCAGCCGACGAATTCGTTGACCTCTTCCATGACCCGCTCGGCCGACGGTGCACTGCGCAGCATGGCGTTGCTGATGCCGGTCAGTTGTTCGATGAACGCAGGAACGCGCACGCCGGCGTTCATCAGGCTCTGGTAACGCTCGACGATACGGCCGTTTTCCAGCATGACCACGGCGATTTCCGTGGCGCGGCAGCTGCTGTTCGGCGACAGGCCGGTGGTTTCAAAGTCGATGACTGCAATGCGTTCCAAACCGGGTTCAACTCCGTTCAAATCAATTCTTGAGCAACGCTCAGTTTTTCAACAGCAGTGCGCCTTCGATCGGCACATAACGGCTGGCGGCGCGGATCAGCGAGTTGGCGGTCAGGCCCGGCACGCCATAGGCCACTGCCTGTACGCCGTGCTTGCTGATGATGCGTTCGAGCAGCATGTCGAAGTCGCCGTCACCGGAGGCCAGGACGATTTCGTCGACGTGGTCGGCGGCGTCCATGATGTCGAGGGTGATGCCCACGTCCCAGTCGCCCTTGGCCGAGCCGTCGCTGCGCTGGATATAGGGTTTGAGCTTCACGGTGAAACCGAGGTTGCGCAGGATCTGCTGGAACTGCTGCTGCTTGCTGTCGCCACGGTCGATGGCGTAGGCATAGGCCTCGACGATCTGCCCTTGCTTGCTAATGTCAGCCCACAGCGCGGCGTAGTTGAAGTGACAACCATAGGCCTGACGCACGGTGTAGTAGAGGTTCTGCACATCGGCGAACACTGCGATTTTTTTCACCGGGATTCCTGTGAGCGCATAGCGCATGAAGCGGGATCAGGCGCCGGGCCCGAAAAAGGCGCTCAGTATGCCAGCCCACAGGAAGGTGGCGCGAATAATCGACCCACCACTCCGGACGGATGGTGGATTGTGGTGAGGGGATTTATCCCCGATGGGCAGCGCAGCGGCCCCGAAAATGGGACTGCTGCGCACTCCATCGGGGATAAATCCCCTCACCACAGATTTGATACTGACGGCTGATCAGTCAGACAAACGAATCGTCGTCATCGAAGAATGACGAGTTGTCATCGCTGTAGTCGGTGTCAGTGAATCCGCCCTGGTCATTGCCAGAGAAACCGTTATCGGCCACACGCTGGTCATTGCCCCAGTCGTTACCGCTCTGGTCGGCCACTTGCGCCGGCTCTTCCTTGATCACTTCAACGATTTCTTCGGGCTGCTGGTTGTGATGGAACAGGCTGCTGATGCCCTGCGCCAGCATCACGCCACCGGCCACGCCAGCGGCAGTTTTCAGAGCGCCGCCGAGGAAGCTGCTGCCCGCAGCCGGAGCTGCTTGCTGCGCGTAGTTGGGCGGTGGTGCGGCATAGTTCTGTTGTGGCGCTGGCGCAGCGTAGTTCTGCTGCGGTGCCGGCTCACGCCAGCCGCCGGTAGAAGCCGGAGCGCTCTGGGTCGGCGCTGGACGCGAGCTGCCGCCGCCGAAGATGCTCGACAGGAAACCACCGCCGCCGCTTGGCGCCGGGGCCGCGCTCTGGGACTTGGCCGCTTGCAGTTCAGCCTGCAATTGCTGGACTTGCCGGGTCAGCTGCTTGTTCTGTTCGTCGAGGCTCTTGATGGCCGCCTCTTGCACCAGAATCGCCTGGGTCATGAAATAACCTGCCGCCGGCTGGCGGGTCAGGTGTTCCTTGATCCGCGCCTCGGCCTGGGCGTCGCGCGGGGCTGCCTCCGTTTCGGCCTGTTGCAGCCGGGAAAACAGTCCATCGATCAGGGTTTGCTCTTCGCTGTTCATGGCGACCTCGTAGATTGCCGGGGATAACGTTGCCCGTGTCCACTGTGGACATGGCGCACCTCTGTAATGGAGGCAGTGACAGGATGTTTCAACGACCTTTACCGAATGTTTACGTTTGTGTCCGCCCGCCCATCATCGGTTAAAGTGAGCCACTGTTTTCGACCTGCGATACCGACTGATGAATGCTTTCGATGTACTGCGCGACTCTCTGTATTTTTTCAAACGCCACCTGGTCAGCATCGTGCAGCTGTGCCTGCCGCTGGTGATCTTCGAGGCGGCGCTGCAGCAAGTGGTGGATCACGTCACCGACCCGGACAGTTTCTCCGCCGCCAGCGTGGTCGTCGGTCTGCTGGTGTATCCGCTGTACACCGCCGCGCTGATCCTGTTCCTCGACGCACGCACCCGTGGCGAAGCTCCGCGCAATCTCGACCTGCTGGCGATGTCCGCGCGCCTGTGGCCGCGTTTCGCCTTGCTCACCGCGCTCAATACCTTGCTGATTCTGCTGGGGCTGTCGCTGTATTTCCTGCCAGGCCTGATGCTGATGGTCATGCTCGCATTCGCTGAATACCTGCTGGTGCTGCGCGGCATGGGGCCGCTGCAGGCGATGAAGGAAAGTCTGCGCCTGACGCGTGGGCATTTCTGGCGGATCCTGCTGTGCATTCTGTGTGTGATGGGGCCGTTGTGGCTGCTCAAGGGCGCGACCCTGGCGGCGTACCCCGACCCACAGAATCCGCTGATCGCGGTAATGATCGACAGCGCGCACAGTTTCCTGCAGCTGTTCACCAGTGTGGTACTGTTCCGTCTGTTCATGCTGATCAGCGAATTGCCTGACAAACGTACCGGAGCGGTCTGACTTCGCGACCCTTGGGCCAAGGCTCTGCGGTCAGGTATGCTCGGAGCCACTTTTGTAACGCGATAAGCCGAGCCATGCCCCGTCTGCTGCGCTACACCCTGTTACTGATTGTGCTCGCCATCGCCGTGATCGGCGGGCTGATCTACAGCCTGACCTGGCGCCCCGATGCGCGAGAAACCTTGCCCGCCACCTGCAGCGGCACGCCGCCGACCCTGGTGCCCGGGCAAGCGCTGAAAGTCATGACCTGGAACGTGCAGTATCTGGCGGGCAAGCGTTATGTGTTCTGGAACGATCTCGCCCAAGGCGCCGATGAAGCACCATCCCCGGAAGACATGGCCTTCAGTCTCGACGAAGTGGCGCGGGTGATCCGCGACGAGCAACCCGACGTAGTGCTCCTGCAGGAGCTGGATGACGGCGCCAAGGCCAGCGATTACCAGAATCAGCTCAAGCTGTTGCAGGAGCGGGTCACCGATCTCTACCCGTGCAGCGCTCACGCCTTCGACTGGAAGGCCGATTTTGTCCCCGATCCGCACATCTTCGGCAGCGTTGGCCGGCAACTGGCGACCCTCAGCCGCTACCGCATCGAACAC
The DNA here is from genome assembly GCF_036861315.1 of Pseudomonas sp. S3(2024). Classification (NCBI taxonomy): domain Bacteria; kingdom Pseudomonadati; phylum Pseudomonadota; class Gammaproteobacteria; order Pseudomonadales; family Pseudomonadaceae; genus Pseudomonas; species Pseudomonas sp. S3(2024). The sequence goes on along the minus strand of NZ_JAZAQQ010000008.1, from coordinate 147,176 downwards.
GCCGAACGCCTGCAATTGCCGGTGCCGCCGGCGAATTTCATCTCCCGCCAGTTCGAACCCAAGGATGCTCTGCTCGCCACCAAGCTGCCGCTGAGCGACGGCGGGCAACTGACGGTGTTCAACACCCATCTGGATCGCGCTAGCCAAGCGGACGAGACCTTGCAGGCGCAAGTGACGGCGGTGGCCAAGGTACTCGACAAGTACGAAAGCCAGGGCCTGCCATGGCTGATCGGCGGTGACTTCAACCTGTTGCCACTGGGCCAGTATCAGCGCCTGCCGGCCGAGCAGCGCACGCCCTACTCCATCGACAGTGCGCTGCACCTGTTGTGGGACAAGTACCCGATGATCCCGACCAACAACGAAGCCAGCGGTATCGACCGCGCCCACTGGCTGACCCACTACCCCAACGACCCCGGCCTCAATGGCCCGGATCGCACGGTCGACTATCTGTTCTACAGCCCGAAGATCAAACGGGTCGAAGCGCGGGTGCGCCAGGACGATACGTTGCGCATTTCCGATCACTTGCCGGTGATTGCGCGGTTCCTGCTGCCCGCAGCCCCGTAGCCAGTTAACACGATATCCCCCTGTGGGAGCGGGCTTGCTCGCGAAAGCGTCGTGTCAGTTGATGCATCCGCGCCTGGCGCACCGCCTTCGCGAGCAAGCCCGCTCCCACAGTAGATTGATGTCGTACCGTGATTGGTTGGCAGGCTGCGATGTTTTGCTCTTCAGGTGCCGCGCGGCTTGGCCCGCGCGGTCGCCTCGGCCACCAACGGATCATCCGGCCAATAATGCTTCGGATAGCGCCCCTTGAGATCCTTCTTCACCTCGGCATAGGTGCTGCGCCAGAAGTTGGCCAGATCCTGCGTCACCTGCACCGGCCGCCGTGCCGGGGACAGCAGATGCAGCTTGACCACTTGCCGGCCGCCGGCAATTCGTGGCGTCTCGGCGAGGCCGAACAGCTCCTGCAAACGCACCGCGAGAATCGGTGGCTGTTCGCTGTAATCCAGACGAATCGATGACCCCGACGGCACGCTGATGTGGTGCGGCGCCAGCTCATCAAGCTTCTGCGGCAACGGCCACGGCAGCAGATTGCGGACGATGCTCGACAGGTCCAGATTGGCGAAATGGCTGAGCCGCGAGACCTTGCCCAGGTAAGGCATTAACCAATGCTCGAGGGTTTTCAGCAACGTTACATCGCTGACATCCGGCCACTGACTGTCATCCTGCGTGGCCAGATCCAACTGCCGCAACAGGGCAACCCGCGCCTGCCACTGCCGTAGCTCCGGCGTCCACGGCAACAACTCCAGTCCCTTGCGCCGCACCAGATTGACCAGCGCCTGACTGCGCGCCGCTTCGTCGAGACCGGTCAACGGTTCGCGGCTGAGGATCAGTTCGCCAACCTTGCGCTGACGCTCGGCGCGCAGCACGCCTTCGCGCTCATCCCAGTCCAGTTGATCGACAGCGCGCACTTGCTCGGCGAGCACCGAATCGAACAGCGCCGGATCAAAATCCGCCGCCAGGTAAATCCGTTCTTCACGCTGGCCCTGACGACTGCCCAGGTCGGCGACAACGATCCACGGCTCCTTCATCAGGCTGTCGGCTTCGGCGAACAGCGCAGCGCGACCATTGGCCAGACGATATTCGGCGCCACCGGCACGCCGCTGCTGGGCAACCCGATCCGGGTAAGCCAGCGCCAGCAGCGCACCGAGCCAGCGCGGGTGATCGGGATCGCTGACCGGCGCGCTGGCCTTGCCGCGCAGGTAACCGCGATATTGCCGCGCCAGTTGCCGCGCACGCTGCACGCCGCCCTGAGCACCGCGTGCCGCGCGTTCTTCGCCGGAGAGCAGCACCAGGCGACTGTGCAGATCCGCACCGGCGCCGCGCAGGATATCGCGCTCGCCGAGCAGTGCCGCGACGTCGCACGCCATGTTCGCCAGCCCCAACGCCTGACCGCGCAGCAACAGATGGGCGATGCGCGGATGCGCTGGCAACTCGGCCATGGCCTGACCGTGGGACGTCAGCGCCTCGCCTTCAAGTGCGCCCAGGTGCTGCAACAAATCCTGCGCCTGGGCATAGGCCGCTGCCGGCGGCACATCGAGCCAGACCAGCTCGCCCGGGGTCACGCCCCAGCGTCCAAGTTGCAGCGCCAGACTCGCCAGATCCGCCGACAGAATTTCGGCACTGCCGTAAGCGGCGAGTTGCTCGTGCTGAACCTGCGACCACAAGCGGTAACACACACCCGGCTCCAGACGTCCGGCCCGGCCCGCACGCTGGGTGGCGCTGGCCCTGGAAATGCGCTGAGTATCGAGGCGGGTCATGCCGCTGCCGGGGTCGAAACGCGGCACCCGCGCCAGCCCGGCGTCGATCACCACGCGCACGCCGTTGATGGTCAGGCTGGTCTCGGCGATGTTGGTCGCCAGCACCACTTTGCGCTGGCCCGCCGGCGCCGGGTCGATGGCAGCGCGCTGGGCGTTGAGGTCCAGTTCGCCGTGCAACGGACAGAGCAATACGTCTTTACGCTCGCCAATGGCATCGCTCAGTTGCTGATGCACCCGACGGATTTCCGCCTGCCCCGGCAAGAACACCAGCAGGCTTCCAGTCTCATCGTGCAGGGCTTCGAGGACGGTCTGGGTCACGCGCTGGTCGATGTATTCGCCGGGCTGGAACGGTCGCCCCCAGCGCATCGTCACCGGGTACATGCGCCCTTCGCTGCGCAGGATCGGCGCGTCATCCAGCAACCCGGCCAGACGCTCGCCTTCCAGCGTGGCGGACATCAGCAGAATCTTCAGCGGCTGTTCAGCGCGGAACAGTTCACGACCGTTCAAACTCAGGGCCAAGGCCAGATCGGCATCAAGACTGCGTTCGTGAAATTCGTCGAAGATCAGCAGACCGACGCCTTCCAGCGCCGGATCATCCTGCAGGCGTCGGGTGAGAATGCCTTCGGTGACCACTTCGATACGGGTATTGGGGCCGACCTTGCTGTCGAGGCGGATGCGATAACCGACGGTTTCACCGACCTTCTCACCCAGTTCGCTGGCCAACCGTTCGGCAGCGGCTCGCGCGGCGAGACGCCGTGGTTCGAGCATCAGAATGGTCTGCCCGGCCAGCCACGCTTCATCGAGCAAGGCCAAAGGCACGCGGGTGGTTTTACCGGCGCCGGGCGGTGCTTCGAGCACTGCTTCGTGGCGTGTCGCCAACGCTTCACGCAGGGCGGGTAAAACTTCATCGATCGGCAAAGAAATCATGCTGGCTCCCAAACAGAGCGGCGAGTATAACGGCGAACTGCCAAGCGTTCGTCAGGGTCTTAACTTCACAAGACGAAGCTTCGTTAATAGATGACTCAGGAGATTTTCCATGCGCTTACCTTCTCGCCTGATCGGCGGTGTACTGGTCGCCACCCTGCTCACTCAACTCACGGCCTGCGGTTCGATTTTCTACCCGGATCGTCGCGGTCAGATCGATGGCAAGATCGACCCGGCGATTGCCGTGCTCGACGCCGTGGGCCTGCTGTTCTACGTGATTCCAGGGCTGATCGCGTTCGCGGTCGACTTCACCACCGGCGCGATCTATTTCGAACCCGGCCACACCGCTCAGGTCGATCCGGCCAAGCTCAAACAGGCGGTCGGCCCGGACGGTCAGGTCGATAGCCTCAAGTTGCAGGCTATTCTCGAAACAGAACTGGGCCGCAACCTGCCGCTGGACGATCCGCGCCTGATCCAGCATAAGGGCAGCACGCAACAACTGGCGATGTTTGGCCTGCAACCCGCCGCATAAGGAAATCACATGACCACCAGCCCCGAACACGCCCGCCTGCTGCGGCTGGCAACCCGCGCTTCGGTGGCGGTGGCCTGCACGCTGATCATCGCCAAAGCCATCGCCTGGTGGCTGAGCGGCTCGGTGAGCATGCTCGCCGGCCTCACCGACTCGGCGCTGGATGGCGTCACTTCGCTGCTCAATCTGCTGGCGGTGCATTACGCGCTGCGTCCGGCCGATGACGATCACCGTTACGGCCACGGCAAGGCCGAATCGCTGGCGGGCATGGCGCAGGCGCTGTTTATCGGTGGCAGTGCGGTGCTGATTGCGTTCCAGGCGTATGAACGCATCAAGCAACCGGAGCCGTTGGGCGCGCCTTGGCTGAGCATCGGCGTGATCGTGTTCTCGCTGCTGCTGACCGCCGCGTTGCTGACGCTGCAACATCGGGTGATCAAGCAGACCGGCTCCAACGCCGTGCGCGCCGACTCGCTGCACTACCGTTCGGACATGCTGCTCAACGGCAGCATTCTGATCGCGCTGATTCTCGCCGGCATGGGCTTTCATCAGTTGGACGCATGGTTCGGTCTGGGGATTGCCGGGTACATTTTGTGGAGCGCGATCCAGATCGCCCGGGAAAGTTTTTCGGTGCTGATGGATGAAGAGCTGCCGACGGACGTCAGTCAGCACATGCTCGAACTGGCCTGCGCGGTACCTGGCGTATTGGGCGCGCATGACTTGCGCACACGGATCTCGGGCAACCACTGGTTTGTGCAGTTGCATCTGGAGTTGCCAGGAGAGCTGACCTTGTCAGTGGCTCACGGCATCAGCGATCAGGCGGCGGATGCGATTCACGCCGCCTACCCGCGAGCCGAAGTGCTGGTGCACGCCGACCCGCAGGAAGTGGTCAAGACCGAACGGGCGCAAACCCGGATTCAGTAAGACACCTGATAACCGCGACTGCTCAGGCAGTTGCCCTGCGCCTGACGGTAAGCCTGCACCACTTCAGGCGCTGGTTGATAGGTCGCGGTACGCGGGTCGAAACCGCTCTGCTGCACGGCGTATTGGTAGCACTGATAACCGTCCTGCTGCACCTGTTCCGGCGACTGCCCGTTGGCCGGATAGGCCTCGACGTCATAGCCCTGGGATTGCGGCTGCGGTTGCGGCGGTTGCTGCACCGGGGGTTCGACTACGACGTAATCCTGAGTGGCTTCCTGATACGCATAGTAGGAACCGGCAGCGAGGAACAGCAGCGCACCGCCGATCCACACTTCGCGGGCATAGTCCGGCAGATACTGGGTGCGAATCCCTCGCGGCGGCTGCACGACGATGTAGCGCGGGCCTTGCGGGCGATACCAGTACCCGCCGGAATAGAAGTAATCCTGACCGCGATACGGCACTCGGTATTCGCGATCCGGGAAGCGGTCGATCACATGCCCCGGACGGTATTGCGGGCCTGGACCCCAACCGTTGCCATGGCCATCCGGGCGACCCGGCCAGCGATTGTCATTGGGCCGGTTGCCGGTTTGCCATTGCTGGTTGTGGTAACCATTCTGCGGACGCTCGTCGCGGTAGTAACCCTGGCGCGGTTCCTGAGTCTGGCGCACGGTGTCGGGCCGTGGCTGGATCGGCAGGTTGTTCGACGGGGGCGCCTGATGCACCGGAGCAGGCTGATTGGGCGCGCGGTTCTGGTTCTGCCACTGGCCATTGTTGTGCTGCTGGCCGTTGTGCTCGAACTGACGGCTATTGTCGCCCCGAATGATCTCGTTGTTCTGCGGCCGCGGCTGATTTTGCGGCGGCGGATTGTTCTGCCCGTGGGGCTGATGATCGCCCCCATGGCCCTGGTTATTTCCCTGATGCTCAGGGCCGCGTCCACCATTAGGGCTGCGGCTCTCCGGATCGTCGGCGAGCGCTTGCGCACTGACGCTCACACACAGCAAACCAACACCGGCCAGACGCCAGATGCGCGACTTCATGCTCTTCCTCACTGCGGGTATTAAGAGGGCTTGTAGCTAAGACCGGGAATACGCACACCGGGTTCTGCGACAGGTTATCAGTCACGAAACTTATTTATTGAGGAAGGCTGTGCATCGAGGCACAAAAATCGCAGGCAAGAAAAAGGGAGACCCGTCGGCCTCCCTTTAGATAACTTCGTCCTGGCTCGACGCTTTTGACGTCGGCTCACCTCACGCCGTCTTCTGGACAGTGTGCAGCTCGGGGGCCGGCCCATCCCCGGTGGGGGTGGCGGCCGCGGCGGGCCTGATTGGGCGGGCCGCAGTGGACTGTGTTACCGAGCAGTGATTCTGGTGATAAGAATAGGCCGCAAGACGCGACAGAGGATTGCTAAGATTGCTCAAATAAACACTGCTTGCGCAATTTTTAACCCTGGATAGATAATCCGCCGCAATAGTTACAACCAAGGACTGATTCATGAGCAAACTCGACCGTTACGACCTGAGTATTTTGGCGGAATTGCAGCGCGACGCCCGCATCTCCAACCAGGAACTGGCCGAGCGCATCGGTCTGTCGCCCTCGCCCTGCTCGCGCCGGGTCAAGCAACTGGAGGACGACGGCTACATCTCGCGCCAGGTCGCCCTGCTCGATCGCAAGATGCTCGGCCTGAGCCTGACGGCCTACGTGCTGATCGGCATGGACCGGCACACACCGGAGCGTTTCGAGAATTTCGAAGCGGCGATCCGCACCCTGCCGCAAGTGCTGGAATGCAGCCTGGTGACCGGCGTGGATGCCGACTATCAGTTGAAAGTGGTGGTGCCGGACATGGACCACTATCAGAAGCTGTTGCTGGGGCATCTGACCCGGATTGAAGGGGTGACCAGCGTGCGTTCGAGTTTTGTACTGAATCAGGTGCTCAACAGCACCGAACTGCCGCTGACGCATCTGCGCAACTGACATCGCCTTCGCGAGCAAGCCCGCCCCCACAGGGAAATGCATTCCAAATGTGGGAGCGGGCTTGCTCGCGAAGAGGCCGGTACAGGCACCCCATAACCGCGGCACACCGACACAGGTCAATGCGGCCCTGCCACCCTCGGCGTATAATCGCCCAGCCCTTTCAGCCCTGTGCGCGCCGGAGATGCCCGATGGATCCAGCAGTATTCGAAGAATGGATGATGACTGGCCTGGTCAGCATCCTGATCATTTTCATGGGTTTCATCGTCTGGGATCTGGCGAAGAAGTCCAAGGCCGGGCGTTTCGGCTCGTTCATTCTGTTCTTCGTCCTGGGCCTGGGCGTGGCCGCGTTCATCATCAAGAGTGTGGTGATCGGCCTGATCGAATCCGGCGCTCTATAACCGCGCCGGCACTTCTTTCCATTGGCCCTGATCGAGCCCTTCAAGCGTCCAGTCGCCAATCCGTACCCGCACCAGCCGTAACGTCGGCAGCCCCACCGCTGCGGTCATACGTCGTACCTGACGGTTGCGCCCTTCACGAATCACCAACTCCAGCCAACTGGTCGGCACGCTTTTGCGAAAGCGTACCGGCGGATTGCGTGGCCACAGTTGCGGCTCGTCCAGTTGCCGCGCCTCGGCGGGCAGGGTCATGCCGTCATTCAGCTCAACGCCATCGCGTAAACGCTGCAGTTGCTCGGCCGTCGGCTCGCCCTCGACCTGCACCCAGTACGTCTTCGGCAACTTGTGTTTCGGGTCGGCAATCCGCGCCTGCAACTGGCCGTCGTTGGTCAGCAACAACAAGCCTTCGCTGTCGCGATCAAGGCGTCCGGCCGGATAGATACCGGGCACGTCAATGTAATCCTTGAGCGTCGCCCGCCCGCCTTCGTCGCTGAACTGCGTCAGCACATCGAACGGTTTGTTGAACAGGATCAACTTCGGCTCGGCCGGCGGCGCTTTGGCGACACGACGTGGAGCCGAGGAGGATGGCTTCGCACCGGGACGGCGGGAAGGTGGGCGCGGGGGACGGGACATGGGCAAAACAACATCTGGCGATCTGGGCTGACAATGCTAGTGCCCCGACCGCCAAATGACCACGACTAACCGTTAACGGAACGGCGGCTCGTCGAAGCTGCGCAGTTTGCGCGAGTGCAGCGAGTTGAGTTCGGTGCGCAGCAGATCCACCGCCGCGATGCCGATCTTCAAGTGCTGACTGACCGCACGCTCATAGAACGCGTTGGCCGAGCCCGGCAGCTTGATTTCACTGTGCAGCGGTTTGTCCGAGACGCACAGCAACGTGCCGTAGGGCACTCGCAGGCGATAACCCTGGGCGGCGATGGTGCCGCTTTCCATGTCCACCGCCACGGCGCGGGACAGGTTGATCAGCGGACGTTCCTGCGCCCAGCGCAGTTCCCAGTTACGGTCGTCGTAAGTCAGCACGGTGCCGGTGCGCAGGCGTTTTTTCAGCTCCTCGCCCTTCTCGCCGGTGATATTGGCCGCGGCTTGCTGCAGCGCCAGTTGCACTTCCGCCAGTGCCGGGATCGGAATGTTCGGCGGCACCACGCGGTCGAGAATCCCGTCGCGACGCATGTAGGCGTGGGCCAGCACGTAATCGCCGATGGTCTGCGACTGACGCAGGCCGCCGCAGTGACCGATCATCAGCCAGCAATGCGGACGCAGCACCGCCAGGTGGTCGGTGATGTTCTTGGCGTTGGACGGGCCGACGCCGATGTTGACCAGGGTCACACCGTGGCCGTCGTTGGCGATCAGGTGATAGGCCGGCATCTGGTAGCGGTGCCAGACCACGCCAGCGGCAATCGCCGAGGCTTCACCGTGGTCCATGCCCTTCTCGATGATCACGTTGCCCGGCAGCACCATGCGCACGAAACGCGGGTCGTTGCGCAGTTGCTCCAGGCCATGAACGATGAACTGGTCGACATAGCGGTGATAGTTGGTCAGCAGAATCCACGGCTGCACATGCCGCCAGTCGCTGCCGGTGTAGTGCACCAGGCGACGCAGGGAGAAGTCGACGCGCGCGGCATCGAACAGCGCCAGTGGCAGCGGATCGGTGTTTTCCCAGTCGTAGAGACCGTCGGCAATGCCATCGGTGGCGGCGGACAGATCGGTACTCGGGAACACCCGCGCCAGCACCGCAGCGGTAACGCCGGAGCCGGCCAGCTCATCGCCCTGCTCGACCACGTACGGGTACGGAATGTTCTGTTGGCTGACACCGACTTCCACGGTCACGGTGAAGTCATGCATCAACGGCACCAGCTGTTCCAGCAGGTATTTGCGGAACGCCTTGGGGTGGGTGACGGTGACGCTGTAAGTGCCCGGCAGTTGCACCTTGGCGTAGGCGCGGGTGGTCTGCGGGACTTCGCCCTGACACAGGTAGGTCAGACGCAGTTCGGGATAGCGAAACAGGGCACGCTGTTCGGCGTCAGGCTCGACGCGATCCTTGAGGTAACGCTTGAGCGCCGAGTTCAGCGCAGTGGTGGCCCGCTCATGCAGCTCGGCCAGACGATCCACGGCTTGTTCGGCGGTTTGAACGACAATAAACGCTTCGGTCACGATCAGCTTCCTGTGTTCTGACTTGCAGAGCTTCATCTTGCCTGCAACATCGCGTCACGGGAACAGTGGCGTTGTGGCTATATCCAAATCTCCCTATCAATGGAGATCCCCCTGTGGGAGCGGGCTTGCTCGCGAATGCGCAGTGTCAGTCGACCTATCCATTGACTGACACACCGCATTCGCGAGCAAGCCCGCTCCCACAAGGGGATTTGTGGTGGGTCAGAAACCCTGGGGGGTAGCGCGGGCGACGATGGCTTCGACGTCCAGCCCACGCGGCAATGCACCGTAGACCCGGCCGCCACCACTCAGGCGGCTGGCAATGAACGCGTCGCTGACCGCCGAGTTGCCGGCCTCCAGCAATAGCTTGGCCTGCAAACCGAGCGCGATGTCTTCGGTGAGTTGCCGCGCCCGATACTGAATGTCGCTGGTGTCCTTGAACTGCGCCTGCAACTGCTGGATATGCGCAGCCAGACGTTTATCGCCATGTCCATCGCCCAACTCGCTGAACAGCACATCGAGCACACCCGGCTCTTTCGACAGTGCGCGCAAGACATCCAGGCACTGCACATTGCCCGAGCCTTCCCACGTCGAGTTGACCGGCGCTTCGCGATACAGCCGTGGCAGGATGCTCTCCTCGACATACCCGGCACCGCCCATGCACTCGGCGGCTTCGTTGATCATTCCGGGGGCACGCTTGCAGATCCAGTATTTGCCCACCGCCGTCACCAGGCGGGCGAATTGCGCTTCATGGCGATCATCCAGATGATCCAGCGCCTTGCCCATGCGCAGGCTCAGCGCAAGTGCGGCCTCGCTTTCCAGCGCCAGATCGGCCAACACGTTCTGCATCAACGGTTGCTCGCTGAGCAGTTTGCCGCCGACCTTGCGGTGCGCGCAGTGGTGGCTGGCCTGGGTCAGCGCCTGACGCATCAGCGAGCTGGAGCCGACCATGCAATCGAAACGGGTCATCGCCACCATCTCGATGATGGTCGGTACGCCGCGCCCTTCTTCGCCGACCATCCATGCCAAAGCGCCACGGAATTCCACCTCGCTGGAGGCATTGGACTGGTTGCCGAGTTTGTTCTTCAGGCGCTGGATGTAGAACTGATTGCGCGTGTCGTCGGGGCGATGGCGCGGCAGCAGGAAGCAGGTCAGGCCCTTGTCGGTCTGCGCCAGCGTCAGGAACGCATCGCACATTGGCGCCGAGCAGAACCACTTGTGCCCGACCAGTTCATAGGCCTGCCCCGGGCCACTGGCACCGACCGGATAGGCCTTGGTGGTATTGGCCCGCACGTCGGTGCCGCCCTGTTTCTCGGTCATCGCCATGCCGATGGTCACGCCGGCCTTGTGCGCCATGCCGACGTTACGCGGGTCGTATTCGGTGGCGAGAATTTTCGGCAGCCACTGTTCGGCCAGATCCGGCTGCAAGCGCATGGCCGGGACGCTGGCGAAGGTCATGGTCAACGGGCAACCGCTGCCTGCCTCGGCCTGGCTGTGCAGATAGCTCATCGAGGCGCGGGCGACATGCGCGCCGTCCTGCGGATGGGTCCAGGGTGATGAGGTCAGGCCATGTTCGATCGCGGTGCGCATCAGCTCGTGATAAGCGGGATGGAATTCCACCAGATCAATGCGATGACCGTAGCGGTCATGGCTGACAAACACCGGTTTGTTCTGATTGGCAAGGAACCCTGCCGCCATCAGCGGCCCACCGGCCAGAGCACCGTAGGCATCGATCCGCGACTCGGCCCACCCAGCACCAAAGCGGCGCGACCACTCCTGCAATGGCAGGTCGATGCGGTACAGGTTGGCACCGTCCAGCGACGGTGGCTGGTTGGTGACTTCGTGGGTTTCGGCGAACTGATGCAGGTTCATGACGGGGCTCCTTTGGTCAGCCAAGGGATTCAGTTAAGCACCGGCCCGCGGTTGATCAAAGTGTCATATGCGCCGAACTGTCGGCGCTTTCACCCTGTTACGCGCTGAGCACCCGACGCTCCAGTGCCGTTTGCAAGTCTTCGAATTTCACCGGTTTGTTCAGGTAATCGATGCGCGTGCCAGGTGCGCAGTGCTCGCGATCCGTGCCCAGGGCCAGCATGAACACCGGCAGATTGGCGCAGCCGGGCAACCCATGAATCTGGCAGCACAACGACGCGCCTTCATGATTGGGCAACTGGCAATCAATCAGCACCGCGTCGAAGGTTTCCCGTTGCAGACAGTCCAGCGCCGCCATGCCGTTGTCCGCAGTGCGTACGCGGAACCCCAGTTTGAGCAGCATGCCGCGCATCACCAGTTGGTTGACGCTGTTGTCATCCACCAGCAACACCGTGCAGTCCTGCGGCGCACGGCTGCGTTCGTTCAGCGTGTCCGGGGTTGGTACCGCTTCGAGCGGCGGCAGCTCGAACTCGACATCCAGTTGAAAACGGCTGCCGCTGCCAGGTTGGGAGCGGTGAGTCAGCTTGCCGCCGAGCAGTTCCACCAGTTGCCGACAGATCGCCAGCCCCACGCCCAGCCCACCGTATTCGCGGGTCATCGAGCCATCAAGCTGGAAGAAGCGCTGATACATCGTCGCCTCGCCCAGATCGGTGAAACCGATGCCGGTGTCGATCACCGCAAACGACAACGCCAAGCGGTTGTCCGCCGTCGGCTTGCCGGTCACCCGCAGCGCCAGACCACCGACCCGGGTGAACTTGATCGCGTTGTCCAGCAGGCACTCCAGGCACTGCGCCAGTTTTGCGCTGTCGCCGTGCAAACGATCCGGCAGGGTCGGCAGCACCTCGACCTTGAAGTCCAGCGACTTGCTCGCCGCGTTGCCGTCGAACTGCACGCGCAAGGCCTCGACCACCGCGCGCAGGCTGAAACTGCCCGGCGTCGCCTTGAGCTTGCCGGCCTGCAATTCGGTGAGGGTGAGGATGCCGTTGACCATGCGCATCATGTCCCGGGCAGAGCCAGCGGCGGTTTGCTGGTATTGCTCCAGTTCAGGCTCCAGCTCGACGGTCTGCATCAGTTCCAGCGAACCGATCACACCGTTCATCGGCGTGCGCAATTCGTGGGTCAGGGTCGCGAGGAATTCATCCTTGAGCTTGTTGCTGTGGGCCAGTTGCTGGTTGAGCACTTCGAGTTTCTGCCCGGCATCGAACAGGGTTTGCGCCTGTTGCTCGCGCATCGCGTTGATGCGATCGGCCAGCGCCAGCGACAGCAGCGCGACTTCGATCGCCGAACCGATCTGACTGGCGTACATGGTCAGGAACACGTTCGGCAGCAGGCCCAGCACCATCAGCGTATTGACGATGCCGCCGAGCAGGAATGCCGACCAGGCAATGATGAAATAACGCGCCACCCGCAAGCCACGCCACCAGGCGAGAATCCCGGCGGCGAAGATCACCACGGTGAACACCAGCGCCAACAGGGTCGCCAGGCGCAGCGACAATGCGTAACTGGTCATCAGCGACAGCCCGACCACCAGCGCGCCGAACGCGATCAGGGCGATCAGCAGATAGTCGAGCCAGCGGCTGTGGGTTCTGGTCTGCAGGAAACTGCGGGCGAACTGGCTGCCGAACAACCCGGCGCAACCGATGAAAAACGGTGTGGCGGCGTTGGCCCACCACGGATTGTCCGGCCAGAAATACTCGACCGCCGCGCCGTTCACCGACAGTTGATAAAGGCCGAACGAGGCGATGTAGAAGATGTAATAGAGGTAACTGGTGTCGCGCACGCTCAGGTAGATGAACAGGTTGTAGACCAGCATCCCCAGCAGCACGCCATAGATGATCCCCAGCACATACAGGCGCACCGGTTGATCCTCGAGGTACGCGGTGCTCGACCATAACGTCACCGGCGCCTGGATCGAACCTTCACTGGCGAGGCGCAGGTACACGGTTTTTTGCTGGTCAGGGGCGAAGGTCAGGTCGAACAGGTAATTGTTCTGCCGGATCTCGCGACTGGCGAACGGCAAGGCGTCGCCGGTCTGCCGGATCAGCCGGTAGTCGCCATTGGCATCGGCCGTATAAAGGTCGAGGTGATCGAGCGGCGGATACGCCAGCTCCAGCAGCCAGGTGCGTTGCGCGGCCGGGTTGTTCGGACGGTAATGCAGGTCGATCTTCAGCCAGAACGCCGAGCGCGAGTAACCGGCATTGAGCGTGGCTTTGTCGTGGGGTTTGAAATTGCCCGCCGCCGCTTGAGCACGGACGTCGGCGATGTTCGCCTGACCGCTCGGGTCTTCGAACACTTGCATGGAGCGGCCCAGGGGAAGGCTCTGGGTATTTTCGTCGAACTCGACGGCGCTTGCGAGGAGGGGCAAGCAGAACAGCAACATCAGCAAATAGCGCATTGAAGCCCCAGCGTGGCTCGTCCGGTTGTGTCAGGAAGCCCCCCATTCCCTTTGAGTAGACGTAAAACCGGTATTACCTGTTATTGGTTTGGATCCAGACTAGCATAGCCGTTGATGGCCATTGAGCACCATCGAAATTTTTCCTACAAAGGCTCTAGAACGGGCGTTTCAGAGCAAAGCAGCGAGCTAGAGCTGTTGAGTTGGTCAACTCAATCATTGCGATCCGCTTTTGTGGCGAGGGAGCTTGCTCCCGCTCGGCTGCGCAGCAGTCGTAAAACCTGTAAATGCGCTGTGCCTGAATAAATGCAGGGGGTTGCTTCGCAACCCAGCGGGAGCAAGCTCCCTCGCCACAATGGTAGCTGCAGTGTTGTCCGACAATCTGCTCGCAAACACCGTCAGGACTGAACCCCAAAATCAGCTTTGGTGGTAAGCTCGCGCACCATGAATATCTACAGCTCCCGCCCCGTTGTCCTCTGTCTCTCCGGCCACGACCCCAGTGGTGGCGCCGGCTTGCAGGCAGATATCGAAGCCCTGCTCGCGCAGGGTTGCCATGCGGCTCCGGCCGTCACCGCCCTGACCGTGCAAGACACCGTCAACGTCACTGACTTCCGCGTCCTCGACCGTGAGTGGGTGCTGGCGCAAGCCAATGCCGTGCTCAACGACTCCGAAGTCGCTGCGGTCAAACTGGGCATGCTCGGCTCGCTGGAAATGGTCGACACCGTGGTCGAACTGCTCTCTGCGCACCCGCACTTGCCAGTGGTCTGCGACCCGGTGCTGCGTGCCGGCGGCGGCGGACGCCTGGGCAAGGACGAAGTCGGTTATGCGATGCGCGAGCGTCTGCTGCCGCTGTCGATCATTGCCACCCCCAACCTTCCTGAAGCGCGGATTCTCGCCGAACTGCCCGAAGGCACCGCGGATGAGTGCGCGGAAAAACTCCTGCCGTTCGTCAAAAACCTGCTGATCACCGGCGGCCATGGCGACGAAACTGAAATCCACAATCGCTTGTACAGCCGTGACGGCCTGCGTGAAACCTTCTATTGCCAGCGTTTGCCGGGCAGTTATCACGGTTCCGGCTGCACATTGGCCAGCGCCCTCGCCGGTCGGCTGGCCCAGGGTGAAAACCTCGCCAGCGCGGTGCGTACTGCACTGGATTACACCTGGCGCACCCTGCGCGATGCCGAACAGCTGGGCAAAGGCCAGTTCGTGCCGCGTCGCCTGCCGCTGGATTTTTGCTCGTAACGTCGTGAGGTCTGCCTGATGAAACTACGTGGCCTGTACGCCATCACCGACAGCCAATTGCTGGCGGGCAAGTTTCTGTCCTACGTGGAGGCGGCGCTGGAAGGCGGCGTCACCCTGCTGCAATACCGCGACAAAAGCAGCGACGAGGCCCGCCGTCTGCGCGAGGCCGAAGCGCTGCGCGATCTGTGCGAACGCTACAAGACGCAGTTGATCATCAACGATGACGCCGAGCTGGCCGCGCGCCTCAACGTCGGCGTGCACTTGGGGCAGACCGATGGCCCGCTGTCGCCGACCCGCGCCCTGCTCGGCTCCAAGGCCTTCATCGGGTCGACCTGCCACGCGCAGCTTGAATTGGCTGAACAGGCCGCCAAGGAAGGCGCGAGCTATGTCGCCTTCGGTCGCTTCTTCAATTCCAACACCAAACCCGGCGCGCCAAGCTGCAGCCTCGATCTGCTCGACGAGGCCAAACGCAAGCTGCATCTGCCGGTCTGCGCGATTGGCGGCATCACCCTCGACAACGCCGCGCCACTGGTGGCCCACGGGGTCGACCTGCTGGCGGTGGTCCACGGTTTGTTCGGTGCCGAGAGCACCGCCGAAGTGACCCGCCGCGCCCGCGCCTTCAACGAACTTCTGAAAATCTGATTTGAGAGCCCGATCATGTCTCGTTCCGAAACCCTGTTTGCCAATGCCCAGAAACACATTCCCGGTGGCGTGAACTCGCCGGTTCGCGCGTTCAAGAGTGTGGGCGGCACACCGCTGTTCTTCAAGCATGCCGAAGGCGCCTACGTCACTGACGAAGACGACAAGCGTTATGTGGATTACGTCGGTTCGTGGGGGCCGATGATCCTCGGCCACAGCCACCCGGACGTGCTCGATGCAGTGCGCAATCAACTGCAACACGGCCTGTCCTACGGCGCGCCGACCGCGATGGAAACCGAGATGGCCGACCTGGTCTGCTCGCTGGTACCGTCGATGGACATGGTGCGCATGGTCAGCTCCGGCACCGAAGCGACCATGAGCGCGATTCGTCTGGCCCGTGGTTACACCGGTCGTGACAGCATCATCAAGTTCGAAGGCTGCTACCATGGTCACTCCGACAGCCTGCTGGTCAAGGCCGGTTCCGGCGCGCTGACCCAAGGCGTACCAAGCTCCGCCGGTGTCCCGGCAGCGTTCGCCAAACACACTCTGACCCTGCCGTTCAACGACATTGACGCCGTGGAAAAGATGCTCGTCGAAGTCGGTCAGGACGTCGCCTGCATCATCGTCGAGCCAGTCGCTGGCAACATGAACTGCGTGCCGCCGGCACCGGGTTTCCTCGAAGGCCTGCGTACGCTGTGCGACAAGCATGGCGTGGTGCTGATTTTCGACGAAGTGATGACCGGTTTCCGCGTTGCCCTCGGCGGCGCTCAGGCGTACTACGGCGTAACCCCGGACCTGACCACCTTCGGCAAAATCATCGGCGGCGGCATGCCGGTCGGCTGCTTCGGCGGCAAGCGTGAAATCATGGAGCGCATCGCGCCGCTGGGCCCGGTGTATCAGGCCGGCACCCTGTCGGGTAACCCGCTGGCGATGGCCGCCGGTCTGACCACCCTGCGTCTGATCAGCCGTCCGGGTTTCCACGCCGAGCTGACCGACTACACCACGCGCCTGCTCGACGGTCTGCAACAACGCGCTGATGCCGCGGGCATTCCGTTCGTGACCACTCAGGCCGGCGGCATGTTCGGTCTGTACTTCAGCGGTGCCGACGACATCGTCACCTTTGAAGACGTGATGGCCAGCGACGCAGCACTGTTCGGTCGCTTCTTCCACCTGATGCTGGAAGGCGGCGTGTACCTGGCGCCGAGTGCATTCGAAGCCGGTTTCACCTCGATCGCTCACGGCGAAGCCGAGCTGAAAATCACCCTGGACGCTGCCGAACGCGCCTTCGCTGCATTGAAGTAATCGCCGTACCGCTGACGTTGGCCATTGCCAGCGTCAGCTTTCACCTACACCCACGCTGTTTTTCCCACGCCTCTGCCAAAAATCCGCCAGAAAGTGGCCGATATATTCCCCGCGCGGCAGAAAAACGAGTAAAGACTTTGTAAGGTTGGCCCTGCTTATTTCATAATGCGCGCTTATTGGATCCCTCGATGGGTCCGCGTGCCCTTCAGAGGTAAGTCGATTCCCATGAACCGCACCGGCCGCACCCTTGCCTTGGGCTGCCTGTTGCTCCTTCAGCCCCTGCTCGCGCATGCACAAGCAGGCGGCAACTCGTTGTTGATCCCGGCGATGGGGCGTTGCACCCTCAACACTCAGCCGCAAGACGTCACGCAGGCACTGGCCGCCTGCCAGAAAGCGGCCGACGAAGGGGATGCGCAAGCGCAATACGAGTTGGGTGAGTTCTACTACGACGGCAAGAATGCGCCACGCGATCTCAATCAAGCCCTGAGCTATTTCGAAAAGGCCTCGCTGCAAGGCCACGCTCAGGCGCAGTTCAAGCTTGGCACCATGTTCTTCCACGGCGAAGGCGTGCAGGCCAACAACATTCAGGCGTACATCGTGCTGAAGATGGCCGCGGTCAACGGCGCCGAAGATGCGCTGGACACCGCCGACGAAGTTTCCGAAAAAATGTCCCGCGAAGACCTCGAAACCGCGACCCAGGTGCTCGGGCAAATTTTCCGTAAATACCTGATGGAACTGCAGAGCGCCGATGGGCGTACGCCGTTCTCGCCGCTTCCCTGATTTCTGCTTTGCTCTGACTATCCCCATTCGCGAGCAGGCTCGCTCCCACATTTGATCTCCAGCGCTGCGAAGATCTTTTGTGGGAGCGAGCCTGCTCGCGAAGGGGGCGACGCGGTTCTGAGCCCTACTTCTCAGGCATCGGCATCGGAAACGGCATCACATTGCCGACCGCGCCACGGGCTTCGCTGATTTTCGGGGTGCCCAGACGTTCCACCTCGTCGATGCGCACGATCGAATGCATCGGCACAAAGCTGCGCACCACGCCTTCGAACTGCGCCTTGAGCTTCTCTTCGCTCGGATCGACCACCACTTGCGTGCGCTCGCCAAAGACGAACTCTTCCACTTCCAGAAAACCCCACAGATCACTTTGATAGATCTGCTTGGCGTACATTTCGAACACCTGGCCCTGGTTGAGGAAAATCACCTTATAGATTGGAGCTTCGCGTTTGGTCATGGCGGGGGATAACATCGGGGATAAAAATGAGGGCGCAAACTATAGCATAGCCACCGGACGCACAGCGGTAGGAACCTGAGGGCTTGTTCCCTATAATGCGCGGTTCTTTGAATCACGTGACGACCAAAATCCATGGCCAAGAAGCTTTACATCGAAACCCACGGTTGCCAGATGAACGAGTACGACAGCTCGCGCATGGTCGATCTGCTGGGCGAACATCAGGCCCTGGAAGTCACCGCCCGCGCCGAAGACGCCGACGTGATTCTGCTCAACACCTGCTCGATCCGCGAACGTGCTCAGGATCGGGTGTACTCGCAGCTCGGCCGCTGGCGCGAACTGAAACTGGCCAACCCGGACATGGTGATCGCCGTCGGTGGTTGCGTGGCCAGCCAGGAAGGCGCGGCGATCCGTGATCGCGCGCCGTACGTCGACGTGGTCTTCGGCCCGCAGACCCTGCACCGCCTGCCGGAAATGATCGACGCCGCACGCAGCAGCAAGTTGCCGCAAGTCGACGTCTCGTTCCCGGAAATCGAAAAATTCGACCATTTGCCCGAGCCGCGCATCGACGGCCCGAGCGCCTACGTGTCGGTGATGGAAGGTTGCAGCAAGTACTGCACGTTCTGCGTGGTGCCTTACACCCGTGGCGAAGAAGTCAGCCGGCCGTTCGATGACGTAATTGCCGAGATCATCCACCTCGCCGAGAACGGCGTGCGTGAAGTGACCCTGCTCGGGCAGAACGTCAACGGTTATCGCGGTACGACTCATGACGGTCGCCTGGCCGATCTGGCCGAGCTGATCCGCGTGGTCGCCGCTGTCGACGGCATCGACCGCATCCGCTACACCACTTCTCACCCGCTGGAGTTCTCCGACAGCCTGATCCAGGCCCACGCCGAAGTGCCGGAGCTGGTCAAACACCTGCACTTGCCGGTGCAGTCGGGTTCCGACCGGATCCTCGCGGCGATGAAGCGCAACCACACCGCGCTGGAGTACAAATCCAAGCTGCGTAAACTGCGCGCTGCCGTGCCGGGCATCTGCATCAGTTCGGACTTCATCGTCGGCTTCCCTGGCGAGACCGAGAAAGACTTCGAACAGACCATGAAGCTGATTGCCGATGTCGGTTTCGACTTCTCCTACTCGTTCGTCTATAGCCAGCGCCCGGGCACCCCGGCGGCCGATCTGGCCGACGACACCCCGGAAGAGCTGAAGAAAGAACGCCTGAACGCCTTGCAGCATCGCTTGAATCAGCAAGGGTTCGAGATCAGCCGACAAATGGTCGGTTCGATCCAGCGCATTCTGGTCACCGACTACTCGAAGAAAGACCCGGGCGAGCTGCAAGGGCGTACCGAGAATAATCGTATCGTCAACTTCCGCTGCGATAATCCGACCCTGATCGGCCAGTTCGCCGACGTGCACATCGACGCGGCGCAACCGCACTCGCTGCGCGGCTCGTTGATCCAGTAATAGATATCAGAAGCACAGAGAAACCTGTGGGAGCTGGCTTGCCAGCGATGAGGCCATCAGCCCCGACAAATATGTCGCCTGCTGCACCGCTATCGCTGGCAAGCCAGCTCCCACAGTGGACAGCATTGTTCTTTAGAATGTACTCATCCATTTAAGAGCTTTCGCACCCACGCCACTGGCGTTATCCTTGATTTCATCTTAATTGCCCCAGGGCGGCTAAATACGACCTTGAACGCACCCATAGAACCACATCGTTTTATCCTCGAGCCCTTTGAGGCTCGCCGCTTCGCCAATCTGTGCGGGCAATTCGACGAGCATCTGCGCTTGATCGAACAGCGCCTGGCCATCGAGATCCGCAATCGCGGAAACCAGTTCGAGCTGATCGGCGACCCCAAGCACACCACGTCTGCGGAAAACCTGCTGCGCCGCCTGTACCGCGAAACCAAGGGTACCGAACTGTCGCCAGACATGGTGCACCTGTTCCTCCAGGAATCGGCCGTCGTCGAACTGGACAACCACGCCCCCGCCGAAGCCTCCGTCGCCCTGCGCACCAAGAAAGGCATGATTCGCCCACGCGGCTTGAATCAGCTGCGCTACGTGAAAGAAATCCTCGGCAACGACATCAACTTCGGCATCGGTCCGGCCGGTACCGGCAAGACCTATCTGGCCGTGGCTTGCGCCGTTGATGCCCTGGAGCGCGAGCAGATCCGCCGCATCCTGCTGGTACGTCCGGCGGTTGAAGCGGGTGAAAAACTCGGCTTCCTGCCCGGCGACCTGAGCCAGAAGATCGACCCGTACCTGCGCCCGCTGTACGACGCCCTCTACGAAATGCTCGGCTTCGAATATGTGGCCAAGCTGATCGAGCGCCAGGTGATCGAAGTCGCGCCGCTGGCCTACATGCGCGGTCGTACGCTGAACAATAGCTTCATCATTCTCGACGAAAGCCAGAACACTACCGTCGAGCAGATGAAAATGTTCCTGACCCGGATCGGCTTTGGCTCCACCGCGGTCATCACCGGCGACATCACCCAGGTCGACCTGCCGCGCGGCACCAAGTCCGGGCTGCATCATGTGATCGAAGTGCTCAAGGACGTCCCGGGCATCAGCTTCACCCACTTCCAGCCCAAAGACGTCGTGCGCCATCCATTGGTGCAGCGGATCGTCGAGGCCTACGAGCGCTTCGAGACCCGTGCCGAAGCCGCCAGGGAAACCTCGCGCGATGCTTGAGCTGGATCTGCAAATCGCTACCGAAGCGAACGCCCCGAGTGAAGCCGACTTCCGCAAATGGTGCGAACTGGCCCTGCGCCAGCGCAGCGCCGACTCGGAAATGACCATTCGTCTGGTTGACGAGGAAGAAGGTCGTGAGCTGAATCACACCTGGCGCCATAAGGATTACGCGACCAACGTCCTGTCGTTCCCGGCCGAAGTCCCGGACGAGTTTCTCGACATCCCGCTGCTCGGCGATCTGGTGATCTGCGTGGCCGTGGTCGAGCGCGAGGCTGCCGAACAAGGCAAGGAACTCCAGGCCCATTGGGCACATCTAGTCATTCACGGCTGCTTGCATCTGCTCGGTTACGACCATATAGATGACGACGAAGCCGAAGAAATGGAAGCACTGGAACGCGAGTTGCTTGCCGAACTGGGCTATCCCGATCCGTACGCGGACGACGAAGCCGAAACATCCCCTATCGTTACAACAAAGGATTCAGAGTAATCGCTATGAGCGAAGATCGATCGAGCAACGGGCAGAAGTCATGGCTGGGTAAACTGACCCAGGCTTTTGCCCACGAGCCGAAGAACCGTCAGGAGCTGCTTGAGCTGCTGCGTGATGCACATCAGAACAAACTGCTGGACAGCGAAGCGCTGGCCATCGTCGAAGGCGCCATTCAAGTGGCTGACCTGCAAGTACGCGACATCATGGTGCCGCGCTCGCAGATGATCAGCATCAAGGCGAACCAGACACCCCGTGAATTCCTCCCGGCCGTGGTCGACTCGGCCCACTCGCGCTATCCGGTCATCGGCGAAAGCCACGACGACGTGATGGGCGTGCTGCTGGCCAAGGATCTGCTGCCGCTGATCCTCAAGGAGAACGGTGACAGCTTCAACATCAAGGACCTGCTGCGCCCGGCCACCTTCGTGCCCGAGTCCAAGCGTCTGAACGTGTTGCTGCGTGAATTCCGCGCCAACCACAACCACATGGCCATCGTCATCGACGAATACGGCGGCGTCGCCGGCCTGGTGACGATTGAAGACGTGCTGGAACAGATCGTCGGCGACATCGAAGACGAGCACGACGTCGAAGAAGACAGCTACATCAAGCCGCTGCCCAGCGGTGACTTCCTGATCAAGGCCCTGACGCCGATCGAGAACTTCAACGAGTTCTTCGACAGCGAATTCTCCGACGACGAGTTCGACACCGTCGGCGGTCTGGTGATGAGCGCGTTCGGGCACTTGCCAAAACGCAACGAAATCACTGAAATCGGCGCCTATCGTTTCCGCATCCTGAACGCCGACAGCCGTCGGATTCATTTGCTGCGACTGACGCCAATCGCTCGTTAAATCTAAGGATTGGGGTATGTCATCAGCTATTTCCTGTATCGCGTTGCGCCTGAAAGCGGGCCAGGCAAGGCGCAGTCCGCAGGGAATGGCATTCCCTTTCCAAGGACTGCAACGCAGCCTGGCGTAACAGCAGGCCCGGCCCTCCGGGTTACGCCTGAAAGCGGGCCAGAAAAGGCGCAGTCCGCGGGGAGTGGCATCCCCTTTCCAAGGACTGCAACGCAGCCGGCCCCGCTTTCAGGCGTAACCCGGAGGGCCGGGCCGGCTGTTACGCAGGGCTGCGTTGCTCGTCGTTCATTTGAAAAACCAAACTTCACTCCTCGCGCCTTGCCCTGTGTAACAGCAGACCCGGCGCGATACAGGAAATAGCTGATGACATACCCCCTGCGCTGGACAACCCGCCCCGGCTGGCCCGGTAACCTGCTGGCCGTGGCGGCCGGTGCAATCACCACCTTCGCCCTCGCCCCGTTCAACATCTGGCCGCTGGCTTTGCTCGCGGTTGGGCTGTTCTACGCCGGCCTGCGCGAGCTGAAACCGCGTCAGGCGCTGGGCCGTGGCTGGTGTTTCGGTTTCGGCCTGTTCGGCGCCGGCACCAGTTGGATCTACTACAGCATCCACCACTTCGGCGGTGCCTCGGTGCTGCTGGCCGGGTTCCTGATGCTGCTGTTCACCGCAGCGATCGCGCTGTTCTTCGCCCTGCCCGCCTGGGTCTGGGCGCGCTGGTTGCGCCGCAACGAGGCACCGTTGGCCGATGCGCTGGCGTTTGCCGCGCTGTGGGTCGGGCAGGAAGCGTTTCGTGGCTGGTTCCTCACTGGTTTTCCGTGGCTCTACTCCGGCTACAGCCAGCTCGACGGCCCATTGGCCGGGCTCGCGCCGGTGGGCGGCATGTGGTTGGTGTCGTTCGTTCTGGCGCTGACTGCGGCGCTGATCTACAACGCACCGCGTCTGCTGCAAACCGGTCGTAAAGGCTTTATCGCGGCCGGTTTGCTTTTGCTGGTCGGGCCATGGGTGGCGGGTATTGCGCTCAAGGGCCACGCCTGGACCAGCCCGTCCGGCCCGGCACTGAGCATCGCTGCGATTCAGGGCAACGTCGAACAAAGCATGAAATGGGATCCGGCGCAGCTTAACGCGCAACTGGCGCTGTATCGCGACCTGAGTTTTCGCTCGAAGCCGGTGGACCTGCTGATCTGGCCGGAAACCGCGGTACCGGTGCTCAAGGAGTCCGCCGAGGGCTACTTGAACATGATGGGCAACTTCGCCGCCGAGCGTAAATCGGCGCTGATCACCGGGGTGCCGATCCGCGAGACGGTTCGTCACGAAAAACGCTTCTTCAACGGCATCACCGTGGTCGGCGAAGGCGATGGCACCTACCTCAAGCAGAAACTGGTGCCGTTCGGTGAGTATGTACCGTTGCAGGATCTGCTGCGCGGGTTGATCGCGTTCTTTGACTTGCCGATGTCCGACTTCGCTCGCGGTCCGGCGGATCAGCCGCTGCTGCAGGCCAAGGGTTATCAAATCGCGCCATTCATCTGCTACGAAGTGGTGTACCCGGAATTCGCCGCTGGGCTGTCGGCACGCAGCGATCTGCTGCTGACAATCAGCAACGACACCTGGTTCGGCACCTCGATCGGCCCGCTGCAACACCTGCAAATGGCGCAAATGCGCGCACTTGAGGCCGGCCGCTGGATGATCCGCGCTACGAACAATGGCGTGACCGGACTGATCAACCCGTTCGGGCAGATCACCGAGCAGATCCCGCAGTTCGAACAGGGCATTCTGTATGGCGAAGTGGTGCCGATGCACAACCTGACGCCGTACCTGCAATGGCGTTCATGGCCGCTGATCATCGTCTGTGTGCTGCTGTTTGGCTGGGCGCTGATGGCGAGCCGGATGTCGAAAACCCTTTAAAAAGCTTCGCGAGCAAGCCCGCTCCCATATTTGGAATGCAATTCAAATGTGGGAGCGGGCTTGCTCGCGAATGGACATCAGTAGCACCCAATCAATCAGGGTTGGCATCACCCCGGTAAAACAGCGAATACCCCACCTGCCCCACCGCCTCATTCAGCAACTGCCCGCTCTGCCAGATCGACTTGAACTCCGGCAGCCAGCCACCAAACGGGCGCGCATTATCGGTTCCGAGAAACCCGACGGGCGCCGGCACCACTTCGAATCCTGCCTGCTGGAAACACCACACGGCGCGCGGCATGTGCCAGGCCTGCGTGACCACCACGACGCGCTTGATGCCTTGGGGCAACAAGATGTCGGCGCTGAATTTGGCGTTTTCCCAGGTGGTACGGCTCTCGCCTTCCTGCCAGCGCGTGGTCACGCCGAAATCATCGCGCAACGAATCGGCCATCAGCTTCGCCTCGGTCGGCGGCGTGCCGTAATGCAGGCCACCGCTGGTCAGAATCGGCAGCCCGGAGGCCTTGGCCAGTCGCGCCGCATAGCGCTGACGCTCCAGCCCCACGCCGGTTGGCTGGTCCTCGCCCCAGGCCAGATCGCCGCGCTCGCGCCCGGAACCCAGCACCACGATGGCATCGGCGCGCTGCGCCAATATCGACCACGACTCACGGGGCAGCGGCGGCTCACGCTCCAGCGCTTTGGCGCCCCATTGCACCACCACCGGCAGGCTCATCAGCCAGAAACCACCCAGGCCAAGAGCAAAACACAGGCCGGCCAGCCGTGGCCGGGAGCGGCGCAGCCACCAGGCGACCAGCAACAGCAGCAAAAGAATGCCGGGCGGCAAGAGCAGTTGTTTGATGAAGTAACGAAAAGGCATCGGGGCATCTCCAGAGATGCCCGAAGCCTAAGAGTGTTAATGAAACGTTACAACCGATAGGTAGGATCCTGTTGGAAAAGATCCGTTACTTGACCTGCCATGCGATTACTTGGCCTGCACAGAACG
The DNA here is from genome assembly GCF_036861315.1 of Pseudomonas sp. S3(2024). Classification (NCBI taxonomy): domain Bacteria; kingdom Pseudomonadati; phylum Pseudomonadota; class Gammaproteobacteria; order Pseudomonadales; family Pseudomonadaceae; genus Pseudomonas; species Pseudomonas sp. S3(2024). The sequence goes on along the minus strand of NZ_JAZAQQ010000008.1, from coordinate 122,295 downwards.
AACCTTTACGGTGTCTCTGCCGGGCGCCTTGTCCTTGAGCCAGATGACCTTGGCTGAATGTGCTGCATCGAGCTGTTTCACTGCCTGCGACAGGTATCCATGCGATTCACGCTCACTGCGATCCAGATAGGCCTTGACCAGTTTGAACTCGGCGGGGCTCAAGCCACGCAATTCCAGTTCCACGGGGCGCTCATCGCGCAGCCGGCCAGCGGTTTTTGCAGCGTCGAGCGCCATGCCCAGACGATCCATCAACCGTTCATACAACTCGGGTTTCGTCACGTTTTTCTGCCGTTGCTCCACCATCCCTCACCTCATTGAAGATAAGACTCACTCCCCAATAAGAGCTTAGCTTCGCTGCACAAACCGGCTGAACGCCGCGACCAACGGCCCTCGCCACGGTTTTCCGGGGCCAGACAGCTGTAATCAGGGTTTCCCTAGGCCAAGCGCGGTCATGTATGCTACGGCGCTTCCTGTCATTCCACTTCCAGCCTGTCCGGAGCATCCCCCGGAGGGCGCGTTGAAGAGGATTAGGCCACCCCTATCCAGTACAAAAGTAGCCATGCACGAACAATATCAGCCCCGTGAAATCGAAGCCGCCGCCCAGTCGTTCTGGGACGAGCAAAAGTCCTTTGAAGTCAGTGAACAGCCAGGCAAGGAAACCTACTACTGCCTGTCGATGTTCCCTTACCCCAGCGGCAAGCTACACATGGGGCACGTGCGCAACTACACCATCGGCGACGTGATCTCCCGCTACCAGCGCATGCAAGGCAAGAACGTTCTGCAACCGATGGGTTGGGACGCCTTCGGCATGCCGGCGGAAAACGCCGCGATGAAGAACAACGTGGCACCCGCCAAGTGGACCTACGAAAACATCGCCTATATGAAGTCCCAGCTGCGCAGCCTGGGCCTCGCGGTGGACTGGTCCCGTGAAGTGACCACCTGCAAGCCGGATTACTACCGCTGGGAACAATGGCTGTTCACCCGCCTGTTCGAAAAAGGCGTGATCTACCGCAAGAACGGCACCGTGAACTGGGACCCGGTCGACCAGACCGTGCTGGCCAACGAACAAGTGATCGACGGGCGCGGCTGGCGCTCCGGCGCGCTGATCGAAAAGCGCGAAATCCCGATGTACTACTTCAAGATCACCGCTTATGCGGATGAGCTGCTGGAGAGCCTCGACGAACTGACTGGCTGGCCGGAACAGGTCAAGACCATGCAGCGCAACTGGATCGGCAAATCCCGCGGCATGGAAGTACAGTTCCCGTACAACGTCGACTCGATCGGCGAAGCAGGCACCCTCAAGGTCTTCACCACCCGTCCGGACACCCTGATGGGCGCGACCTACGTTGCCGTGGCAGCCGAGCACCCGCTGGCCACCCAGGCAGCGCAGAACAACCCAGAGCTGCAAGCCTTCATCGCCGAATGCAAGGGCGGCAGCGTGGCTGAAGCCGACGTCGCCACTCAAGAGAAAAAAGGCCTGCCGACCGGCCTGTTCGTCGAGCACCCGCTGACCGGTGAAAAACTTCCGGTCTGGGTCGCCAACTACGTGCTGATGCACTACGGCGACGGCGCCGTGATGGCAGTTCCGGCGCACGACGAGCGCGATTTCGAATTCGCCCACAAGTACAACCTGCCGGTCAAATCGGTGGTGCGCACCAGCTCCGGCGACACCAACCCGGCTCCGTGGCAAGACGCCTACGGCGAGCACGGCACGCTGATCAACTCCGGCGAGTTCGACGGCCTGGACTTCACCGGCGCGTTCGACGCCATGGAAGTCGCCCTGATCAAGAAAAACCTCGGCGCCTCGCGCACCCAGTTCCGCCTGCGCGACTGGGGCATCAGCCGTCAGCGCTACTGGGGTTGCCCGATCCCGATCATCCACTGCGCCACGTGCGGTGACGTGCCGGTGCCGGAAGACCAGTTGCCGGTGGTGCTGCCGGAAGACGTGGTGCCGGACGGCGCCGGTTCGCCGCTGGCGCGCATGCCGGAATTCTACGAGTGCAGCTGCCCGAAATGCGGCCAGCCTGCCAAGCGTGAAACCGACACCATGGACACCTTCGTCGAGTCCTCGTGGTACTACGCCCGTTACGCCTCGCCGCACTTCGAAGGTGGCCTGGTGGAAAAATCCGCGGCCGACCACTGGTTGCCGGTGGATCAGTACATCGGCGGTATCGAACACGCCATTCTTCACCTGCTGTACGCGCGTTTCTTCCACAAGCTGATGCGTGACGAAGGTCTGGTCAGCTCCAACGAGCCGTTCAAGAACCTGCTGACCCAGGGCATGGTGATCGCCGAAACTTACTATCGCCGCGAAGCCAATGGTGCCTACACCTGGTTCAACCCGGCGGACGTGGAACTGGAGCGTGACAGCAAGGCCAAGGTCATCAGCGCCAAACTGAAATCCGACGGCTTGCCGGTGGAAATCGGTGGCACCGAGAAAATGGCCAAGTCGAAGAACAACGGCGTCGACCCACAGTCGATGATCGATCAGTTTGGCGCCGACACCTGCCGCCTGTTCATGATGTTCGCTTCGCCGCCGGACATGAGCGCCGAATGGTCGGACTCCGGCGTTGAAGGCTCGCACCGTTTCCTCAAGCGCGTCTGGCGTCTGGCGCAGGCCCATGTGACCCAGGGCCTGCCGGGCAAGCTGGACATCGCCGGCCTGTACGACGAGCAGAAAGCTGTGCGCCGCGCCATCCACCTGGCCATCAAACAGGCCAGCCATGACGTCGGCCAGAACCACAAATTCAACACCGCCATCGCTCAGGTGATGACGCTGATGAACGTGCTGGAAAAAGCTGCGCAAGGCACCGAACAGGACCGCGCGCTGATTCACGAAGGTCTGGAAGCCGTGACGTTGTTGCTGGCTCCGATCACGCCGCACATCAGCCATGAGCTGTGGAATCAACTGGGCCACGCTGACCCGGTGATTGATGCCGGCTGGCCTGCGGTCGATGAAAGCGCACTGGTGCAGGACAGCCTGCAACTGGTCATTCAAGTGAACGGCAAGCTGCGTGGCCAGATCGAAATGCCGGCCAGCGCCACCCGCGAAGAAGTTGAAGCGGCGGCCCGCGCCAACGAAAACGTGCTGCGTTTCGTCGACGGTCTGACCATTCGCAAAGTGATCGTTGTACCAGGGAAACTGGTTAACATCGTCGCCAGCTAAATTGGATTGGGCGTCAGGTTCGCCTGACGCACTGTAAAACCTTTCGGGCCGCAGGGTCGGCCCACATGGTTTCAAGGGGAGCAACACAATGATCAAACGCAATCTGCTGGTGATGGGCCTCGCCGTTCTGCTGAGCGCCTGCGGTTTCCAGCTGCGTGGCACCGGCACCAACGAACTGTCGATCAAGGAGCTCGATCTGAGCGCCCGTAACGCTTATGGCGAGACCGTCACCCAGCTGCGTCAGGTGCTCGAGTCCAGCGGCGTCAAGGTCTACAGCGGTGCACCGTACAAGCTGTATCTGGCTGACGAACAGGAAAACCAGCGTATCCTCAGCTACGCCGGTGCCGGTCGTACGGGTGAGTACCAAGTGACCACCGTGCTGAACTACAACATCGTAGGCGAACACAATCTGAACCTGCTGAGCGACAAGCTTGAAGTGCAGAAAGTGTTCATCCACGACGGCAACAACCTCGTCGGCTCCGATCAGGAAGCCAACGACGCCCGTCGCGAAACCCGTCGCGAACTGGTTCAGCGCATGATGCTGCGCCTGCAACAGCTGACGCCGGGCCAACTGCAGCAATTGCAGCAAGCGGCCAACGACCGTGCCCGGGCTGAAGCCGACGCGCTGAAGGCGGCACAGAAAGCTGAAGCGGAAACCCCGCGTCAGTCGCCGCTCGAACTGCCGCAGCAGTAAGACGTACGGGGCGCTCAGGCGCCCCGTTCGCCCTCTCTTATGAAGCTCGCTCCCGCTCAACTCGGCAAACACCTGCAAGGCGCGCTCGCGCCCGTCTATATCATCAGCGGCGATGACCCGCTGTTGTGCCAGGAAGCCGCCGACGCCATTCGCAGTGCTGCCCGCCAGCAAGGTTTCGACGAACGCCAGGTGTTCGCCGCCGACGCCAATTTCGATTGGGGGACCTTGTTGCAGGCCGGCGCCAGCATGTCGCTGTTCGCCGAAAAACGCCTACTGGAACTGCGCCTGCCTTCGGGCAAGCCCGGTGACAAGGGCGCTGCCGCGCTGATCGAATACTGCTCGCGCCCCGCTGAAGACACGGTGCTGCTGATCAGCTTGCCCAAGCTCGACGGCAGTGCGCAGAAAACCAAGTGGGGCAAGGCCCTGGTCGAAGGCCAGCAGACCCAGTTCATCCAGATCTGGCCGGTGGACGCCAACCAGTTGCCGAGCTGGATTCGCCAGCGTCTGTCGCAAGCCGGTTTGTCGGCCAGCCAGGACGCGGTCGAACTGATCGCTGCACGCGTCGAGGGCAACCTGCTCGCCGCCGCGCAGGAAATCGAAAAGCTCAAGTTGATGGCCGAAGGTGGGCAGATCACCGTCGAAACCGTGCAGGCCGCGGTGGCCGACAGTGCGCGCTTCGACGTGTTTGGCCTGACCGACGCCGTACTCAACGGCGAACCGGCCCACGCCTTGCGCATGCTTGAAGGCCTGCGCGGTGAAGGCGTCGAGCCACCGGTGATTCTCTGGGCACTGGCGCGGGAGTTGCGCCTGCTGGCCAATATCTCGCTGCAGTACAGCCAGGGCACGCCGCTGGACAAGTGCTTCAGCCAGGCGAAACCGCCAGTCTGGGACAAGCGCAAACCGCTGATGAGCAAAGCCCTGCAACGCTACTCGGCGCAACGCTGGGCGCAGTTGTTGCTCGAAGCCCAGCGCATCGATGCGCAGATCAAGGGTCAGGCCGCCGGTTCGCCGTGGATGAGCCTGAGCCGGTTGGCGTTGTTGATGTCGGGCCAGCGTCTTTCACTGCCCGCCGAGTAAGACGTTCAACCGCATAACGCCCTTTCGCGAGCAAGCCCGCTCCCACAGTCGATCGCATTCACATGATAGAACTCGGTCGACTGTGGGAGCGGGCTTGCTCGCGAAGGCGTCAGAATATTCCTACGCAATAGAGGCTGGACAGACGCGCGGCTTCGGCAGATTATTCGCCCCGCAGCACCCACCTACCGAGAGAACCCTCATGAGCAAAAAGCCATCGAAACATGGCCCGAACAAGGCCAAATCCATCATCGCCCAACCCCTGTTCCGCAGTCGCCAGGAACGACCAACCAAGGGTAAAGGCAGCTACCGCCGCGAAGCCTTCCAGTCTAATAGCTGGGAGGCTTCTTACTTTCTGGCTGCCTGAAGCACAGCACCCCCTGGTCATGTTAAGGTCTGCACCTGATTCGTATCCCCTGGAACTGTGCATGCCCTTCAGTCTTTCCCGTCGTTGGCCCGTTCGCCAACTGATCGCTGCCTCCAGCTTCATTCTGCTTGTCGCCTGCGCGGAAAAACCTACCGCCGCCGATGCGCAACCCCTTCAAGCCGCCCCTGTCGCAACAGCCCCGGCAATCATCCCGCCGGTAGTGCCGTCCGCTGACCCGCTTGATCTTCAGCCAACCCAGACCTTTGCCGAATGGCAGGCGGGTTTCCGCAAGGATGCCTTGGCAGCCGGGATCCGCGCCGATCTGTTCGACCGCGCGTTTGCCAATGTCAGCTTCGATGCCAGTGTGATCAAAGCCGACCGCAGCCAGCCGGAGTTCTCTCGTCCAGTATGGGAATACCTCGATGGCGCCCTGTCGCCGCTGCGAGTGCGCAAGGGGCAGGCGCTGATCAGTCAGTACGCCGACATCCTGCAAAGCATCGAACAGCGTTATGGCGTGGATCGCCAGGCACTGGTGTCGGTATGGGGCATGGAAAGCAACTTCGGTCAGTTCCAGGGCAGCAAATCGGTGATCAACTCGCTGGCGACCCTGGCCTACGAAGGCCGTCGCCCCGCATTTGCTCATGCACAACTGATCGCGGCGCTGCAGATCCTGCAGCAGGGTGACATCACGCCAGAAAAGATGCTTGGCTCGTGGGCCGGTGCGATGGGCCAGACCCAGTTCATTCCGACCACCTACAACACCCACGCGGTGGACTTCGACGGTGACGGCCGCCGCGACATCTGGGGCAGCCCGGCCGATGCGCTGGCCTCCACCGCGCACTACCTGCAAAGCTCCGGCTGGCAGCGTGGTCAGCCGTGGGGCTTTGAAGTGCAGCTGCCGAGCGGCTTCAACTACACCCTCGCCGATGGCACGATTCGCAAGACCGTCACCGAATGGCGTCAACTCGGCGTGATCCTGCCCAATGGCGGTCAGGCCCCAGCCGGTTCGGAACAGCTGTCCGCGGCCCTGCTGCTGCCGGCCGGTTACCGTGGTCCGGCGTTCCTGATCCTCGATAATTTCCGGGCGATCCTCAAGTACAACAACTCGTCGTCCTATGCACTGGCCGTCAGCCTGTTGTCCGAGCGCTTCAATGGCGCAGGCCTGATCAACGGCACATGGCCGAAAGACGACCTGCCATTGAGCCGTACCGAACGTATCGAATTGCAGACCCTGCTGAGTGCGCGTAACTACGATGCGGGAACGGCGGATGGGATTATCGGCGCCAATACCCGCAAGGCGATCCGCAGTGCCCAGCAGGCGCTGGGTTGGCCGGCGGATGGTTATCCGACGCATAAGTTGCTTGAGAGCCTGCGTACTCAATAGAAGATAGCCGTATGGCTGATGCCGCCTTCGCGAGCAAGCCCGCTCCCACATTGGTTCTGTGTACGACACGAATCAAATGTGGGAGGGGGCTTGCTCCCGAAGACTGACTCACTGGCAATCAAACCCTAGCGTTTGATCACTACATCCTGTTCCAGCATCAATTCCTTCTTCCCCGCATCCAGCCGCACCAGCGCCCCCATCGGCAGCGTCAGGTTCGGATCACAATGCCCGCTGCGCCACCCCGACAGCACCGGAATCCGTAACGGCTCGAACGTCTGCTTGAGCAAGCGATTCAGCGCCTCGACATCGACCCCGGCGACATCCCCCACCAGCACCCCGCGCAATCTGGCCAGCTTGCCAGCCAGACGCATCTGCGTGAGCAAACGGTCGATGCGGTACAGCGGCTCGTTGACGTCCTCGATCAGCAGAATCACGCCCTCGACATCAATCTCATACGGCGTGCCCAGCGTTGCGGCGATCATCGCCAGATTGCCGCCGAGCAAACGCCCGTGCGCAATGCCCGGTTCGACGGTGGTCAAGGGATAAGCCACCGGATGGCTCAACACACTCCCCGCCTTCAACTGACCGCGCAGCATGGCGAAGAATGAGGTGACAGTCGGCGGCTCCTTGTTGCCCAGCAGGTCGGCATTGAGCAACGGGCCATGGAAGGTCACGAACCCGGCGTAGCGGCTGATCGCCAGATGCAGCGCGGTGATATCGCTGTAGCCGACAAACGGCTTGGCGTGGCGGCTGAGCAGATCGTAATCGATCCGGTCCAGCAGGCGCGGCGTACCGTAGCCGCCGCGCAGGCAGATGATCGCGTCGACTTCAGGGTCGGCGAACGCGGCATGCAGGTCGTTGAGGCGCACGTCATCGCTGCCGGCCAGATAGCCGTCCTTCTCGTAGACACCGGGGAACACTTTCAGCGCATACCCGCGGGCGCGCATCCACTGCACAGCCTTTTCCGTGTCCAGCGCACCGGGGCCAGCAGGGGCGATCACGCCGATCAGCCCTTCGGATGGCAGCGCCGGTACGGGTTTATGCGGAAAAAGGCTGTGGATCGGTCGAACGGTCATCCATGGTCTCCCTGTGAATTCATGAACACACAGTAGTCAGGTACAGAGACAAACAAAAGAGTGCGCGGCAGGCCCAAACAAAAATACCCGCCGAGGCGGGTATTTTTCGAGGCTATCAGCGCCGGATCAGGAACCGAGCAGTTCAGCCTTGACCAGTTTCGCCTGCTCGTCGGCGTGATACGAGGAACGTACCAGCGGGCCGGAAGCAACGTTCTTGAAGCCCATCTTGTAACCTTCCTCGGCGAACCAGGCGAAGGTGTCCGGGTGCACGAAACGCTGCACCGGCAAGTGGCTGCGCGACGGTTGCAGGTACTGGCCGAGGGTCAGCATGTCGATGTCGTGTTCGCGCATGCGCTTCATGACTTCGATGACTTCTTCGTCGGTCTCGCCCAGACCCAGCATCAGGCCGGATTTGGTCGGAATGTGCGGCATCATCTGCTTGAAGCGTTGAAGCAGGGTCAGCGACCACTGGTAATCCGAACCCGGACGCGCAGCCTTGTACAGGCGCGGCACGGTTTCCAGGTTGTGGTTGAACACATCCGGCGGCTCGGCAGCGGTGATTTCCAGGGCGATGTCCATGCGGCCACGGTAGTCCGGGACCAGGGTTTCCAACTGCACGTTCGGCGACAGCTTGCGGATCTCGCGGATGCAATCGGCAAAGTGCTGGGCACCGCCGTCGCGCAGGTCGTCGCGGTCAACCGAGGTGATCACCACGTACTTGAGCTTGAGGTCGGCAATGGCGATCGCCAGGCTTTCCGGCTCGTTGACGTCCAGTGGTTTCGGACGACCGTGGCCAACGTCGCAGAACGGGCAACGACGGGTGCAGATGTCACCCATGATCATGAAGGTCGCGGTGCCGCCGGAGAAGCACTCGCCCAGGTTCGGGCAGGAGGCTTCTTCGCAGACGCTGTGCAGCTTGTGCTTGCGCAGCAGACTCTTGATCCGGTCGACTTCCGGCGAAACCGGGATGCGCACGCGAATCCAGTCGGGTTTCTTCGGCAGTTCGGTGGTCGGAATGATCTTTACCGGGATGCGTGCAACCTTCTCGGCGCCGCGCAGCTTGACGCCGGCTTCAACCTTGGGACGCGGGGCCGGGCGCTCGGTCACGTCGAGCGTCGGGATCATGGTTTGCACTGCATCAGTAGTCATATCAGTCGATTCCGCCCGTCAGGGTCGTCTGCTCAGCATAGTCGAGGTGTTTGACGAGCTGCGCGCGCAGCCGGGCACTTACCTCGGCAAATTCAATCGATCCTGCGTGATCGCTCAGCTGGGTCATCGCCAGCCCGGCATAGCCGCAGGGATTAATCCGTCGAAACGGCTCCAGGTTCATATCCACGTTCAGGGCCAGGCCATGAAAGGAGCAACCGTGGCGAATCCGCAAACCCAGAGAAGCGATTTTCGCTCCGTCGACGTAGACGCCGGGAGCATCTGGCTTGGCGGCGGCGGTGACGCCGTAGCTGGCCAGCAGTTCGATCAGGCACTGTTCCATGCGCGTGACCAGATCACGTACGCCGAAACCCAGCTTGCGCACATCCAGCAACAGGTAAGCCACCAATTGGCCCGGGCCATGATAAGTCACCTGCCCGCCGCGATCGACCTGTACCACCGGGATATCGCCCGGCAGCAACAGGTGTTCGGCCTTGCCGGCCTGGCCTTGGGTGAACACCGGAGGGTGCTCGACCAGCCAGATTTCGTCGGCGGCATCGCTGCCGCGTTCGTTGGTGAAACGTTGCATGGCATGCCAGACCGGCTCGTAAGCCATCTGGCCAAGTTCGCGAAAGCCCAGCGTGCCCGGCATCACAACACCATGTGTACGAAACCGGTCGCCCGCAGTTCGCTGTTGATGTTGTACAGCTGATCCTGATCGGTCGCGACGATGTGCAACTGGATGGTGGTGTACTTGCCGTTGGTGCTTTGGCGTTCGACATCAAGGCGATGATTGATTTCCGCATGCTTCTCAACGATTGCGACAATCTTGTCCTTGTTCCCAACCCCGGTCTCACCGATCACTTTAATCGGGTAGTCCTTAGCGGGGAATTCGATCTTTGGCGCCTTTACTTCGGTATCGGTCATGGCGTAACGGCCTCGTAAGCGTAAGCCGTGGTAACGCACATGGCCCCGAACCGGACAGGAACGGGGCCATGCAGGTCAACACTCAATCAGTTGAACAAGCCGTAGAAGAATAGACGGATGCTATCCCACATGCGGCGGAAGATACCACCCTCCTCGACAGCGTCCAGAGCGATCAGGTCAGCGCTGTGCACGACCTTGTCGTCCAGTTTCACTTCGACTTTACCGATCACGTCGCCCTTGGCGATTGGCGCGGTCAGTTGCGGGTTCATGGTCATGCTGGCAGCGAGCTTTTTCAGCTGGCCTTTTGGCAGGGTCATGGTCAGGTCTTCAGCCAGGCCGGCCTTGACTTGACTGGTGGTGCCTTTCCACACCGGGGCCTGAGCCAGTTCGGTGCCCTTCTGGTAGAAGGTCTGGGTTTCGAAGAAACGGAAACCGTAGGTCAGCAGCTTCTGGGTTTCAGCGGCACGCGCCACTTCGCTATTGGTGCCGAACACCACGGCGATCAGACGCTGGCCATCACGTACAGCCGAGGACACCATGCAGTAGCCGGCTTCGTCGGTGTGACCGGTTTTCAGACCGTCAACGGTCTTGTCGCGCCACAGCAGCAGGTTGCGGTTAGGCTGCTTGATGCCGTTCCAGAAGAACTCTTTCTGCGAGTAGATCGCGTAGTGAGCCGGGTCTTCGTGGATGATCGCACGGGCCAGGATCGCCATGTCGTGAGCCGACGAGTAGTGCTCAGGGTTCGGCAGACCGGTCGGGTTCATGAAGTGCGAGTTGGTCATGCCCAGATCGGCGACCGTCTTGTTCATCAGGTCGGCGAACGCGTCTTCGCTGCCGGCGATGTGCTCGGACAGCGCCACGCTGGCGTCGTTGCCGGACTGAATGATGATGCCGTGCAGCAGGTCGCTGACGGTCACTTGCGAGCCGACTTTGATGAACATCCGCGAACCGCCGGTACGCCAGGCGTTTTCGCTGACAGTCACCGGGTCGTTCTCACCGATCTGGCCACGGCGGATTTCCAGCGTAGCGATGTACGCGGTCATCAGTTTGGTCAGGCTGGCTGGCGGCAGACGCTGGTCACCGTTGTTCTCCACCAGCACGTTGCCGCTGCTGGCGTCCATGAGCACGTAGGCTTTTGCAGCCAGTTGAGGTGGCGACGGCATCATCTCGGCCGCGAAGGCGGCTGGCGAGAGGAGCAGCGGGACTAGCAGACACAGGCGTTTGGCAAAGGTGGTGATGTTCATCCGTCTCTCGAAATCGCTAATGGAAACTTGCCCGAAGGCAAAACTATTCAGACAGCCTTCTAACGGGCCATCGCGTGTTCAGTTGCTCACTCCAGTCACCCTTGCCGGGCTTTTGTTCTTCGACGAGCCAACAACCTGGTCCACCCCCCAAAACCGCAAGTGAACCGTCAATCAAGTGCTACGTTTCTTACTCGGTGACCACGCTCGGCGAGCCGAGATTGGCCAGGCGCACACTGTTCTGCACCTGGGCGATCTCACCCGGCGAACCGATCGGCCCCAGGCGTACCCGGTGCAGGGTCTGCTGATTGCGCACGATCGAGCTGATGAACACCGGAGCGCTCACCATCCCGCTGAGCTTCGACCTCAGGAGTTCTGCAGCGTCCGGGTTGGCGAACGCGCCCACCTGCAGATACTGGCCAGACGCTGGTGCAGAAGCGTTTTTTTTTGCGCTGATCTGTACAGGGACAGTGTCAGAGGCATGTTGCTGCGGCGGCGGGGTCCACTGCTCGATGGTACCGGCCGACGCCGTGATCACCGGGGCGCTATTCTGCGCGACTTGCGGCTCGTTGAGCATCAGCGGCGCCGGACGGCCCTTGGCGGCCCACCATTGCTGCGGATCGATGCCCTCGACCTTGACCCGCGCGGTGCCGATTTCGGCATAACCGAGCTTCTTCGCGGCCGCGTAGGACAAGTCGATGATCCGGTCCGAATAGAACGGCCCGCGATCGTTGACCCGCAGGATCACGCTCTTGTTGTTGTCCAGGTTGGTCACCCGAACGTAACTTGGCAGTGGCAGAGTCTTGTGAGCGGCACTCATGCCGTACAGGTCATACACTTCGCCGTTGGCGGTGTTTTGCCCGTGGAACTTGGTGCCGTACCAGGACGCCGTGCCCGAGGCGACGTAGGTCTTGGATTCCTGCAACGGGAAATAGGTCTTGCCCAGCACGGTGTACGGGTTGGCCTTGTACGGGCCGGTGTGCAGGGTCGGCGTGGCGTCCGGGATCCGCGAAACATCGACATCCCACCACGGCGCGCCGTCTTTGTGCGCGCGGTTGATGTCCAGCCCCGGCTGCGCACGTACGGCGGTGGACGAGGTCTTCTGGGTTGGCGTGCGGCTGGTCGAACAGCTGGCGACCAGCACCGCCAACGCGGCGAATGCCACCAGCTTCAGGGGTTTATTGATAGGCAATGCCCGCATTACTTGACGCCCCGTGCTTTTACCAGCTCTTCAGACAGTTGATGTACGGCCATGGCGTACATCACGCTGCGGTTATAACGCGTGATCGCGTAGAAATTCTTCAGGCCCATCCAGTATTCAGGGCCGTTGTCGCCTTCGAGGCGAAATGCAGTAACCGGCATATCATCGCGCAGCGCATCATGACTTGACCAGCCCAGCGCCCGCAACTCTCCGACCGTTTTCGTCGGCTCGATGCCGGTGGTCAGGCCTTCATCGACCTGCTCGCCGCGCACATCGGCGCGACTGACCACCGGTTCCCCGGCGACCCAGCCATGCCGTTTGAAGTAACTGGCCACGCTGCCGATCGCATCGTCCGGATTGGTCCAGATATTGATGTGACCGTCACCGTCGAAATCCACCGCATAGGCGCGAAAGCTGCTCGGCATGAATTGCGGCAAGCCCATCGCCCCGGCGTACGAGCCTTTGAGGGTCAATGGATCGACCTGTTCTTCACGGGCCAGCAGCAGGAACTCACGCAATTCCTTGCGGAAAAATTCGGCACGGGGAGGATAGTCGAAACCGAGCGTGGACAATGCATCAATCACCCGGTAATTGCCGGTATTACGTCCGAAAAAGGTCTCGACGCCGATGATCGACACGATGACTTGTGCCGGTACGCCGTATTCCTGCTCGGCACGGGCCAGTACGGCCTCGTGCTGGCGCCAGAAGTCCACACCACGGGCGATGCGCGCGTCGGTGATGAACATCGGGCGATATTCTTTCCACTGTTTGACCCGCTCGGCGGGTTTGGAGATCGCGTCGAGAATCGCCTGCTTGCGCTGGGCCTCGCGGAACACCGCCATCAGTTGCTCGCCGGCAAAACCGTAGTCGCGGGTCATTTCACCGACGAATTCGGCCACCTGCGGTGAACCTTCGTAATCGCCGGCCAGCGCTTCCTGCGCGCTGCCAAGGATGCCGACCAGGCCGACCCACGGCGCGTAACGAGTCGCCCAGCTGCGCATGACTTGCATTGAACTCTTCACCTTATTCAAACCTGTGCGATCCACTTGCGATGCGTATGAATCGACATCAAAACCCCAAACGCTGACAGCAGTGTCACCAGCGAAGTTCCTCCGTAGCTAATGAAGGGCAACGGCACCCCCACCACCGGCAACAGGCCACTGACCATACCGATGTTGACGAAAACATAAACAAAAAACGTCATGGTCAGCGCGCCGGCGAGCAATTTGCCGAACAGCGTCTGCGCCTGGGCGGTAATCACCAGGCCGCGACCGATCAGCAGCAGATAGATCAGCAGTAGCGCGCAGATGCCCACCAGACCGAACTCCTCGCCCAGTACGGCAATGATGAAGTCGGTGTGGCTTTCCGGCAAAAAGTCCAGGTGCGACTGGGTGCCCAGCAGCCAGCCCTTGCCGAACACGCCCCCGGAACCGATCGCGGCTTTCGACTGGATGATGTTCCAGCCGGTGCCGAGCGGATCGCTTTCCGGGTCGAGGAACGTGAGGATCCGCTGCTTCTGGTAGTCGTGCATGATGAAGAACCACATGGCGATCGCCACCGGTACGGCGGCGGCCAGCACGCTGAGGATCCAGCGCCAGCGCAGTCCGCCCATGAACAGCACGAACGCGCCGCCGGCCAGAATCAGCAGCGACGTACCAAGGTCAGGCTGGCGCACGATCAGAATGAACGGCACGCCGATCAGCATCAGGCTGATGCCGACATGCTTGAGTTGCGGCGGTAGCGTGCGTTTGGACAGATACCAGGCAATCGTCGCCGGCATCAGGATCTTCATGAACTCCGAGGGCTGGAAGCGGATCACCCCGGGGATGTTGATCCAGCGCGTCGCGCCCATGGCGTTGTGGCCCATGATGTCCACCACCAACAGCAGCACCACCCCGATCACGTAACCGAGCGGTACCCAACGCGCCATGAACCGTGGTTCGAACTGGGCGATGACAATCATCGACACCAGGCCGATGCCGAACGAAGTGGCTTGTTTGCCCAGCAGATCCCAGCTTTTGCCACTGGCCGAATACAGCACGAACAGACTTCCCGCAGCGAGGATCAGCAGCAGGATCAACAGCGGGCCATCGATATGCAGGCGTTGCAGCAGCGTCGCCCGGCGACGCATCACATCCTCGCTAGAGAGCATGCGATCAAAATTATTCATCACGGGCCGTAGCCTCCGCACTGATAGGACCGGCGTATTCGGCCTTCAATCGACCATCCTGATCCAGAAGCCAGGCGTCCATGACCTGACGCACCACTGGCGCGGCGACCCCAGAGCCGGACTCACCGTTCTCGACCATCACCGAAACCACGATTTTCGGGTTGTCGGCCGGGGCGAAACCGACGAACAAGGCGTGGTCGCGGTGGCGTTCCTGAACCTTGGAGCGGTCGTATTTTTCACCTTGTTTGATCGCGACGACCTGAGCGGTACCGGACTTGCCGGCGATGCGGTATTGCGCACCGATTGCTGCCTTGCGCGCAGTACCCCGGGCGCCGTGCATCACCTGCTGCATGCCGTGGTTGACCTTGGTCCAGTCCGACGGATCGCGCAGGACGATGTCCGGCATCGGGTTCTCGTCTACCGGTTTGGCACCTTCGATGGTCTTGGCCAGGTGCGGCCGGTTCCAGATGCCTTTGTTGGCGACCAGCGCCGTGGCCTGCGCCAGTTGCAACGGTGTGGACTGCATATAACCCTGGCCAATCCCCAGAATCAGGGTTTCACCCGGGAACCACGCCTGCTTGCGCGTCGCACGCTTCCACTCGCGGGACGGCATCAGGCCGGGGGATTCTTCGAACATGTCCAGCGAGACCTTCTGGCCGATGCCGAACTTGTTCATGTAGGCCGACAACCGATCGATGCCCAGCTTGTGCGCCAGGTCATAGAAGTAGGTGTCGTTGGAACGCATGATCGCCGTGTCGAGATCGACGAAGCCGTCACCGGTGCGGTTCCAGTTGCGGTACTTGTGATCGTAGTTGGGCAGCATGTAGTAACCGGGGTCGAACACCCGGCTCGACGCTGTCACTACGCCAGAATCGAGACCGGCAATCGCCACCGCCGGCTTGATCGTCGAACCCGGCGGGTACAGGCCGCGCAGCACGCGGTTGAACAGCGGCCGGTCGATGGAATCGCGCAGTTCGGCATAGGCCTTGAAGCTGATGCCGGTGACGAACAGGTTCGGGTCGAAACTCGGCTGGCTGACCATCGCCAGCACTTCGCCAGTCTTCGGATCGAGCGCCACCACCGCGCCACGTCGCCCGCCCAGCGCAGCTTCGGCCGCTTCCTGCAGTTTGATGTCCAGGCTCAGGACGATGTCCTTGCCGGGAATCGGATCGGTACGCTTGAGCACGCGCAATACGCGGCCCCGAGCGTTGGTTTCGACTTCCTCGTACCCCACCTGCCCGTGCAGCTCCGGCTCGTAGAAACGCTCGATGCCGGTCTTGCCGATGTGGTGGGTGCCGCTGTAGTTGACCGGGTCGAGGGTCTTCAGCTCTTTCTCGTTGATGCGCCCCATGTAACCCACCGAGTGCGCAAAATGCGCGCCCTGCGGGTAGTGGCGCACCAGTTGCGCGACCACTTCCACCCCAGGCAGGCGGAACTGGTTAACCGCGATCCGGGCGATCTGCTCTTCGGTCAGTTCGAAAAGGATCGGCACCGGCTCGAATGGCCGACGCCCCTGACGCATGCGTTTCTCGAAGATCACCCGGTCCTCGGGCGTCAGTTGCAGCACTTCGACGATCACGTCGAGCACTTGCTGCCAGTCGCCGGAACGCTCGCGGGTCATGCTCAGGCTGAAGCTCGGACGGTTGTCCGCCACCACCACGCCGTTGCGGTCGAAGATCAAGCCGCGGGTCGGCGGAATCGGCTGCACGTGGACGCGGTTGTTTTCCGAGAGTGTCGAGTGGTACTCGTACTGGATCACCTGCAAGTAGTACAGCCGCGCAATCAGCACGCAGATCAACAGCATGACCGCAATGGCCCCGAACACGACGCGGCTGCGCACCAGGCGGGCGTCCTTTTCGTGGTCCTTGATGCGGATCGGCTGAGACATGAGGGCAGGACTACTTGTGGTAAGGGTGACCGGACAGCACGGTCCAGGCACGGTACAGCTGTTCGCCGATCAGGATCCGCACCAGCGGGTGCGGCAAGGTCAGCGGCGACAACGACCAGCGCTGATCGGCGCGGGCGCAGACTTCCGGCGCCAGCCCTTCGGGGCCACCGACCATGAAATTGACCGTGCGCGAATCCAGCCGCCAACGGTCGAGTTCGACCGCCAGTTGCTCGGTGCTCCAGGGCTTGCCGTGGACTTCCAGCGTGACGATCCGCTCGTTCGGCCCGACCTTGGCCAGCATGGCTTCGCCTTCCTGGCGGATGAAACGGGCCACGTCGGCGTTCTTGCCACGGGTATTGAGCGGAATTTCCACCAGTTCCAGCGCCAGCTCGGACGGAAGACGCTTGGCATATTCATGCCAGCCTTCTTCCACCCACTTGGGCATGCGTGAACCGACGGCGATCAGTCGCAGTCGCACAGCAATCCCTTACAGCTGGTCTTTGTTGAGCTTGGTGAAATGCTCGTGGGTGTTTTCCGGGCTGTGGTGCTTGGCGTCTGCCGCACGGCTTTGCTCGGCACCGGCCCACAGGCGTTCCAGGTCGTAGAACTGACGCGCCGAGGCAGTCATCATGTGCACGATCACCAGGTCGAGGTCGAGCAGCACCCAGTCGCTGTCGCCCTTGCCTTCTTCGCCCAGCGGCTTGGCGCCCTGCTTTTTGACTTCTTCACGGACCTTGTCCAGCATCGCGTTGATCTGGCGATTGGACGTACCGGTGGCGATGATCATGTAGTCGGTGATGCTCTGCTTGTCGCGCACATCGATGATCTGGATGTCTTGTGCCTTGACGTCTTCCAGGGCTGCCACGGCAACCTTGACCAGCTCGTCGCCCTTGAGCGGCTCGTTGGTGTTGGCGACTTCCGGCAGCGGTGCGCTCTTGAACGTGCCTTTGCGCTTAACTTTGCTTACGTCTTTGTCAGTCATATAAAACTCGTTTTGCTCGTATATTCGGCGGCTTGGCGATACGTGGATTCGTATCAGTGAAGCACGCCTTGTTCAGTTCGACGCACGGTAAAGACCGTGCGCATCGATGTAGGCCAGGACCGCGTCGGGCACCAGGAAACGTACCGACTTACCGCTGGCCAGCAGTTGACGGATCTGGGTGGCGGAAACCGCGAGCGGTGTCTGCCAGACGAATGCAATCTGTCCGCTCGGCCCTTTCAGGGCCAGCGGGTCGCTCACCGAACGCGCTGCCAGCAGGTTGCGCAAGGCATCCGGCGGTTCGCTGTCGGCGTCCGGGCGCTGTAGCACCAGGATGTGGCAATGCTGGAGCAACTCTTCCCAGCGGTGCCAAGTGGGCAGGCCGCAAAATGCGTCCCAGCCCAAAAGCAGAAAAACCTGGGTCTCGGCGGCCATTTCGGCACGCATCAACTCCAGGGTATCAATGGTGTAAGACGGCTTGTCCCGCTGCAATTCGCGGGCGTCCACCACCAGCGGCGGCACTCCGGCCACCGCGCACTCAACCATTGCCAACCGATCCTGCGCCGACACCTGCGGCGTATCGCGGTGCGGCGGCCGGGCGCTGGGCATCATGCGCAGCTCGTCGAGCAGCAGCGCTTCGGCGACTTCCAGCGCACCACGCAAATGGCCGATGTGCACCGGGTCGAACGTGCCGCCCAGTACGCCGATGCGCCGAGGTCGGAGTTCGCCGTCAGGCAGCGGCGCTGTCAAGTCGAGGTCGGTCAAGTCAGACCGTCGCCTGGCCGCGCAACTGGCCATCACCGACCACGATGTACTTCTCGCAGGTCAGTCCTTCGAGGCCCACCGGGCCGCGGGCGTGCAGCTTATCAGTAGAAATGCCGATCTCGGCACCCAATCCGTATTCGAATCCATCGGCGAAGCAGGTCGGGGTGTTGATCATCACCGACGCCGAGTCGACTTCCGCGACGAAACGCCGGGTGTCGGCGAGGTTTTCGCTGACGATCGAGTCGGTGTGATGCGAGCCGTAATGGTTGATGTGTTCGATGGCCTGATCCAGTCCGTCGACCACACGGATCGACAGG
The DNA here is from genome assembly GCF_036861315.1 of Pseudomonas sp. S3(2024). NCBI lineage: Bacteria > Pseudomonadati > Pseudomonadota > Gammaproteobacteria > Pseudomonadales > Pseudomonadaceae > Pseudomonas > Pseudomonas sp. S3(2024). The sequence goes on along the minus strand of NZ_JAZAQQ010000008.1, from coordinate 103,900 downwards.
ATCGGCGCCAGATACTCGGTGCTCCAGTCGTCTTCGCTGGCCGCCACCGCGTCGATGATCGCGCGGGTGCGTTCGCAGCCACGCAGCTCGACGCCTTTCTCGTGGAACTGGGCAGCCATCGACGGCAGGAAATCCTTCGCAACACTTTGATCGACGAGCAAGGTCTCCATCGCGCCGCAGATGCCATAACGGTAAGTCTTGGCATTGAAGGCGATGCGCTGGGCTTTGGCCAGATCGGCGTGCTCGCTGACAAATACGTGGCAGATGCCGTCCAGATGCTTGATCACCGGCACGCGCGCATCGCGGCTGATGCGTTCGATCAGGCCACGGCCACCGCGCGGCACGATGACGTCGATGTACTCGGGCATGGTGATCATCGCGCCGACGGCGGCACGGTCTGTGGTTTCGACCACTTGCACCACGGCTGCCGGCAATTCGGCCTCGGCCAGACCGCGCTGGATGCACGCGGCAATCGCGCGGTTGGAATGAATCGCCTCGGAGCCACCGCGCAGGATGGTCGCGTTGCCGGACTTCAGGCACAGGCTGGCGGCATCGATGGTCACGTTGGGCCGGGATTCGTAGATGATCCCGATCACGCCCAGCGGTACGCGCATCTTGCCGACCTGAATCCCGGACGGGCGGAAGCTCATGTCACGGATCGCACCGACCGGATCGGGCAGTGCCGCCACCTGACGCAGGCCGACGATCATGCCGTCGATGCGCGCCGGGGTCAGTTCCAGACGCTCCAGCAAGGCCGGCTCCAGACCGTTGGCGCGCCCAGCCGCCAGATCCTGTTCATTGGCTGCGGCCAGCTCGGCGCGAGCAGCGTCCAGCGCATTGGCAGCAGCCTGCAAGGCGCGGTTTTTCTGCGCGGTGCTGGCACGGCCGATGACCCGGGAAGCTTCGCGGGCGGCGCGACCCAATCGGGTCATGTAGTCAAGAACGGACTCAGTCATGGTCTGCTGGGGTCTTGGCAAAGAGGAAAGCGGCAGATTATAGCTGTCGCGTCCCGGGACTAACAGCGGTGACAGGCGGATGGTCGAAATGGACTGCAATTTGCCGACGTTCAGCCGTAATTAAGCCGCGGATTGTTATCATCACGACCTCCTTCGCCTGGATAACCACCGTTTGCCATGTCCAACCTGACCGTTCGCGCCACCGCCGAGCGCCTGCCACTGGGCCTTCCGGACGCTTTTTTCGACCGTGACGCGCAAGTGCTGGCCCGCGACCTGCTCGGCAAAGTCATCCGCCACCGGGTCGGCGATCTGTGGCTCAGCGCCCGGATCATCGAAACCGAAGCCTATTACTGCGCGGAAAAAGGCAGTCATGCATCGCTCGGCTACACGGAAAAACGTAAGGCTTTGTTTCTGGATGGCGGGCACATCTATATGTATTACGCCCGCGGTGGCGATTCGCTGAACTTCAGCGCTCAGGGGCCCGGCAATGCGGTGCTGATCAAGTCCGCCTACCCGTGGGTCGATGAAATCAGTGGGCCGGCGAGTCTGGCGCAGATGCTGCTGAACAATCCCGATGCCCAAGGCCGGCCGCGTCCTTCGCAAAAGCTTTGCGCCGGGCAGACGCTGCTGTGCAAGGCGCTGGGGTTGAAGGTGCCGATGTGGGACGCCAAGCGTTTCGATCACGAGCTGATGCTGGTGGAAGACACCGGGCCGGCACCGACTCAGATTATCCAGACCACCCGCCTGGGCATCCCCCATGGCCGCGACGAACACCTGATGTACCGTTTCGTCGACGCCGCGTATGCCCAGTGGTGCACGCGGAACCCGCTGCGCCGGGGCCAGGTCGAAGGTCGCGATTATTTTTTGCTGTCCTGAAGTGACACAGGTTTTGAACCCTATGCGCCCGCTCCCACAGGGGTACTGAGTGATTGCTGAAATTTTGTGCAGCCTTCGGGACTTATTGAAGATTTGATGGAGTTGTGTGTATGGGCCCATGGCTCGATAGCGTGACCGGGTGGCTCGCCGCCAATCCGCAGTGGCTGGCCGCTGCGGTATTTATCGTCGCTTGCGTGGAGTGCCTGGCAATTGCCGGGCTGATCGTGCCCGGCACGGTGTTGCTGTTTGCCGTGGCCGTACTCGCCGGCAGCGGCGCACTGTCGTTGAGTGAAACCCTGCTGCTGGGCTTTCTCGGCGGGATACTCGGCGATGTGATCTCGTACTTCCTCGGCCGCCATTTCCATCAGAACATCCGCCGCCTGCCGGGACTGCACCACCATCCGGAATGGATGGCCGGGGCCGAAACCTACTTCCAGCGTTACGGCATCGCCAGTCTGCTGGTCGGGCGCTTCATCGGCCCGTTGCGGCCGATGTTGCCGATGGTTGCCGGGATGTGCGACATGCCCTTCCCGCGTTTCGCCGCCGTCAGCCTGCTGGCCGCCGCCGGCTGGAGCGTCGCCTACCTGCTGCCGGGTTGGGCCACCGGCGCGGCGATCCGTCTGCCGCTGCCGGAAGGTTTCTGGCTGCAGGCCGGCATCGTTGCCGCCAGTATTGCGGTGATGGTCGGCATGAGCGTCAACAGCAGCTTGCGCCAGCATCGCCGGGCGACGATCTGGATCAGCAGCATGAGCCTGATGATTCTGATCGGCCTGTTTATTGGCTATCCGTACCTGCACGCCCTCGACCAGGGCGTGATGACCCTGGTGCAGGAACATCGGCAGCCGATGCTCGATGAAATCGCAGTGACCTTCACCCTGATCGGTGAATTCCGCAATATGTTGATGTTCAGCGCCCTGCTCACCGGTCTGTTGCTGCTGTGCCGGCAATGGCGCCAGGCAATCTTTGCCGGTGGCGTGCTGCTGTGCACCGCGCTCCTCAATACCGTCACCAAACAGTTTTTCGCCCGGGTTCGCCCGGAAGTGCTGACCGATCCATTGACCAGCTACAGCATGCCCAGCGGTCACGCATCGGGTTCGTTCGCGCTGTTTCTGGTGCTGGCGGTACTCGCCGGTCGCGGCCAACCGCCACGCATGCGCCTGACCTGGTTGCTGCTCGCCTGTATCCCGGCACTCTCGATTGCCCTGTCGCGCGTTTACCTGGGCGCTCACTGGCCAACCGATATCCTGGCCGGCGCAATGCTGGCGGCATGCGTATGTGCGGCGGGCTTGTGGCTGAGCCAGCGCAAGGCGCCGCTCAATGCCATGCCGTTCAAGGTCTGGTGGCTGATCCTGCCAGCGCTGCTGGCGCTGTTCAGCCTGTTCGTTCTGCGGCATCTGCCGGACACGATGTTGCGATACGCCTACTGACGCTCAGGCGAACAGCTCGCCCTGCAACTCATCGAGCAGCGCCTGGATCGCATCCAGTCGCTGCTGCGGATCGTCGAGTTGCAGCAGGTCGATCTTGTCTTCTTCGGCGAACGGCAGCAGATACGCCAGCTGATTGGCCAGCGACTGCTGCCCCAGCGCTTCGGTGCCCATGTTCAACGCCTCGACCATCGGGTGCTCGGCCAAGGCCTTGAGCAGCGCCACCAGATCGGCGTCTTCGTCCTGCAACGGTTGCTCCGGCTCATCGTCCAGCCACTCGACGTCGGCGAGGATCAACTGATCGCGCTGCACTTCGGTGCGCAATACCTGAAAACGCCGCCCACCCTGCACCCGGATCCCGAGCAGACCGTTGTCCTGTTGCTGGAAATCGGTGATCCGCGCCTCGCAGCCGACCAGGGCAAAGCCTTCTGGGGCAACGCCGACTTCGTGGCCATCGAGGATGCACACCACGCCGAAACCGCCGCCCTGCTTCATGCAGCGGCCGATCATGTCCAGGTAGCGCGCCTCGAAGATCTGCAAGTCGAGGTTGCAGCCGGGGAACAGCACTGTGTTGAGCGGAAAAAGCGGCAGACTCATAGACATTTCCTTACACCACCATCGACACCGCCAACGGCAGGAACACCGCCGTGGCCACGCCCATCAGACTCATCGCCAGCGCCGCGAAGGCGCCGCACTCATCGCTTTCCTGCAACGCCACCGAAGTGCCGACCGCGTGCGCGGTCATGCCCAGCGCCATGCCGCGCGCCTCGGGGCTGCGCACGCCGAGCCGGGTCAGCAGCGCCGGGCCGAAGATCGCGCCGATCACCCCAGTGATCAGCACGAACACCGCCGCCAGCGCCGCCACGCCACCGATCTGCTCGGCCACCAGCATGGCAATCGGCGAGGTCACCGACTTCGGCGCCATGGTCATCAGAATCATGTGCTCGGCGCCGAACCACCAGCCGAGCAACACGCCCATGCCCGTGGCGACCACGCCGCCTATCACCAGCGTAGTAAAAATCGGCCAGAACAATTGGCGGATGCGCTTTAGGTTGAGATACAGCGGCACCGCCAGCGCCACCGTCGCCGGGCCCAGCAGAATGCTGAGGATTTCGGTGCTCTTGCGGTACTCGGCGTAGGTCAGGCCGCAGCCGACCAGCACGCCGATCACCACCAGCATCGAGACCAGCACCGGTTGCAGAAAGATCCAGCGGGTTTTCTCGAACGCCGCCAGTACCAGTTGATAGGCACCGAGGGTGATGCCGATGCCGAACAGCGGATGATGGATCACCGAAGCCCAGGCGCCTTGCCAATCGAAGAGCATCACGACTCCTCCGAGTGCGGCGCATGGCGCTTGACCAGCCGTTGCATCAGCACCCCGGCGAAGGCCATCGACAGGATCAACGACAACACCAGCGCGCCGACAATGGCCCAGAAGTCAGCGGCAATGTCGCTCGCATAAACCATCACGCCCACCGCCGGCGGCACCAGCAGCAACGGCAGATAGCGCAGCAGGCTGCCGGCCGCGAGGTTCAGCGGCTCGCCGACTTCACCGCGAATGATCAGGAACACCAGCAACAGCAGCAGACCGATGATCGGCCCCGGCAGCACCGGCAACAGCAAATGGTTGAGTGCCGTGCCGAGCAATTGGAACAGCACCAGCATGGTCAGGCCACGTAACAACATCAGACATCTCCCCCCGCAAGTCCTCGGCATTATAAGCACGGCAGCGCTATGGATCGGCATTCGCCAAAAGCATGGTCGGTTGACCGGAGCAAATCGCCATGTTGATCTACAGTGGTTCGCAGGGCGGTCAAATCCCCCACCTGAAAAACTATAAAACCGATGAACCCAAGGAGAGTCTCAATGCCCTATGTTCCCGTTGCAGAGCTCAAAGATTATGTCGGCAAGGAACTCGGACGTTCCGAATGGCTCACCATCGATCAGGAGCGCATCAACCTGTTCGCCGAAGCCACCGGGGATTATCAGTTCATCCATGTCGATCCGGTCAAAGCCGCGCAAACGCCTTTTGGCAGCACTATTGCCCACGGTTTCCTGTCGTTGTCGCTGATCCCGAAACTGATGGAAGACATCCTCGTGCTGCCGCAAGGCCTGAAGATGGTGGTCAATTACGGCCTGGACAGCGTGCGTTTCATCCAGCCGGTGAAGGTCAATTCAAAAGTGCGCCTGAAAGTCGATCTGGCCGAAGTGACCGAGAAAAAGCCCGGTCAATGGCTGCTCAAGGCCACCGCGACGCTTGAGATAGAAGGCTCGGACAAACCGGCCTATATCGCCGAACCGCTGTCGCTCTGCTTCGTTTGAGTCACGGGATGCGAAACAGCGCACGCTGTTTCGCATCAGCGCTGTTTTCCCGGCTGTATAAGGTCACATAGCTGCGGCATACTCGGTCGCCTAATTGCCCGGATCCCGCTATGCGCCCACTCGCTTCTCTTGCACCCCTTGCCCTGACCCTGATGCTCACCGCGTGCGGCGACGGCGAATCGCTGTTGCCCCCGGATGCACGGCTGCCGGACGGCGGACGCTATCGCGGTGAACTGGTCAACGGCTTGCTGCAAGGCCAGGGCCGGGTCGACTACCCCAACGGCAGTTGGTACGCCGGGCAGTTCGACAAGGGCCAATGGCATGGCCAGGGCGAGTGGCACGGCAGCAACGGCGAAGTCTATCGCGGTCAGTTTCAGCAGGGTCTGTTCGATGGCCAGGGCAGCCTGACCACCAACGCCAGCAGTTACACCGGCGGTTTCAAGCAGGGCCGCCGCGATGGCGAAGGCACCCTCAAGGAAAACGCCATGACCTACCGTGGCGAGTTCAAGGCTGACCAGTATTCCGGGCTGGGTCGTCTGGAAATGGACGACGGCAGCTCCTATCAAGGCCAGTTCGCCCACGGCAAACCCAACGGCGAAGGCCAGCGCGGCGACTCTAGCGGCAATACCTTCAGCGGCCACTTCGTCAACGGCCAGCTCGAAGGCAATGGCACATTCAACAGTGCCGATGGCGACATCTATGTCGGCGGCTTCAAGAACAGCCAACTGCACGGCAAGGGCCGCTACGAGAACGCCGACGGCGACGTGTGGCTCGGCCAGTTCAAGGAAGGTGCGCTGACCGGCAAGGGCGAACTGATCGGTGCCGACGGCAGCCACTACATCGGCTACTTCAACGACTGGCGCTTCAGCGGTCAGGGCCGCTTGAACCTGTCTGACGGCAGCTTCTACATCGGCGGGTTTGACGGCGACAGCTACGCCGGACGCGGCACTCTGGTGCTGACCGACGGCACCGTGCTCAGCGGCACCTGGATCAACGGCCAGCGCGTACGTGACGCCGACGGCAAGCTGTTGCCCGACACCCTCGAACTCGGCTTGCTGGCCCAAGGGCGTCTGCTCGATGACGCACTGGCCGCCGTGCCTGCCTCAACTCCGGCAGTCGAGCTGTACACCCTGACCCTCGGCGGCGACGGCAAGCAAAGCGTGTTCCTGCGCGAGTCCGATTACGTCGCCAACATGCTCACTACGCGTTTCGGCGCTTATGGCCAGATTCGTCTGGTCAACCACCGCGAGCATCTCGCCGACCGGCCGATGGCCACCCGCGAAAACCTGCGCCGCGCCGCGCAGACCCTCGCTGAACGCAGCGGCCCGGAAGACCTGATCTTCATCTACCTGACCAGCCACGGCACTGCCGAACACGAGCTGGTACTCGATCAACCGCGCATGGAGCTCGCCGACCTGCCCGCCGACGAACTTGCCGCCGTGCTCGCGCCACTGAAAAACCGCGACAAGGTGATCGTGATTTCATCGTGCTATTCCGGCGGTTTCATCCCCGCGCTGAAAGATGAGCGCACACTGATCATGACCGCCTCGCGTGCCGATCGCGTGTCGTTCGGTTGCTCGGAAGAAGCCAACTTCACCTACTTCGGCGACGCCCTGTTCGCTCAGGCCCTGAACCAGACCGACGATCTGGAGCAGGCCTTCAAACTGGCCAAGGCCACCGTCGCCGAGCGCGAACTGGCGGACAACTTCGAAGCTTCGGAGCCACAGATCTGGGCACCGAAAACCGTGCTGGCGCACTGGCAACTGCTGCGTAAACAGCAGGCCAGAAAAGCGTTGCAGAGTGCTGCATTGAACGACGGAGCAACAAACAGCAACTAAGCTGAACAGTATCAAGGGAGAAACACTATGTACTTGACGCCTCAGCACGTATTGCTTGCCGGAGCCACCGGACTGACCGGTGAACATCTGCTCGACCGTTTGCTCAACGAGCCGACGATCACCCGCGTGCTCGCCCCGTCCCGTCGTCCATTGGCGGAGCATCCGCACCTGGAAAACCCGGTGGGCGACCCACAGGCGTTTCTGCCGCAACTCAGTGGTCGCGTCGATATCGCCTATTGCTGCCTCGGCACCACCATCAAACAGGCCGGCTCGGAAGAGGCGTTCCGCGCGGTAGATCTGGACATGGTGGTGGCGTTCGCCAAACGCGCGCGGGAGATGGGCGCACGGCACCTGATCGTGATCAGTGCGCTGGGCGCCGATCCGAAATCGTCGATTTTCTACAACCGGGTCAAAGGCGAGATGGAGCAGGCGTTGCGCGCGCAGGACTGGCCGCAACTGACCATCTGCCGACCATCGCTATTGCTGGGAGATCGCACCGAGCCGCGCTTGGGCGAACAACTGGCGGCGCCGTTCTCCAAACTGATTCCCGGCAAATATCGCGGCATCGAAGCCTGCCAACTGGCCCGGGCGATGTGGCGCCTGGCGTTGGAAGAACAGGATGGGGTGCGGATCGTCGAGTCGGATGAGCTGCGAAAGCTCGGCAAATAGTTTTGCGGTGTCTGGGCTGGCCTCTTCGCGGGCAAGCCCGCTCCCACAGTAGTCTTCAGCGAACACAGATTTAGTGCACGACTCAATCCCTGTGGGAGCGTGGCTTGCCCGCGAATGGAGTGCGCAGCACTCCCCTACAATCCACCAGTCGCCTGAAACCCCACGCCAATCACGGTCAGCAAAGACAACGGCAACAGCAGCGTATCAAGCAACGCACTCGCCGGCAGGTCCACTCCCGGATAACTCGGCGCCTCAGCCCCGAAGCGGTCCATCGCACAGCACCCGCCATTCATCGCGTACAAATCCAGGCGTGTCCCGGAATACACCACCGGCGCCCCCGGCTTGGCTGCATCCAGCGTGCGCGCGGTGGCGCAGCCGGCCAGTTGCAGCGCCAGCGCAATCACCAACAGCTTATTCATCGCTGCTCAGATGATGCTCGCCCCAACGCGGCAGCATGTCCTGAGGAATGCCCAGCAGATTGAGAATCCGCGCCACGACAAAATCGATCAGGTCGTCGATGGTCTGCGGCTGGTGATAGAAGCCCGGCGAGGCCGGCAGGATGGTCACGCCCATGTTCGACAACTTGAGCATGTGCTCCAGATGAATGCTCGAATACGGCGCCTCACGCGGCACCAGGATCAACTGGCGCCGCTCCTTCAAGGTGACGTCCGCTGCGCGTTCGATCAGATTGTTGCAGGCACCGGTGGCAATCGCCGACAGGGTACCGGTGGAACACGGCACCACGACCATCGCCGCCGGTGCGCCGGAGCCCGAAGCTACCGGCGACATCCAGTCTTCCTTGCCATACACGCGGATCTGCCCGGCGGCCGCCCCGGTGTACTCGGTGAGGAACGCCTGCATCATCTGCGGCTTGGGCGGCAGCGTGACATCGGTCTCGGTGGCCATCACCAGTTGCGCGGCCTTGGAGATCAGGAAGTGCACTTCGCGATCTTCCCGTACCAGGCAGTCGAGCAGGCGCAATCCATACTGCGCGCCGGACGCGCCGGTCATCGCCAGCGTGATGCGTTCCGGGCCGCCGCTCTGGGCAAAAGTGTTCATTGCAGTGCCTCGGCGAGTTTGCCGTGCAGACCACCGAAGCCGCCGTTGCTCATGATCACCACGTGAGTACCGGGCTGGGCCTGGCTCTTCACGCGTTCGATGATGCCTTCCAGAGAGTCGCTGACAATCGATGGCACGCTGCACAGTGCGGCGGTGGCGCCCAGATCCCAACCGAGGTTGGCCGGGGCGTACCAGATCACCTGATCGGCATCGACCACGCTGTCGGGCAGGCCATCGCGGTGCGCGCCGAGTTTCATCGAGTTGGAGCGCGGTTCGATGATCGCGATCAGCGGTGCGTCGCCGATGCGCTTGCGCAAACCGTCGAGGGTGGTGGCAATGGCGGTCGGGTGGTGGGCGAAGTCGTCGTAGATGGTGATGCCGCGCACTTCGGCGACTTTCTCCATCCGGCGTTTGACGTTCTTGAATGCGCTCAAGCCGGCGATGCCCATCGCTGGCACCACACCGACATGCCGCGCCGCTGCCAGCGCAGCCAGGGCGTTGGCGACGTTGTGCTGACCGGTCAGCTCCCATTCGACAGTGCCCTGGGACACGCCTTCGAATATTACTTCGAACGCCGAGCCATCGTCTTTGAGCAACTTGACCTGCCACTGACCGCCGACGCCGGTGGTCTGCACCGGGGTCCAACAGCCCATTTCGATCACGCGCTGCAAGGCCGGTTCGGTGGTCGGGTGGATCACCAGACCTTCGCTCGGAATAGTCCGCACCAAGTGGTGGAACTGCCGCTCGATCGCCGGCAGATCGGGGAAGATGTCGGCGTGATCGAACTCAAGGTTGTTGAGGATCGCGGTACGCGGACGGTAGTGGACGAACTTCGAACGCTTGTCGAAAAACGCGCTGTCGTACTCGTCGGCCTCGATCACGAAGAACGGCGTGCCGCCCAGACGTGCGGACACCGAGAAGTTCTGCGGCACGCCGCCGATCAGGAACCCCGGGCTCATGCCGGCGTGTTCCAGCACCCAGGCGAGCATGCTGCTGGTGGTGGTCTTGCCGTGCGTACCGGCGACCGCCAGCACCCAGCGCCCTTGCAGCACGTGATCGGCCAGCCATTGCGGGCCGGAGACGTACGGCAGGCCTTTGTTCAGCACATACTCCACCGCCGGGTTGCCGCGCGACATGGCGTTGCCGATCACCACCAGATCCGGTGCCGGATCGAGCTGGGCCGGGTCGTAGCCCTGGGTCAGCTGAATGCCCTGGGCCTCAAGCTGCGTGCTCATCGGCGGATAGACGTTGGCGTCGGAGCCGGTCACGTGATGGCCCAGCTCTTTGGCCAGAACCGCCATCGAGCCCATGAAAGTCCCGCAGATACCCAGAATATGAATGTGCATAGTCGACCTCGTAAAACATGGCCGCAGGTTAGCGCAGGGAGGGGGAAATCGCACCTTGTGTTTCGCCTGCGCCGACGCCTTCGCGAGCAAGCCCGCTCCCACAAGGTTGGCGCTGATCCTGTGGGAGCGGGCTTGCTCGCGAACGGTGCGGCGCGGTTTAACGGGAGATCGCGTGTTTGCGCAGCTTTCTATAGAGGGTATTGCGGCTGACCCCGAGCTGCTGCGCGGTCTGGGTCATGTGCCAGCGCGTTTGCTCCAGCACATCGAGCAACGCCAGGCGTTCGGCGTCCTCCAGCGGATGCCCGGACTCAACCGTCTTCAGCTCCAGCCTTGGCTGCGCCTGGCGAATCATCGCCGGCAAATCCTCCAGCCCGATTCGCCCTTCATCACACAATGCCGCCAATGTGCGCAGAACATTGCGCAACTGCCGAACGTTGCCCGGCCAGTTGAAGGCCAGCAACGCCTGGCGCGCCGGTTCGTCGATCACAATTGTTTCTCCGCCGGCCTCCTCGGCCAGCAGGAAATCCAGCAACTGCGATTTATCACTGCGTTCGCGCAACGCCGGTAGCGCAACTTCGAGGCCATTGAGACGGTAATACAGATCTTCGCGGAAGCTGCCGTCCGCCACGCGCTCCAGCAGATTACGGTGCGTGGCGCTGATGATCCGCACGTTGACCGCTTCCGGCTCGCCGCCAATCGGCACCACCTGCCGGTCTTCCAGCACTCGCAACAACCGGGTTTGCAGCGCCAGCGGCATGTCGCCGATTTCATCGAGGAACAGCGTGCCGCCATCGGCCTGCTGCAGCTTGCCGCGCATGCCGTCCTTGCGCGCGCCGGTGAAACTGCCGCCGCGATAACCGAACAGCTCGCTCTCGATCAGGCTTTCCGGGATCGCCGCGCAATTGAGGGCGACGAAGGCTTTGTTGGCGCGCTGGCTGGCGTGATGCACAGCCTTGGCGAATGCTTCCTTGCCGGAGCCGGTTTCACCGTTGATCAGCAGCGGCACGTCGCGTTCGAACACCCGCAGCGCCTTGCGGAAATCCGCTTGCAGCGCCGCGTCACCGAGGCAAATGCCCACCAGCGCTTGAGGCTTGGCCACGACCGGGGCCGGCAGGATCGGCGCCGGCTTGCGCGATTCGCCGCGCAACAAGGCAAACAGATGCCGCCCGTCGCGGGTGCGCAGCGGCCAACTGGCGCTGGCATTGGCGCTGGCCCGACCGAGCAACTCGTCCAGCGAACAATCGAAGAACGCTTCCACCGGCTTGCCGAGCAAGCCTCCGCGAATATGCCCGAGCAGGTTCAGCGCACTCTGGTTGACCGCACTGATCCGCCCTTCCCCGTCAAACGCCAGCAGCCCTTCGCTGAACAGACCGACCGACTCGGCCTGCAGATGGAAACGCAGCAACCACTGGTTATCAAAGCAACGCAGGAAATAGCAGCTCTCGATCATCTTCGCCGACAGATTGACCAGCGCCATGGTGTGGAACTGGCTCTGCCGAGAAACGTCGTGGCGCGCCGAGGACACGTCGAGCACCGCCAGCAGTTCGCCGTGCGGGTCGAACACCGGGCTCGCCGAGCAGGTCAGGCCGGTGTGGCGGCCGCGAAAGTGTTCGTCCTGATGGATGGTCAGTGCCTGGCGCTCGACCAGACAGGTGCCGATGCCGTTGGTGCCTTCGCAGGCTTCGCTCCAGTCGGCGCCGAGCCAGAGACCGGCGCGTTCGAAAATCTTGCGCTCGGCCGGCGCGGTGACGCAGTTGAGGATCACCCCGCGCGCGTCGGTCAGCAGCACCGCATGACCGGCGCCGGAGAGTTGTTGATGCAGGCTGCTCATTTCATTACCGGCGATCTGCAACACCTGTTGCAGGCGTTCGCGGCTTTCAAGCACGCGCCCGTGTTCGAGCACGGTGGGCGCCATGGTCAGGGCCGGATCGAGGTGATAGTCCTCAAGACAGCGCAGCCACGAGCGGGCAATCGACGGATCGGCACCGGGCCCGTGCAGGTGCGGCTTGCCCTGACTGACGGTGAGAACCTGCTGGGCATGGCGACTCAAATGGTTATCGTGCATTTATTATTGTTCTCCCCGAAAGGTCGACGCAAACCTCATGTAGGAGCTGCCGCAGGCTGCGATCTTTTGATCTTGTTTTTGAGGATCAAGATCAAAAGATCGCAGCCTGCGGCAGCCCCTACAGGGTTTCTGTTGGCTGAGGATCCTCCAGGCAGGCCGGCATTGCAATGCTGGCAAGACCACCCGGTCACAGGCTGTGCCAAAAGCGGTACAAACTGTCACCCGATCTGTACCGAAACCATCACAGGCGTCGCCCGCCCGTCCGACAAAAAATACGTAACGCCTTGATTTGCCTGACCTGCACGGCAGTGGCCCGACCCTTGCTCTACGCTTATAGCAAGCGCACTTGCGCGTTTCTCTAATAAGTACAAAGCCAAGGAGAACAAATCATGCGTTACGCTCACCCCGGTACTGAAGGCGCCAAAGTCTCGTTCAAGAGCAAGTACGGTAACTACATCGGCGGCGAGTTCGTCGCGCCTGTCAAAGGTCAGTACTTCACCAACACCTCGCCAGTGAATGGCCAGCCGATTGCCGAATTCCCCCGCTCCACTGCCGAAGACATCGACAAGGCACTGGACGCCGCCCACGCCGCTGCCGATGCGTGGGGCGCGACCTCCGTGCAGGCGCGCTCGCTGATCCTGCTGAAAATCGCCGACCGCATCGAACAGAACCTCGAACTGCTGGCGATCACCGAAACCTGGGACAACGGCAAAGCCATCCGCGAGACCCTCAACGCCGACATCCCGCTGGCCGCCGACCATTTCCGCTACTTCGCCGGCTGCCTGCGCGCGCAGGAAGGAAGCGCTGCCGAAATCGACGGCAACACCGTGGCCTATCACATCCATGAACCGCTGGGTGTGGTCGGGCAGATCATCCCGTGGAACTTCCCGCTGCTGATGGCCGCGTGGAAACTCGCCCCGGCACTGGCCGCCGGCAACTGCGTGGTACTCAAGCCTGCCGAGCAAACCCCGCTGGGCATCTGCGTGCTGATGGAGCTGATCGGTGATCTGCTGCCACCGGGCGTGCTCAACGTGGTGCAAGGTTTCGGCAAAGAAGCCGGCGAAGCCCTGGCCACCAGCAAACGCATCGCCAAGATCGCTTTCACCGGTTCGACCCCGGTCGGCTCGCACATCATGAAATGCGCGGCCGAGAACATCATTCCGTCCACCGTGGAACTGGGCGGCAAGTCGCCGAACATCTTCTTCGAAGACATCATGCAGGCCGAACCGACCTTCATCGAGAAGGCTGCCGAAGGTCTGGTGCTGGCATTCTTCAATCAGGGCGAAGTCTGCACCTGCCCGTCCCGCGCACTGGTACAGGAATCGATCTACGACGAATTCATGCAAGTGGTGATGAAGAAAGTCCTGCAGATCAAACGCGGCGACCCGCTGGACACCGACACCATGGTTGGCGCGCAGGCGTCCGAGCAGCAATTCGACAAGATCCTTTCGTACCTGGAAATCGCCAAGGGTGAAGGCGCCGAGCTGCTGACCGGCGGCAAGGTGGAAAAACTCGAGGGCAATCTGGCAACCGGCTATTACATCCAGCCGACCCTGCTCAAGGGCACCAACAAAATGCGTGTGTTCCAGGAAGAAATCTTCGGCCCGGTGGTGAGCATCACCACCTTCAAGGACGAAGCCGAAGCCCTGGCCATCGCCAACGACACCGAGTTCGGCCTCGGCGCCGGCCTGTGGACCCGCGACATCAACCGCGCCTACCGCATGGGCCGCGCGATCAAGGCCGGTCGTGTGTGGACCAACTGCTACCACCTGTACCCGGCGCACGCCGCGTTCGGCGGGTACAAGAAGTCCGGCGTTGGCCGTGAAACCCACAAGATGATGCTCGATCACTATCAGCAGACCAAAAACCTGCTGGTGAGCTACGACATCAATCCGTTGGGTTTCTTCTAAAACCCGGGGGCGATACAGATATTTCTGTGTCGCCCTTTCGACCGCTTTCGCGAGCAGGCTCGCTCCCACAAGGGAGTCGTGTCGCACCACATACACAGGCTCGGCACAAATCCACTGTGGGAGCGAGCCTGCTCGCGATGGCGTCCTCAATGACACAACACAAGGCCTGGCCGCTCTGGCACGGCCCTTGCGTACCCGTCATTCAGGTTTTGCACAAAAACTGCCGCTGCGTGAACAGCATCCATCCACCTCAACCACTGCACCCGAAAGTCCAACAGATCGAACAATAAAAAACAGAGAGGACTTATGACTTCCACCACACAGCTCAAACCCACACTCGGCACCCTGCACCTCTGGGGTATTGCCGTCGGCCTGGTGATTTCCGGCGAATACTTCGGCTGGAGTTACGGCTGGGGCACCGCGGGCACCCTCGGATTTCTGGTCACGGCGCTGATGGTCGCGACCATGTACACCTGCTTCATCTTCAGCTTCACCGAACTGACCACCGCGATTCCCCACGCGGGCGGGCCGTTTGCCTATAGCCGCCGGGCGTTCGGCGAAAAAGGCGGACTGATCGCCGGCATCGCCACGCTGATCGAATTCGTCTTCGCCCCACCGGCGATCGCCATGGCCATCGGTGCCTACCTCAACGTGCAGTACCCGGAGCTTGATCCGAAGGTGGCAGCGGTCGGCGCGTATTTCGTGTTCATGACCCTGAACATCCTCGGCGTCAGCATCGCCGCGACTTTTGAGCTGGTGGTCACCGTGCTGGCGGTCGCCGAACTGCTGGTGTTCATGGGCGTGGTCGCGCCGGGCTTCAGCTTCAGCAATTTCGTGCTCAATGGCTGGTCGGGTTCCAACGAGTTCACGATGGGCTCGATCCCCGGAATCTTTGCGGCGATCCCGTTCGCGATCTGGTTCTTCCTCGCCATCGAAGGCGCGGCCATGGCCGCCGAAGAAGCCAAGGATCCGAAACGCACGATTCCCAAGGCCTACGTCAGCGGCATCCTGACCCTGGTGTTCCTTGCCATCGGCGTGATGGTGATGGCCGGCGGCGTCGGCGACTGGCGTCAGCTGTCGAACATCAATGACCCGCTGCCGCAGGCGATGAAAGCGGTGGTCGGCAACAACTCATCGTGGATGCACATGCTGGTGTGGATCGGCCTGTTCGGCCTGGTGGCGAGTTTCCACGGGATCATCCTCGGCTACTCGCGACAGTTCTTCGCCCTCGCCCGCGCCGGTTATCTGCCGAAAAGCCTGGCCAAGCTGTCGCGCTTTCAGACCCCGCATCGGGCGATTCTGGCTGGTGGTGTGATTGGTATCGCGGCGATTTACAGCGATGGACTGGTCAATCTGCAAGGCATGACCCTGACCGCAGCGATGATCACCATGTCGGTGTTCGGCGCCATCGTGATGTACATCATCAGCATGCTCAGCCTGTTCAAACTGCGCAAAACCGAACCGAACCTGGAACGCACCTTCCGCGCCCCGGGCTACCCGGTGGTGCCGGCGATTGCGCTGTTCCTGGCGGTGGTGTGCCTAGTGGCGATGGCGTGGTTCAACACGCTGATCGGCTGTGTGTTCCTTGGTTTCATGGCCGCTGGCTATCTGTACTTCCAGCTCACCGCCAGGCAACGCGCCGAAGCCCCGGCAGACGCTATGCTCGAAGGTATCTAGTTGCACCGGCACCGGGCCTGTCGCCCGGTGCCCGCTATATAGAAGTGCATGAAGATCCAATGTGGGAGCGGGCTTGCTCGCGAAGGCGTCGTGTCATCCAACAACGATGTCGTCTGACACGACGCTTTCGCGAGCAAGCCCGCTCCCACAGGGAGACCGAGTTACCCACAGAATCTGGAGGACACCGCCCCATGGCCGCATTTGCCCATTCCGTCGGCGCCCAGACCTACCGCTTCGACAGCCTCAAGGACGTCATGGCCAAGGCCAGCCCGGCGCGCTCCGGTGACTTTCTGGCCGGCGTTGCCGCGCTCAATGACGGCGAACGCGTGGCCGCGCAAATGGCGCTGGCCGATATCCCGCTTACGCATTTTTTGCAGGAACCGCTTATTCCCTACGAGGCCGATGAAGTTACCCGATTGATCATCGACACCCATGACAAACAAGCCTTTGCCGTGGTCAGTCACCTCACCGTCGGTGGCTTCCGCGACTGGCTGCTCAGCGACGCGGCGGACGAAACCAGCCTGCGCACCCTCGCCCCCGGCCTGACCCCGGAAATGGTCGCCGCCGTGTCGAAAATCATGCGCGTGCAGGATCTGGTGCTGGTGGCGCAGAAGATCCGCGTGGTCACAAAGTTTCGCGGCACCCTCGGCCTGCGCGGGCGCTTGTCGACCCGGCTGCAACCGAACCATCCGACCGACGAGCCCTCCGGCATCGCCGCGAGCATTCTCGACGGTCTGCTGTACGGCAACGGCGACGCGATGATCGGGATCAACCCGGCCACCGACAGCATCGCCTCGATCTGCGCGATGCTGGAAATGCTCGACGCGATCATCCAGCGCTATGACATCCCGACCCAGGCCTGCGTGCTGACCCACGTCACCACCTCGATCGAGGCGATCAACCGTGGCGTGCCGCTGGACCTGGTGTTCCAGTCGATTGCCGGCACCGAAGCGGCCAACGCCAGTTTCGGCATCAACCTCAATGTATTGCAGGAAGGCTATGACGCGGGGCTGAGCCTGAAGCGCGGCACCCTCGGGCAGAACCTGATGTATTTCGAAACCGGTCAGGGCAGCGCGCTGTCGGCCAATGCCCACCACGGTGTCGACCAGCAGACCTGCGAAACCCGGGCCTACGCCGTGGCGCGGCATTTCAAGCCGTTTCTGGTGAATACCGTGGTCGGCTTCATCGGCCCGGAATACCTCTATAACGGCAAACAGATCATCCGCGCCGGCCTCGAAGACCACTTCTGCGGCAAGTTACTCGGCGTGCCGATGGGCTGCGACATCTGCTACACCAACCATGCCGAAGCCGATCAGGACGACATGGACACCCTGCTGACCCTGCTCGGTGTGGCCGGGATCAACTTCATCATGGGCATCCCCGGCTCCGACGACATCATGCTCAACTACCAGACCACCTCGTTTCACGACGCGCTCTACGCCCGTCAGACCCTGGGCCTGAAACCGGCGCCGGAGTTCGAACAGTGGCTGGCGAACATGGGCATTTTCACCCAGGCGGACGGCAAGGTTCGCTTTGGCAACAACCTGCCGCCGGCCTTCCGCCAGGCGCTGGCGCAACTGGGATGAGTGTGATGGACAAACCGCCTGTCGACCCGCAAAACCCATGGCTGGAGCTACGCCGCCTGACCCCGGCGCGCATCGCTCTGGGCCGTACCGGCACCAGCCTGCCAACCAGCGCCCAGCTGGATTTCCAGTTCGCTCACGCCCAGGCGCGGGATGCGGTGCATCTGCCGTTCGATCATGCCGGGCTCAGCGCGCAATTGAGCGAACGCGGGCGTGACAGTTTGTTGCTGCACAGCGCCGCGACTGATCGCAACAGCTACCTGCAACGCCCGGATCTGGGGCGCAAGCTCAGCGACGCCTCGGCGCAGAGCCTGCGGGATTACGCGCAGGCCAACCCCGGCGGGGTCGATCTGGCGATTGTGGTGGCGGACGGCCTGTCGGCACTGGCGGTGCATCGGCATACCCTGCCGTTTCTGACCCGCCTGGAGGAGCAGATGAGCGCCGACGGCTGGTCGCTTGCCCCGGTAGTGCTGGTGGAACAGGGTCGCGTCGCCATCGGTGACGAGATCGGCCAGTTGCTGGGTGCAAAAATGGTCGTCATGCTGATCGGAGAGCGTCCGGGCCTCAGCTCGCCCGACAGCCTCGGTTTATATTTCACCTACAATCCAAAAGTCGGGCTGACCGATGCCTACCGCAATTGCATCTCCAACGTGCGGCTTGAGGGCTTGAGCTACGGCATGGCGGCGCATCGCTTGCTGTATCTGATGCGCGAAGCCTGCCGGCGACAGCTGTCGGGGGTCAATCTGAAGGACGAAGCACAGGTGCAGACGCTGGAGTCGGACGCCGGTGCGGACATGAAGGGAAATTTCCTGCTTGATCCGCCCACAACCTGAACCGTTTCCGCATTGCGTTTCTGCGCTGCTTTCAGGCAGGATCGACGCACGGCCGCAGGGTTTCCCATCGCCGTCAGAGCAGTTGAAGACAGCCACTTGAAGACGAGACCTATCATGCGGATTATTCAAGCGACCCTCGAACACCTGGATTTGTTGACCCCGTTGTTCGTCAAATATCGCGAGTTCTACGGTTCCCTGCCCTACCCGGATTCCTCCCGCGCGTTTCTCGAAAAACGCCTGCGCCGCAAGGAATCGGTGATTTATCTGGCCCTGGCCGATGATGACGACAAGAAGCTCATGGGTTTCTGCCAGCTGTATCCGAGCTTTTCCTCGCTGTCGCTCAAGCGCGTGTGGATTCTCAACGATATCTACGTCGCCGAAGACGCCCGCCGCCAACTGGTGGCCGACAACCTGATCCGCACCGCGAAGAAAATGGCCAAGGAAACCCAGGCCGTGCGCATGCGCGTGTCCACCAGTGCCGACAACGAAGTGGCGCAGAAAACCTATGAGTCCATCGGGTTCAAGGAAGACACCGAGTTCAAGAACTACGTGTTGCCGATCAGCGACGAACTCTAGCGCTCATCAAGGGCCTGTTGTGGCGAGGGAGCTTGCTCCCGCCGGGCTGCGAAGCAGCCCCACCTCAGTCATCTCAACAGGTCAGGCAAATCAAGGCTTGGGAGTGCTCCGCCCTCCAGCGGGAGCAAGCTCCCTCGCCACACCAAGCTTGCCGCCACCCTCAATGCCTGCCTGACATTTGTTCACACCCCGACATCCCTCGCTACAAAACCAACGCGCTTTTCACCTCTCAGACCGTATAATCCCGAGCTTTCCGGCTTGTAAGAAAAACTACACCCCGCTGTAGGCTTACACCCGAATCATCCGCACAGGCCTGCCGAGTCGGGCCGTCACCACAGGTGCCCCCATGGATTTCAACCCGCTTGACCTTATCCTGCATCTCGATGTGTACCTCGATTTGCTGGTCACCAACTACGGGCCGTGGATCTACGCGATTCTGTTCGCTGTCATCTTCTGTGAAACCGGTCTGGTGGTGATGCCGTTCCTGCCGGGTGATTCGCTGTTGTTCATCGCCGGAGCGGTGGCGGCGGGCGGTGGCATGGACCCAGTCCTGTTGGGCGGTCTGTTGATGCTCGCGGCGATCCTCGGCGACAGCACCAACTACGTGATCGGACGAACGGCGGGCGAAAAACTGTTCAGCAACCCGAATTCGAAAATCTTCCGTCGCGATTACCTGCAAAAAACCCACGATTTCTACGACAGGCACGGCGGCAAAACCGTGACCCTGGCGCGTTTCCTGCCGATCATCCGCACGTTTGCACCTTTCGTCGCCGGCGTAGGGAAAATGCCTTATCCGCGTTTCTTCGCGTTCAGCGTGTTCGGCACCGTGCTGTGGGTCGGCGGTCTGGTGACCCTGGGCTATTTCTTCGGCAACGTGCCGTTCATCAAAAAGAATCTGTCGCTGCTGGTGGTCGCCATCATTTTGCTGTCGCTGGTACCAATGATCATCGGCGTGGTGCGCAGCCGTTTCGGCGGCGCCAAAGTCGAAACCCACTGATCCGATGTGGTCACTGAGCGCCTGGCGTCGCCGGCGCATTCTGGCCAGGCACCCGATTGCCGACGAGATGTGGCAACGGGTACGCCATCACCTGAGTTTTCTCGACGGCATCAGCGCCGCCGAAGACCAATGGTTGCGTGAAGCCAGCGTGCTGTTTCTGGAAGAAAAACACCTGACCGCCCTGCCCGGCGTCGAACTGCATCAGGAACAGCGCCTGCTGCTCGCCGCCCAGGCCCAGTTGCCGCTGCTCAATCTCGGCGACTTGAACTGGTATCAGGGTTTCCACGAAATCGTCCTCTACCCCGACGACTTCCTCAG
The DNA here is from genome assembly GCF_036861315.1 of Pseudomonas sp. S3(2024). Classification (NCBI taxonomy): domain Bacteria; kingdom Pseudomonadati; phylum Pseudomonadota; class Gammaproteobacteria; order Pseudomonadales; family Pseudomonadaceae; genus Pseudomonas; species Pseudomonas sp. S3(2024). The sequence continues at coordinate 83,451 of NZ_JAZAQQ010000008.1, read as the reverse complement.
CCCGCAACGGCATCGCGATGCCAGCGGGGTCGAGCACGAGTGGGACGGCGAGCACAGCGGCGAAGCCTGGCAACAGGGGCCGATCATCCTCGCCTGGCCGGGGGTGATGGCCAGTGGTGGCTGGGAAGGCTACAACCTGGTGATCCACGAACTGGCGCACAAACTCGACATGCTCAACGGCGACGCCAACGGCCTGCCGCCGCTGCACGCCGACATGCGCGTCAGCGACTGGGCCGAGGTCATGCAACACGCCTACGATGACCTCAACCGCCAGCTCGACCGCAACCCCGACGCCGAAACCGCCATCGACCCGTACGCCGCGGAAAACCCGGCGGAGTTCTTTGCGGTCACCAGCGAATACTTCTTCAGCGCTCCGGATCTGCTGCACGCGGCTTATCCACAGGTCTACTTGCAACTGCAGCTTTTCTACCGGCAGGATCCGTTGGGCAGGCTGCGGCAACTTCAGGCCACAGACCCGGTCTATCAGGCGCACGAGTAAGCGCTGCACGACTTCTGGTACGTGGCGTCGACGTAGGAATGTGCCTATAATCGCCGCCACTTTTTGGTCAATCCGGCCAAGTGTTTTTGGTCAACTACGGGGGCAACGCCCAATGAGCTACAGCAAGATTCCGGCTGGCAAAGACCTGCCGAACGACATCTACGTCGCGATCGAGATCCCGGCCAACCACGCGCCGATCAAATACGAAATCGACAAAGACAGCGATTGCCTGTTCGTTGACCGTTTCATGGCCACCCCAATGTTCTACCCGGCCAACTACGGTTACATTCCGAACACCCTGGCTGACGACGGTGATCCCCTCGACGTACTGGTCGTGACCCCTTACCCGGTTGCTCCAGGCTCGGTGATCCGCGCGCGTCCAGTCGGCATCCTGAACATGACCGACGACGGCGGCGGCGATGCCAAAGTCATCGCAGTCCCACACGACAAGCTGTCCCAGCTGTACGTCGACGTGAAGGAATACACCGACCTGCCACCGCTGCTGATCCAGCAGATCGAGCACTTCTTCGCGAACTACAAAGATCTCGAAAAAGGCAAGTGGGTCAAGATCGAAGGCTGGGCTGGCGCTGACGCCGCTCGCGACGCGATCACCAAGTCGGTTGCTGCCTACAAGGGCTAAGCATCTGCTGGCTGGATGACGCTTGAAGAAAACCCCGGTTGATCCGGGGTTTTTTGTGCCTGAAAAACGCCGCTTTAAACAGTGTGTTTATTGCGGACTACAGAAAAGTTTCGAAGTGAGTGATTTCCCACAAGCACGTCTTACATCCAGTCGCAAAATACAGGCTTTTTTTGAACAGCCAGTTTATTCAAACCGCTCTGGCACGGCCGTAGACTCGGTGTTTATGAGAAAGAACACTAGCGGTCCAAGATTCAAGGCACTCCTGGAAGCAGCGAACATCACCACCACGGGATTCGCAAAGTTCTGGGGCACGGAAGCCCAAAACATTCATAACTGGTACACCCGGGGCGTCCCGGCGTATCGCATGGAGGAAGTCTCACGCCTGCTCTCGGTCAACAGCGAGTGGCTGAAAACCGGCGAAGGCAGCAAAGAGTCACCCCGCCTGCAAACGCCTGCCAGCAACGGCGACACCTTCGACGCGCAGTCCGTCAACGGCGTCTATTCCATCATCAACCCCAACGACATCGAACTGCCGTTTTTCAAGGAAACACCGCTCAGCGCCGGCGCCGACAAAACCCACGTCATCCTCGACCCCGAGCAAACCGTCCGCCTGCCCCGCGCCCATCTAGCGCAACTGGAAATCCGCCCAAGCGACGCCATCTGCGCGCACATGATCGGCAACAGCATGGCCGAGCGCATCGAAGACGGCTCCATCGTCGGCATCGACCGCGGCCTGACCCAGGTGGTCGACGGCGAAATCTACGCGATCGAACATGACGGCATGCTGCGCATCAAATACCTGCACCGCATGCCCGGCAACGCCCTGCGCCTGCGCAGCCACAACAGCGCCGAATACCCGGACGAAATCTTCCGCGCAGCACAAATCGATGAGCAGCGGATACACATTCTGGGCTGGGTATTCTGGTGGTCGACCCTGGGCAAACGCCGGCCGGTGGTACCGTTTCTCTGATCGGATACGGATCTTCAACCCTGCACCAACCCCTGTGGGAGTGAGCCCGCTCGCGAAGAGGCCCCGAAAATCAGTACAAATTACGATTTTTGCCCGCCGCGGTGGCTCTATTCCGCAGTTGAGACTGGGAATCCCCGACAAAACTCAGTATCCTGCGCCCCACATTTGCGCATCGCCCCGCTCCCGCGGCCCAGATGACGCCTGACGCGGCAGACCAACGTCTGACCAAGTCCCACAGCCGGACGCAGATCCGGGTGTACGTTTTGAAGGCTGGCGCGGTTTACCAAAAATAAACCAAGCCAGTCCCCGAGAAGCCGGCCACAAGCCGGCTTTTTAATGCCTGAAAGAAACCCAGGCCTACCTCTAGGAAGGCCCACTTGTTATCGTAGCGACAACTTCATTACGGTTTTCCATCGTGGCATTCTTTAAACCCTCTACTGACGACGATCTGAAGCAGCGCTTCGCTGATCAGTATCAGTCACCGCTCAAAACAGAATTGAATTTTGTAGAGGATAAGGCTCTCATCGCTGCAGTCACCAAACGCCTTGTAGCTCCTCAAAGGGTCAAGATAAGCCTGGATGACCTGTAACTTCGAATACCCAGAGTGCTAAATCCCGCCAAGCGCAAATCCCAGTGTCTCTATCCTCATCCTCCGGCCGGATTACGGTACTGAGTCCTCATGGGACCTCATGGAATTGACCTGCTCCCATTGCAAACCTTGCTTTCTTTATACCTGAGCCTTTCGCAAGATAAACCGGGCAGCGCCCGCCACTCAGGCATCGCAATAAGCCATTAGCACATCCGCCCTAATTGCCCCGCGCCCAACCTCACCACTAAATTTCCATTCTGTTTTTGTGCATTACAAAAGCGCCAAGGAATGGAGCAACACCATGTTTTTCAAACTCAATCACTCCGCTGTTCTGCTGACCGCACTCCTGACCGCTGCCACTTCAGCCTTGGCAGACGAGCCGAAGCTCGTCGGTGACTGGTGGATCATTTACGGCAACGGTGTTCCCCACAAGAACATCATGTATGTCGCCGACAGCACTTCAGTCGTGCCGTCGAAGCAGACCAAGGGGGCCAAGTTGGTCGCCGTGACGCTGGTGTATGAGGAACCCGGCAAACCGATGATCGATGCCTACAACCTCGAAGTTCAGTGTTCGACGAACAAGGTCCGAATGCTCAATGGCCAGTCGGTTGATCGCATCGCTTACATGATGCGCAACCTCAAAGTTAACGACCAATGGCAGCAGCCGAAGGAGTTCTGGGTGCAGCGCACCAGCGAGTTCGTATGCTCACCTGCCAAAAAGGACATGATCGCGCTGGGCAAGATAGAGTACTTGCAGATGATTCAGGGCCTGCAGCAGATGTTCTTCAAACTGGCGCCGATTCAGGAGAAAGGCCAGATGATGGATAACCTCGACTCGATCCTGGGCAACAAGTAAGCGGCGGGAATTACGATGAACCCATGGACTAAAACGTTATTGGCGCTGCTGATAACGCCCGCTGTTTTGCTGATCAATGGTTGCCACTTGATTGCCCAGTCGCGCTGGGAAGGACGCGATGTTCAGGAAGCGCTCGATCTGTTCGGCAAACCTGACTCGATGAAAAAACAGACCGGGGCCAACGGCGAGAATCTGGCTGTGCTCACCTGGTACAAATCGTCCAGTTGGACCACCACGGAAGCGGCCGGTACTTCAATGAATCACACCGGTAACGGCATGGTTTACACCGAGTACTACGAGACGGTCGGTCACAGTTCCGATTGCAAACTCGAAGCCACCGTCAACAAGGCGAAAAAGATCGTGCTGTTCAGGATCGAGGACGGAAAGATCATTCACGGCAAGTGCATCAACGTGCCGTTCGTGCCTGGTTACATTCCGCCCGGTTTTTAGTGCAGCCCTGAGCAGGCAGCTGCTCAGGGATAACTGAACGATTTCACCAACGTCAGTTCACCCACCGCCCGCATCGGTACCACAAACGTCTCCATTTTCTCGCTTGGCGTGCCTTCCTCGGTAATCACCGTCACCTGCGCCGTGGTCAGCGGCTGCACCGCCTCTTCCCCGCCTTCATCATCACCGCGATAACCACCGCCGAAGTAGTTCACATACACCAGATACTGGCCCTTGATCGGTGCCGGCATGGCGAAGATTTCCGGGCCGTAGCCGGTGGTGACGTCGACGTCGAGTGCGGCGCCATTGGGTGCGACGCGGTCGCCGTACCAGATGTGCGCGCCGTCGGGGGTGATCAGGTGCAGGTCGAGGTCGGTGCCGTCGCTGTCCCAGGAGAGCAGCACGCGCAGTTTGGCCGGGGTGGCGCCGCCGCTGGCGTTGAGGAACTGGGTGCGGTGGCGTTGCTGGCCGTCGGGGCTGCGCACTTCGACGCTGTTGCTGCCGTTGGGGAAGGAGAACGGGCGGTCGAAGCGGCCACTGTCGTCGATTTTCAGCGGCATGCTGACACCGTTGACGATCAGTCGGCCGGGCTCCTTGCTCTTGGGGGTGGCTTTGATTTCGCCGCTGATGCGCGCCGTGTTGGCCTGGCCCACCGGAGTGTTGACCGAGGAGGCCGGGTAGTTGACGGTCTGGCGGAAGTTCTCGCCTTCGCCCTCGGGCGCGCCGGTGCGCCAGCCGCCGACCGGGGTGTCGAGTTTGACGCTGTCAGCGGCCATTGCCATCGGCCATGCATTGAACGCGCAGAGCAACAGCAAGACCTGTGGATAACGGAGTGTCATGGTCTATTCCAGCAAGAGGTGACGGGCGAGCCCTTCGATGTAGGTTTCATCCTGGCCATTGGGATGTGCTTCAAAGGCCAGGTGCAGATATTCGTGAGTCAGGTCGAGGCGATCCTGCAGAGTCAGCACGCCGCGCACGTAGATGCGCTGGCGCTCGCGATCGACAAACGGGCGGCCGAACGCCAGTTTGCACACGGCAAAGGTGCTGACTTCGTTGTAGCCGGTTTCGCTTTCCAGTGTCGGACGCCAGCCGCGACGCTGCTTTTGCAGCCAGTCTTGCGCGGCGGGCAACGCTTCGCAGGAGGCCACCGGGTTGTCCCAACGGCTGAGGCTGGCGCGCGGATAGGCGTGCAACAGAATCGCGTCGTAGCGTTGACCGGCGTTGGCCTGTTCGACGGCTTGTTGCCAGGCGAGTTTGTCCGGGCCGGGTTGATCGGAGTGATAGGTGACGGTGCTGCCGGCCAGCACCAGATCCGCGGTCCACGCCGCGATGTTGCGCGACTCGGCGGAGGCTGGGCGTGGGGCGACGCGCTGGCGGTTGCTGCTGTCGTCGATGCTCAGGCAATCGCCGTTGCGCGTGGCGTTTTGCAACAGATAGGTGCGGATCGCCACGGCCAGTGCCTTGGCAGCTTCGGCGGGCTCAGGTTTGGCTTCGCGCTCAAGGACGCGGGCGACGTATTCTTCGCGATCAAGTCTGGCGACCAGTTTGTCGTTGAGCAGAAACATTTCGCTGGCGCTGTGGATATCCAGCGCATTGCCGTTGGCGAACTCGACGCGGTAGTCGCCTTGCAACGGGCCGGAAGACACCACCCGATCCCCTGCCAGAACACGCGTCAGCGGATAGCGCGAGAACAGTCCGACCTCTACACAACGCCCCGCTTCCGCCGGCCACGATGAAGGCAACACCATCGCCAACGCCTGCCCGTAATGACGCAAAACCATCTGACTGGTGCCACGCCCACCGGCCCAGATCGGCGAGCCGTCCGCCGTCCAACCGGCGAAACCGCCCTGCCGCGATTGCGGATCCTGATCGCCGAGCCAGCTCCAGGTTTTCACCCGCAAGCGCCCGCCCAGCTCACCGACGACATTGCCGTCCGCCGCATTCAGCACGACGTCGAGCAACACTCGGCGCATCTGCTCCTGCGCTGGCAGCACCGACAACACCTTCAGCAAGTCAGTCACGGAAACCCGAGTAGCCGGTTGCACGGTCGGCAAATCCAGCAACCACGACGGCGCCTGCCGCGCCTGCCAATAGGTGCGCCAATCGGCAGCAGCGATGCCCAATCGCGCCGGCTCAAAGTACAAGCCGCAGGATTTGACCAACGCCTGATCACGCTCGATCCTGCCGCCCGCCGAGCAGCAATAAACCTCTTCCTTCGACTGCCCGCGACATTCATACGCTGGCTCGCGCGCGCCGGTATCCACCAGCCACGCATAGACGAACAATTTCCACAGACTGCCCAGCGGCGTTTCCAGCGTCGACGGCAACGGTTCGCGAGCGATCAGTTGCGTGTGATTCAACGACAGCAACTCGCCCTTGTACGCCAGCCGCAACGGCTCATCCTGCGCCGTCGCCAGCGCAGGCATCACACACATCAACAGCCACAGCAGCGGCCGGTTCATGTCAGTTGACCGTGACCTGACCGAGGGCGGCTTTCGCTTCCCGGGCCTGATGCTGCGGCGCATAGACCTGAGTGAAGCGCACCGGCGGCAGGTTGAACTGGCCCTTCTGCGAGAACCGCACCAGATGGCGCAGACGCAATTCGCCGCTCAGCGCATCCACCGGCACCGCGTAGGCCAATTGCCCCGGTTCGAAGCGCGCCTTTTCCAGCGCGGTCGGCTCGGTGCCGTCCTTGCCCTGCAACTTGATGCCCCAAGTGGTGCGCTCGACGTCGGCGCCCGGTGGCAGCGGCACTTCGAGCATGCCGTAGCGCAGCGGTTTCGGCGCCTTGCTGGTGAGGATCACTTCGTCCAGATACAGGCTGTCACTGGAGAGCGGTTTGCTGCCGACCGGCTCCAGTTTGAAGGTGAACGCTTCATCGCCCGGCACCAGTCGCGACAGGCGCCGGGTGATGGTCACGGCCATTGGATCGACGGCCGGTTGCTGGGTCTGGAAGCTCAGCGCCGCGCGCAACGGACGCTCCTGAGTGCCGGACACCGACAACACGCTCGGCACCGGCGTCGCACCCTGCCAGGTCCAGTTTATCTCGCCGGTGGCGCCGTAGTTTTTCTTCCAGCCTTCACCCGGCATCAGCGCGATGGTCGGCGAGGCCTGGGCGATGCTGCGTTGCAACCAGCTCAGCGCCAGCGCACGTTCGAGGGTCGATTGCTGTGGCAACAGACGTTGCAACAACGCCGTCGCCCGCGCCTGATCAAACGGTTGCAGCGACAGGTTCAGCGCTTCGGCAAACGGCTGCGAACTGACCGCCAGACGCTGTTGCGCCGCGCCAACCTGACGGTTGAATGCCTCCGGCAACGCGACTTTCGACTGCGTGGCCAGCGACGCGGTCAACACCCGCGCCGCCGCCAGACCGAGCGCCGAATCCGGGTCGCTCATCACCAGGCTGTCTTCGCCGTCGTCCATCAGGTTTTCGGCATTGCCCTCACCGGCCTTGGCCAGATCGTCCATCAAACCGCTGAGCAGGGTATTCACCGGCAGGTGCATCTGCTTGGCGAACGACAGAATCAGTGCCCGCTGCAGCAGCGGCGTGTTCGGCGCTTGCTTGGCGTAGACCTCCAGCACTCGCTGCCAGTGCTCCGGTGGCAAGGTCAGTTCCAGCACCTGACTGGCGTTCCAGTCGGCGTAGTAGGCGTAAGCGGTGAGGAACGCGTCCGGCTCGCCGTCGAAGCCCCACCAGGTGAAGCTCGCCGACGGCCCGGCCATTTGCACCAGACGCAGACGGCTGTTCTGCATGATCAGGCGCAGGCGATCGCGGATCTGCGGGCTCGACGCCAGCGACGGATAAGCGATGCTCAGCGGCAGCAAGCGGCTGGCGGTCTGCTCGACACCGCCGTAGGGGTAGCTCAGCAGATCATCGAGGGCGGAACGGAACAGCGCTTGCGGACTGTCATCCAGACGCAGGCGAATGTCGGTGGCGTCCGCCGGCAGGCTCAACGGGGTGTCGCCGCTGGCCACGTCGAGGCTCTGGGTTTGCGTGACTTGCCAGCCGTCACCGGTCGCGCTCAGGCGCACGGCGAGGGCGTCAGCGGTTTTGCCATCCTGCACCAGCTCCGCTGTCCACTCACCGGTCGCCAAGGCGAACGCTGGCAGCGGCACGTAGTTGATGCCGTTGTTCAGGGTTACCGGCAGGCGTTGTTCGGCGCCAGCGTAATGGGTGACCAGCTCAGCCTTGACCGGTTTTTCGGCCTGGCTGAAGGCAAACACACCGAGTTGCGGCTGATCGCCCTTGCGGAATTTGCTCGGCCCGCTCCACTTCAGGTACAGCGGTTTTTCCGAGCGAACGAACTGCTTCTTCTGCCCGACCTGGCCGTCGTCGGCGATGGCCCGGGCGGTGATGCGCCAGCGGGTCAGCGAGTCCGGCATCTTGAAGGTGAAGCGGGTTTTGCCGTCGGCACCGGTCAGCAATTCCGGTTGCCATGCGGCGGTGTCGACGTCTTCGCGACGCGGGCGCTCCAGCACTTTCACCCCACGTTCGCTGCGGTTGGCCTTGCCCGGCGCGCCGGGGCTGCCCGGCAACGCCACGTCGTAACTGATGAACGACAGGCTGGCGCTGGTGCGCACATTATTGCGACGCGGGTGGTAGAAGAACTGGTCGATGGTCGGTGCGACTTCCGGTTGCAGCGCGTAGACCATTTCATCGACCACGCTGACGGTCAGGTGCGCCGGCACCGCTTTGCCGGTGAACTGCGTGGTCAGGTCAACGGTGACGGTATCGCCCGGTTGATATACTGCCTTGTCGGTGCTGATCGCCACGTCGATTTGCGGGGCAATAACTTTGATCCCGGCGTTCTGGAAGCTGTACTGCCCGCCCTTGGTGTAGAGCACCGAGAAGGTCAGGTTCGGCGCGAAATTGTCCTTCACCGGAATGCGCGCGCGGTATTGGGTGTCGCTGAGTTTTTCCAGTTTCAGCCAGTCGCCGCCCTTGGCCAGCAGCGCGGTGGCTTCGACCTTGTCGCGCTCCAGCGACAGCAGTGCATCGCTGACCGGCTCAGGGAAGGTGATCAGTGCCAGCGCTTCATCGCCGGCCTTGTACTCGGGCTTGTCGAGGACGATTTCCACAGTGCCCGGCACCGCTTTGACACCGTCGCCGGTGACCGAATGGCCGGTGGCGCCGAGGACGCGACCGTGTTGATCTTTCAGCGTCAGGTTGTAAGTACCCGGACGCTCGAAGGCCAGACTAAAGCCTTTGTCAGTCGCCGCGAGTTTGCCTTCGCCAGTGCTCTGGTCTTCCAGACGCACCCAGCTGTAGCTGCTTGGGGTCACAGCTTTGCTCTGCTCGCTGCCGCCCTCGTTGGCGTAGCTGAACGCGACTTTGTCGTTGACTGCGCTGAAACGTTGCGGCGCACTCAGGCGGAAGCTCGCGGCGCCACGGTCGATGAGGATTTCCTTGGTGGTCTTGACCCGATACGCCGCGCCATCGCTGGCAAACACGGTGAGCATATAACGGCTCGGTTTGTCGGCGGCCGGCAGGTCGAGGGTCGCGTTGCCCTTGCTGTCAGTGGTCAGTTCGGTGCTGGTCAGCTCCACCGGGAATTGCCCGAGGTATTGCAACTCGTTGTCGACCATCGACAGTTGCTGGGCACGCAGGCTCAGGCTCAGTTTGGCGTTGGCCACCGGTTTGCCGTCCGGGTACAGCAGCACCAGACTGCCCTTCACCGGCTCGCCGGTGCGGTAATCCTGCTTGGCCAGATTCAGCGAAATTTCGAAGTGCGGCTTGATGTACTCGGCCACGCGGAAGGCGCTGCTGTAGGCCTGATCCTTGTAGTTGAAGCGGATCTCGTAACCACCGGCCACAGCGTTGTCCGGCAACTGGAACCGGCCCTGGGTACCAGCCTTGGAATCGAGTTTCAGGTCGAGGCGTTGCAGCTCGGTGCCGGTGGCATCAAGCACACTGACGTTGACGTCAGCAGCGCCCGGCAGCACCGAATCCCGCGCATTCTTGAACTCGCGACCGACGATTTTCAGCGACACCCAATCCCCCGGGCGATACAGCGGTCGGTCGGTGAACGCATAGAGTTTGGTGTCGTAGATTTCGCTGTCGTAATAGAAGTTTTCCGAGACGAACACCCCGCCCTCTTCGTCCTCGCCAATGACGAACGAGCGCTCGGGGCTGACGTGTTTCAGGCGCAGCAAACCATCGGCATCAGTGGCACCGCTGCTCATCACGCCGAGGCCGTCAGTCCACAGCACATTGACCTTCGGCACCGAACTGCCTTCGTGTTTGCGTGCGGCCCAGACCAGCAATTCATCACCGGCAATCTTGCTCACCGCCACGGTGTTGGAGACGAAAACCATGGAGGTCGCGCGGTACTTGCCGATCAGCGCTTCGACCAGATACAGGCCCGGTTTCAGCTTGCCCAACGGGATGTACACGTTACCCGGTGCAACGCTGACGAACTCGCTGGAAGACCCGGCCAGATTGACCCCGGCCGGCGGCTGGATCGGCTTGGCCTGCCACAGCGGATAGCGGAACTGGCTGACCACCGGCAGGCCCGGAATCAGCGCGAATTGCGGCTGCGCGTCGTACGGCGTCGGCGCGGCGATGGCGTTGCCCATCTTCAGTTCCGGCACTTCCTCGGTGACCTGCTTGCGCGACTCGTAGGAGAACGCGCGCTGCATCACCCGCCGCGATTTGCGGTACCAGTTGTCCCACAGGTACGCGAGGGTGTTGGACAGGCCCTCGCCTTTGAACTGACCGTCGCTGACCACGCGGTGCAGGTTCTTCTGACGTTTGAGGAAATCCAGCGGCTTGTCGATGCGATACACGCGAATGTCGGCGCCGCCGTAAGGCTCCATGCGGAAACGACGATAGTCCCGGCCCGGCGCTTCGAGACGAACCATCGCTTGCTCGTCGGCGGCGAAACTGCTGTCGGCCAGCAGGAAGAAGCTTTCACCAGAGACCGGCGTGTAGCCGCTCGGCTCCACCGAATCTTCAGCGTTGACGGTCGCCAATGGCAGCAACAGTGCCAGCAGCAGAGGAATTCGAGCGCAGAGTCGCAGCATGCGGGCACCGGTCATTGGGAGAGAAAGTTCAGTCGATAGACGCCGATGAAGTTGGGGTTGGCTGCGTCGGGTATCCATCGGGTGTCCTTCCATGTCATGAGTTGCTGCAGGCTTGCCGAACGCATGCCGTTGTCAGTGGGGGTGGTGGTGCCGGTGTGATAGGCGATGTAGCGGCCCATCCAGATCATCAGGTGCTGGTCGTCGCCCTGATCGAAAAACATCAGGTCGCCAGGGCGTGCCTGGGACACGTCGCGGCTGACCAGATGGCTGTTGAACTGAATCAGTTTGATCGCGTTGACGTACGGCCCGACCTTGCCGCCGCCCTGCTGCCATTGCTGGGCGAGCTTGCGCTGCTCATCGCTGAGCGTCAGCTCCGGCGGCAGGTAGCGATTGGACAGGCCATTGCTGCGCAGCCATTTGTCGTCGTGGACTTTCAGCGCTTCGTTGGCGGCAAAACGCACAAGGCCTGCGCAGTCCTGCTGATACCAGCGCGGGCTCGGGCCCTGGCTCAGTTGTTCCTGAGCGATGCGCACGAACCAGGCGCGGAACACCTGGGACTGCGCCGGATCCAGCGCCGGCGTTTCGACGGCTCGGGCGCCCGCGCTGAGCAGTAGCGCGAGCAGGCCGAGGCTGCGGATCAGTGTCGTCACAGCGCTTTCCACTCCAGCGGCAGCCATTGCCAGTGGCCGTCAGGCTCGCTGCCTTCCGGCAGGGTCAGGGCGTATTTGCCGTAGCCGCCGAGGATGCGCAGTTTAGGGATCAGGTAGGTTTGCGCGGCGTTGTAGAACACCGGCTCCATGTCCTGCGGCAGGCTGTCGAGGGTTTCCTGCTGCATCAGTTGCGCCATCGAATCGGGGCCGAAGTAGATCGGCATCAGCACATCTTTCGGCAGCACGTCGGCCATCGGCGGGAAGCGCTTGTCGAGAGTACCGAGAGCCTTGTCCACCAGTTTGTCGTCGAGGGAAAACAGCAGCGTCGAACCGTGACGGGCGAGGCTGACTTTCATGAACGCTTTACCGCTGATCGCATCCGGATTCTCGGCAGTCTTGGCGGCGTACGGGCCGAAACTGGAGCTGACCTGACGCTGCCAGACATGGCTCTGGCCTTCCTGTTTCTCGACCACCGGGAATGCGTGTTCATCGACATTCGTCTCGTAGGCGCCCACCATCGAACCGAACAACGTGCCCAGGTCGCCATCGAGCTTGCCGCTGTCCTCGTCCTTCAGGCTGGCAACCAGCAACGGCGTGTACAACCGCGAATCGGCGTACCAGCACAGGCCCGCCGCGCCAGCCACGTGTTCGGTGAGTTTCTGCGCCACCGCTTCGTCGGCGCCGAGTTTCACCAGCAGCGGTTTCTGCGGTTCGGCCGCTACCGGCAAGGTCACGCAGGCACTGGCGCCCAGCGGCATGGCTTGCCACACCGGTTTGAAATCGAAGTCCGGCTGATTATCCAGTTCGTCCATGGCGAGGTAGCTGTGCCAGCCCTTGTCATCCATGTCGAAACGCAGCCCGGCGAAGTTCGGGATGAAGCGCTGATAGCCCATCGCAAGGACGCTGGAATTGACCGACAGACGCTGTTTGATCTCCGGGGCTTTGGCCGGCAGACCGAAGGCCTCGGGGAACAGTTTGTCGCCGTTGAGCAGCGCTGCCAGCGCTTGCGGCGAGACGTGCCCGGACTCTTCCGATTCGCCACTGGCCGGGTCGTAATATTTGTTCGGGTTGGACAGCACCACCAGTTTGTCGCCGCGCGACGCGAACAGCAGCGATTTGCTGGCGTTGTAGCTGAGCTGGTACAGCGGCACTTCGTCGCTGCCGACCTTGAGGCTGCCGAAGACGCTGAGTTGCGAATCGTCCAGCGCCACTTTCGCCAGCGGTTCGAGCAGCTTCGCCAACCCGCCGCGATCCATTACCAGCAGAAAATCCTTGAGCCGGCCATCAGCGCCACGCCACAACGCCACATCGGCCGGTTGATCGAAAAGCTGTTCGATCAGGCTGTCCTGCAGCTTCAGGTCGTGTTCGTAGATGATCCGCCGCAGGCTGCCGATCAACCCCAGGCGGTCGGCGTGGGTTTCGTAATAGAAGACGAAATCCTCGGTGAGCGTGGCCTTGAGGAACGGCACCGTCAGCAGGTCCTTGGGCAACTGGCTCAAGGAGCGGGTTTCCAGCAGCGCATCCGGACGACTCAGGCCGAGTTTGTCACTGGCCAGTGCCGCCGCCGGCACCTTGGGCTTGTGCAGGAGCCAGCCAAGACCACCGGCCACCCCGGCTACCAGGACCAGGCCGATCAGCAGCGCCGGCCAGCGCCGGGAGGTTTGGCCGGCAGGTGTCGGGACGGCCGGAGAAGCAGCGTTATCACTCATGTTCACAAAACCCGAAGTTCATCCGTGGAGCGGGATGCTTAATAGTTGAAAGTCTTGACCAGCAGCAGATCACCGATCGCCCGCAGGGGCACGATGAATGTTTCGCGTTTTTCGTCGACCGTGTTTTCGTTGAGCACCAGCGTGATTTGCGAGGTGATGACCTCGTTCTGATTGCTGGCCTCCTCGAAGTTATAGCCGCCGTCGCCGAAGTTGCCCCAATAGTTGACGTAAACCAGATAGGTGCCATGCAGCGGCGCGGTCATGGTGAACATTTCCGGGCCGGGGCCATCGACGCCGTCCGGGTCCAGACCGCCGCCGTTGGTCAGCGCCGTATGGGCGAAAAACGCGTGCTGGCCGTCCGGGGTGATGATGTGCAGGTCGAGCTCGGCCTTGGGATCGTCCCAGCCGAGCACCACACGGATCTTCGCCGGGGTGCGCAGGTTGTTCGCTTCATAGAACTGCACGCGCTTGAGCGACTGGCCCTCGGCACTGCGCACTTCGACACTGTTGGAACCGGCGCCAAACGCATACGGCCGGGCGAAACGCCCGTCATCGTCGGTATACAGATTCAATGGATTGCCGTTGACCGCCAGCGTGTGCGGCCCGCGCTGATTGCCGATGGCCTTGAGCTGGCCCTGAATCATCGTGCGATTGCGCTGAATGCCGCGATCAATCGGCGGCGTGGGATAGGCGACTTGCGGGTTTTCACTGCGATCAAGCAAGCCGTTATAGCGCCAGCCACCGGATGGCTCAGACAGCTCGGCACTCGGCGCTGCCAGCAGCGCAGGCGCGCAAGCCAGACCGATCAGCAGCCAAAGAAATGAACGCATGTAATGCCTCCTGCCATGCCTGAACGAAACCTTGCACCCGATCCTCGGTACTTCACAGCGGTGGAAACTGCGTTTCGTCTGAAAGACCCGTGACTATGGGGTCGTAGAAGGCGCGAAGATTAGCGATTCGGCAGTTTTTTAACAATCGGATACATCTTGAAATGCGGTAGGAATCACGCCCTCGGGTGGACGATGAGCCGAATAGGCGTCATATTCGGCTCACGAAATGAGCCGAATAGCGTTTCTATTCGGCTCACGCACTCAGGAATGGCATTTCATGGCAACTCACTGGATCTGGCAGCAGCCCGACTGGCCCGACTTCAACTGGCAGGCAGAGCGTCTCACTGCGCTGTTGCGCGAATGCGTTCAGGCGCAGGGACAATTGATGGGCATGGCGGGATCAGTGGGCAATTCATTGAGCGCTCAGACTGAACTGGACGCGTTGCTGCAAAACATCGTGACCTCCTCGGCCATCGAGGGGGAACCATTGAATGTTGAATCCGTGCGTTCTTCACTGGCACGACGCCTGGGGCTGGAATCGCCTGATGGCGACAACGTCAGCAAGCGCAGCGAAGGGCTCGCGCAACTGATGCTCGATGCCACTCAACGCTTTGCCGAACCGCTGACACTGCAACGATTGCTGGAATGGCATTCATGGCTGTTTCCAGAACAGGAGAGTGGTTTCCTTTCGCGTGCAATCAATGTCGGCGCATTACGCGGCGATGAGCCGATGCAGGTGGTTTCAGGGCTAATCGACCGTCCGACCGTGCACTTCGAGGCGCCACCGCGACAAGGCCTTGAGCGGCAACTCGACAGTTTTCTCAAGTGGTTCGACGCCAGTCGGCAACAGGCAGGCCTCGATCCATTCTTGCGAGCTGGCATCGCACATTTCTGGTTCGTCACCTTGCATCCGTTCGACGACGGCAATGGACGCCTGACTCGCACCCTTACCGATCTGGCACTGGCTCAGAGCGAAGCGCAGGCGATTCGTTTTTATGCGATGTCCGCCAGCATCCTCGATGATCGTGCGGGCTATTACCGGATTCTCGAATCCAGTCAGAAAGCCACGCTGGACATTACCGACTGGCTCACATGGTTCCTGCAAACCTTACTGCGCAGTCTGCAACAGGCCATTGCGCGGATTGAAAGTGTGTTGGGAAAATCACGCTTCTGGCAGGCGCACCGCGAATCCGGGCTGTCGGCGGAGCAGATCAAAGTGCTCAATCGTTTGCTCGACGGTGGTGAGCGCGGTTTCGAGCACGGTATCAGTGCAGCGCAATACCAGAGTGTGGCCAAGGTTTCCAAAGCCACGGCCACCCGACATCTGGCGGAACTGCTGGAAAAAGGCTGCCTGCAACGTCTTCCGGGCGGGGGGCGGAGCACTCGGTATCAGATTCAATATCCGGGTGACTCGACCGACTGACACCCTTGTCCGTCGGCCCACTCATTTGCCCATAAACCCCCTATCTGCTAGTGTCGCGCCGGTTTAACGTCAACCGGAAATCGCCGCCATGGCCCGCAAAAAAGCTGCACTGGATTTCGAACAGTCCCTCGCCGACCTGCAAACACTGGTCGAGCGTCTGGAGAACGGTGAATTGTCGCTGGAAGACTCGCTGACCGCTTTCGAGCAGGGCATCGGTCTGACCCGTGACTGCCAGGCAGCGCTGGCCCAGGCCGAGCAGAAGGTGCAAGTGCTGCTGGAGCGCGATGGCGAACTCGCCGAGGAACCCTTCGACGCGGAACAGCCAGAATGATTGCGGCGTATTCGGCGACCAGCCAGGCGCGAGTCAATGCAGCACTGGAAATCCTCTTCAAGGCACCGCTGCCGGAGCTGTCGCGCCTGTATGAGGCGATGCACTACAGCGTGATGATTGGCGGTAAGCGCGTGCGCCCGCTGCTGGCCTACGCCGCGTGCGAAGCGCTGGGCGGCAAGGCTGAACAAGCCAACGGCGCGGCCTGCGCAGTTGAGCTGATCCACGCTTATTCGCTGGTTCACGACGATTTGCCGGCGATGGACGACGACGATCTGCGTCGCGGCCAGCCCACCACCCACAAGAAATTCGACGAAGCCTGCGCGATTCTCGCCGGTGACGGCTTGCAGAGCCTGGCGTTCAGCGCCCTGCTCGACCCGCGCCTGAGCGATCTGGACGCTGACATCCGTCTGCAACTGGTCACGGCGCTGGCGCACGCGGCCGGCCCGGCAGGCATGGTCGGCGGTCAGGCCATCGACCTCGGCTCGGTCGGCCTGAAGCTGGATCAGCAAGCGCTGGAGCAAATGCACCGGCACAAGACCGGCGCGTTGATCGAAGTCAGCGTCAAGCTCGGCGCCCTGGCCAGCGGCCGTGCCGAGCAGGATCAACTCAAGGCCCTGCAGACTTATGCACAGGCCATCGGTCTGGCCTTCCAGGTGCAGGACGACATTCTCGACGTCGAAAGCGATACCGAAACCCTCGGTAAACGCCAGGGCGCCGACATCGCTCGCGACAAACCGACCTACCCGGCCCTGCTGGGACTGGACGCGGCCAAGGTCTACGCTCTGGAACTGCGCGATCAGGCCCTGCACGCGCTGCGACCGTTTGACGCGGCAGCCGAGCCTTTGCGCGACCTGGCCCGGTATATCGTCGAGCGGCGCAACTGAACGCCAACCTGCCAAAAAAGACCAACGCGTGGGCAGGGGGCGATGCATCAGGTAAACTGCCGCATCTTTTATACCTATAACGATTCGCCTGATGCCCACGACGTTTCATGAGATTCCCCGCAAGCGCCCGACCACGCCCCTGCTCGACCGCGCGAACACGCCGGACGGCCTGCGCCGGTTAGGCGAAGCCGAGCTGGAAACCCTGGCCGATGAGTTGCGCCTGGAATTGCTCTACACGGTCGGCCAGACCGGTGGGCATTTCGGTGCCGGCCTGGGCGTCATCGAGCTGACCATCGCGCTGCATTACGTCTTCGACACCCCGGATGACCGGCTGGTTTGGGACGTGGGTCATCAGGCGTATCCGCACAAGATCCTCACCGGTCGCCGCCAGCGCATGGAAACCCTGCGCCAGAAGGACGGCATCGCTGCCTTCCCGCGCCGCGCCGAGAGCGAGTACGACACTTTTGGCGTCGGCCACTCCAGCACCTCGATCAGCGCAGCGCTGGGCATGGCGATTGCCGCCCGCCTGCAAGACAGCGATCGCAAGGCGATTGCGGTGATCGGTGACGGCGCGCTGACCGCCGGCATGGCCTTCGAGGCGCTGAACCATGCGCCGGAAGTCAACGCCAACATGTTGGTGATCCTCAACGACAACGACATGTCGATCTCGCGCAACGTTGGCGGTTTGTCCAACTATCTGGCGAAGATCCTTTCCAGCCGCACTTACGCGAGCATGCGTGAAGGCAGCAAGAAAGTCCTGTCGCGCCTGCCCGGCGCCTGGGAAATCGCCCGTCGCACCGAAGAATACGCCAAGGGCATGCTGGTTCCCGGCACCCTGTTCGAAGAGCTGGGCTGGAACTACATCGGCCCGATCGATGGCCACGACCTGCCGACCCTGATCGCCACCCTGCGCAACATGCGCGATCTGAAAGGCCCGCAGTTCCTGCACATCGTCACCAAGAAAGGCAAAGGCTTCGCCCCGGCGGAAGTCGACCCGATCGGTTACCACGCGATCACCAAGCTCGAGCCGGTCGACGCCCCGGCTGCTGCGCCGAAAAAGGCCGGCGGGCCGAAGTATTCGGCGGTGTTCGGC
The DNA here is from genome assembly GCF_036861315.1 of Pseudomonas sp. S3(2024). Classification (NCBI taxonomy): domain Bacteria; kingdom Pseudomonadati; phylum Pseudomonadota; class Gammaproteobacteria; order Pseudomonadales; family Pseudomonadaceae; genus Pseudomonas; species Pseudomonas sp. S3(2024). The sequence continues at coordinate 65,507 of NZ_JAZAQQ010000008.1, read as the reverse complement.
GAATGGCTGTGCGACATGGCCGCGGCTGATCCGCGCCTGGTCGGGATTACCCCGGCGATGAAGGAAGGCTCGGACCTGGTGGCGTTCAGCGAACGCTTCCCGCTGCGCTACTTCGACGTGGCGATTGCCGAACAGCACGCCGTGACGTTCGCCGCCGGCATGGCCTGCGAAGGCGCCAAACCGGTGGTGGCGATCTACTCGACGTTCCTGCAACGCGGTTACGACCAGTTGGTGCATGACGTGGCGGTGCAGAACCTCGACGTGCTGTTCGCCATCGACCGCGCCGGTCTGGTGGGCGAAGACGGCCCGACCCACGCCGGCAGCTTCGACCTGTCGTACCTGCGCTGCATTCCGGGCATGGTCATCATGACCCCGAGCGATGAAAACGAATTGCGCAAGATGCTCACCACCGGCCACCTGTACAACGGCCCGGCGGCGGTGCGTTACCCGCGCGGCACCGGCCCGAACGCGACCATCGACAAGGATCTCGAGCCGATCGAAATCGGCAAGGGCATCGTCCGTCGTCAGGGCAGCAAAGTCGCCCTGCTGGTGTTCGGCGTGCAACTGACCGAAGCGCTGAAAGTCGCCGAGAAGCTGGATGCGACCGTGGTCGACATGCGCTTCGTCAAGCCGCTGGATGAAGCGTTGGTACGCGAGATTGCCGGCAGCCACGAGTTGCTGGTGACCATCGAGGAGAACGCGATCATGGGCGGCGCCGGTGGCGCGGTCAGCGAGTTCCTGGCGCGCGAGAACATCCTCAAGTCGATGCTGCACCTGGGCTTGCCGGACATTTACGTCGAGCACGCCAAACCGGCGCAGATGCTGGCCGAGTGCGGGCTGGATGAAGCGGGAATCGAAGCCTCGATTCGCGAGCGCCTGGAACTGCTCAACAAGTAACACGCAATACCCATGTGGGAGCGGGCTTGCTCGCGAAGGCGTCGGATCAGTCGATGATGAGTGGACTGATACACCGCCTTCGCGAGCAAGCCCGCTCCCACATTTGATTTGTGTACATCAGAAATACCCACGGGAACACCGATGAACCTCTCGCGCCTCGCCCTGCCCCTCCTCCTGCTGCCAGCCGCCAGCGCCCTCGCCGACACCTTCGAACGCGACGAAGCGCTGAAGCTGCCTGACACGCTGATCAGCGCCAACCGCCAGGTCGAAGCGCGCAACGACAGCAGCGCCGCCAACACCGTGTTCACCCGCGAAGACATCGACCGCCTGCAACCAGGCAGCGTCACCGACCTGCTGCAACGGGTGCCGGGCGTGCAGGTGGCGCAGGCCGGTGGGCGCGGCAGTCTGCCGGGGATCTACATTCGCGGCACCCAGTCGGCGCAGAGTCTGGTGCTGGTCGATGGCCAGCGCATCGGCAGTTCGACCTCCGGCGACAGCAACCTGCAGCACCTGAACATCGACCAGATCGAACGCGTGGAAGTGTTGCGCGGTTCGCGCTCGGTGATTTACGGCAGCGATGCGATTGGCGGGGTGATTCAGATCTTCACCCGGCGCGGCACCGAACAAGGCCTGCAGCCGCGCTTGCACGTCGGCTTCGGCAGCAACCAGACCTGGGAACGCAGCCTCGGCCTGTCCGGTGGCGATGACAAGACCCGTTTCAACCTGGGCGCCAGCCTCGATGACACCGCTGGCCTCGACCGCACTCACGAGTCGTACCCCAGCGACAGCGATCACGATGCCTACCGCAATAAATCCGTCAGCGTGAGTCTCAGCCATGCGCTGACCGATGACATCGAAGTCGGCGCCAACCTGCTGGATAACCGCGGTAAGAGCGAGTTCGACAGTCCGTTCGGCGCCTACCAACAGCAGCCATATAGCGACTTCAACGTCAGCAGTGTCAGCAGCTACGTCGATGCGCGGGTCAACGATATCTGGAAAACCCGCGTCGAATTCGGCCACAGCGAGAATCGCGAGAAAACCTTCGACAAGCTCAGCGACAAGCGCACGGTGTTCAACACTTATCGCGACTCGGTGAACTGGCAGAACGACCTGACCCTGGATGCGCGCAACAGCCTGATCCTCGGTGGCGACTGGTACGAGGACCGGGTCAATAGCAGCACCGCATTCAACGAAGACAGCCGCTGGAATCGCGCCGCGTTCATCCAGCATCGTTATCAGGCCGACAGCTTCTCCACGGAACTGGGTCTGCGCCACGACGACAACCAGCAGTTCGGCAGCCAGAACACCTGGAGCGGCACCTTCACCCTGCCGCTGAACCCGGACAACGATCTGTTGCTGAGCTACAGCGAAGGCTTCCGCGCGCCGACCTTCAACGACCTGTACTACCCGGATTTCAGCAACCCGGATCTGAAGCCGGAAACCTCGAAAAGCTATGAGCTGCAATGGCGCAGTCAGTTGAGCGATAGCAGTCGGCTGGAGGCATCGATTTACCGCACTGATCTGCAAGACGCGATCATCTTTGGCAGCAACTCGCGCCCGGAGAACGTGGCCTCGGCGCGGATCAATGGCTTTGAAGCGGCGTTGAAGCAGGAACTGTTCGGCTGGCAGAGCAGCCTCGGTGTGGCGTTTATCGACCCGCGTGATCGCGATAGCGGGCACACGTTGGCGCGTCGTGCGCGGCGCACGATGAGTTGGGATCTGGATCGACAGTTTGACCGGTTGGGCGTCGGCGCGAGCTGGCAATTGGTCAGCGGCAGTTACGACGATCTGAACAACACCCAGCCGTTGGGTGGCTACGGCACGCTTGGACTGCGCAGCAACTGGGCGCTGAATCGCGAGATCAAACTGGATCTGAAGGTCGATAACCTGCTGGACAAGGGTTACAGCCGTGCGCTGTACAGCTATGACGGCAGCCAGTATGGCTATCGCGAGGAAGGTCGGGCGTGGGTGTTTGGGGTGACCTGGACACCGGGGCTCTGATCCGGAATTGACGCTGTTTTGACTGACCTCTTCGCGAGCAAGCCCGCTCCCACAGGGGTAACGCATTCCAACTGTGGGAGCGGGCTTGCTCGCGAAGAATTCACCTCGGTCTCAGCGCTCAGGCGCAATCAAATGGCAGAGTTTGGCGGTGGCTTCGATCATCTGGCCGCTTGGGCGCTCCAGGCCTTTGTCGCTGATCAGCAGCAACTGACCATGTGCCACCGCACTTACCTGCGGCCAGGCCTTCCACGCATCGAGCTGGCCCTGATCACCGGCCAGTATCACCTGCGGATCGCGCTGCAGCACTGCTTCGATACTCACCTGCGGCGCCGGCAAACTCAGATCGGCAAACACATTGCGTGCGCCACAGACTTCGAGCGCATCGCTGATGATCTGCCCGCCACCGACGGTGTACAGCGGCTTGTCCCAGACTTGATAGAACACGGTCAGCGGCGTGTCCCGGCGATAGCGTTGGCGCAGGTCATCGAGCTTCTGGCGCAGGTCCGCCGCCAGTTTCGTCCCACGCTCAGGTCGCCCCAGTTGCGCGGCAATCGTCTCGATCTGTGCAGAAAGCTGTTCGAGATTGTGCGGCTCGGCGACGTAGGTCGGAATGTTCAGGCGTTTGAGCTGATCGCGTTGTGCCGGGCCGACACTGCCGGGCCACAGCAGCAGCAAATCGGGCTTCAAACTGAGCAGACGCTCCATGTCCAGCTGACCGTAGCGCCCCACTGACGGGACATCCTTGAGCGCCGCCGGACGCTCGCCGGCATCGAGCACGCCAACCAGCAGATCGGCCGAGCCCAGCTCAACAACGATTTCAGACAGAGAAGGCGCGAGACTGACCACTCGCAGACTCGCCAGCACCGGGCCGGCGCAGGCCAGCAGCAGAACCGCCAGCCACAGATGACGCATCAGCCGAGTTGACGCGGGATGCGATAGAGGTAGAACAGCACCGCCGTGGACAACGCCAGCAGCATCAGCGGTACGGCTTCAAGGCCGACGAACACCGCCAGCGCGCCGATCCATGCCGGCAATGCGGCCGCGAGAAATGCACTGCGACGCCGGGCCGCCAAGGCAATCCAGGCCGCCGGTTCGTCGGGGGTATCAAGGGCTTTTTGCGTGGCGATCAGCGCGTGCTTGTAGCGGCCGAAAAACTTCAGGCTGACAAACATCGAGGCCACGCCGGCAATGAACAACGGCATGGCCAGCACCGGCAGAATGCCTGCGCCCTGGCCGAACAGGCCATTGAGGACAAACAGCGGTACCAGCGCCAGCGCCAGGTATTTCCACCAGTCGACCGCCAAGCGGCGTCGCACCTGACCGCGGGTCACGCGCGGTCGACCTCGCCCTGATGCTCGTTACCCATCATGTGGTCGAGCTTGCTGGCCTTGGTCGCCAGGTACAGTTTGTTGTGCGGGTTGTGGCCGGTGTGCAGCGGCACGCGCTCGGCGACGACGATGCCCATGTCGGTCAGGGCTTTGACCTTGCGCGGGTTGTTGGTCATCAGACGCAGCGACTTCACGCCCAGATGCTCGAGCATCGGCAGGCACATGGCGTAGTCACGCTGATCGGCGGCAAAGCCCAGACGCTCGTTGGCTTCAACAGTGTCAGCGCCGCCGTCCTGCAACTCGTAGGCGCGGATCTTGTTCAGCAGACCGATGCCGCGACCTTCCTGACGCAGGTACAGCAGCACGCCACGGCCTTCACGGGCGATGGCCTTGAGCGCCGCTTCGAGTTGCGAGCCGCAGTCGCAGCGCTGGCTGAACAGCGCATCACCGGTCAGGCACTCGGAGTGCAACCGGCCGAGAACCGGGGCACCGTCGGCGAAATCACCCAGGCTCAGCACAACGTGCTCGCGGCCGGTAGCCTCATCGAGAAAACCGTGCATGGTGAATTGCGCAAAAGGCGTTGGCAGCTTGGAAGCGGCGACAAAAACGACAGGCACCGGTGTGCTCCTGATCTAAAAATTCTGAAAATTCGCAGGCCGGCATTGTAACAGCAGGTTCCTGCAGACGCTTAGGCTGAATTATCGGGCATAACGATCAAAAAGTTTGATAACACCCGGGCAGTACAAAACCCTGTGGGAGCGGGCTTGCTCGCGAAAGCGTCGTGTCAGTCGATCAATAGGCTGGCTGACACACCGCATTCGCGAGCAAGCCCGCTCCCACAGGGGGGACGGCCCTGTCATTTCGACTCGAATGGATACGGCTGCTTCCACTGTTCGAAAATTGGCTTCAGCTCGCCGCTCTTCACCAACTGCTCCATGCGTCGGTCGAACACTGCCATCAACGTGCGCGATTGCGGTGTGTTGGCGAAGCACAGGTACAGCGGCAGTTCGGCGATATGCGTCTTGCGAAACTGCGTCGGTTCCCTGGCCCGGCCAAGCACGTAATCGATTTCGGTCAAGGCATCGATGTAATAGTCGGCGCGGTTGTGGGTGAGCATCGAGAGGATCCCGGTACGTCGCACGACCTCGTTGAAGTTGCGCACGCCGGGTAGATAATTCTGATAGTCGTAACCGCGCACCCAGGCCAGCCGATATTGACCGAGGGTTTCCGGGGTCGGTGCTGGATTACTTGCCAGGCCCAGGGCGTAGATGTGGTCGGTGTCGAAATTCCAGCGCGGATAGAGCAGGTCGCTGAATTCTTCATGATAAGAACCGACACAAGCATCGACCTCGCCACGCTGGGCCAGCCCAACTGAACGAGTGTATGGTTCGCTGCGAATGTCGAGTTTCACCCCGGCCGGTTCGAACACCTTGCGCAGCACGTCCCAGCCCAGGCCGTGGCCGTCGGCGGCGGTGTAGTCTTCCCAGTCTTCGCTGGCCAGATGGATGACCGCAGGCGTCGGCACGGCTTCTTGGGCACCGGCGACGGTGCTCCAAAAGGTAAACATCACAAGCGCCAACCAGCGTCGAGCCATCCCTAGTTTCCTCACTTAACCCTGACGATCCGGATCAGGCGAAAATCCACACCAGTCCCTGCATTGCCAGCCAGGCGAATACGCCAGCCAGCACGTCGTCGAGCATGATGCCGACGCCGCCGTGGACATGCCGGTCGATCCAGCGAATCGGCCACGGCTTGAGAATGTCGAAGAAACGGAACACCAGAAAACCCGCGAGCAACCAGTACCAGCCCTCCGGCACCAGCCACAGGGTGATCCACATCCCGACCATTTCGTCCCAGACGATGCCTTCGTGGTCGTGGACCCGCAGATCGTCGGCGACCTTGCCGCACAGCCAGAAGCCGAACAGCATGGTGATCCCGAGCATCAGCCAGTAACCCCAGTCGGGCAACATCTGCCACAACGGGATAAAGGGTAGCGCAACTAACGAACCCCACGTGCCCGGCGCTTTCGGCAAGGTGCCGGAGCCGAAGCCGAACGCGAGGAAATGCCAGGGATTGCGCCAGACCGACGGCGGAACGAATTCGGCCGGAACCTGTTTCGGGTGATCTGTCACGGTGTCTCCTGAAAATGTTGATAACCCCGGATTTGCGGGGTGATGTCGTGTCCTTCGCGATCCAGCAACACCACACCCTGGCCCTGCGCCACACGCCCGATCACATGGATCGGCCAGCCATCGGCCAGCAGTGCCGGCAACTCGACGGACGGTAGCGTGAAGGCCAGCACATAGTCATCGCCGCCGCTCAACGCCGCCCGTTCGGCACCGCGCTGACCGAGAAACGCCACTAAAGCATCGGACAACGGTACGCGCTCACGTTCAACTTCGAGGCGAACCTGCGAGGCCAGGGCGATATGCCCACAGTCGGCGAGCAGGCCGTCGGAGATGTCGAGAGCGGCAGTGGCCTTGCCACGCAGCGCCTGACCAAGAGCCAGTTGCGGCTGGGGCGACCAGTAATGATCGAGCAACGGCTGGGCGATATCCGTTGCGGCTTCACGCTGGCCAAGCACCAGCGGCAAGGCACCGGCGGCATTGCCCAGCTCGCCGCCGACGCAGAGCAGATCGCCCGGTTGTGCGCCGCTGCGGGTCAAGGCCTGCCCGGCCGGCACCCGACCGAACACCGTGACCGTCAGGCTCAACGGCCCGCGCGTGGTGTCGCCGCCAACCAGCGCGATGCTGCAGCTCTGCGCCATGCGGTTCAAACCGTGGGCATAGGCTTGCAGCCAATCGGCAGTCACCATCGGCACAGTCAGGGCAAGGGTAAAGGCAACGGGCGTGGCGCCCATGGCGGCCAGATCGCTGACCGCGACGGCCAGCGAGCGCTGACCGAGCAGAAACGGATCGCAGGGATCGGCGAAATGCACGCCGGCCACCAGCGTATCGGTGGAAATCGCCAGCTGTTCCCCGGAGGAAACCGCGAGCAAGGCGCAGTCGTCGCCGATCCCCAAGGCAACGCCCTCGCCGCCCTGCGCACAAGGCGCGGCGGCGAAGAAATTGCGGATCAGCTCAAACTCGCCCATGAGGTCTCAAGCGCGTATCAGCGCTTGAACGCCTTCACTTCAGCTTCACGCAGGCGCGGAGCCAGCTTGTCGAGTACGCCGTTGACGAACTTGTGGCCGTCGGTCGAACCGAAGACTTTCGCCAGCTCGATACCTTCGTTGATCACCACGCGGTATGGCACGTCGACGCGCTTGAGCAGTTCCCAGGTAGACAGGCGCAGAACCGCCAGTTCAACCGGGTCCAGCTCTTCGATTTCGATGTCCAGGCACGGCTTGAGCGCGGTGTCGATTTCGGTGCGGCTCGCCGGAACCCCGTGGAGGATTTCGCGGAAATACGCGCCGTCGACATCGGTGAAATCGTTATCAACGCGGAACTGCGCTTCGATCTCGTTCAGCGAAGCCTTGGCCATATGCCACTGATACAGGGCCTGGGTCGCGAGCTGACGGGCTTCGCGACGCTTGACGCTCTTCGATGGCTTGCCGGCATCCGCAGGTTTCGGATCGCGCGGGTTGAAACGATCGCTATCGTCGCTAATCACTTGGCCTCCAACTGCGCCAGCAGGCTGACCATTTCCAGAGCGGACAGGGCAGCTTCAGCACCTTTGTTGCCGGCCTTGGTGCCGGAACGTTCGATGGCTTGCTCGATGGAATCAACGGTCAGGACGCCGAACGCGACCGGTACGCCGAACTCCATGGACACCTGGGCCAGACCCTTGGTGCACTCGCCTGCCACGTATTCGAAGTGTGGAGTGCCGCCACGAATGACCGCGCCGAGGGCGATGATGGCTGCGAACTCGCCTTTCTGGGCGACTTTCTGCGCAACCAGCGGGATTTCGAAGGCGCCAGGCGCGCGGATGATGGTGATGTCGCTTTCGCTCACGCCGTGGCGAACCAGGGCATCAACTGCACCGCTGACCAGGCTTTCAACCACGAAGCTGTTGAAACGGCCCACTACCAGAGCGTAGCGGCCTTTAGGGGCGATGAAGGTACCTTCGATGGTCTTCAGGGTCATTCGTCAGATCTCTTAAAGAGCCGGGACGCGTTTCGTACGCATCCCTCAGTGATATTAGCTGTGGCGAGGGGATTTATCCCCGATGGACTGCGTAGCAGTCCCAAAACTGGGGCCGCTGCGCAGCCCATCGGGGATGAATCCCCTCACCACAAGAATCCATGTCAACAATGCCGGAAACAACCGGGTCATTATTCGGAGGGCACGTATTCTACAACTTCCAGATCGAAACCGGATATCGCATTAAATTTCATTGGCGCAGACATCAGGCGCATTTTGCGTACGCCGAGGTCACGCAGGATCTGCGAACCGGCGCCGACAATGCTGTAGGTGGTCGGTTTTTTCACCGCTGCCTGCTCACCGGTTTCGCGGATATGCGCCAGCAGCACGTCGCCGTCCAGCGGGTGGCCGAGCAACAGCACCACACCGCTGCCGGCCTCGGCCACCGCAGCCATCGCGGCGCGCAGGCTCCAGCGGCCCGGTTGCTTGACCATCAGCAGGTCGCGCAGCGGGTCCATGTTGTGCACGCGAACCAGGGTCGGCTCTTCGGCGCAAACGGTGCCCAGCGTCAGGGCCATGTGCACATCGCCTTCCACCGAATCACGATAGGTCACCAGGTTGAATTGGCCCAGTTCGCTGTCCAGCGGCTGCTCGGCAATCCGCTGAACGGTACGTTCGTGGATCATCCGGTAGTGAATCAGGTCGGCGATGGTGCCGATCTTGATGTTGTGTTCGGCGGCGAACGCTTCCAGCTCAGCGCGACGGGACATGGTGCCGTCGTCGTTCATCACTTCGCAGATCACGCCGCTTGGCTCGAAACCGGCCATACGCGCCAGGTCGCAGGCGGCTTCAGTATGACCAGCGCGCGCCAGGGTGCCGCCGGCCTGGGCCATCAGAGGGAAGATGTGGCCCGGGCTGACGATGTCTTCAGCCTTGGCGTCTTTTGCCGCCGCCGCTTGCACGGTGCGCGCACGGTCGGCGGCGGAGATACCGGTGGTGACGCCTTCGGCGGCTTCGATCGATACGGTGAACTTGGTGCCGAAACCGGAACCGTTGCGTGGCGCCATCAGTGGCAGCTTCAACAGCTCGCAACGCTCGCGGCTCATCGGCATGCAGATCAGGCCACGGGCGTGCTTGGCCATGAAGTTGATGTGCTCGGCCTTGCAGCATTCGGCGGCCATGATCAGGTCGCCTTCGTTCTCGCGGTCTTCGTCATCCATGAGGATGACCATCTTGCCTTGGCGGATGTCTTCAACCAGTTCTTCGATGCTATTGAGCGCCACAAGGCACCCCCTTCAGTCAGGATTTGAGATAGCCGTTGGCGGCCAGAAAGCTTTCAGTGATCGTGCCGCCAGCGCTTGGCTCAGCAGCCTTGTCGCCGAGGAGCAGACGCTCCAGGTAGCGCGCCAGCAAATCGACTTCCAGGTTCACCCGGCGGCCCGGCTTGTAGGAAGCCATGATGGTTTCGCTCAAGGTGTGCGGAATGATCGTCAGCATGAATTCGGCGCCATCGACCGCGTTCACGGTCAGGCTGGTGCCGTCGACGGTGATCGAGCCTTTATGGGCGATGTACTTGGCCAGTTCTTTCGGCGCGCGGATGCGAAATTCCACCGCACGAGCGTTGTCGCTGCGCGACACCACTTCGCCGACACCGTCGACGTGACCGCTGACCAGATGCCCGCCGAGACGGGTGGTCGGGGTCAGGGCTTTTTCCAGATTGACCGGGCTGCCGCTTTTCAGGTCATTCATGGCGGTGCAGTCGAGGGTTTCGCGGCTGACGTCGGCGGCAAAACCGTTGCCCGGCAGTTCAACCGCCGTCAGGCACACGCCGTTGACCGCGATGCTGTCGCCGAGTTTGACGTCGCTCAGGTCGAGCTTGCCGGTTTCGACATGCACCCGCACATCACCGCCCTTGGGGGTCAGTGCACGGATACTGCCGATGGATTCGATGATGCCGGTAAACATGGGGTTCTCCTTGAGAACGAAGCCAGCGCTAAGGCGATGGCCGGGAATTATACGCTCGCCGAAACGACTGGCGTCGCAGTGACTCGCCAGTCATCGCCAACCGCGCGGATTTCAGTGATTTTCAGCTCGGGAGCGTCCTTCATATAGGCCAGCGGCCAGTCCAGCAACGGTCGCGCCGTGGAGCCGAGGAACTTGCCGGCAATGAAGATCACGAACTCGTCGACCAGACCAAGCTGCGCGAACGCGCCGGCCAAGCGTGGGCCAGCCTCGACCAGCACTTCGTTGACGCCACGGTTGGCCAGCTCGATGAGCAGTTGATGCAGATCGACCTGACCGTCATCACCCGGCACGATCAGGCACTCCGGGCCATTGGCGTATTGCTCTTCGACCGCCATGCAGGTGGCGACCAGCGCCGGGCCGGCCTTGAAGAACGGCGCATCCAACGGCACCCGCAGGCGCCCGTCGATCAGCACCCGCAGCGGCGGACGGCTGATGGCCAGTGCGGTTTGCTCGGCATCCAGACCCAGTTCGTCGGCGCGTACGGTCAGGCGTGCGCCGTCGGCCAGTACGGTGTCGGCGCCGGTCAACACCACGGCCGCCTGCGCGCGCAAACGCTGCACGGCGGAACGCGCGGCCGGGCCGGTGATCCACTGGCTCTCGCCACTTTCCATCGCCGTGCGCCCGTCGAGACTCATCGCCAACTTGACCCGCACGAACGGCAAGCCATGTTCCATGCGCTTCAGGAAACCTTGATTGAGCTGGCGCGCCTCGACTTCCAGCACGCCGCTTTCGGTGGCGATCCCGGCATCGCTCAGACGCTGCAAGCCACGCCCGGCGACCTGTGGGTTCGGATCGCGCATCGCGGCGACCACCCGAGCAACCCCGGCAGTCACCAACGCATCGGCGCACGGCGGTGTGCGGCCATGGTGGCTGCACGGCTCAAGGGTCACGTAAGCCGTGGCGCCCCGGGCCAGTTCACCGGCAGCGCGCAGGGCGTGGACCTCGGCGTGGGGTTCGCCGGCGCGCTCGTGAAAGCCTTCGCCGACAATCTGCCCGTCACGCACGATCACGCAGCCAACCCGTGGATTGGGATGGGTGGTGTAGTGGCCCTTGCGCGCCAGCTCCAGCGCGCGTGCCATGAAGTGGGCGTCGAGGATCGCCTGCTCGGCGGCGCTGGTCATTCTTTCACCGGTTCGCGGGCGAGGCGGTCGATCTCTTCGCGGAACTCGTTGAGGTCCTGAAAGCGCCGGTATACCGAAGCGAAACGGATGTAGGCCACTTCATCGAGCTTTTGCAGCTCGGCCATCACCAGTTCGCCGACCACGAGGGATTTGACCTCGCGCTCGCCGGTGGCGCGCAGCTTGTGCTTGATGTGAACCAGAGAGGATTCGAGGCGCTCAACGCTCACCGGACGTTTCTCCAGCGCGCGTTGCATGCCGGCGCGGAGTTTTTCTTCGTCGAACGGTTGGCGGCTGCCGTCGGTTTTGATCAGGCGCGGCAACACCAGTTCGGCCGTCTCGAATGTCGTGAAACGTTCGCCGCAGGCCAGGCATTCACGCCGGCGGCGCACCTGTTCGCCCTCGGCGACCAGACGCGAGTCGATGACCTTGGTGTCGTTGGCACCGCAGAAGGGACAGTGCATGGTGGCTGGCAACAAAAAAAGGGAGGGCCATGGTAGCGCATCCCGGTGGCAAGACAAGCCATAGGGTTTGCGGTATACAGACTGCCATGATCGTTTGATCCACGGATTTCATTTTCTGGAGCTGCCAATGTCGCTACGACCGCTCGTTTTGCTCAGTCTTTTCGCCCTGCTGGTGGCTTGCGGCAGCGACAAGCCCAAGCCGCAACCGCCAACACCGGGACCTGCACCACAACAGGCGCAGAAAAAAGCCCGCGAGGCCGCTGATCTTGGTCCGCTGCCGGCCTATCAACGGGAACTGAGCGGCACCCTGCAAGGCGTGCCGGCCGGGGCCGAAGTCGAACTGGCGCTGCTGGTGATCGATGAAAAGTCGCGCCCGCAACAACTGCTCGCCAGTTCCAGCCTGATCGGCAACAACCAGATCCTGCCGTTTCGCCTGCGTTTCAATCCGGAAGCCTTCCCGGCCGGCGCACGGGTTGAGCTGCGCGGGCGAGCCACGCAGTCGGGTCAGTTGATCCTGCACCTGCCGTCGCAAACCATCACCCAGCCGACCACTCAGGCGCTTGGCCAGCTGCAATTTGTCAAAGCACCATGACCGTACCGCTCGACCTGCAACAGGCGCTGGGTGAATTGCTCGGTGATGCGCGGCTCAAGGCCTGCGCATTACCGGATACCGATCTGCAGCTGTGGCTGATCGACGGTGACAACATGCACCGCGAGTTCAGCCCGGATGAAACCCGGCGCATTCTCCACGAACCGCCCTATTGGAGCTTCTGCTGGGCCAGCGGTCTGGCGGTGGCGCGCTATCTGGCCGAGTTCCCGGAATGGGTGCGCGGCAAGCGGGTGCTGGATTTCGGCGCCGGTTCCGGGATCGCCGCGATTGCTGCGGTGAAGGCCGGGGCGTTGGAGGTGGTTGCCTGTGATCTGGATCCGCTGGCAATTGCCGCGTGCCGGGCCAACGCTGAACTCAATGATGTGCAGATGAGTTATTCGACGGACTTCTTTGCCGAGGCTGATCGCTTTGATCTGATTCTGGTGGCGGATGTGCTCTACGACCGCGAGAACCTGCCGCTGCTCGACGCGTTTCTCAGCCGTGGCCGCGAGGCGTTGGTCGCGGATTCGCGGGTTCGGGATTTTCGCCATCCGCTGTATGAGCGTATTGAAATGCTTGAGGCGATGACACTACCGGATCTGGCGGAGCCAGAAGAATTTCGGCATGTGAGCCTGTACCACGCGCGTCGCTAGTTAAAAGCTTCGCGAGCAAGCCCGCTCCCACAGGGGTAACGCATTCCAAATGTGGGAGCGGGCTTGCTCGCGAAAGCGTCCTGCCGGGCGACACAACTCTAAAACCTGTCCCGCTTCCGGCCACACCCCGCCAAGCCGTATAGTTGCCCCATCCACGCTTTTACGAGATCCCCCATGAGTCAGCAAACGCCGTACATCTTCGACGCCACGACTGCCGATTTCGACCAGTCGGTGATCGAAGCTTCCTTCAACAAGCCGGTGCTGGTGGATTTCTGGGCCGAGTGGTGTGCGCCGTGCAAGGCGTTGATGCCGATGCTGCAAGGCATTGCCGAGAGCTATCAGGGCGAACTGCTGCTGGCCAAGGTCAACTGCGACATCGAGCAGGACATCGTCGCCCGCTTCGGTATCCGCAGCCTGCCGACCGTGGTGCTGTTCAAGGACGGTCAGCCGGTCGACGGTTTTGCCGGTGCGCAACCGGAATCCGCGGTGCGCGCCCTGCTCGAACCGCATGTGCAGATGCCGCCGCCGGCCGCCGCCGATCCGTTCGAACAGGCTCAGGCGCTGTTCGATGAAGGGCGCTTCGCCGATGCCGAAGCGGCGCTGGTGGTGATGCTTACCGAAGACAACAGCAACGCCAAGGCGCTGATCCTCTATGCCCGCTGTCTGACCGAGCGCGGCGAACTGGGCGAAGCGCAAACCGTGCTCGACGCAGTCAAGAGCGATGAACACAAGGCTGCACTGGCCGGGGCCAAGGCGCAGATCAAGTTCCTGGGACTTGCCCGTGATCTGCCGGATGCTGCCGACCTCAAGGCGCGTCTGGCCAAAGATCCGCAGGACGACGAAGCGGTGTATCAACTGGCGATCCAGCAACTGGCGCGTCAGCAATACGAGGCGGCGCTGGAGGCGTTGCTCAAGCTGTTCATCCGTAACCGTAGCTACGGCGAAGGGTTGCCGCACAAGACGTTGCTGCAGGTGTTCGAACTGCTGGGCAACGATCATCCGCTGGTGACCGCTTACCGGCGCAAGGTCTTCGCTGCGCTGTACTAAGCGCTCACTCGACCCAGCTGTAGAGCGGCGTATCGCCGCCGCTCGCCACTTTCACCTGTGAACTGTGGCGCAAGCGCACCAGCAGGCGTTTGCCTGCGGCCGCGCTGCCGGTCAATCCCTCAAGCTGCTCCAGCAGATCTGGCCCGCTGAGTTGCCCGGCCTTGCGCAACAGATCCTGCGCGACCTGCCACAACGCATCGTCCTGGTTCAGTGGCTTCACTGCCGGCGTGCTCAATGCCGCTTCAGGCTGATCGCCCTGCGGCTGCGCGCCAAGGGCTGCGCCGAGCTTCGCCCAATCGCTGTCATCCAGCTCCACCGTCAAATCCACCGGCGTCGCGCCAACGGTTCCGCGTATCCGCAACATCTGCTTCGCTCCTGCACATTTCTGACCTGCATGCTCCCACGGGACTTGTGCAACGCCAAGCGCACGGGCAAACTCTGCGAACTTTCGTTATAAGATTACATAACAAACTCTTCACTTTACTTTCCGGAGACCGCCATGCGTCGTCTGCTGCTCGCTTTGCCGTTTGCCCTGTTGCCGCTGGCCATCGCCCATGCCGCCGATGAGCACGATCATGACCATGAGCACGGCAGCCTCGGCGCCCACGAACATGGTGTCGGCCGACTGAACGCCGCACTCGACGGCCAGACCCTGGAACTGGAACTGGAAAGCCCGGCGATGAACCTGGTGGGCTTCGAACACGCCGCCGCCACCGACGCCGACAAAGCCAAAGTCGTGGCCGCGCGCACCAAACTGGAAAACCCGCTGGCGCTGTTCAGCCTGCCAGCCGCCGCCGGTTGCAAGGTCACCAGCCAGGAACTGGAAAGCCCGCTGTTCGGCGACAAACCGGCTGCCGACGAGCATGACGATGATGACCACGACGAAGATGCCAAGGGTGGTGAAGCGCATCACCACGATCACAGCGAAATCCACGCACACTACCAATTCAGTTGCGCTGCACCAGGTGCCTTGAAGACGCTGGATCTGGCGAACGTCTTCAATACCTTCCCGGCCACTCAGAAAATTCAGGTACAACTGATCGGCCCGAGCGGCCAGCAGGGTACGGAAGTGACCGCCAAGGCGGCGTCCCTGAATTTCTGATCACACCGAAAATCCCCTGTGAGAGCGGGCTTGCTCGCGAATGCGGTGTGTCAGTCAACATAGATTTGGCTGATCCACCGCGTTCGCGAGCAAGCCCGCTCCCACAGGGTTATGTGTTCACTCCATGAAATTGGTGCCATGACCCAAGCACTCATCGAACTGTCCGACCTGGGCTTCAACTGGCCCGGTCACCCGCCGCTGCTGGACATCCCGACGTTTCGCCTGGAACCGGGCGAAACACTGTTCCTCAAAGGCCCCAGCGGCAGTGGCAAGACCACCCTGCTCGGCCTGCTCGGTGGCGTGCAGAAACCCGGGCGCGGCAGCATTCGACTGCTCGGCCAGGAGCTGACCGAACTCGGTGCCGGCGCCCGCGACCGCTTTCGCGTCGATCACACCGGCTACATCTTCCAGCAGTTCAACCTGCTGCCGTTTCTTTCGGTACGCGAGAACGTCGAGTTGCCGTGCCACTTCTCCAGATTGCGTGCCGAGCGGGCGAAACAGCGTCACGGCAGCGTCGATCAGGCCGCCGCCACCCTGCTCGCCCACTTGGGCCTGAAAGATGAAAGCATCCTCGGTCGTCGCGCCGATTCGCTGTCGATCGGTCAACAGCAAAGGGTCGCCGCCGCTCGTGCCTTGATCGGCCAACCGGAACTGGTGATCGCCGACGAACCGACCTCGGCGCTGGATTACGACGCCCGGGAAAACTTCATTCGCCTGCTGTTCGCCGAATGCCGCGAAGCCGGATCGAGCCTGTTGTTCGTCAGCCACGACCAGAGCCTGGCGCCGCTGTTCGACCGTCACCTGTCCCTGGCCGAGCTCAATCGCGCCGCCACGTCTGCCGAGGTCTGAGATGTATCTGTTTCGTCTGGCCATGGCCAGTCTGGCCAACCGCCGCTTTACCGCCCTGCTCACCGCGTTCGCCATTGCTCTGTCGGTGTGCCTGTTACTTGCCGTCGAGCGCGTGCGCACCGAGGCCAAGGCCAGTTTCGCCAGCACCATCAGCGGCACCGACCTGATCGTCGGCGCCCGTTCAGGTTCGGTGAACCTGCTGCTGTATTCGGTGTTCCGCATCGGCAACGCCACCAACAACATCCGCTGGGACAGCTTCGAACACTTCGCCAGCAACCCGAAAGTGAAATGGGCAATCCCGATGTCCCTCGGCGATTCACATCGCGGCTACCGGGTGATGGGCACCACTGAAGCGTATTTCGAGCATTACCAGTACGGCCGCCAGCAGCACCTGGAACTGGCCGACGGCCGCGCCTTCGCCACCGATCCGTTCGAAGTGGTGCTCGGCGCCGAAGTGGCCGAGGCGCTGCATTACAAGCTCGGCGACCAACTGGTGCTGGCCCACGGCGTGGCGGCGATCAGTCTGGTCAAACACGACGACAAACCGTTCACCGTGGTCGGCATTCTCAAGCGCACCGGCACGCCGGTAGATCGCACGTTGCACATCAGCCTCGGCGGCATGGAGGCGATTCACATCGACTGGCACAACGGCGTGCCGGCCCGGGGCAACGGCCGGATCACCGCAGATCAGGCACGCAACATGGACCTGACGCCACAGGCGATCACTGCGTTCATGCTTGGCCTCAACAGCAAGATTTCCACCTTCGCCCTGCAACGCGAGATCAACGAATACCGCGGTGAGCCGATGTTGGCGATCCTGCCGGGCGTGGCCTTGCAGGAGTTGTGGAGCCTGATGAGTACTGCGGAAAAAGCCTTGTTCGTGGTCTCGCTGTTCGTGGTGCTGACCGGGTTGATCGGCATGCTCACGGCGATTCTCACCAGCCTCAACGAGCGTCGCCGCGAGATGGCGATTCTGCGTTCGGTCGGTGCCCGGCCGTGGCACATCGCGAGTCTGCTGGTGCTGGAGGCCTTCGCCCTGGCGCTGACCGGCGTAATCGCCGGACTGGCCTTGCTGTACATCGGCATCGCCGCCGCGCAGGGTTATGTGCAGGCCAATTACGGTTTGTATCTGCCACTGGCGTGGCCGAGCGAGTATGAATGGACGCTGCTCGGTGGCATTCTGGCGGCCGCGCTGCTGATGGGCAGCGTGCCGGCCTGGCGCGCGTATCGCCAATCCCTGGCCGATGGCCTGTCGATCCGTTTATGAGGATGTTCACCATGCCCCGCGCCGTGCTTGCGCTGCTGTTGCTGGTTGCCCTGCCTGTGTGGGCAGCGGCGCCGAAAGACCTGACCTGGTCGGAGATGATCCCGCCGGACGCCGCGCCGGAAGTGCCGAACATGACGCCGTTGCACGACATGTCGAAAATGAGTGATGCGCTGTCCGCCGAGTCGGCGCCAGCCGCCAAGCAGGACATGCCCAACGCGCCGGTGGTGCAGAGTCTCGACGGGCAGAACATCCGCCTGCCGGGTTACATCGTGCCGCTGGAAGTCAACGAAGAGGGCCGCACCACCGACTTCCTGCTGGTGCCGTACTTCGGCGCCTGCATCCACGTGCCGCCACCGCCGTCTAACCAGATCGTGCATGTGAAAAGCGAGCTGGGCGTGAAGCTCGACGAGCTGTATCAGCCGTACTGGGTCGAGGGACCGTTGCAGGTCAAGGCGTCCACCAGCGAACTGGCCGATGCCGGGTATCAGATGGCGGCGGACAAGATTTATGTGTATGAACTGCCGGAGTGAATCCCGGTAGTTTTTGTATTGTTTGATCCGTCCTCTTCGCGAGCAAGCCCGCTCCCACAGGTGCCCGCGTTCCAAAGTGGGAGCGGGCTTGCTCGCGAAGGGACCGGCCAAGGTTCCACAAAAAACCGCGGCATCACTGTTTCATTGAGCTGAGTCAAAAGACCGTATCAGTTGGCTTCATACCATAGGACATCAGAAGCTTTTAACGTCCTTTTGGAGCCCCCATGAACAAGTCCTTGCTCAGCGCCTCGCTGTTTGCCCTCGCGCTCGCAGCCCCGCTCGCCCACGCCCACGAAGCCGGTGACATCATCGTTCGCGCCGGTGCGATCACCGTCAACCCGAAGGCCGACAGCTCCAATGTCAAGGTCGATCAGGGTCCGTTGAGCGGCACCAACCTGGGCGGCAAGGCGACCATGAGCAGCGACACCCAACTGGGTCTGAACTTCGCTTACATGCTGACCAACAACATCGGGATCGAGTTGCTGGCGGCCTCGCCGTTCGAGCATGACGTTAAAATCAAAGGCACCGCGCTGCCAGCTGCCAACGGCAAACTCGGCACCCTGAAACACCTGCCGCCCACCCTCAGCGTCGTGTACTACCCGCTGGATGCGAAATCGCCATTCCAGCCGTACATCGGTGGCGGCATCAACTACACCTGGATCTACGACGAGCACGTCGGCAGCGAAGCCCAGTCCAACGGCTTCAGCAACTTCAAGGCGAAAAACTCCTGGGGCCTGGCCTGGCAGGTCGGCGCCGACTACATGCTGACCGACAACATCATGCTCAACGCCCAGGTGCGCTACATCGACATCGATACTCGAGCCACCGTCGAGAACAACGCCGTGGCGCCGGGCACCCGTGCCAAGGTGAATGTCGATGTCGATCCGTTTGTGTACATGGTGGGTCTGGGCTACAAGTTCTAAGGCAGATTCAACCAGGAACGTTCACGTGGTGGTGAATGAGGCTTTGGGTGAGCAGGCTTAGAACTGACGACGATCACTTCGTGATCGATCGGGGATAAATCCCCTCGCCACAGGATTAGCGACAAATTCCGGCCGTGAAAAAGGCGCCTGTAAAAAGGCGCCTTTTTCATGTCTGCGATAAACCTACCTGCCGAGCAACCGCGCCAGCCCCACGCGCATCGGCGTCGGCTCCGGCAGCTTGAAGCGTTGCAGCAAACGCGCGTTGTTCGCCCGCGAATGGCGGATGTCGCCGGAGCGTGCCGGGCCGTAGCTGATCGGCGGCAGCTCGCCGACCACTTCCTGCAGCGCTTGCAGCATCTGCTTGAGGTTCATTGCCTGATTCCAGCCGACGTTCATCGCGCCCACTTCCACTTCAGGCTTGTCGATCGCCTGCACCAGCACATCGACCAGATCCTCGACATAGAGGAAATCACGGGTCTGCTCGCCATCGCCGAACACCGTGATCGGCAGGCCTTTCTGTGCCCGCTCGCTGAAGATGCTGATGACCCCGGAGTACGGCGAAGAGGGATCCTGGCGCGGGCCGAAGATGTTGAAGAAGCGGAAGATCACCGGCTCCAGACCATGCTGACGACGGTAGAAATCGAAGTAGTGCTCGCCGGCCAGTTTGTCCGAGGCATATGGCGTCAGCGGGGCTTTTGGCGTGTCTTCGTCGATCGACTCGCCTTCACCGTTGTTGCCGTACACCGCTGCGCTCGAGGCGTAGAGCACGCGCTTGACCCCGGCCTGGCGCATGGCTTCGCAGACATTCAGGGTGCCGATGAAATTGCTCTGGTGCGTCTTCACCGGATCGTCCACCGACGCCTGCACCGAAGCGACTGCCGCCAAATGCGCAACGGCGCTGCAGCCTTGCATGGCCTGCGCGACCAGCGCGGCATCGGCGACGTCACCGACGATCAGTTCGACCTTCGGGTTGTCCAGCGGCAGGTTGCTGCGTTTGCCGGTCGACAGATCATCGAGAATCCGCACCGAGTGGCCGGTGGCGAGCAACGCATCCGTCAGGTGCGAGCCGATGAAACCGGCGCCGCCGGTGATTAAAACAGGGCCTTCAGCCATGACGATAAAACCTATCCAGTAAAGCCGGGAGTGCGGCGCGCCAGGCGCGGGGCTTGATCCCGAAAGTGTGCAGAATTTTCTTGCAGGCGAGTACCGCGTGTTGCGGTTCCTCGGCGGCGTCCGGCCGCGCGGCATGGGCCTGAGCGGTCGGCGCTTCGATTGCCAACTGATGCAGGCCGCGCGCCTCGGTCAGAATCGCCTGACCGAGCGCCAGCGGCGTGGTCGCTTCGTGGCCGGCGTAATGGTAAGTGCCCCACAGCGGCGCTGCGCAATCGAGTTGCTTGAGCACCGAAATGATCACCCGTGCGGCGTCATCGACCGGAGTCGGATTGCCCCGGCGGTCATCGGCCATGAGCAATTCGTCCGGTTGTTCGGCGCGGGCGAGGAAGCGCCCGAGGGTGCCTTCAGGGCTGTCATCGAGCAGCCAGCCGAAGCGCAGCAACACGTGTTGCGGGCAAGTGGCGCGAACACTTTGCTCGATGCGCCACAGCGCCTGACCGCGCAGGCCCAACGGCACCGGCTCGTCTTTTTCGCTGTAGGCGGTCGCCCGCGAACCGTCGAACACCCGATAGCTGGAAGGCTGCACGAGGATGATGTTGTGGTGCTGGCACAGCTCGGCCAGCCGCTCGATGGCGCGTTCCTGCCCGGCCAGACGGCTTTCGCTGACGGTCTCGGCCTGGAACCAGTCGAAATAGTAGGCGAGGTTGATCAACGCATCCGGACGGGTATCGTCGAGCAGTTGCGTCAGGCTCGCGGCATCCCAGCCGTCTTCTGGCGGGCGGGGGGCGAGGAAACCGATGTCTTCTTCCGCACCGAGGCGAATCAGCGCCTGCCCAAGGGCATTTCCGCCGCCCAGTAACATAAGGCGCATTCGCATAGAGTCAGCAGGCCCAGTCTGATTGGAACGATGGCTTTAGCGACGGTGCTGGTGACACCCGTCGTCGATAATGCCGGAATCGTTGCATTTTGCGGGTTTAGTGCGCAACCGTCACCCGTAAAGTGTAGATCGCCGGGAATTGTGCCGAATCAACTGGCCCCATCGCGAGCAGGCTCACTCCTACAGTTGACCGCATTCCCCTGTAGGAGTGAGCCTGCTCGCGATGAAGCCTGTCAGCCACTGGAGATCCCCAGCGGTACTTGCATCTTGCCGCCCTCACCCGCATAACTTGAGCATGAATCTGCCCATCCCCAAGGACGCGGCCCTGGCGGGCTTCCATCCCGCCGTCAGCGCCTGGTTCAGCAGCACTTTCCCGACGGTCACCGCCGCCCAGGCCCGCGCATGGCCGTTGATCCGCCAGCGCCGTTCGACGCTGATTGCCGCGCCCACCGGCTCCGGCAAAACCCTCACCGCGTTTCTCGCGGTGCTCGACGACCTCGTCCACCGTGGCCTGGAAAACCCCGACGGCCTGCCCGACGAAACGCTGGTGGTCTACGTCTCACCGCTCAAGGCCTTATCCAACGACATCCGCATCAACCTGCAGAATCCGCTAGCCGGAATCACCGAGCAGTTGCGCCAGATGGGCCTGCCCGAACTGCAAATCACCACCGCCGTACGCACCGGCGACACTCCACAGAAAGACCGCGCCGCCATGCGCAAAAGTGCGCCGCACATTCTGGTGACCACCCCGGAATCGCTGTACGTGCTGCTAGGCTCCGAGTCCGGGCGCAAAATGCTCGGCAACACACGCACGGTGATCATCGACGAGATCCACGCCATCGCGGCCGGCAAACGCGGCAGTCACTTGGCCCTGAGCCTAGAACGCCTGCAGGCGTTGTGTGCCGAACCCTTGACCCGCATCGGCTTGTCCGCCACGCAAAAGCCGATTGATGCCGTGGCACGATTTCTGGTCGGCACCGATCGCCCCTGCGAAATCATCGACATCGGCCACGCCCGGCCACGGGATCTGGGCATCGAAGTGCCGCCGGTGCCGTTGTCGGCAGTGATGGCCAACGACGTCTGGGAACTGGTTTATGCCCGGCTCGCCGAACTGGCCCGCGAACACCGCACCACGCTGATTTTCGTCAACACCCGGCGCTTGGCCGAACGCCTGAGTCGGCACCTCAGCGAACGTCTGGGCAAACAGGCGGTGGCCGCGCATCACGGTAGCCTGGCCAAGGAATTCCGCCTCGACGCCGAACAGCGGCTCAAGCGCGGCGAGCTGCAAGTGCTGATCGCCACCGCCTCACTGGAATTGGGCATCGATATCGGCGAAGTCGATCTGGTCTGCCAAATATCCTCGCCGCGTTCGATTGCCGGGTTTCTGCAAAGGGTCGGGCGCTCCGGGCACCAGGTCGGCGGCACGCCCAAGGGCCGCTTGTTCGCCACCACCCGCGACGACCTGATCGAATGCGCCGCCCTGCTCGACTGCGTGCGCCGTGGCGAACTCGACACCCTGCACATCCCCGAGGCGCCACTGGATGTGCTGGCGCAGCAGATCATCGCCGAAGTCAGTTGCCGGGAATGGGCGGAAAACGCGCTGCTGGCGCTATTCCGCCAAGCCTCGCCCTACCGCGATCTCGACGAAAAACACTATCAGGCGCTGCTGACGATGCTCGCCGAAGGCTACAACGGTCGTCAGGGCATCCGCAGTGCCTACCTGCACCGCGATGCGGTCAGCTGCACCCTGCGTGGCCGCCGTGGCGCGCAACTGACCGCTGTGACCAGCGGCGGCACCATCCCCGACAACGCCGATTACAGCGTGATGCTTGAGCCACAAGGCCTGAACATCGGCAGCGTCAACGAAGACTTTGCCGTGGAGAGCATAGCGGGTGATGTGTTCCAGCTCGGCAACACCTCCTACCGAATCCTGCGGGTGGAAACCGGCAAGGTGCGGGTCGAAGATGCCCAAGGCCAGCCGCCGACCATTCCGTTCTGGCTCGGCGAAGCCCCGGGGCGCAGCGATGAATTGTCTGCGGCGGTGGCGCGCCTGCAAGCGACCCTCGACCTGTTGCTCGGCGCCAGCCCCGGCGATCTGCAACCGGCGCTCGACTGGCTGACCGCAACCCTCGGCCTGAACCGCGCCAGCGCCGAACAGCTGGTGGACTATCTCGCCCGCGCTCGCCTGACCCTCGGCGCCCTGCCATCGCAGGACACGTTACTGATGGAGCGGTTTTTCGATGAGTCCGGCGGCACGCAGCTGATCATCCATTCACCGTTCGGCAGCCGCATCAACCGCGCCTGGGGCCTGGCGCTGCGCAAGCGTTTCTGTCGCACCTTCAACTTCGAATTACAGGCTGCCGCCAGCGAAGACGCGATCGTCCTGTCGCTGTCCACCAGCCACAGTTTCGAGCTGGACGACGTCTGGCGTTACCTGCACAGCAACAGCGCCGAGCACATCCTGATTCAGGCGATTCTCGACGCGCCATTGTTCGGTGTGCGCTGGCGCTGGAATGCCGGGGTGGCGTTGGCGCTGCCGCGTTTTACCGGCGGGCGCAAAGTTGCGCCGCAATTGCAGCGGATGAAAAGCGAGGACCTGATTGCCAGCGTGTTCCCCGACCAGATCGCATGCCTGGAAAACCTCGCCGGCGAACGCGAAGTCCCTGAACATCCGCTGGTGGAGCAAACCCTCGACGATTGCCTGCACGAGGCCATGGACAGCGACGGCTGGCTCAATCTGCTGCGGCGCATGGAGAGTGGCGAGGTGCGGTTGCTCAGCCGCGATCTGCCTGCGCCGTCACCGCTGGCGGCAGAAATTCTCAGCGCGCGGCCGTACAGCTTTCTCGACGATGCGCCGTTGGAAGAACGCCGCACCCAAGCGGTGATCAACCGGCGCTGGAGCGATCCGCAATCCACTGATGATCTCGGTGCGCTGGACGCAGACGCCATTAACGCGGTGCGTGAAGAGGCATGGCCGACGCCAACCAACGCCGATGAAATGCACGAGGCGCTGATGAGCCTGGCCTGCATCAGCGACCTTGAAGTTCAGGCTGGCGAACACTGGCGCGAATGGCTTGACGCGCTGACTGCGAGCGGTCGCGCCTGCCGCTTGGCCGTTCCGCCAGTAACGGCAAAAGAAAAGCTTCGCGAGCAGGCTCGCTCCCACATTCAACCGCGTTCCGCCAGTCGGAACACTGTCAACTGTGGGAGCGAGCCTGCTCGCGAAGACGGCCTCACAGTCACTACACATCCACAGCCTGGCTCGTTGTGGCTGGCGCGAGAACGCCTGACCTGCCTGTTGGCGCTTTATCCACAGGCCACGCTGCAACCGCAGCAAGAGGCCTTGCCCGGTTTCAACGAACCTTGGACGTTAGAGGAAGCGCTGGTCGAAGTGCTCCGCGCGCGACTGGGCGCATTTGGCCCGCTGCCGTTAGCCGCCATTGCCGAACCACTCGCGTTGCCGATACCGCAGGTCAATCAGGCCCTCGCGCAACTGGAGCGCGAAGGCTACGTGCTGCGCGGTAAATTCACCCCGGGCGCGACGGTTGAAGAATGGTGCGAACGGCATCTGCTGGCGCGCATTCATCGCTACACGGTCAAGCGTTTGCGCCGGGAAATCGAGCCGGTGGCTCTGCAGGATTTCATGCGTTTTCTGTTCGACTGGCAGCATCTGTCCTCCGCTACGCGCGCTCAGGGCAGCGCGGTGTTGCCGGCGATTGTCGGCCAGTTCGAAGGTTACCCGGCAGCGGCCTCCGCGTGGGACAGCGACATTCTCCCGGCACGCCTGAAAGACTATTCGCCGAGCTGGCTGGATGACCTGTGCCGCAACGGCAAACTGGTGTGGACGCGCCTCAGCGCCCGGCAGAAAGTCAGCGGCACGGCGTTGCGCAGTACGCCGATTGTGCTGCTGCCGCGCAGTCAGGTCGGACTGTGGAGTGCGCTGGCCGAGCAAACGCCGGTCAGCGAACTGTCAGCGAAAACGCAAAAGGTCTACGAGGCGCTGAGTCAGCACGGCGCGCTG
Source organism: Pseudomonas sp. S3(2024) (assembly GCF_036861315.1). NCBI lineage: Bacteria > Pseudomonadati > Pseudomonadota > Gammaproteobacteria > Pseudomonadales > Pseudomonadaceae > Pseudomonas > Pseudomonas sp. S3(2024). The sequence continues at coordinate 40,621 of NZ_JAZAQQ010000008.1, read as the reverse complement.
TTTTTCGATGAGTTGATTCACGAGGCGCATCTGCTGCGCACCGAGCTGGAAATCGCCTTGCAGGAACTGGTCGGTGCCGGCCTGGTGAACGCCGACAGCTTCGCCGGTTTGCGCGCCCTGATCACCCCGGCGAGCAAGCGCCAGCAACGCAGCAGTCGACGCGGGCGCGGGGCGTTTGTCGGTGGCATGGACGATGCCGGGCGCTGGGCGTTGTTGCGCCGAGGGCCGCTCATGGAGAACAGCCAGAGCGCTTCGCCGGAAACCCTCGAACATGTCGCCATGACCTTGCTGCGCCGCTACGGCGTGGTGTTCTGGCGTCTGCTGGAGCGCGAAGCGGACTGGCTGCCGAGCTGGCGCGAATTGCTGCGCACGTTTCATCGGCTGGAGGCCCGTGGGGAGATTCGCGGCGGGCGCTTTGTCAGTGGTCTGGCGGGGGAACAGTTTGCCTTGCCCGAGGCGATTCCGTTGCTGCGCGAAGTGCGCCGCCGGGCACATGACGGCAGTCTGATTGCGGTGTGCGGGGTGGATCCATTGAACCTGGCGGGGACATTGTTGCCGGGGGCAAAAGTGCCGGCGTTGGCGAGTAATCGGCTGCTATATCGCGATGGGGTGCCGGTTGCTGCCGAGATTGCCGGCAAGCAGGTTTTCTGGGCTGAGCTGGATCAGATCACTATGGAACAGGTGCGCAGCAAGCTGATCCGGCACTGATGTCGACAGTTCCGGCCCTTTCGCGAGCAAGCCCGCTCCCACCGGGGATCTGCGGCGTTCACAAATCCAATGTGGGAGCCCTCTCCCCAGAAAATCTGCGTCGTTCACAAATACAGTGTAGGAACCTTCTCCATAGAAAATCTGCGGCGTTCACAAATCCAATGTGGGAGCGGGCTTGCCCGCGAAGAGGCCGGCAATCCCAGCACAAAATCCGGCGGTCAAGTACTCGACTTCTGCGGCACCTCGCTCGCCACCAACGCCCCCTCACCCTGCCGCTTGGGCAACAAAACCTGCTGTGGATAAGTCTGCGCGAAATGCACCTCAGGGCTGTTATCCACAAGCTTTTTCAAACGCTGGTTGAACGCCCGGCTCACTGCATACTGCCCGCCCGACACGGTACGGAATTGTGCGGTCAGCACCACGCCGTTCAAGTCCATCCGGTCCACCCCGAACACATCCAGCGGCCCCTGCAGGTTGTACTTGAGGAACGGGTCTCCACGGATCGAATCACCAGTCTCGCGGATCAGCTCGATGGCCTTGTCGACGTCGGTGTCGTAGGTGAACTGCACCGAGAAAAATGCATAGGCGAACTGGCGTGATTGGTTGGTCACTGCCTTGATCTGGCCGAACGGCACCGAGTGCACGAAGCCCTTGCCGTCACGCAGGCGCAGGGTGCGAATGGTCAGGCCTTCGACCGTACCGGCATGCCCGGAATCAAGCACCACCCAATCGCCGATCGACAGGGTGTCCTCAATGATGATGAACAAACCGGTGATCACGTCCTGCACCAGTTGCTGCGAACCGAAACCGATCGCCAGACCGACCACCCCGGCACCGGCCAACAGTGGCGCAACGTTGATGCCGAGGTTGGCCATGGTGGTGATCGCGCAGATCACCACGAGGATGATTTTGATCGCATTGCGCAGCAGCGGCAGGATGGTTTTCACCCGGGTGCTGGGCTGGCGCGACGAGCGTTTGCTGACCGGTGGTTTCAGTGCTTCCTGAATCGCCGTGTCGAGCACCACCCACAACAGCCACGTGACGAGGAAGATCAGGCCGATGCTGCTCAACGCGTTGCTGATCGCCCGGCCGATCGTGCTGCTCTGGGCGAAATCGAGCAATGAAACGCCCCAGATCCGCCCGAGAATATCGATGAAGGCAATCGCAATGACAATCCGCAGCAACGCGTGTAACAGACTGAGAAAGCGTTCCTTGTAGGCGCTGCTGCGCTGGATCGCTTCGGCCTTTCGCGACTTGAACAGGTGCTGGAGGATGGTGCTGAGGAACACCGTGCCGATCAGCAGCACCGTGGTGAACAGCGCACAGCGCAGGGCCTTCTGATTGTCCTCACCGATGCCGATCAGATTGACCGCCGAAACCAGCACCATCAGCACGATCGGCCAGTACCAGAGACCGGAAAAAATCCGCAGCGACTCCTGCAGCGACGGCTGTTTCAGACGTTGCGCCAGCGGTCGGTTACGAATCAGATGCGCCACTGGCCGACGCAGGCGAATCACCAGCAGACCGAAGATGATCGAGGCGATCAGCCCGGTAAACACCGCGACGCTGCTGGTGATATTGCCGCCCAACTGACGGGCGATCTGTGGGCTGGTCAACGCATCACTGAGGGCGGCGAGAAAGCCGATCAGGAACAGCGGTTTCGGGCAGTAGTCGCGGATGATCCGCGCGGCCGGTCGTTTGTGGCCGACGTTGAACATCACCACCACGCACAACAGCATCGAGGTGGAGAAAATCCCGCTGCTGGTGGCATACGCCAGACACAACGCCAGCGCCCGACCCACCGAGGCTTGCAGAAAGTGGCTGACGTACAGCGTCAGCGGCAGGCAGATCAGCGCCGGGGCGGTGTACGGCAGCAAGTAACCCACCAGGTCCTGACTGCGCTGGCGGGTGCGCAGCCAACGACCCTGACTCAGCCGTTTGGCCAGCAGGCTGCCGAGCACCGTAAGCAACGCGAAGGCGCCAAGCCACACGCCGGACAGAGTCAGGAAATCCCCGGCGACGCTCCAGCCGGATCGGTTCGACGGCTGGTTGACCAGTTTGTCGACCTCATCCGCCGCACGGTCGGCACGCAGACGCCAGGCGTCGACCAGATGTTCATTGAGATCGAGTTTGTCCTGCACGTCATCGATGCTCGAACTGATTGCGCCGAGCAGACCGCCCTGCACGATGGGCTCGGGTTTGGCCGCTTCTTCAGCAGCGGCCGGAACGCCCGGCAGCGTGGCGGCTTCGAGTTCGCTGGTGCCGAGAAACAGCAGCGCTCCCAGCACAATGGCGATCCTGAACTTGATCAAAACTCCGTTCTCCGTTGGCTGAACCTGTAAGGAACTGATCGGTGAATGGCGGACAAGTTCGGTTTTTGGGTCAATGACCTTCCCCCTGTGGTGAGGGGATTCATCCCCGATCGGCTGCGCAGCAGTCGTAGACATCTGCTTTCACACCGTTTGGAACCGTTTGGGGTTGCTTCGCAACCCATCGGGGATAAATCCCCTCACCACAGAATTCACAGCACTCCGTGGATATTTGCGCCAGTAGCAAATATCAAATGCCCAACCCCGTATTTTTCCGCACAACCCAAACCCCGACACTGCGCTCCATTCAAACCTCTAACGGAGTGCTGTCATGCCCATTGCCTTGCTCGCGCTGACTCTCAGCGCATTCGCCATCGGGACGACCGAGTTCGTCATCGTTGGCCTGTTGCCCACCATCGGCGCCGATCTCGGCGTCAGCTTGCCGTCCGCCGGGCTGCTGGTCAGTCTGTATGCGTTGGGCGTTGCCATTGGCGCGCCGGTGCTGACCGCCCTCACCGGCAAAGTCCCGCGCAAACTGTTGCTGCTGTCGCTGATGGTGCTGTTCACCCTCGGCAACCTGCTGGCCTGGCTGGCGCCGGGTTATGAATCGCTGGTGCTGGCGCGGATCGTCACGGGTCTGGCCCACGGGGTGTTCTTCTCCATCGGCTCGACCATTGCCACCAGTCTGGTGCCCAAGGAAAAAGCCGCCAGCGCGATTGCCATAATGTTCACCGGCCTCACTGTGGCGTTGGTCACCGGCGTGCCGCTGGGCACGTTCATCGGTCAGCATTTCGGTTGGCGCGAAACCTTCCTCGCCGTCTCGGCGTTGGGTGTGATCGCCTTCATTGGCAGCCTGCTGTATGTGCCGAACAACATCGCCCACAGCAAACCGGCATCCTTGCTGCAGCAACTGCAAGTGCTGAAACAACCGCGTCTGCTGCTGGTATACGCGATGACCGCGATCGGATACGGCGGCTCGTTCATCGCCTTCACTTTCCTTGCGCCGATCCTGCAGGACCTCTCCGGTTTCAGCGCCGACACCGTCAGCCTGGTGTTGCTGGTGTACGGCGTGTCGGTGGCGGTCGGTAATATCTGGGGCGGCAAACTGGCGGACAAGCGCGGGCCGATCAGCGCCCTGAAGATCATCTTCGCCCTGCTCGCCGCTGTGCTGTTCGTGCTGACCTTCACCGCCGCCAATCCATGGCTGGCGTTGGCGACGGTGCTGGTGTGGGGCGCGGTGGCGTTCGGCAACGTGCCGGGTCTGCAGGTGTATGTAGTGCGTCAGGCTGAACATCACACACCGCAGGCAGTGGACGTGGCATCCGGGCTGAACATTGCTGCGTTCAACCTAGGGATTGCCAGCGGGGCGTGGGGCGGCGGGCTGATCGTCGAGCATTTGGGCCTGATTCATACGGCGTGGATCGGTGGTCTGGTGGTGCTGGTGGCGCTGGCACTCACCGCATGGAGCGGTCGACTGGATCGGCTCGGTCCGGCCTATGCCGAACCGGCTCAAGGCCGAGTATTCACGGGCCACTGAGTAATCCTGTGGGAGGGGGCTTGCTCCTGAAGTCGGTGTATCAGTCGCCATTGATGTTGACTGAACGACCGCCTTCGGGAGCAAGCCCCCTCCCACATTAGCTTTGTGTTGCTCTCAGGGATGTACCGTCCGTAACGCCACCGAAACTTTCCCGAACCGCCCGCAGTCATCAACAGAGACAGGCTGTACGAGGACTGACAACGGGAGGGCGGCATGGCAACGATTCACATCGGTATTTCCGGCTGGCGCTACGTTCCGTGGCGAGGGGATTTCTACCCGAAAGGACTGACGCAGAAGCGCGAATTGCAGTTCGCTTCGCGGGCGGTCAACAGCATCGAAATCAATGGATCGTTCTACGCCCTGCAACGGCCCGAACGTTACGCCCAGTGGTACAACGAAACGCCCGACGACTTCGTGTTCAGCGTCAAGGCGCCGCGCTTCATCACCCACGTCCGGCGCCTGCGCGAGATCGAAAAGCCGCTGGCGAATTTCTTCGCCTCCGGGGTGCTGGAGCTTAAGGAAAAGCTCGGGCCGATCCTCTGGCAGTTTCCGCCGAACTTCAAATTCGACCCCGAGCGCTTCGAACACTTCCTCTCATTGTTGCCCCACGATACTGCAGCGGCCGCCGCCCTCGCCCGCCAACACGATTCACATCTTCACGGCCACGCCAGCCTCAAAGCCTGGCGCAAAAAACCGCTGCGCCATGCCGTGGAAGTGCGCAATGACACGTTCATCGACCCCGACTTCGTGCGCTTGTTGAAACGCTACAACACCGCCCTGGTGATCGCCGACACCGCCGGCAAATGGCCGTACCGCGAAGACCTCACCAGCGATTTCGTCTACCTGCGCCTGCACGGTGCCGAAGAGCTTTACGCCAGCGGTTACACCGACGCCGCGTTGAACAAATGGGCTGAACGCATCGACGCCTGGCATCACGGCCGGCAACCCGGCGATGCGCATCTGATCGCGCCGCGCCTCAAGCCGCGGGCGCGCAAATCCCGCGAAGTGTTCTGTTATTTCGACAACGACATCAAAGTCCGCGCGCCCTACGACGCGCGCAACTTGCTCCACCGATTCGAGCTGGATAAAACGCTCGCCACCACCCCCGGTGAACCGGTTGCCGAAGGGGTGCTGGCATGAGTATTCCAGAGCCGGTCGGGTTCACCGACGAGCAGACCAGCGTCGAAGTGTCGGTACGTCGTTTCACCGTGCTGACGGTCAACACACACAAGGGTTTCACTGCGCTCAACCGACGTTTCATCCTCCCGGAGTTGCGCGAAGCGGTGCGCAGCGTGGCCGCCGACGTGGTGTTTCTGCAGGAAGTCCACGGCACCCACGAACATCATCCCAAGCGCTACAGCAACTGGCCGACGATGCCGCAGTACGAGTTCCTCGCCGACAGCCTGTGGCCGCAGTTCGCCTACGGGCGCAACGCGGTGTATCCGGAGGGCGATCACGGCAATGCGTTGCTGTCGAAATTCCAGATCATCCGCCACGACAACCTCGACGTGTCGATCAGCGGCCACGAGAACCGCGGGCTGCTGCATTGCGTGCTGCGCCTGCCCGGCGATGGCGTCGAAGTGCATGCGATCTGCGTGCATCTGGGTCTGCGCGAAAGCCATCGTAATGCGCAATTGAAACTGCTCGGCGAGCGTCTGGCGGAGCTGCCGGATAACGCACCGGTAATCGTCGCCGGTGACTTCAACGACTGGCGCCAGCGCGCCGACGCGCTGCTTGAACCCTGCGGCCTGCGCGAGGTGTTCGCCGAGCATCACGGCAAACCGGCGCGCAGCTTTCCGGCGCGGCTGCCGACGCTGCGGCTCGATCGTATTTATGTACGCAACCTCAAGGCCAGCCAACCGAAAGTCCTGGCCAACCGGCCCTGGTCACACCTTTCCGACCACGTCCCGTTATCGGTGGAGATCGAACTATGAGCAGCGCACCGCTGGAGAAATCCGCCGTGGAACCGATCAGCATCAACCCGCCAGTGCGCGAGCCCGGGCATGTCGATGTCGAATACGGCTGGCAGGGCAATAACCGCGTCGAGTTGCTGGAAAACGGCGAGGAATATTTCCCCCGGGTGTTCGACGCCATGCGTGCGGCGAAGAGTGAAATTCTGCTGGAGACCTTCATCGTTTTCGAAGACAAGGTCGGTGCAGAGTTGCAACAGATCCTGATCGACGCCGCCCGGCGTGGCGTGCGCACCACTGTCAGCCTCGACGGTTTTGGTTGCGGCGAGTTGACCACCGGTTATCTCGCGGCACTGAGCGAAGCGGGCGTGCATCTGCAGATGTTTGACCCGGCGCCCAAGCACCTGGGCATTCGCACCAACTGGTTCCGCCGCCTGCACCGCAAGATTGTGGTGGTCGACGGACTGATCGCGTTCATTGGCGGGATCAACTTTTCCGGCGATCACCTGGCCGATTTCGGCCCCGAGGCGAAACAGGATTATGCGGTGCAGATTCAAGGGCCAGCGGTCGCTGACATCCATCACTTCGCCCTGCTGCAAAGTGGTCGTCCGGGACGCGCACGGTTCTGGTGGCAGCGCCGGCGTCAGCGCCGGGCGGACATGGCTTTCAACGATCACGACGGTCAGGTACGTCTGGTGTTTCGCGACAACGATCAGCATCACACCGACATCGAAGATGTGTACTTGCACGCATTGCGCCGGGCAAAACGCCGGGTGGTGATCGCCAACGCCTATTTCTTCCCCGGCTACCGCCTGCTGCGCGAGATCCGCAACGCCGCGCGCCGTGGCGTCGAGGTGCGGCTGATCCTGCAAGGTCAACCGGACATGCTGGTGGCCAAACTGGCGGCGCGCATGACCTACGACTACCTGCTCAAAGCCGGCGTGCAAATCCACGAATATTGCCAGCGCCCGCTGCACGGCAAAGTCGCGTTGGTGGATGAGGAATGGAGCACCGTCGGCTCGAGCAATCTCGACCCGCTGAGCCTGTCGCTGAACCTGGAAGCCAACGTGCTGATCCGCGATCGCGCGTTCAATCAGCATTTGTTTCGGCGCCTCGAAGACCTGAGCCAGAACCACTGCAAGGCGATGGACGCCAGCATGTCCCCGCGAGGACGGATCTGGCACATGACCGTAGGGTTTCTGGTGTTTCACTTCCTGCGGCATTTCCCGTCAATGGCCGGATGGTTGCCGGCGCACAAACCGCGGCTCAAGCCGTTTCGGGGGCGCACGTCATGAGCCATTCCCACGCACAGTCTGCGCCCGCCACTCACTCTCGCTGGAGTCGCTGGAGACGCCCACTGACGTTGCTGTTCTTCCTCGCGCTGATCGTGTTGCTGACGATGTTCGCCACCCGTATCGAATGGGCGGAAGTTCTGCAAACCCTGGCTGACTTCAAGGTGCGCACGCTGATCATCGCCGCCAGCCTGACCCTGCTGAGCTTTCTCACCTACGCCAGTTTCGACCTGATCGGCCGCACCTACATTCGCCAGGACCTGACCTGGAAACAGATCCTCCCGGTGGGGATCATCAGTTATGCGTTCAACCTCAATCTCAGCGCCTGGGTCGGCGGGATTGCCATGCGCTATCGGCTGTATTCGCGCCTGGGGGTGAGCAAAAGCAACATCGCCAAGATTCTCGGTCTGAGCCTGGCCACCAACTGGTTCGGCTACATGACGATTGCCGGCGTGGTGTTCAGCAGCGGCCTGGTGAGCATGCCGCCGGGCTGGAAAATCAGCAGCGCCGCGTTGCAGGGCATTGGCGTGCTGTTGCTGCTGTTGAGTGCCGGTTACCTCGCCGCGTGCCAGTTCTCGAAGCGCCGCGAGTGGTCGATTCGGGGGGTGGAAATCAACCTGCCATCCCTGCGCATGGCCGTCCTGCAATTGCTGCTCGGTGCATTAAACTGGTCGCTGATGGCGGCGGTGATTTTCACTCTGCTGCCGAGCAAACTGGATTATCCGTTGGTGCTCGGCGTGCTGTTGATCAGTGCGATTGCCGGAGTCATCACGCACATTCCGGCGGGGCTCGGGGTGCTGGAAGCGGTGTTTGTCGCGCTGCTGCAGCACGAGGCTTCGCGGGGCAGTCTGGTGGCGGGGTTGCTGGCGTATCGGGCGATTTACTTTCTGCTGCCGTTGTTGATTACGGTGGTGATGTATTTGCTGGTCGAGGCCAAGGCCAAGGCGTTGCGGATCGAGAAGACGCCTTCATGATTTTTTTTGTTATGGCTGATGGCCCCTTCGCGAGCAAGCCCGCTCCCACAGGTTGAACGCATTCCAAATGTGGGAGCGGGCTTGCTCGCGAAGGCGTCCGAAGAGCCACAACAAATCATGTGGACTGAATAATGCTCAATCGCTCACCGACAACCATTTCGGTAATCCAGTCCACCAGAATCGAGGTGTAAGCCTGCTGCGAAACCGGCTCGCTCAAGGCATGGTCGGCGCCGTCGATGATCCGGTGCGTCAGCGAATGCGTCTGCTGACAGGCGGCACGGTAGCTCATGATCGTTGCGTGGGGCACGTAATCGTCAGTTTCCGATTCCACCAGCAACACATCCCCGGTGAACTGCGAACAGGCGTGCAGCGCACGGTTGCTGTCTGCACGGACCAACGTCGCCCGATAATCGCGCAGGTCGGCCTTGTCCAGTTCACGCTTGGGCGTGTGCCATTGCTCGTCGCGATACAGCGCCGGTACCCGCAGCGCCAGCCAGCGCACCGGACGCAACGAGGTGAGGATCGAAGCCAGGTAACCGCCATAACTGGTGCCAACCACCGCAATCGCCGAGGTGTCGAGCGCCGGATGCGCCAGCAGGCGGTCGTAAGCTGCGAGCAGGTCACGCAGGTTGTCTTCGCGCGTCACCCGCGTCAGCGGAATGCCGGTGCCACCGGTGTGGCCGCGCAGGTCGAAGGTCAGGCATACACAACCGAGACCGGCGATGCCCTTGGCGCGTTCAAGATCACGCTCCTGGCTACCGCCCCAACCGTGCACAAACAACACGCCGGGGACTTTCGATTTTGGACTGAGAAACGTCCCGCTCATCTGTTCATCATCAATGTCGATCTGAATGCTTTCGCTTCTAGCCGTCATAAGATTTGACCGTTACGTATTTGAGAAGGAAGTCGCTGTTCTCCGCTGGCCCGCGATAGATTTCGATGGCGTCCGCCGGCAGGCTTTGATCGCTATAGGTTTCTACGGTCGACACGCGGATCGCGGGCATCTGCGGATCATTGACGAAGCTTTGCAACGCGGCCAATTCAGCGCTGCTGGCACCGCCCATGCGCCAGGATTGTTCGAGCACCCCGCTGCGGGGTTTGCCATTGCTGTCCAGGCCTTGGGCAATGTCGTAGTTGCGCCGCGAGGCGTAGAAATCTGGATAAGCCTCATCCGCCGCCCGGTCGAAAATCTGCGCCTGCTTGATGGCCAGTCGCACGTCATCCGGCAAGTCCAGCGCCAGCAGATCTTCGTAGCCGCCCTGCACTACCAACAGATTCGAACCACCATAGACGTCTTCGCCATGGGCATCCTTGGTCAAGTATTGATCACCGCAGTAGCTAAGCATTTTGTCGCCGATGAATGACTGGCCAACGCTGTGGGTGAAGACCTTGCTCAAGTCCTGTTCGAGCACCACGCCATCGCGAAACAACGCTTCCGCTTCTGCACGGGCCAGTACTTCATCGAACGCGTCGAGGCTGTTGATAACTTCCTGGCCACGACCGGCACAGGCGTGAATCGGCTTCAGGCGGATCGGTCCGCTGTACAGCAGATGCTCGGCAGCGGGTCGCGCATCTTCCACGGCAAACACCGTCAAGCCGTCGAGCACCACATCGCGCACGCGCTCGGAGAATTGCGGCGCCCAGCCTTGTGGCGCGTGAGCCAGATGACTGCGCAAGCCGTGGCTGATGGCTTTGGTGCAAATGAAATCGTGTTCGACGTACCCGCCCCACAAATCGCCGGGCCCCCTGATCCCCAGATTACGCGCGCTGGCCGGGCCAACAATGGTCTGGGTCGGCAGCCAATACAAATCGCGACCTCGATGCCTCTGCGGGTCAAAACTTCCACCGAAGTTGAGTCCGAGAATCTGCGCCAGCCAGCGGGCCAGTGCCTTGTTGGTCTGCACTTCATGTTGCGGCGCCCCGGCCCGAACCGAATGGGCGACGACCACTTTCCTGCTCGACATCGGGGTCATGCGTCCCCCTTCAAGCCAATTGATGAATGTAATGAGAGAAGTGCAGAGATCAGGCCAATCGCCTGAGGCCGGGAATGCCCAATGATTCAATCACTTGGAAAAAGCATGGTGGCATCAGGCCTGTTTCAATCTGCACGACCGCCTGCGAATCCGCGGCAATTTGCACGAATCGGGACGCTGGCTACTGCTGACTGATTTCCTTCCAGATGGCATCGAACATGACACAACGTTTGAGGATAGCCTGACGCCCGATTTGAATCGCAAGCCGCTTGGCCTCAGGAGTCTGATGAGTCAGTCGTTGCAGAATTCCCAACATGGTAATCGCGTGATCCTCATCCTCTTCGATATGCAAGCGAAAGAACTCCAGGCCTTCCTCACCGACTTTCAGTCCCTCCAGTGCCAGCAGAATCGGTTTGTAAATCAGCGGCACAATGGCTTCGGCTCCCAGGCAGAGTGCTGCGAGGCCCTCGACAGGATTTTCACTGCGGCAAAGCTGCATGATGCAGTGGGTGAAATCCACTGTCTGAGGTAAAGGCGATTCTGCCAAGGGATGGGTGCCCAGGATCCGCAGCGACCTTTGAAACAGCTCGGCATGCGTGAGCTTGTTATCACCATCTATGCCCATTTCCTCTTGCATGTTTTCCAATAGCAATTTTATGTCGCCAAGGGACTCAAGGCGATTGAGGATCGCGCACAGAAAACGAGTGAAATTCCGCGAGTAGTAATGATGCTGGATCAGAAAATAACGCATCCCCTTCAGCGAAACATGACCGTCTTGCATTGCCAGCAACAGTTCATGATTAACCAATCCATATAACGCATCAGCGTCCAGCCATTCGTCCCATAATGTGCCTCCGGTCATGAGCTTAATGACCTTCGCCCCATCGCCGCGATTTAACTCTTTATCTACTTCCAACTTTAAATTCCTTTTAATTCTTTATCAGCCATCCAGCCGATCGCAACTTTCCAGTTATTCCGAAACCCCGACAAACTTACAAAGCCATATTCATTGTGCATCGCTGTAAATGACCGGGCGCTCAAGCCTGGCGAGAAAGTAGGCACATAAAGAGGCGAAAATGATACACAGACCGCCTGACGCAAGAATCACAGCGCTGCTCGAGAAATGCAGTAACAGCCATCCACTCAGCAGGCTCGCCGGCGGAATAGCGAGGTAGGCAATGAGCCGTGTAACTCCCACCGTTCGCCCAAGAATCGCTTGCGGCACCACTTGCTGGCGATAGGTGAAAAAAGCGATGACCACCACGGATTGGCAACCGGTAGAAAGCGCCCACAGTGCCGAAAGTGACCACGGATCGTTGGCCATCGCCCCCATCAGCGTGAACACCCCGGCCAGCAAACAGCTTCGACGGATAAGAATGCCGGCCGGATATCTCCTCGCCAGAAACGCCCCCATAGCTGATCCGGCGACGGCACCTGCACCAATGAGCCCGTAGTAATAGCCCACATCACTCAATGGCACGGCCAGTAGCGTGGTGTAGACATAGACAAGGCTGGCACCGATCAAGGCAAAACCGAAATTGCAGAAAAAGAACAGCATGACAAACGAACACAGTTCTCGCTGCTGGATGACATACAACAGTCCGGCTTTGATTTCCGTGAATACCCGCGTGGTGGCAGGCGCAGGCTTACCCTGCTCTTTCAGCAAGAGGCAAAGCGGCAGGGATAGCGCAAATCCGACAATGCTGCCAATCAGCAACTGCTCCTTGGTACTGAAGGCCAGCAAGGCTGCAACGCCGATTGGTGCAACGATGCGAATGATGTTGTCACTGGCGTTGACGATCGCATTGAATCGATGAAGTTTGGGCCCCTCGATCAGCGCAGGCGCAATACTCTGGAAGACCGGGTGGTGGGTGGCACCGACGCTTGCCAACAGAAAGCTCAGCAGTAACAGAGTAATACTCAAGTTGCTCCCGGACAGCGTACTCACGGCAGCATATATGAGGCAGCCGGTGACGATGTTGATCAGATCACCACCAATCAGAAAACGCCGTTTGCTGTAGCGATCACTCCACACACCGGCGAAGGGCGTGACCAGTATGTAGGGCGCCATCGCGGCGAAAAAAGCCAGCGACGTCCAGACTGGGGAGCCGGTCTGCTCATAAACATAAAGCGGGATCAGAAACGCGATGGCCCATGAACAGATGGACGTGATGGCATAGGAGGCCAGGAGTTTGAACATCTAGACAGTCTCCGCCTGCCGCGTCCGTTGCGCGTCCGCGAGATGTCCACACACGGTGCAGTCCGGATTCTGTTGCCAGACTTCGGCGACGCTGACGTCCAGGTCGTCGAATGTGAATTCCTTTAGCTTGTTGGTCAATTGTGGCGGTTGGCAGCCGGTGATGATCTTGACTGTTTCGCTGACCATCATCCCGGCGGTGACAGCCACCAAAGTCACAAGAGCCGGGCCGGGATGCTCATAAGTGATGTCGTGCTGTTTGGCCATGGTCGAAACGCTGTTCACCAGGCTGCTCTTGTTACGCGCCGACGTCAGCCAGCAAGCACCGCAGCCCGAGGAGCCAGGCACCACCGAATAAAACACCGAGCGCCGTACATCAAGCCCGCCTGAAATGAAGGGTACGCCCTGTTCAACACAGGCCTCATTCAGCCAGTCGGCCATGTAGTTCGCGGGTTTATCGGCGACACAAATCACAATATCGTGGCCGCGTACGATGCCGGCGACGTCTTGCGCCGACTGCAGGCGGGTTTCGTGAGCAGTAATGTCGAGGTGACTGTTGAATTCAAGCAACCTGCGCCTGGCCGTTGCAACCTTCGGCATGCCGACGTCGGCTTCCTTGTAAAGGATCTGCCGGTTCAAATTGCTCAACTCGATCGTGTCAAAATCGAGGATCGTCAGGTGGTGGACACCCAGCGCCACCAGGTCGAACAGGATATGGGTGCCCAGACCGCCGCAGCCCAGTACGCAGACCCTGGCCGCGCGCAATTTTTCCTGATGGGTGAACTTGTTCTCGCCCACAGCCGCCATCGACCCGAAAAAGTCGATATTGCGGGAAAATCTGATGCGATCATGATCCGAAAGAGAAGTAGTCTCAAAGGCATCCGGACTCTCGACCAGCCGGTATTTGATCAGATCTTGCGCGACGCTTCGGATTTCGTCCTGATCCACCGCGGGGTAACGGTCTGCCACTTGGGTAATCAACTCCTCAAAGGCTGTACGGCCATCAAGTGCCTTGATGAACTCCCAGACAGCACCGTGTAGGTCGGGGATTTTTGCGTATTGACCGTTAAAACGCAGAACTACCTGACCATCAAGTTTGAACGGAATAATCGTCGGTTTAAGACAAAGCTTCATATTCGAGCCTCGATCGCTATTAAAACAAGTTAGTAAAAGAACCAGGACCGCGAAGGCCCCGGTTCTTACTGATCAGATCAGCCGATCTGAGAATCGCCAGCGGTAGATGCTTTTTCGAAAGTCATAATGATTTCCTCAAAAGTTGAAGGGCCGGTGGTGAAGCTGTTTCCACCGGGTGAAGGTGTGCACACCCCAAAACTAGAATAAGTTTTCAGTGGTTGCGAACCGACCTTGTTTCTTAATATTACTCACGCCAAATACACTTCCTACGACTTTACAAAGTATCGCTATTACTTCTTACGGAAACATGCAAAAACAATGTAGGAATTATCTTCAATATTTAAACAGTGAAGATTCACAGCGGGAGAATTGAAAATAAATTCGCCTTCCAGACAATAAACATCAGTGATTAATCAGAAACACACTCTCCACCCGGGACAACGCTTGCGACCACACCTCATCAGCGATTTCCACAGACCGAAAAAATCTCACGCGTGAGCCATTGATGGCATTTTGAATTGGTTGTAGTGTGGCTCACGCGTGAGATGTTCATAACGGAGTCAATGCCATGAAAAGTCGCTCCCCCACCGTTGCATCAGAGAGCCCACAGGGAGAGCGCTCGAAACCGTCCGCGAAAAAGCCGTCGAGCTTCTACATGAAGCAGATGCGCGCGGGCCTGGCTGCCGCCGGTTATGTGAAACACGAAACTTGGGTACTTCCGGAAAACCGAAGCTTGCTCAAGCAGATGGAGCAACAGCTACGCCAACCGATTCTGGCTGGCTCATTCATGTCGGAGAATTACATGAGCGCAGGCAACAACTGGAACATCGATAGCCTCTTCAACGCCCTCAAGGCACTGGATGAGGTGGCTTCGCACGAGATCACGCTGTCTCTGATCCAGAGCTCCGAACCCAGCATCAAGCTGGAAATGAACGAATTCGGCGGTCTGCCGATTCACATCGCCGTGGCCGGTCAGCAGATCATCGTCGACACCGTGCTGGTGGACATCGATTCGATCACTGACGTGCGCGCCTTCAACGACGCCGTGCTGCGCAGCCGGGAAATGTTCCCGCTGTCGTCGATCGGCATCGAGTCGATGCCCAATGGTCAGACCGTTTACAACATGTTTGGCGCCCTCAGCGCCGACTCGAGCCTGACCAACGTCGTCACTGAGGTGAAAACCCTGGTCGACAACGTGCAGCGCGCGAGCGAAGCCTTCGAACACTTCTTCAAGTAATCAACAGGGAATATCCAATGACTCAGTCCATCTGGAGCAAGTTGTTCACCGCGCTGCGCGGCGGCGCCAATGAAGTCGGCGAAGCGATCGTCGACCAACAGGCCCTGCGCATCCTAGATCAGGAAATCCGCGACGCCGACACCGCGCTGTCGAATGCCCGCCGTGAGCTGGTCACCATCATGGCCAAGCACAAGCTGGCCGCCGACCGCGTGAGCGAGTACGACGCCAAGATCAAGGACCTGGAAGCCAAGGCGGTTGCCGCGCTGAACGCCGGCCGCGAAGACCTGGCCATGGAAGTGGCCGAAGCGATTTCAACCCTGACCAACGACCTGACCGCCGAGAAAGCCCAAAGCGACGAGTTCGGCACCTACGCCGAAAACATGCGCAAGGACATCAGCAAGGCCGAGTCGCGGATCAAGAGCCTGCGCCAGCAGGTGGACATGGCCAAGGCCCGGGAAAGCGTACAGAAGGCGCAGGTCAGCGCGTCCATCGCCAGCGGCGGCGCCAATGGCAAGCTGGAAACCGCCGTCGGCACCCTGAACCGTCTGCAGGCCAAGCAGCAGCAACGCGCTGCCGAGCTGAGTGCCGCCGATGAACTGGCTGACGCTTCGACCGGCAATGACCTGGAACGCAAACTGCGCGACGCCGGCATCACGCCGAACGAAGGCAGCGCCAATGCGATCCTCGAGCGTCTGAAGCAGAAGTCCGCGCAGTAAGCGTTTGCACAAAACCTGTGGGAGCGGGCTTGCTCGCGAAGGCGGTGTGTCAGTCGGTACCTTAGCTGCCTGACACACCGCCTTCGCGAGCAAACCGCTCCCACATGGTTTACGGCGTGTCGTTCGTCGCCCGGCCCGGTACACTGGCGGCGCTTTTTACGACGAACACCTCCACCCGCCTCAAGGAATGTACCCATGGGATGGTTCAAAGACTTGCTGGGCACCAGCAACTGGCAGACCGCTGCGCCAACGCCAAACGTTGCCAGTGGCCCACTCGGGATGGCACAAGGCAAAGGCGTGCGATTCGATTCGACTCTGGCCTTGCTGCTCGATGGCAGCACCTCGGTGCAGGTTCCAGCGGCAGAGGCAATCTGGAGCGCCGGCTGGATCGACCTCGGCCAATCCAACAAGCTGCACCGCTACTACCTCAACAACGAAGACTTCTGGCTGCAGATCCACGTCACCGGTGACGACCAGATCGAGTCGGTCACCCTGTTCAACTACCTTAGCTACGTGACCGTCAACAGTGACGCCGAGCTGCAGCGCCTGGCCGGCCCCGCAAGCCCGATCGGCCTGCCGATCTACACCCACGACGGCGTCCAGTACAGCCGCGAATGGGGCACCGAACAAGGCCAGACCGAACTCGTACCGATGACCGAACATGTGGTCAACCCGGATGAGAGCTACACCATCGAACACCACTCCATGCTTTACGCGCGCGAGACCGGCCTGACCGATCGCCGCGAACTGCTGCTGTTCTCCGTCGAACAGGACGAGGAAGGCACCGTCAGCCTGAGTACCTCGCTGGGCATTTCGCTGTACACGACTGATTTGAGCACCATTTAAATAAGGAAGTTTTCCATGCTGGAAGTGCTGGCCGTTTCCCTGAACAAGACCGCACTGGTCGGTTTCGTCGTCTACCTGATCGGCGCCGTGCTGCTGTTCATGCTGTTTCAGTTCGTCTACACCCGTATCACGCCACACAAAGAGTTCGAGCTGATTCGCTCCGGCAACATCGCTGCCGCCATCGCTCTGGCGGGCGCGATCATTGGCTTCGCGATTCCGGCCAGCAATGTCATCGCGTTTTCGGTCAACGTCCTCGATTTCGTGCTGTGGGCGGTGATTGCTGCGGTGGTGCAACTGCTGGCCTTCCTCGCCACAAGCCTGGTGCTCAAGGGCACGTCGCAGCGTATCGCCAACGGTGAAATCGCCTCGGGAATCTACGTGGCCGCGGTGGCTATCAGCGTCGGCATGCTCAACGCCGCGTGCATGACCCCGTCCAACTGATCGGCAGGAAGCCTTCGATGAAACGCAGCAAGTACGTTCAACTGTCCCTCGCCGCTTCGGTGGCGCTGGCGATTACCGGCGAGGTTACCGCGCAGGAGCAGCAACGCTTCCAATCTGTCGAGGAGTGCGTCGGCGCCGAAGTGGCCGCCGACGTCTGCTCCACCGCCTACGTCGCGGCATTGACCGAACACCGACGTATTGCGCCGGCCTACGATGACAAGGCCAAGTGCGACGCAGACTTTGCCGCCGACTGGTGCCAGAAAAACTCCGATGGCCGCTTCGTGCCGAAGCTCGGCGGTTTCAAGGTGCCGCAGAACGGCGAGGCGCCACAGGACCTGAATGCGCTTGCCAATGCGCAGATGCCTGCCGGTGAAGCCGCCGCCGCGCAGAACGCACAAACGTCCGGAGGCGGCAACGGTTGGCTGACGGGCTGGCTGATCGGCAATGCGATGAGCAACAACGCCAATCGCACGGTCTATCGCGATCGCGATACGCGCCAGACCTACAACACCTCGGCGCAGTACCGCAAAATCGAATCGGCACCGGCTACCCGCACCGACACCCGCTACGACAGCACCCGGAGCAAACCGGTCAACGTCGCTTCGTCGACGTCCCGCGGCGGCTTCGGCAGCCAGTCTTCCGCCCGCAGCGGTTGGGGCGGCTGGGGCAGTTCGAGCAGCTGACCATGAAGAAGATCCACTGCGCCGAGCGCCCCGACTGGAAACAGACGGCCGAAAGCCTCGGCTTTCTGTTCCACACCATCGACGACGAGCCGTACTGGGACGAAAGCGCCTACTACCAGTTCACGCTCGCGCAGATTGAAAACGATCTGGAGGATCCGACCACCGAACTGCACGAGATGTGCATGGATCTGGTCGATCGCGTGGTGCACAGCGAGGAGCTGCTGGATCGCCTGAGCATCCCGGCGCCGTACTACGACATGATCCGCACGTCCTGGCTGGAAGGTCATCCGCATCTGTACGGACGTATGGACTTTTCCTACAACGGCAACGGCCCCGCCAAGTTGCTGGAACTCAACTACGACACGCCGACCAGCCTCTATGAGGCGGCGGCGTTTCAGTGGGGCTGGCTGGAGCAGTGCATCGAGCGCGGGATGCTGCCGCGCCATGCCGACCAGTTCAACAGCATCGATACCAAGCTGCATCAGGCATTTGCCGAGTTGCAGCTCAAGCGGCCGTTCTACTTTGCGTCGATGAAAGACTCGGTCGAAGACAAGGGAACCACCGACTACTTGCGCCTGATCGCGGAAAAGGTCGGCATCGAATCCCGGCACATCGACATCGAAGACATCGGCCTGACCGCCGAGGGTCGCTTCGTTGACCTTGAGGATCGCTGGATCCCGCACCTGTTCAAGCTGCATGCCTGGGAATTTATTTTCCACGAGCCATTCGGTGCAGCAATCGCCGAAAGCGATACGCAGTTCTTCGAACCGGCGTGGAAGTCGATCCTGTCGAACAAAGGCGCGCTGCCTTTGCTGTGGGAGCTGCACAAGGGGCATCCGAATCTGCTCGCGGCGCACCTTGATCCGAATCCGGCCAGTGCGGTGCCCAAGGGCTGGGTACGCAAACCGTACTTCTCCCGCGAAGGCGCGAATATCGAACTGCAAACGGCAGAAGGTCTGATCGTCAAAGAAGACGGGCCCTACACCGATGCGCCATTCATCCTGCAGGAATTTGCGCCATTGCCGAAGTTCGACGACAGCTACACGCTGATCGGCTCGTGGGTGATTGGTGATCAGGCGGCGGGGATCGGCGTGCGCGAAGACAACAGTCTGATCACCAAGGATTCAAGCCGGTTTCTGCCGCACCTGATCCTCGACTGAAACACACACCCGCATTTGTGGGAGCGGGCTTGCTCGCGAAAGCGGACTGCCATTCAACAAATGCTTTGACTGACCCGACGCCTTCGCGAGCAAGCCCGCTCCCACAGGAGATCAGTGGTAATCGCGGACCTTGCGCCACAAAAAAGGCCCGTCGTGTTGAACGACGGGCCTTTTTTATTCAGCGTGGATGCAGCAGCGAATCAGAACGGGATATCGTCATCGAAGCTGTCGAAATCCGGAGCTGGTTGCGGTGCAGCCTGCTGTGGAGCCGGGGCTGGACGCTGTTGCGGAGCCGACTGCTGCGGACGCGGAGCCTGTTGACGTGGCGCCTGCTGCTGGTAGTTGTTGCCACCGCCTTGTTGGTCGCCCTGTTGTGGACGGCCGCCGAGCAGTTGCATGGTGCCTTGCATGTCGACCACGATTTCAGTGGTGTAACGCTTGATACCGTCTTTTTCCCACTCGCGGGTCTGCAGCTTGCCTTCGATGTACACCTGCGAACCTTTACGCAGGTACTCGCCGGCGATTTCCGCAACCTTGCCGAACATCGAAACACGGTGCCATTCGGTCTTCTCGACCTTTTGACCGGTTTGCTTGTCGGTCCACTGTTCGCTGGTTGCCAGACTCAGGTTGGTCACGGCGTTACCGTTAGGCAGGTAGCGAACTTCGGGATCCTGGCCGCAAGTGCCGACCAATATGACTTTGTTAACCCCACGGGCCATAACGTTCTCCTAGGCTTCGCAAGCAGCCCCGGCCGGGTTGTTCACCAGGCGTTCGAGGGTGTCGCGATCCACTAATTCTTTGTCCAGTTTGATGTAAACAGCCGCCTCATCAGCGACTATCACTGCATCTGTTACCCCTACGAGGGCCTTGAGGCGCTCGACCAGACCGGCTTCGCGGATCGCCTCGGGCGACAACGGCAAGCGCAGGCTCGTCACGTAGGGTGGTTCGCGCATGGTAACAGCAAAGGCCAGCCAGATGGCAGCCAGACCCGCACATCCAAGGAACACAACCGACAGACCGCCATGCTGAAACAGCCAGCCGCCGAGTATCCCGCCGAGTGCCGAACCGAGGAACTGACTGGTGGAATACACGCCCATCGCCGTGCCCTTCCCGCCTGCCGGTGAAACCTTGCTGATCAGCGACGGCAGCGAAGCTTCCAGCAGATTGAACGCGGTGAAGAACACCACCGTGCCGATCACCAGAGCCCGCAAGCTGTCACCAAACTGCCAGAAGAATAGCTCAGTGAGCATCAACGTCAGGACGGCGCCGAGCAAAATTCGTTTCATTTTGCGTTTTTTCTCGCCGTAGATGATGAACGGGATCATGGCGAAGAAAGAGATCAGTAGCGCAGTCAGATAAACCCACCAGTGCTGCTCCTTGGGCAGCCCGGCCTTTTCCACCAGCGCCAGCGGCAGGGCGACGAAGCTCGACATCAGCATCGCGTGCAACACAAAAATGCCCAAGTCCAGGCGCAGCAGATCCGGATGTTTGAGCGTCGGCATCAAGGCCTGACGCGCCACGCCAGACTCTCGATGGCTCAGCGGCCCGGTGGATTTCGGCACCATGAACATCACGATGACGATCCCGAACAGGGCCATGCCGCCAGTGGCGAGGAACAGTCCGGACAGGCCGAACGCGCGGGTCAGCAACGGCCCGACCACCATGGCCACGGCGAACGACAGACCGATGGTCATGCCGATCATGGCCATGGCTTTGGTACGGTGTTGTTCACGGGTCAGGTCGGAAAGCAGTGCCATGACCGCAGCGGAAATCGCCCCGGCGCCCTGCAGGATGCGTCCGGCAATCACGCCCCAGATCGAATCGGCCTGAGCCGCCAGCACACTGCCAAGGGTGAAGACCACCAGCCCGAGGAAAATCACCGGCCGCCGGCCGATACGGTCGGAAATGATCCCGAACGGAATCTGGAAAATCGCCTGGGTCAGGCCGTAAGCGCCAATCGCCAGCCCGATCAGGGCCGGGGTCGCTCCCGCCAGGTCCATGCCGTAGGTCGCCAGTACCGGCAACACCATGAACATGCCAAGCATACGGAAGGCGAACACCAGGGCCAGACCGCTCGCTGCGCGGGTCTCGCTGCCACTCATGCGTTCGCTGTGGGGATCGTGCATGGAAAAACCTCGTGTGAACCGGCGGCGATTCTACCAGTCCCATCGAAAGACGGGGTATATCGCGACGCTATGACGCGTATAGATGAAACTCTCTTCATGCAAGGTAAAAAACCCTTCGTTTGATAGTGTGCATCCATCCAGTATTTGCCCGTATACTCCTACGTTTTCGACGCCCGCCGAGCGAGGCCACTTTGGACAAGATCCTGATACGTGGGGCCCGTACCCACAACCTGAAGAACATCGACCTGACCCTGCCACGGGACAAACTGATCGTCATCACCGGCCTGTCCGGATCCGGCAAGTCGTCCCTGGCCTTCGACACGTTGTACGCCGAAGGTCAGCGCCGCTATGTCGAATCCCTGTCGGCCTACGCCCGACAGTTCCTGTCGATGATGGAAAAGCCCGACGTCGACACCATTGAAGGCTTGTCGCCGGCGATCTCCATCGAACAGAAGTCGACCTCGCACAACCCGCGCTCCACGGTCGGCACCATCACCGAAATCTACGACTACCTGCGTCTGCTGTATGCACGCGTCGGAACGCCGCGCTGCCCGGATCACGATATTCCACTGGAGGCGCAGACCGTCAGCCAGATGGTCGATCTGGTGCTGGCACAACCGGAAGGCAGCAAACTGATGTTGCTGGCGCCGGTTATTCGCGAACGCAAAGGTGAACACCTTTCGGTTTTTGAAGAGCTGCGTGCCCAAGGCTTCGTCCGCGCCCGGGTCAACGGCCGCATTTGCGAACTCGATGAACTGCCGAAACTGGATAAACAGAAGAAGCACTCGATCGATGTGATCGTCGACCGTTTCAAGGTCCGCGCCGACCTGCAGCAGCGTCTGGCCGAATCGTTCGAAACCGCACTGAAGCTGGCGGACGGCATTGCCTTGGTTGCGCCGATGGACGATGAGCCAGGTGAAGAGATGATCTTCTCCGCGCGCTTTGCCTGCCCGATCTGCGGCCATGCCATCAGCGAGCTTGAGCCGAAGCTATTCTCCTTCAACAACCCGGCCGGCGCCTGCCCGACCTGCGATGGCCTGGGCGTGAAGCAGTTCTTCGACATCAAGCGCCTGGTCAATGGTGAACTGACTCTGGCCGAGGGCGCGATTCGCGGCTGGGACAGGCGTAACGTCTATTACTTCCAGATGCTCGGCTCACTGGCCTCGCACTACAAGTTCAGTCTTGAGAAGCCGTTCAACGAGCTGACCGCCGAACAGCAGAAACATATCCTGCACGGCAGCGGCTCGCAGAATGTCGACTTCAAGTACCTCAATGACCGCGGCGACATCGTCAAACGTTCGCACCCGTTCGAAGGTATCGTGCCGAACCTTGAGCGTCGCTACCGCGAAACCGAATCGGCCAGCGTGCGCGAAGAGCTGGCCAAGTTTCTCAGCACCCAGGCTTGCCCGGATTGCCGCGGCACTCGTCTGCGCCGTGAAGCGCGGCACGTGTGGGTTGGCGAGAAAACCCTGCCGGCAGTGACCAACCTGCCGATTGGCGATGCCTGCGAATACTTCGGCGAGTTGAAGATGACAGGTCGGCGTGGCGAGATCGCCGACAAGATCCTCAAGGAGATCCGCGAGCGCCTGCAATTTCTGGTCAATGTCGGCCTCGACTATCTGTCGCTGGATCGCAGCGCCGACACCCTGTCCGGTGGCGAGGCGCAACGCATTCGTCTGGCGAGCCAGATCGGCGCCGGTCTGGTCGGGGTGCTGTATATCCTCGACGAACCGTCCATCGGCCTGCATCAGCGCGATAACGACCGGTTGCTCGGCACCCTCAAGCACCTGCGCGACATCGGCAACACGGTGATCGTGGTCGAGCACGACGAAGACGCGATTCGTCTGGCCGACTATGTGGTGGATATCGGGCCGGGCGCCGGGGTGCACGGCGGGCAGATCGTGGCTGAAGGCACGCCGGCCGAAGTCATGGCGCACCCGGATTCCCTGACCGGTAAATACCTGTCGGGGCGGGTGAAGATCGAAGTGCCGGCCAAACG
This sequence comes from Pseudomonas sp. S3(2024), assembly GCF_036861315.1. Classification (NCBI taxonomy): domain Bacteria; kingdom Pseudomonadati; phylum Pseudomonadota; class Gammaproteobacteria; order Pseudomonadales; family Pseudomonadaceae; genus Pseudomonas; species Pseudomonas sp. S3(2024). The sequence continues at coordinate 17,379 of NZ_JAZAQQ010000008.1, read as the reverse complement.
CACGCCGCGTAACAAGAAGCTGACGCTGTCGCTCAAGGGCGCGCGCGGCAACAACCTGCGCAACGTCGATCTGGAAATCCCGATCGGTCTGCTGACCTGCGTGACCGGCGTTTCCGGCTCGGGCAAATCGACGTTGATCAACAACACTCTGTTCCCGTTGAGCGCTACTGCACTCAATGGTGCGACCACGCTGGAAGCGGCCGCGCACGACAGCATCAAAGGCCTGGAGCATCTCGACAAAGTCGTCGATATCGACCAGAGCCCGATCGGCCGTACGCCGCGTTCCAACCCGGCGACCTACACCGGGCTGTTCACACCGATCCGCGAACTGTTCGCCGGCGTGCCCGAGTCGCGCTCCCGTGGTTACGGCCCGGGACGTTTCTCGTTCAACGTCAAGGGCGGTCGCTGCGAGGCGTGCCAGGGCGACGGCCTGATCAAAGTGGAAATGCACTTCCTGCCGGACATTTACGTGCCGTGCGATGTGTGCAAGAGCAAGCGTTACAACCGCGAAACCCTTGAGATCAAATACAAGGGCAAGAGCATCCACGAAACCCTCGAGATGACCATCGAGGAAGCCCGGGAGTTCTTCGACGCGGTACCGGCGCTTGCACGCAAGCTACAGACGTTGATGGATGTGGGCCTGTCGTACATCAAGCTCGGGCAGTCGGCAACCACGCTGTCCGGTGGTGAAGCGCAGCGGGTCAAGCTGTCACGCGAGCTGTCCAAGCGCGACACCGGCAAAACTCTGTATATCCTCGATGAGCCGACCACCGGCCTGCACTTTGCGGATATCCAGCAATTGCTCGACGTGCTGCATCGCTTGCGCGACCACGGCAATACCGTAGTGGTGATCGAGCACAACCTGGACGTGATCAAGACCGCCGACTGGCTGGTGGATCTGGGGCCGGAGGGCGGCTCCAAGGGTGGTCAGATCATCGCCACCGGTACGCCGGAGGAAGTGGCCGAGATGAAGCAGTCTCACACCGGTCATTACCTCAAGCCATTGCTGATTCGCGATCGGGCCTGATCTCCGGGCATGAAAAAGCCCCTGTCACTTCAACCGTGACAGGGGCTTTTTTGTGTCTGTGCAATCAGGTGTGAGATTGCAGGTAATTCTCGAGACCGATGAGCTTGATCAGGCCCAACTGCTTTTCCAGCCAGTAGGTGTGATCTTCTTCAGTGTCGTTGAGCTGAACACGCAGGATTTCGCGACTGACATAATCCTTGTGCTGCTCGCACAACTCAATGCCTTTGCACAGAGCGGCGCGGACTTTGTACTCGAGACGCAGATCGGCTTCGAGCATCTCCGGGACGGTGGTGCCGACGTCGAGATCGTCCGGGCGCATGCGCGGTGTGCCTTCGAGCATCAGGATCCGGCGCATCAGTGCGTCGGCGTGACCGGCCTCTTCTTCCATCTCGTGGTTGATTCGTTCGTAGAGCTTGGTGAAACCCCAGTCCTCATACATCCGCGAGTGAACAAAATATTGGTCACGCGCGGCCAGTTCGCCGGTCAGCAACGTGTTGAGGTAATCGATTACGTCTGGGTGGCCTTGCATCGCCCTACATCTCCCTGCTTGAAAGTCTGTAGTTTGAACCAAGCTGACCGGAAGGTCACCCCGTTTCGCGCAATAAAAGCGAAGATATTCTGAGAAAACCAGCCTAAATAACGCAAAAACCGCCCCAATGAGGGCGGTTCTGCTTCTCGTTTAGACTTCGTTAAGCTGTACGTCGAGCAGCTTTGCGATTGCTTCTCCATACGCCGGATCGGCCTTATAGAAATGCTGCAACTGACGATCAACCACATCAGGTGAAACACCGCTCATGGCGCCGGCGATATTGCTGACCAGCAAGGCTTTCTGCTCGTCGCTCATCAGACGGAACAGCGCACCGGCGTGGCTGTAGTAATCGGTGTCTTCGCGATGATCGTAACGGTCAGCAGCACCGCTCAATGCCAGTGCAGGCTCGGCGTAGTGCGGAGCTTGCTTCGGTGATTCAACGTAGCTGTTCGGTTCGTAGTTAGGTGCTGCACCACCATTGCTGCCGAAGGCCATCGAGCCGTCGCGCTGGTACGTATTCACCGGGCTGCGCGGCGCATTCACCGGTAATTGTTGGTGGTTTGTGCCCACGCGATAGCGATGTGCATCGGCGTAGGCGAACACGCGACCTTGCAGCATGCGATCCGGCGACAGACCGACACCTGGCACCATGTTGCTCGGACCGAATGCGGCTTGCTCGACCTCGGCAAAGTAGTTCAGCGGGTTGCGGTTCAGCTCCAGTTCTCCGACTTCGATCAGCGGAAACTCCTTTTGCGACCAGGTCTTGGTCACGTCGAACGGGTTCTCGTAGTGCGCTGCAGCCTGAGCCTCGGTCATGATCTGAATGCATACGCGCCATTTCGGGAAATCGCCACGCTCGATGGCTTCGAACAGATCACGCTGAGCGTAATCCGGATCGGTACCCGCCAGGCGCGCAGCATCGGCCGGTGCCAGGTTCTTGATGCCCTGCTTGGTTTTGTAGTGCCACTTCACCCAGTGACGCTCACCTTTGGCATTGATCAGGCTGTAGGTGTGGCTGCCGAAGCCGTGCATGTGACGGTAGCCATCGGGAATGCCGCGATCCGAAAACAGAATGGTCACCTGATGCAGTGCTTCCGGCGAATGAGACCAGAAGTCCCACATCATCTGGGCGCTTTTCAGGTTGCTCTGCGGCAGACGTTTCTGCGTGTGGATAAAGTCGGGAAACTTCAGTGGATCACGAATGAAGAATACAGGGGTGTTGTTGCCAACGATGTCCCAGTTGCCCTCTTCGGTGTAGAACTTGAGGGCGAAACCACGTGGATCACGTTCAGTGTCAGCTGAGCCACGTTCGCCGCCTACAGTGGAGAAGCGCAAGAACGTTGGCGTTTGCTTGCCCACGGCCTCAAACAGTTTGGCGCTGGTGTATTCAGCGATATCACGGGTCACGGTGAACGTACCGTAAGCACCCGAGCCCTTGGCGTGCACGCGGCGCTCAGGAATGTTTTCACGGTTGAAATGGGCAAGCTTCTCAATCAGATGAAAATCGTCGAGCAGCAGCGGGCCACGGGGGCCTGCGGAGCGAGAATTCTGGTTATCGGCGACAGGTGCGCCACTGGCGGTCGTAAGCGTTTTGATCTGGCTCATACGGTCTTCTTCCTCTGTCAGTCTTGAATCTGCCGGCTAATCGGCTTGCTGGGAAGTATTGATCATCGATGTGACACCTACAAATTCATTAACTTGCAGTCATCGATAGATAATTACTAATTATGTTTCCCTGCACATAGTGACAACAGAACAATGTCAGAAGCTTGTACGAACAGCGCATTTCTTTCGGGCACAAAAAACCGGGCACTAGGCCCGGTTTTTCGTTTCAGACTGACGTCTTACTCGGCGGATACAGCTTCGCCAGCAGTAGCACGATCAACCAACTCGACGTACGCCATAGGCGCGTTGTCGCCAGCGCGGAAACCGCACTTGAGGATGCGCAGGTAGCCACCCTCACGGGTAGCGTAACGCTTGCCCAGGTCGTTGAAGAGCTTACCAACAATAGCTTTCGAACGAGTACGGTCGAAAGCCAGACGGCGGTTAGCCAAGCTGTCTGTCTTGGCCAGAGTGATCAGCGGCTCGGCAACGCGGCGCAGTTCTTTGGCTTTTGGCAGAGTAGTCTTGATCAGCTCGTGCTCGAACAACGACACCGCCATGTTCTGGAACATGGCCTTGCGGTGCGAGCTGGTGCGGCTCAGGTGACGCCCACTTTTACGATGACGCATGGTTCATTCCTTACCAAACACTACGTTCGGTGATTACGACGATCAGGCAGTCGCCTTGTCGTCCTTCTTAAGACTTGCAGGCGGCCAGTTGTCGAGGCGCATGCCGAGGGACAGACCGCGGGAGGCCAGAACGTCCTTGATTTCAGTCAAGGATTTCTTGCCCAGGTTCGGAGTCTTCAACAGCTCTACTTCGGTACGCTGAATCAGGTCGCCGATGTAGTAGATGTTTTCCGCCTTAAGGCAGTTAGCCGAACGTACAGTCAGTTCCAGATCGTCAACCGGGCGAAGCAGGATCGGATCGATCTCGTCTTCCTGCTCGACAACCACTGGCTCACTGTCACCTTTGAGGTCGACGAACGCAGCCAACTGCTGTTGCAGGATGGTTGCAGCGCGGCGGATAGCCTCTTCAGGATCCAGGGTACCGTTGGTTTCCAGATCAATAACCAGCTTGTCCAGGTTGGTACGCTGCTCGACACGGGCGTTTTCCACCACGTATGCGATACGGCGAACCGGGCTGAACGAAGAGTCGAGCTGCAAGCGACCAATGCTGCGGCTTTCGTCTTCATCGCTCTGACGCGAGTCGGCTGGTTCATAACCACGACCACGAGCTACGGTGAGCTTCATGTTCAGGGCGCCGTTAGACGCCAGGTTAGCGATTACGTGATCGGGGTTAACGATCTCGACATCATGATCCAGCTGAATATCGGCAGCGGTAACCACCCCCGAACCCTTCTTCGACAAGGTCAGCGTAACTTCGTCACGACCGTGCAGCTTGATGGCCAGACCTTTAAGGTTCAACAGGATTTCAATTACGTCTTCCTGTACACCTTCGATGGCGCTGTACTCGTGGAGCACACCGTCAATCTCGGCCTCGACTACTGCGCAGCCGGGCATTGAGGACAACAGGATGCGGCGCAGCGCGTTGCCCAGGGTGTGGCCAAAACCACGCTCGAGAGGCTCGAGAGTGATCTTGGCGCGGGTTGGACTGACAACCTGCACATCAATGTGGCGGGGTGTCAGGAACTCATTTACCGAAATCTGCATGGATGCACCTATTTTCTAGCCCTTACTTGGAGTAGAGCTCGACAATCAGGCTTTCGTTGATGTCGGCGGACAGATCACTGCGAGCAGGAACGTTCTTGAAAACGCCCGACTTCTTCTCAGTGTCTACTTCTACCCATTCTACGCGGCCACGTTGGGCACACAGATCGAGAGCTTGGACAATGCGAAGTTGGTTTTTTGCTTTCTCGCGAACTGCGACCACGTCACCAGCACGAACCTGATACGACGGAACGTTTACGGTCTGACCGTTAACGCTGATCGACTTGTGCGATACCAGCTGACGGGATTCGGCACGAGTCGAACCAAAGCCCATACGGTATACAACGTTGTCCAGACGGCATTCGAGCAGTTGCAGCAGGTTTTCACCGGTTGCACCTTTCTTGCCAGCAGCTTCTTTGTAGTAGCCGCTGAACTGACGCTCGAGAACGCCGTAGATACGACGGACCTTCTGCTTTTCACGCAGTTGGGTGCCGTAGTCGGACTGGCGACCGCGGCGTTGGCCGTGGATACCAGGTGCTGCTTCAATGTTGCACTTCGATTCGATCGCGCGCACGCCGCTCTTCAGGAAGAGATCGGTGCCTTCGCGACGAGCGAGTTTGCATTTTGGACCAATGTAACGAGCCATTCTTTACAATCTCCTGGATTACACGCGGCGCTTCTTCGGCGGACGGCACCCGTTGTGCGGGATTGGCGTCACGTCGGTGATGCTGGCGATCTTGTAGCCACAGCCGTTCAAAGCGCGGACTGCGGATTCACGACCTGGACCTGGACCCTTGACGTTAACGTCGAGGTTTTTCAGGCCGTATTCCAGCGCAGCTTGACCAGCACGCTCAGCAGCTACTTGAGCAGCGAACGGAGTGGACTTGCGGGAACCGCGGAAACCCGAACCACCGGAGGTAGCCCAGGAAAGAGCGTTACCTTGACGGTCGGTAATGGTCACGATGGTGTTGTTAAAAGAAGCATGGATGTGGGCGATGCCATCAACCACTGTCTTTTTAACTTTTTTACGAGGACGAGCAGCAGGTTTTGCCATGATTAAATTCCTGTCGATTCGCTGGGGCGATTACTTGCGGATCGGCTTACGCGGACCTTTACGGGTACGCGCGTTGGTCTTGGTACGCTGACCGCGTACTGGAAGACCGCGACGATGACGCAGACCGCGATAGCAACCGAGGTCCATCAAGCGCTTGATTTTCATGTTGATTTCGCGACGCAGGTCACCTTCAGTGGTGAACTTCGCCACTTCGCCACGCAGCTGTTCAATTTGCTCGTCGCTCAGATCTTTGATCTTTGCTGCTGGGTTTACCCCAGTGTCTGCACAGATTTTCTGCGCAGTAGTGCGACCGACACCATAGATGTAGGTCAGCGAGATAACAGTATGCTTGTTATCTGGAATGTTAACGCCTGCAATACGGGCCATTCAGTGGGACTCCAATTGACAGCTACCTACGCCCCGGAAGCCAAGAAATAGGGCGCGAGATAATATCGCTGTAATAACAAATAATCAACCCGGCAGCGCACTAGCTGCCGGGCTTGAAGCACAATCACACTCAGCCTTGGCGCTGTTTGTGACGCGGTTCCGCGCTGCAAATTACTCGAACAACACCTTCGCGGCGAATAATCTTGCAGTTACGGCACAGCTTTTTCACCGATGCACGAACTTTCATCACCAACTCCTCGAACCTTATGGGTACTCAGCGCAACATGCCGCTGCCGTAACCCTTCAGGTTGGCTTTCTTCATCAGGGATTCGTACTGGTGCGAAACGAGGTGCGATTGTACTTGGGACATGAAGTCCATCACAACCACGACCACGATCAGCAACGAGGTCCCGCCAAGGTAGAACGGAACGTTTGCTGCAACCACCAGGAATTGGGGCAACAGGCACACGGCCGTCATGTAAAGAGCACCGAACATGGTCAAGCGAGTCAGAACGCCATCAATATAGCGTGCAGACTGCTCACCTGGACGGATGCCCGGAATAAAGGCACCGGACTTCTTCAGGTTTTCCGCTACGTCTTTCGGATTGAACATCAACGCCGTATAGAAGAAGCAGAAGAAAATAATCCCTGCACTAAACAGCAGAATATTCAACGGCTGACCAGGAGCGATCGACTGCGAGATGTCCTGCAACCAGCCCATACCTTCAGACTGACCAAACCAGGCACCCAACGAAGCCGGGAACAGCAAAATGCTGCTCGCGAAAATAGCCGGAATAACACCGGCCATGTTCACCTTCAGCGGCAAGTGGCTTGTCTGCGCAGCAAAAACCTTGCGGCCCTGCTGACGCTTGGCGTAGTGAACAGCGATACGACGCTGGCCACGCTCAATGAACACCACGAAACCGATAATCGCTACTGCCAGCAAACCGATGGCAACCAAGGCGAAGATATTGATATCACCCTGACGCGCAGACTCGAAAGACTGCCCGATTGCTCTCGGAAGACCGGCGACGATACCCGAAAAAATCAACATCGAGATACCGTTGCCTACACCACGCTCAGTAATCTGCTCACCCAGCCACATCATGAACATCGCACCAGCCACAAAAGTGGATACCGCGACGAAATGGAAGCCAAAGTCACCAGTGAACGCAACGCCCTGCCCCGCCAGACCAATGGACATGCCAATAGCCTGAACGAGAGCGAGGACGACGGTGCCGTAGCGGGTGTACTGGCTGATCTTGCGACGGCCAGCTTCACCTTCCTTCTTCAACTGCTCCAGCTGCGGGCTGACGGCGGTCATCAGTTGCATGATGATCGATGCCGAAATGTACGGCATGATCCCCAGTGCAAAGATGCTCATCCGTTCCAGCGCGCCGCCGGAGAACATGTTGAACAAGCTAAGAATGGTCCCCTCATTCTGTCGAAACAGGTCTGCGAGTCGGTCCGGGTTGATACCTGGAACCGGGATGTGTGCGCCTATTCGGTAGACGATAATCGCCAGGAACAGAAAACGCAGACGAGCCCAGAGTTCAGACATACCGCCTTTGCCGAGCGCAGAGAGAGCACCTTGCTTAGCCATTTATTCCTCGAACTTGCCGCCAGCTGCTTCGATAGCCGCACGCGCACCTTTGGTGGCGCCGATTCCCTTGCCGATAGTGACAGCGCGAGTCACCTCACCGGACAGCATGATTTTCACACGCTGTACGTTGACGTTGATCACGTTGGCATCTTTCAGGGACTGCACGGTGACGATGTCGCCTTCCACTTTGGCCAGCTCGGACAGACGCACTTCTGCGCGGTCCATGGCTTTCAGGGAAACGAAACCGAACTTCGGCAGGCGACGATGCAGCGGCTGTTGACCGCCTTCAAAGCCTGGAGCAATAGTGCCACCGGAGCGGGAGGTTTGACCTTTGTGGCCACGGCCACCAGTCTTACCCAAACCGCTACCGATACCACGGCCCGGACGATGCTTTTCGCGACGGGAACCCGGCGCTGGACTCAGATCATTGAGTTTCATCGATTAACCCTCGACACGCAGCATGTAGTAAGCCTTGTTGATCATCCCGCGATTCTCGGGAGTATCCTGGACTTCTACAGTGTGACCGATGCGACGCAGACCCAGACCCTTAACGCACAGTTTGTGGTTAGGGATGCGGCCGGTCATGCTTTTGATCAGCGTAACTTTAACGGTAGCCATGATCAGAAGATCTCCTTGACAGTCAGGCCACGCTTGGCAGCGATGGACTCAGGAGATTGCATGGCTTTCAGACCTTTGAAAGTGGCGTGAACCACGTTTACCGGGTTAGTCGAGCCGTAGCACTTGGCCAGAACGTTCTGAACGCCAGCAACTTCGAGGACAGCACGCATAGCGCCGCCAGCGATGATACCGGTACCTTCAGAAGCAGGCTGCATGTACACCTTCGAAGCGCCGTGAGCGGACTTCATTGCGTACTGCAGGGTAGTGCCGTTCAGGTCAACTTGAATCATGTTGCGGCGAGCAGCTTCCATTGCCTTCTGGATCGCAGCAGGCACTTCACGCGACTTGCCACGGCCGAAGCCAACACGCCCTTTACCATCACCAACCACGGTCAACGCGGTGAAAGTGAAGATACGGCCGCCTTTAACGGTTTTGGCTACGCGGTTAACTTGAACCAGCTTCTCAATGTAGCCTTCGTCGCGCTTTTGGTCGTTATTTGACATAACTTAGAACTCCAGCCCAGCTTCACGAGCAGCATCAGCCAGCGCTTTAACGCGGCCATGGTACTTGAAGCCAGAGCGGTCGAAAGCCACTTGCGAGACGCCAGCGGCCTTAGCACGCGTAGCGACCAGCTGGCCAACCTTTGTGGCCGCGTCGATGTTGCCAGTGGCGCCATCACGCAGTTCTTTATCCAAAGTCGAGGCGCTTGCCAGGACTTTGTTGCCGTCGGCCGAGATGACCTGGGCGTAGATGTGCTGCGACGAGCGGAACACGCAGAGACGCACGACTTCGAGTTCGTGCATTTTCAGGCGTGCTTTGCGAGCGCGACGCAGTCGAGTAACTTTTTTGTCGGTCATTTGCTATGCCCTACTTCTTCTTGGCTTCTTTACGACGGACGACTTCGTCCGCGTAGCGCACACCTTTGCCTTTGTACGGCTCTGGTGGACGGAAGTCGCGGATCTCAGCGGCCACTTGACCTACCAGCTGTTTATCGATGCCCTTGATCAGGATATCGGTCTGGCTAGGAGTCTCAGCGGTGATGCCTTGCGGCAGTTCGTAATCCACTGGGTGCGAGAAGCCAAGAGCCAGGTTCAGCACCTGACCTTTTGCTTGCGCTTTGTAACCAACACCGACCAGCTGGAGCTTGCGCTCGAAGCCTTGGCTTACGCCTTGGACCATGTTGTTTACCAACGCACGCGTGGTACCGGCCATTGCGCGAGTCTGTTGATCGCCATTGCGAGCAGCGAAACGCAGCTCACCAGCTTCTTCAACGATCTCAACGGACGAATGGATGTTCAGTTCAAGAGTACCCTTGGCACCCTTCACCGAAAGCTGTTGGCCTGCGAATTTTACTTCGACACCGGCTGGCAGCTTAACGGGGTTCTTAGCGACGCGAGACATGCTTATCCCCCCTTAGAACACAGTGCAAAGAACTTCGCCGCCGACACCGGCAGCGCGCGCAGCACGATCCGTCATCACACCTTTGTTGGTGGAGACGATAGACACGCCAAGACCGCCACGAACTTTCGGCAGATCTTCAACGGACTTGTACTGACGCAGGCCTGGACGACTAACGCGCTTCACTTCCTCGATGACCGGACGGCCTTCGAAGTATTTCAGCGAGATGGACAACGACGGCTTAGCGTCGGTGGTGATCTGAAAATCCGCGATGTAACCTTCGTCCTTCAGGACTTTTGCTACAGCCACCTTCAACGTGGAAGACGGCATGCTTACGACAGACTTTTCAGCCATCTGGGCATTACGGATTCGAGTTAGCATGTCCGCTAACGGGTCCTGCATACTCATGGGCTAGACGCTCCTAATACAGAAAAATTAGCCTTGCGGCTACTACATGTCGCCGAGAAACTCCGGGCATGAAAAACACGGGCTCAGGCGAGCCGGTCATTCTAGACACACCCCAGAAATGAATCAAGCCCCAAAAGGGGCTTGATTCAGATTCAAGGCCACCGATGGTCAGGTTCTTGCGACCCTGACCATCAAGGCTTTGACAGCGATTACCAGCTGGCTTTAACCAGACCTGGAACGTCACCACGCATTGCCGCTTCACGCAGTTTGTTACGGCCCAGGCCGAACTTGCGGTAAACGCCGTGCGGACGACCAGTCAGGCGGCAACGGTTACGCATGCGCGAAGCGCTTGCGTCACGTGGTTGCTTCTGCAGAGCTACGGTAGCTTCCCAACGCGCTTCTGGACTTGCGTTCAGATCAACGATGATAGCTTTCAGCGCTGCACGCTTGGTGGCGTACTTGGCAACAGTGAGCTGACGCTTCAGCTCACGGTTTTTCATGCTCTTCTTGGCCATTTTCCTACTCCAATCAGTTGCGGAACGGGAATTTGAAAGCACGCAGCAGAGCGCGGCCTTCATCATCGTTCTTGGCAGTGGTGGTCAGGGTAATGTCCAGACCGCGGAGAGCATCGATCTTGTCGTAGTCGATTTCCGGGAAAATGATCTGCTCTTTCACGCCCATGCTGTAGTTGCCACGACCATCAAAGGACTTGGCATTCAGGCCGCGGAAGTCGCGAACCCGAGGCAGGGAGATCGACAGCAGACGATCCAGGAACTCGTACATACGCTCACGGCGCAGAGTCACTTTGACGCCGATCGGCCATCCTTCACGGACTTTAAAGCCAGCGATGGATTTACGAGCGTAGGTCACAACGACTTTTTGGCCGGTGATCTTTTCCAGGTCAGCAACAGCGTGCTCGATGACTTTTTTGTCGCCGATCGCTTCGCCCAGACCCATGTTCAGGGTGATTTTGGTAACGCGCGGAACTTCCATCACGTTCGAAAGCTTAAGTTCTTCCTTAAGTTTCGGAGCGATTTCCTTCCGGTAAATCTCTTTTAGTCGTGCCATGGTCTTCTACCTAGCAGTGTTCAAGCATCAACCGCTTTTTGGGTCGACTTGAAGACACGAATTTTCTTACCGTCTTCTACTTTGAAACCAACGCGGTCAGCCTTGTTGGTTTCGCCGTTGAAGATGGCGACGTTGGAAGCGTGCAGTGGCGCTTCTTTCTCGACGATACCGCCCTGTACGCCCGACATCGGGTTAGGCTTGGTATGACGCTTGACCAGGTTCAGACCACCAACAACCAGACGGTTGTCAGCAAGAACCTTCAGCACCTTACCGCGCTTACCTTTGTCTTTGCCGGCGATCACGATGATCTCGTCGTCACGACGAATCTTTTGCATGTCGGATCTCCTTACAGCACTTCTGGGGCGAGCGAGACGATCTTCATGAACTTCTCAGTACGAAGTTCACGGGTCACTGGCCCAAAGATACGGGTGCCGATCGGCTCTTGCTTGTTGTTCAGAAGAACAGCAGCGTTGCCATCAAAGCGGATAATGGAGCCATCAGCACGACGTACGCCGTGACGAGTGCGGACTACAACAGCAGTCATCACTTGGCCTTTTTTCACTTTACCGCGAGGAATTGCTTCCTTGACGGTAACTTTGATGATGTCACCGATACCAGCGTAACGACGATGGGAGCCACCCAGCACCTTGATGCACATAACGCGGCGAGCGCCGCTGTTATCGGCCACATCGAGCATGGATTGAGTCTGAATCATATAATTTCTCCGACCCCTAGCCCTTAGACTTCCACAGCGCGTTCGAGAACATCAACCAGCGCCCAAGACTTGGTCTTGGCCATCGGACGAGTTTCACGAATAGTGACTTTGTCGCCGATGTGGCACTGATTGGTTTCGTCGTGCGCGTGCAGCTTAGTCGAACGCTTAACGTATTTACCGTAGATCGGGTGCTTAACGCGACGCTCGATCAGAACGGTGATGGTTTTGTCCATCTTGTCGCTGACAACACGGCCAGTCAGCGTACGGACAGTTTTTTCGGCTTCAGCCATGATCACTTACCTGCCTGCTGGTTGAGCACAGTCTTCACGCGAGCGATGTCACGCTTAACTTGCGAGAGCAGATGAGACTGCCCCAACTGGCCAGTTGCTTTCTGCATACGCAGATTGAACTGGTCGCGCAGCAAGCCGAGCAGTTGCTCGTTCAGCTGCTGTGCGGATTTTTCACGAAGTTCATTCGCTTTCATCACATCACCGTCCGTTTAACAAAGGAGGTGGCGAGCGGCAGCTTTGCAGCAGCCAGGGCGAAAGCCTCACGCGCCAGCTCTTCAGAAACACCCTCGATTTCATACAGGACTTTGCCTGGCTGAATCTGGGCAACCCAGTACTCCACGTTACCCTTACCTTTACCCATACGAACCTCGAGAGGTTTCTTGGAGATCGGCTTGTCCGGGAATACACGGATCCAGATCTTGCCACCACGTTTTACGTGACGGGTCAGAGCACGACGCGCTGACTCGATCTGACGAGCGGTGAGACGACCACGAGCAACAGACTTCAGCGCGAACTCGCCGAAGCTGACTTTGCTACCGCGCAGTGCCAGACCACGGTTGTGGCCGGTCATCTGCTTGCGGAACTTCGTACGCTTTGGTTGCAACATTTGGCGTACCCCTTACTTAGCAGCTTTTTTACGAGGCGCTGGTGCTTGTGGTTTCAGCTCTTCTTGGCGACCACCAATTACTTCGCCTTTGAAGATCCAAACCTTTACACCGATCACACCGTAGGTGGTGTGAGCTTCGTAGTTGGCATAGTCGATGTCGGCACGCAGGGTGTGCAGTGGCACACGACCTTCGCGATACCATTCAGTACGTGCGATTTCAGCACCGCCGAGACGACCGCTCACTTGGATTTTGATGCCTTTGGCACCAATGCGCATGGCGTTCTGTACTGCGCGCTTCATAGCGCGACGGAACATTACACGACGCTCCAGCTGCTGAGCTACGCTCTGCGCAACCAGCATACCGTCGAGCTCCGGCTTGCGGATCTCTTCGATATTGATGTGCACAGGCACACCCATTTGCTTGGTCAGGTCCTGACGCAGTTTCTCAACATCTTCACCTTTCTTCCCGATAACGATACCTGGACGAGCGGTGTGGATGGTGATGCGTGCAGTTTGGGCCGGACGATGGATATCGATACGGCTTACGGACGCGCTTTTTAGTTTGTCTTGGAGATACTCACGCACTTTCAGATCTGCGAACAAGTAGTCCGCATAAGTCCGACCGTCTGCGTACCAGACGGAGGTGTGCTCCTTGACGATTCCCAGGCGAATGCCAATGGGATGTACTTTCTGACCCATCTCTTCGACTCCGTTACTTGTCAGCAACCTTGACAGTGATATGGCAAGACCGCTTGACGATGCGATCAGCACGGCCTTTGGCACGTGGCATGATGCGCTTCAGCGAACGCCCTTCGTTGACGAAAACGGTGCTGACCTTCAGGTCATCAACGTCTGCGCCTTCGTTATGCTCGGCGTTGGCTACGGCCGACTCCAGCACTTTCTTCATGATCTCGGCGGCTTTCTTACTGCTGAAAGCCAACAGGTTGAGCGCTTCGCCCACCTTCTTCCCGCGGATCTGGTCGGCGACCAAGCGGGCTTTCTGGGCGGAGATTCGAGCGCCCGACAACTTAGCGGCTACTTCCATTTCCTTACCCCTTAACGCTTGGCTTTCTTGTCAGCCACGTGCCCACGATAAGTGCGGGTACCGGCGAACTCGCCCAGTTTATGGCCAACCATGTCTTCGTTCACGAGAACTGGGACGTGCTGACGGCCGTTGTGTACTGCGATGGTCAGACCGACCATTTGTGGCAGGATCATCGAACGACGCGACCAAGTCTTAATTGGTTTGCGATCGTTCTTTTCCGCCGCCACTTCGATCTTCTTCAGTAGGTGAAGATCAATAAAAGGACCTTTTTTCAGAGAACGTGGCACTGTCGTATCCCTCTATTTACTTGCGACGACGGACGATCATTTTGTCGGTACGCTTATTACCACGAGTCTTCGCGCCCTTAGTCGGGAAGCCCCATGGCGATACCGGATGACGACCACCAGAGGTACGACCTTCACCACCACCATGTGGGTGGTCAACCGGGTTCATGGCAACACCACGAACGGTTGGGCGAACGCCACGCCAGCGTTTGGCACCAGCTTTACCCAGCGAACGCAGGCTGTGCTCGGAGTTCGAGACTTCGCCCAGGGTCGCACGGCATTCAGCCAGGACTTTACGCATTTCACCGGAACGCAGACGCAGGGTAACGTACACGCCTTCACGAGCGATCAGCTGAGCCGAAGCACCAGCGGAACGAGCGATCTGCGCGCCTTTACCTGGCTTCAGTTCGATGCCGTGTACGGTAGAACCGACTGGAATGTTGCGCAGTTGCAGAGCGTTGCCTGGCTTGATTGGAGCCAGAGCGCCTGCGATCAGCTGGTCGCCAGCACTCACGCCTTTAGGGGCGATGATGTAGCGACGCTCGCCGTCTGCGTAGCAGAGCAGTGCGATGTGAGCAGTACGGTTTGGATCGTATTCGATACGCTCGACAGTGGCGACGATGCCATCTTTGTCGTTGCGACGGAAATCGACCATACGGTAATGCTGCTTATGACCACCACCGATGTGACGAGTGGTAATACGGCCATTGTTGTTACGACCACCAGTCTTCGATTTTTTCTCGAGCAGCGGTGCGTGAGGAGCGCCTTTATGCAGCTCCTGGTTGACCACCTTGACCACAAAACGGCGGCCAGGGGAAGTCGGTTTGCATTTAACGATTGCCATGATGCACCCCTTCCTTACTCAGCACTGCTGCTGAAATCGAGATCTTGGCCTGGCTGAAGGGAGATAACTGCCTTCTTCCAGTCATTACGCTTGCCCAGACCGCGAGCAGTGCGCTTGCTCTTACCCAGAACGTTCAGGGTAGTGACGCGCTCTACTTTCACGCTGAACAGGCTTTCGACGGCCTTCTTGATTTCCAGCTTGGTTGCATCAGTAGCAACCTTGAAAACGAACTGGCCTTTCTTGTCTGCCAGAACCGTAGCCTTCTCGGAAACGTGCGGGCCAAGCAGAACTTTAAATACGCGTTCCTGGTTCATCCCAGCAGCTCCTCGAATTTCTTCACGGCCGACACGGTGATCAACACCTTGTCGTATGCGATCAGACTAACTGGATCGGAACCTTGCACGTCACGTACATCTACGTGTGGCAGGTTACGAGCAGCCAGGTACAGGTTCTGATCAACAGCGTCCGACACGATGAGAACATCGGTCAGGCTCATGTTGTTCAGCTTGCCCAGCAGATCTTTGGTTTTCGGAGTTTCAACAGCGAAATCCTGAACCACGACCAGACGATCAGTACGCACCAGCTCAGCAAGGATGGAACGCATTGCTGCGCGATACATCTTCTTGTTCAGCTTCTGGGAGTGATCCTGTGGACGAGCTGCGAAAGTGGTACCGCCGCCACGCCAGATTGGGCTACGGATAGTACCGGCACGAGCACGGCCAGTACCTTTCTGACGCCATGGGCGCTTACCGCCACCACGAACGTCGGAACGGGTCTTTTGCTGCTTGCTACCTTGACGGCCGCCGGCCATGTAGGCCACGACTGCTTGGTGAACCAGCGTCTCGTTGAACTCGCCGCCAAATGTCAGTTCGGAAACTTCGATCGCTTGAGCGTCATTTACATTTAATTGCATGTCAGCTTCCCCTTAACCGCGAGCCTTGGCTGCTGGACGTACAACCAGGTTGCCGCCAGTAGCGCCAGGAACAGCGCCCTTGACCAACAACAGATTGCGTTCAGCGTCCACGCGCACTACTTCCAGGGACTGCACGGTCACGCGCTCAGCGCCCATATGACCGGACATTTTTTTGCCCTTGAATACACGACCAGGAGTCTGGCACTGGCCGATAGAGCCTGGGACGCGGTGGGATACGGAGTTACCGTGGGTGTTATCTTGCCCGCGGAAATTCCAACGCTTGATCGTACCCTGGAAGCCTTTACCCTTGGACTGACCGGTTACATCAACCAGTTGACCAGCGGCGAAGATTTCAGCGTTGATCAGATCGCCAGCCTGGTACTCGCCTTCTTCAAGACGGAATTCCATGGTGGTGCGACCAGCGGCAACGTTCGCTTTAGCGAAGTGGCCAGCTTGAGCTGCTGTTACACGCGAAGCACGACGCTCGCCGACAGTGACTTGCACTGCACGATAGCCATCGGTCTCTTCAGTTTTGAACTGGGTGACGCGATTCGGCTCGATCTCAATGACCGTGACCGGAATGGAGACACCTTCTTCGGTGAAAATACGGGTCATACCGCATTTACGACCGACTACACCAATAGTCATGTTGTAAACCTCATGAGTGTACGGGGCTTTCACCCGCTATGGCCGCCCATTTCAGAGCGTTACACGACCAAGACCGAGTCTTAGCCGAGGCTGATCTGCACTTCCACACCGGCCGCAAGATCAAGCTTCATAAGAGCATCAACGGTTTTATCCGTTGGCTGGACGATGTCCAGAACGCGCTTATGAGTGCGGATTTCGTACTGGTCACGCGCGTCTTTGTTGACGTGCGGGGAAACCAGAACGGTGAACCGCTCTTTACGGGTAGGCAGTGGAATTGGACCACGCACTTGAGCACCAGTACGTTTCGCGGTTTCCACGATTTCCTGGGTTGATTGGTCGATCAGGCGATGGTCGAAAGCCTTCAACCTGATACGGATTTGCTGATTTTGCATTGGATTTCAGACTCCGGCTGCTATTCCCACCGGGCGCAATACGCCCGTTAAAAGGAGGCGCAATTCTATAGACGCCCCAGATAGGTGTCAACCCAATAAAAAAGCCCCCGCTGAGCGGGGGCTTTTTCAATTCATCAAGCAGACTCTATAAAAGAGAATTACTCGATGATTTTGGCTACGACGCCAGCGCCGACGGTACGACCGCCTTCACGGATAGCGAAACGCAGACCATCTTCCATCGCGATGGTTTTGATCAGGGTAACAGTCATCTGAATGT
>NZ_JAZAQQ010000007.1:326430-368471 GCF_036861315.1 Pseudomonas sp. S3(2024) | reverse complement strand
ATCGCCTGCATGCGAATACTGCTGATCAGATTGAATGCCATGCTGCGAGACGGCACAGAGTGGCGGTGACGAACGGTGGTAGTAAGACAGTTGCTCCCACAGGTGATAGTCAGTGGATGGAGGATCCGGAGCTGGCCGAGATCAAAGGGTGGGAGTGGGCTTGCTCACGAAGGGGCCGGCACATCCAGCATCAATGTCGGCTGACACGACGCATCGCGAGCAGGCTCACTCCTACAGGTTTTGTGGCGCGTTTTTACTCATCACCAGACTCAACACCACCGACCCCAGAATCACCCCGCCCACCACCGCCAGCGACCACTCCACCGGCATGTGAAACCATGGCATCAGCGTCATCTTGCCGCCGATGAACACCAGCACGATCGCCAGTCCGTACTTGAGTAAATGAAAGCGGTCGGCCATGTCCGCCAGCAGGAAGTACAGCGCGCGCAGGCCCATGATCGCGAAGATGTTCGAGGTGAACACAATGAACGGGTCGGTGGTGACGGCGAAGATCGCGGGGATGCTATCGACTGCAAACATCAGGTCGCTGGCCTCGATCAGCACCAGCACGAGGAACATCGGCGTGGCCCAGCGCACGCCGTTCTGCAGCACGAAAAAGCGCTCGCCATGAAAGCCCTGAGTGATCCGCATGTGCCCGCGCACCCAGCGCAGCAGCGGGTTTTTGTCGAGGTCCGGTTGCTGCTCGGCGAACATCAGCATCTTGATCCCGGTGATGATCAGGAACACCCCGAATGCATACAATAGCCACTCGAACTGCGACACCAGCCACACCCCGGCGAAGATCATCGCCGCGCGCATCACGATCGCCCCGAGTACGCCGTACAGCAGCACCCGGCGCTGCAATTCCGGTGGCACGGCGAAATAGCTGAAGATCATCACGAAGACGAACATGTTGTCGATCGACAGTGACTGCTCGATCAAATAACCGGTGAGGAATTCCAGCGTCTTGCGCTGGGCAATTTCGGCGCCGAACTCGCCGTTCAAGTACCACCAGAGCAACCCGGCGAAGGCCAAGGCCAGTGCGCACCAGGCGATCACCCAACAGGACGCTTCCCGCACTGAAACGCGGTGTGCCTTGCGTCCGCCGAAGACGAACAAATCCAGTGCAAGCATGGCGAGGACGAAGACGATAAACGCGCCCCACATCCATGGTTCGCCGATATTGATGTTGGTGGTTGGCATGGCTGGCTCCCTGGCTTTTATTGAATTAGGGTCAGGCAGGGCCATGCTAGCGGCGATTTTGGTTGCAAGAAAAATCGCTTATTTCTGAGCAACAGTTCGGGAAAAGCGAAGTGTCGCGATCAGGGAGGGGGAATAGCGGCGACGGGAATTGAGACCTTTTGCGGCCTCAATCCCGTCCGTGTTCGCTTACTTGGCGGCAGTCAGCGCCGGAGTGCGCGGCGGCACCTGACGCTTCGATCCGGTAGCCTCAAACGCCGAGGCCAGACGCAACAGATTCGAGTCATCGTAAGCACGACCGGCGAAAGTCAGACCAACCGGCATGCCGATGTCGGCCATGATCCCCATCGGCACAGTGACAGTCGGCACACCGAGATGCCGGATCGCCAGATTGCCGTTGGCGACCCAGATGCCATTGCTCCAGGCGGTGTCCGCCGATTCCGGATTGATATCGGCATCTGCCGGGCCAACGTCGGCGTTGGTCGGGAACAGCACAGCGTCGAGTTTCAGCGCATCCATCCAGTCTTCCAGATCAAGCTTGCGGGTCTTTTCCAGACCGCGCAGGCCGTCCGGCAGAGTCGGAATCTGGTCCCACGGGGTGATGCCGCGTTGGGCCATGCGTACGTATTCGTCCATGCCGGCGGCCAGATCGCCTTCACGGTTGGGCAGGGTGCCCGGGTCGTGCGGGAAGATCTTCGGCCCGTCGACATCGGCCAGGCGATTGAGCTTCGGATCGCCGTTGGCGCGCAGGAAATCGTCGAAGGCCCAGGCCGACAGATCCCACAGTTCGTGGTGCAGGAATTCCTTGGAGACGATTCCGCGATTGAACACGGTCGGCGCGCCGGGGCGGTCGCCTTCGCAGTTGGAAACCAGCGGAAAATCCACTTCGATGACTTCGGCGCCGGCCGCTTCCAGCGCGGTGCGGGCCTGGTTCCACAGGTCGATCACCGAAGCGCGGGTGTTGATCCGCTGCCCGGTCGGGCCGCCGATGCCTGGGGCTTCGCTGGTGCCGGCTTCGGGGTCGGCATTGATGTACATCTTCGGCACACCGAGGCGTTTGCCGGCCAGTGCATCGGAATTCACCGCCAGTTCGGCGTAGGACGCCGGGCGTACCGAGGTGACGCTCGGGATCGTCACCCACGGCTGCAGGCGCCACAGGTCGCCACGGGTGTCGGGGTCTTCCGCGACGACCACGTCGAGCACTTCAAGCAGATCGGCCATGGTCCGTGCGTACGGCACCACCACGTCCATGGTCGGCGTCAGCGGCCAGTTACCGCGTACCGAGATCACCCCGCGCGACGGCGTGTAGGCGCACAAACCGTTGTTCGACGCCGGGCCGCGACCGCTCGACCAGGTTTCTTCCGCCAGGCCGAACGCCGAAAAACTCGCGGCAGTGGCGGTGCCGGCACCGTTGGACGAGCCGGAGGCAAACGGCGCGGTCAGGTAGGCCGCGTTGTACGGACTTTCGGCCCGGCCATAGACGCCACGCTGCATGCCGCCATTGGCCATCGGCGGCATATTGGTCTTGCCCAGGCAGATCGCCCCGGCGCCGCGCAAGCGTTCGATTGTGAAGGCGTCGCGATGCGCCACCAGATCGGCGAAGGCCGGGCTGCCGGAGGCGGCGGTCAGACCCTTGACCAGATAGCTGTCCTTGGCGGTGTAAGGGATGCCGTCGAGCGGGCCGAGGGTTTCGCCCTTGGCCCGGCGCGCGTCGGACGCCTGGGCCTCTGCCAGTGCTTCGGGATTGCGTACGACCACGGCGTTCAGTGCAGTGGTCGTGTTCGGGCCGTCATAGGCGTCGATCCGGGCCAGATAGGCCTGCACCAGTTCAACCGCGGTGGTCTGGCCGGCGTCGAGCGCCGCGCGTAATTGAGCAATGGAGACTTCAGTGACTTCGATCATGCTGTTACCGCCGACAGGTTCGCTAAAGGGGTGGGTCATTATGGTTATGGTCGAAACGTGTAGATAATTGCGTATAGACGAAACTCTACCCTGAACTTTGCCGAATGGCATGTGCTAATTCGATAAATATCGACAATCTCAACGAAAAAATTCCCCCGGTGTCTCGCCAAACTGTTGCCGGAAGGCCGCGATGAACGCCGAGGTCGAGTCATAACCGCAGGCCAGAGCCACGTCGGTGACGCGTTCGCCGCGTTCCAGCGGGGTCAGCGCGCCCAGCAGACGCAAGCGCTGACGCCAGGCGCGGAAGGTCAGGCCGGTGTCGCGTAAAAACAGGCGGCTGAGGGTTTTTTCGGTGACGCCGAATTTTTCGCTCCAGTGCTGCAGTGTGGTCTGCTGTTCCGGATGTTGCTCCAGGCTTTGATAGATCTGTCGCAGACGGCTGTCCTGGGGTAGTGGCAGCATCAGGTCGATCTGCGGCGCCTCAGCCAGTTGATCGAGGATCACCTGGGCCAGGCGGCCATGCGCGCCGCTCTCGTCGTATTCCACCGGGACCAGACTGAACGCGCGGATCAGTTCGCGCAGCAGGTCGCTGACGCCCAGCACATGACAACGTTCAAGCGCCCAGCCGGCCACGCTGCAATCGATGTACAGGCTGCGCATTTCGGTGTGCGGCGAGCTGAACACTCGGTGCGGGACGCCCGCTGGAATCCACACCGCGCGCTCGGGTGGCGCGACGAAACGCCCGGCGCTGGTCTGCACTTCGAGCACGCCCTGAATCGCGTACGACAATTGCACCCACGGGTGGCTGTGACGCCGGGTCAGTGCGCGATTGGGCAGCGATTCGGTGCGCCCATACAGCGCACGGGGCAGGCTGGGCAGCCCGGGAATGCTGCGCCGGAAGCTTTTCTCATGTCCTTTAGGCGGCATCTGTTGGCTCTTCGGCGTTAGTCGGTAATTTCTGCTCACGTTAGAGTCGCAGTCACGTACTGGCAACCCCCGGATGAACAGACCCATGACTCGCCCAAGATTCCTGCCCGACAACTTCACCCTGACCCTGATCGGCGTCGTGCTGCTGGCCAGTTTTCTGCCGGCCAGCGGGCAGATCGCGGTCGGGTTCGGCTGGCTGACCAATATCGCCATCGCGCTGCTGTTTTTCCTGCATGGCGCCAAGCTCTCGCGTGAGTCGATCATCGCCGGTGCCGGCCACTGGCGCCTGCACCTGTTGGTGTTCGGTCTGACCTTTGTGCTGTTCCCGCTGCTCGGGCTGGCGTTGAAACCGCTGCTGTCACCGCTGATCGGCGACAAGCTGTACATGGGCATGCTGTATCTCTGCGCGTTGCCGGCCACCGTGCAGTCGGCAATTGCCTTCACCTCGCTGGCCCGAGGCAATATCCCGGCGGCGATCTGCAGTGCAGCGGCGTCGAGCCTGTTCGGGATCTTCCTCACGCCGTTGCTGGTGACGCTGCTGCTGAACGTGCACGGCGACGGCGGTTCGACCCTGGATGCGATCCTGAAAATCAGCGTGCAACTGCTGCTGCCGTTCATTGCCGGGCAGATCGCTCGGCGCTGGATCGGCGCGTGGGTCGGGCGCAACAAGAACTGGCTGAAGTTTGTCGATCAGGGTTCGATTCTGCTGGTGGTGTACGGCGCGTTCAGCGAGGCGGTCAACGAAGGTATCTGGCATCAGATTCCGGTAGTGGATCTGCTGGGGCTGGTGGTGGTCTGCTGCATCCTGCTGGGGCTGGTGCTGTTGGCGTCGACCTTGCTGGGCAAGGCGTTCGGTTTCAGCCAGGAAGACCGCATCACCATTTTGTTCTGCGGTTCGAAGAAGAGTCTGGCCACCGGCGTGCCGATGGCGCAGGTGTTGTTTGCCGGCAGCACCATCGGCGTGTTGATTCTGCCGCTGATGCTGTTCCATCAGATTCAGCTGATGGTCTGTGCGGTGCTGGCGCAGCGTTATGCCAAGCGGCCGGAATCGGTGCCGGAGCTGATGGCGCAGGTTGATCCATAATGCAGTGATGCCCGGCGGTCAGCCATCGCGAGCAGGCTCGCTCCCACAGTTGACCGCGCAGGGCATTACAGCGCAAGAATCCTTCAGTCCTGAGTCACTTGTTTCGGGCCGGCCAGTGCCCAGGCAATCAGGCCAAACAACGGCACGAACACGATGGCGATAATCCACACGCCTTTGTTGCTGCCTTTGCCTGCGCTCTTGCGCACGCGGTTGATCGCCCACAATTCAACGATCACAAGAACGACGGCGAGTACGATCCAGACGGGTTCAATTTGCATGGGCTACCTCCTGATGGTCTTTCAGTTAGGTGACCCCAAGCGCGCAGGGTTCATTTAAATTGCGCCGCTGCCTCCCGAATACTTCACCGCAGCGGCCGCCCGCGACGGCACGTTGAGCGTGCGCAACAGCGACGACACATGGATGCGCACGGTGAACGGCGAGATATCCAGTTCCCGGGCGATCTCCTTGTTGGTCTTGCCTTGGGCGATCAGCCGCAACACATCCTGCTGACGCGGGGTGAGGGCGGTGCCGGTCTCCAGCGGCAGCAGCCCGGAAGGCGCGAACCTGACCAGCACTTCGCCTTCGCGGATCGCCAGAATGGCCTGACCGATCTCATCCGGGACAATGTTCTTGCCGATGAAACCGTCGATGCCGGCCGCCATCACTTCGCCGATCAATGCCTCGTCGTCGACCATCGACACCACGATCAGCGTGGTGCGCGGCAGTTTTCGGCGCAGTTCGGCGAGTTGGCTGATGCAGGTCAGGCCGGGGAAGCGCAGGTCGAGAATCAGTGTGTCCGGCTCGCTGCCGTCGGGCAGCAAGGCCAGCACGGCGTCGAGGTCGCCGGCCTCCTCGATAGTCGCCTCGGGCAACAGGCGCTGCACGGTGCGCCGCATGGCTTCGCGAAACAACGGGTGATCGTCGGCTATGATGATGCGGCATGTCATGACGTGACCCTCCCTGGATCAGCGTGGTTTACGGCATGCACCTTAGCACCGCGTACGCAGATTGCCTGCCGGCCGCTGCTGAATCTGACGACTGTCGCACAAGGACGTTGCCCATGAAGTTCGAGAAAAACACCGAGCTGGATCAGGCCAATCTGCGGATCATCATCGCCAGCATTGCCATGGTTTACATCTGCGTGCTCGGTGTATTGCCGGGTCAGCGCTTCGATGTCTATCTGCCGGTGGTGGTCTACATCACGCTGTTTCTGCTGGCGTCGATTGTCCTGCGCCAGGCCATCGCGCGCTGGCCGGGGCATTACCCGGCGCGACGAATATTCGCGATGATCCACGATTACACCGGCACCTGTTTCGGCCTGGTGCTCGGCGGTGAAGCGGCGTTGCCGCTGTACGCGGTGATCATCTGGGTCAACCTGGGCAACGGCATGCGCTACGGCTCGCGCTATCTGGCGATTGCCACCGGGTTGGCGCTGCTGGCGTTGCTGGCGGTCTATCGGTTGACGCCGGTGTGGCAGGCGCAGCCGTACATGGTGCTGATGTTGATGCTCACCAGCACCGTGATTCCGTTCTACGCGCACTTGCTGCTGGAGCGCACGCGCAAGGCCTCCGAAGAGGCGGTCGCGGCCAATCTGGAAAAGTCGCGGTTTCTCGCCCAGGCCAGCCATGATCTGCGCCAGCCGATTCACTCCATCGGTCTGTTCACGGCGTGCCTGCGTGAATCGCGTCTGGGCGAGCAGGAGCGGCAACTGGTCGACAACATCGACCGTTCGTTGCTCAACGTCTCGCAGTTGTTCCGTTCGATTCTTGACCTCTACACCCTCGACAACGGGCGCATTCTGCCGAGGCTGCAGGTGTTCAATCTCGGCGAGTGGCTGGCCGACCTGATCCGCCAGAACGCCGAGGCGGCGCGCTGGGCCGGTGTGGAATTGCGCCTGCGTCCGTGCCAGCACTGGGTAGAGAGCGATCCGGCGTTGCTCGCGACCATGGTGCAGAACGTGCTTTCCAATTGCTTCAAATACGGCGCGCAACGCCCGGTACTGATCGGCGTGCGCAAGCGTGGCAACGGGCTGGCCATCGTGATTTATGACCGCGGCAACGGCATTGCCGAGGAGCATCTGCCGAAGGTCTTCGAGGAGTTTTATCGAGTGCGTCAGGTGCGCGACAAGGACGTGGAAGGCGTCGGCCTCGGGCTGTCGATCGTCAAGCGTCTGGGGCAGTTGATCGGCGTCGATGTGGCCTTGCGCTCGCAGCTTGGGCGCGGCACAGCGGTCTCCCTGTATGGCTTGCCGGTGGCCGTGGCGCCGCAGTTGCCGGTCATGCGTGACGATGTGCGGCAGGCCGGCCTGTTGACCGGGCTGAAGGTGTGTCTGGTGGAGGATGATCGCAACGTCTTGCTGGCGACCTCGGCGCTGCTCGAGCGCTGGGGCTGCGTGGTGCAAGGCGAGTTGAGCGGGCAGGGGCTGGTCACCGATTGCGACATCATCGTCGCCGATTACGATCTGGGTACGCATTCCACGGGCATCGAGTGCATTGACGAGGTGCGGCGCCAGCGGGGTTTTGCGGTGCCGGCGATGATCATCACCGGGCATGACATCGAGAAAATACAGGCGGCCTTGCACGACCGCCAAATTGCCATCCTGTCCAAACCGGTACGCCCGGCCGAGCTGCGCGCGACCTTGCGCAGCCTGCGCGACCGGCAAACCGAGCCGGCCGAGCAGGTTTGACTCAACGCTTGCAGAGGTAGTCCTGAGTGATGGTGGTTTGCAGGCAGTTGAACTGGCCCATGGTGCGGCAGATGTTCTTCTCGGAACCGGTCACCTCGGCGTTCTTGTAACCCCAGGTCTTGCAGCGCTCCATCGCCACAGTCAGGCCTTGCGCGGCGTTGGTCTGGCCGCTTTCGAACTGACCCAATTCGTAGGAGACCTGGACCACGCCGTCGTTCTTGCTGCCACCGGTGGCCTCCCATTGTTTGGGCGTGGCGCAGCCTGTCAGAGCGAGGGCGGTGAGAGTGAGAGTTGCGATCAGGATTTTCATGATGGAACGTAGTCCTTTACCGGGGATGAAGGTTTACTGGAACGGAATCGGCGAGGCGCCTTTGGGCAGGCACGACAGCGGCGGGGTCATGATGCCCATGCTCGCCACCGCGATAATCGCGCCGCTGGGCAACTCGCAGTTGTACTCGCCGGCGGGGGTGTAGGCGGTGTAGTAGGTGAGGGTGCTGTCGCTGCGGATGTTGTCGATTTTCGACACCGGTTTACCGATGACCGTCTGGGCCCGTTCTTTCATGCTGGCTTCTGTAGGTTTGGCGGTCTGGCAGCCGCTGGCACCAAGCAGCAGAGCGCTGACGATGGCCACCTTGCACAAGTTGGAATGCAGTTTCATGGTGTTTCTTCCTTGGTGTTGTTCTGATTTCCAGGCACGACGATCCCGCGCACTGCACAGCGGCAATGTTGGGGAGCATCGGGGGTTGCGAGGGAATATAACGCCGGGTGGCGGGGCGGTCGATTAGCACAAATGTGCTAGTGCGGCGGAGGGAGAGGCGACCCAATGGGTCGCCTCGCGCCGATTACTGAGGGGAGTTGAACTGGTCGGAATAGCTGCCGGTCATCAGCGCCGAAGCGACGCGATCAGAACCGACGCCAACGCGTGAGTAGGCATAACGATTGGCGCCGACCTTGTCGGTGCCGTCGGAAGCCAGTGTGCCTGCGCCGACGTGATCGGAGCCATCGGAGGCTACTGCGCCAGCCCCGACGTGATCGGAACCATCCGAGGCGACTGCACCAGCGCCGACATGATCGGAACCGTCCGAGGCGACTGCACCAGCGCCGACATGATCGGAACCGTCCGAGGCGACTGCACCAGCCCCGACATGATCCGAACCATCCGAGGCGACAGCACCAGCGCCGACATGATCGGAACCGTCCGAGGCGACTGCGCCAGCGCCGACATGATCCGAACCGTCCGAGGCGACTGCACCAGCGCCGACATGATCCGAACCATCCGAGGCGACTGCGCCAGCCCCGACATGATCCGAACCGTCCGAGGCGACTGCGCCAGCGCCGACATGATCGGAACCGTCCGAGGCGACTGCACCAGCCCCGACATGGTCGGAACCATCGGACGCCACTGCGCCAGCGCTGACATGATCCGAACCATCAGAGGCCACCGCCTGCGGCTGCGCAGCCCAAACCGTTGGCAACATCACGGTCGCCGCGACCGCAAGAATGGCGCCTGACAAAAGCGTGTGTTTCATGATTTTCTCCACGACCCATCAGCCACACAGCATTCGTTGGCCCGGGGTTGACCAGGTTGGCAATTGGCACGGGCGCGCTCGATGGGCGCACGGGTGTCGACGTTTTTGCATGAAACCGCGTTAGCGAACTGAAAAGTATAGATCGGCAAAATGCAGGCGCAGGTGCGACAACATGCAAGCGATAGTCGGTTAACTTCCTTGCACAGGGGCGCTTGAAGGAAATCAGTCTAAAAACACCTGACCATCATTCGATGGATTTTGCTAGCCTCAAAGGTGTAGGCGAAGACGCAGACTGATGCGCAAGCGGATAGCAAGGGGACGTGGGGCGCGTTCCGAAGGGTACACGGTTAGAAAGATCTCCGCGCTGAGATCCAGCCCTTATGCCGTGTGAGGCAGCAAAGCACCGCTCTTTTTCCATGGTTGCTTTTGTACTGTGAGAGGCCCGATAAACCTTGTAAGCCAGAGACCAGCACTGGCCGCCTACTCGAACACCAAAGCCCGCATTACTGCGGGCTTTGTCGTTGTTGCAGGGTCAGATTTTGGTCAGCGCGTACGCCAGATCGGCGCGCAGGTCTTCGAGATCTTCGACCCCCACCGACAGACGCACCAGACCATCGCCGATGCCCAGTTTCGCGCGGGTTTCAGCTGGAATGGTCGCGTGGGTCATGATCGCCGGATGCTCGATCAGGCTTTCAACACCGCCCAGGCTCTCGGCCAAGGCAAAGATCTTCACGTTTTCCAGAAAGCGCCGTGCGCCCTCCAGATCACTGTTCAGATCCACCGAGATCATCCCGCCAAAACCATGCATCTGCCGTTTGGCCAACTCATGCTGCGGGTGCGACGGCAGGCCCGGGTAGTAGACACGTTTGACCTGCGGTTGCTGCTCCAGCCACTTGGCCAGTTCCAGCGCGTTGCTGCAATGACGCTCCATGCGCAGCGCCAGGGTCTTCACCCCGCGCAAGGTCAGGAACGCATCGAACGGCCCGGAAATCGCGCCGACCGCGTTTTGCAGGAAGCCGAGTTTGTCCGCGAGCTCGGCATTCTGCCCAACCACCGCGATACCACCGATCACGTCGGAGTGACCGTTCAGGTACTTGGTGGTCGAGTGCAGCACGATGTCGAAACCCAGCTCCAGCGGGCGCTGAATGTACGGGCTGGCGAAGGTGTTGTCGGCAACGCTGATGATCCCGCGTGCGCGGCAGATGCGCGCAATCGCGGCCAGATCCGACAGGCTCAGCAGCGGGTTGGTCGGCGACTCGACAATCACCAGGCGGGTGTCGTCCTGCAGCGCCGCTTCGAACGCCGCCAAGTCAGTCAGATCGACATAGCTGAAACGATGCCCGGCACTGCGCTGGCGCACCTTGTCGAACAGGCGGAATGTGCCGCCGTACAGGTCATTGCCAGAGATCACGTGCGAACCGGCATCGATCAGTTCGAGCACGGTGGAAATGGTCGCCAGCCCGGAAGCGAACGCGAACGCGCGGGTGCCACCTTCCAGATCCGCCACGCAACGCTCCAGGGCAAAACGCGTCGGGTTGTGCGAGCGCCCGTAGTCGAAGCCCTTGTGCACGCCAGGGCTGTCTTGCAGGTACGTCGAGTTGGCGTAGATCGGCGGCATCAGCGCGCCGGTGGTCGGGTCAGGCGTTTGCCCGGCATGGATCACCCGGGTCGCGAAGCCTTGGGATTTATCGTCGTGCTGACTCATGCGAGGGATCTCCGTAATTGGTTGAGCATGTCGGTGCGGGTAATCAGGCCGTGGAAGCCCGAAGCATCGGCGATGATCGCGACGAGGCCGCGACTGAGCACCGCTTCCAGCTCGGCGAGGTTGGCACCGGGGGCGAGGGTTTGCAGTTTGTCGGTCATCACGCTGGACACCGATTGACTGAAGCGCGCAGCGTCTTCGTGCACGGGCAGCAGGATGTCCGACTCGTCGATCACCCCGACCAGTTGTTTGCCTTCCACCAGCACCGGCAGCTGCGAAACATCCGCCAGACGCATGCGCTGGAACGCGGTCAGCAGGGTGTCATCGGGACCGACGCTGATCACGCGGCCGTCTTCGAAACGGCGGGCGATCAGATCACGCAGGTCGCCATAGCGTTTGCGCTGCAACAGGCCTTGATCGGTCATCCACTGGTCGTTGTAGACCTTCGACAGATAGCGTGTGCCGGTGTCGCAGACAAAACTGACCACGCGTTTCGGCTCTGTCTGTTCGCGGCAATAACGCAGCGCGGCGGCGAGCAAGGTGCCGGTCGACGAGCCACCGAGAATGCCTTCGGCCTTGAGCAACTGGCGGGCGTGATCGAAGCTTTCTTCATCGCTGATCGAGTAAGCGTGGCGCACGCTGGTGAGGTCGGTGATCGATGGAATGAAATCTTCGCCGATGCCTTCCACCGCCCACGACCCGGGCGTCGGCATGGTGCCGTCGCGGCTGTACTGAGCCATCACCGAACCGACCGGGTCGGCGAGGACCATTTCCAGATCCGGTTGTACCCGTTTGAAGAAGCGGCTCAGCCCGGTCAGGGTGCCGGCGGAACCGACGCCAACCACGATCGCATCCAGATCATGTTCGGTCTGTGCCCAGATCTCCGGCGCGGTGCTGCATTCGTGGGCCAGCGGGTTGGCGGGGTTGTTGAACTGGTCGGCGAAAAACGCGCCGGGAATGTCTTTGGCCAGGCGTGCGGCCACGTCCTGGTAATACTCGGGATGGCCCTTGCCGACATCGGAGCGGGTGATGTGCACCTCGGCACCCATGGCTTTCAAGTGCAGGACTTTCTCGGTGGACATCTTGTCCGGGACTACCAGTACGACGCGGTAGCCTTTGGCCCGGCCGACCAGCGCCAGGCCCAGACCGGTGTTGCCGGCGGTGGCCTCGACGATGGTGCCACCCGGTTGCAGGCGCCCGTCGCGTTCAGCGGCATCAATCATCGCCAGACCGATGCGATCCTTGATCGAGCCGCCGGGGTTTTGTGATTCCAGTTTGAGAAACAGTGTGCAGAGGCCGGTATCGAAGCGGGTAACCTGTACCAGCGGCGTATTGCCGATCAGCCCAAGTACGGCAGGGCGTGAATCCTTTGACATTTCTTCACCTCTTGTAGTGGTGTTGATCGCGTTCCATTCGCGGGGAAAAGCTCGCGTGCAACATAGGCGCAGACATGATCTGTCGCAACCTTTAGTCAGCCGCTGCGCCAGCCATTTCGATCTAACCATAGAACAGAATCGAAGCCTGTAACGGCGCGGTTTCAGAGGGTTTACATCAAGGCGCCATCAAGTATTGAAAGGGCGTCGCAAGCGTCCCTCAAAGCTTGATCTGCGTAGGAATATCCTGCAGGGCGAATCGTGTTTTCAGCGGGCATACGGCCGACAACTGATCATGAGGGAAACTTGTGATCATCAAGATTAAAATGAGTTTGTCTCACTAGAGGCTGATCCTGACAATGGCCGCCATCAACAAGACATTGGAGTTGTTTGTCATGGCACTGGCCCATTCCCTCGGATTTCCGCGCATCGGTCGCGACCGCGAACTGAAAAAAGCGCAAGAGGCGTTCTGGAAAGGAGAACTGAACGAGGCCGGCCTGCGTGAAGTGGGTCGTGAACTGCGCAAGGCCCACTGGGACCTGCAAAAGAACGCCGGCATCGAGCTGCTGCCAGTGGGCGATTTCGCCTGGTACGACCAGGTGCTGACCCATTCGCTGATGTTCGGCGTGGTTCCCGAGCGCTTCCGACCGCACGACGGCAAAGCCACGCTGCAAACCTTGTTCGGCATGGCCCGTGGCGTCAGCGACAGTTGCTGCGGCGGTGCCCATGCGCAGGAAATGACCAAGTGGTTCGACACCAACTACCACTATCTGGTCCCGGAATTCAGCGTCGATCAACAGTTCCAGCTCGGTTGGGAACAGTTGTTCGAAGAAGTCGAAGAGGCCCGCGCACTGGGCCATAACGTCAAACCGGTGATCATTGGTCCACTGACTTATCTATGGCTGGGCAAGGCCAAAGGCGCCGAGTTCGACAAGCTGGAATTGCTTGATCGTTTGCTGCCGCTGTATGGGCAGATCTTCGCCCGGCTGGCCGCACTCGGTGTGGAATGGGTGCAGATCGACGAGCCGATTCTGGTGCTCGACCTGCCGCAGGAATGGAAGAACGCTTTCGAGCGTGCGTACAACCAGATCCAGCGTGATCCGCTGAAAAAACTGCTCGCCACCTACTTCGGTGGTCTGGAAGAGAACCTCGGTCTGGCCGCCAATCTGCCGGTCGATGGTTTGCACATCGATCTGGTGCGCGCAGCGGAACAGTACCCGACCATCCTTGATCGCCTGCCGGCCTACAAGGTGCTGTCGCTGGGTGTGGTCAACGGCCGCAACGTCTGGCGCTGCGACCTGGAACATGCGTTGGCGACGTTGCAGCATGCGCATGAGCGTCTGGGGGATCGGTTGTGGGTCGCGCCATCGTGCTCGTTGCTGCACAGCCCAGTGGATTTGGGCCGCGAAGACCAGCTCGATGCCGAGCTGAAAAGTTGGCTGGCGTTTGCCGTGCAGAAGTGCGAGGAAGTCGCCGTGCTGGCGCAGGCGGTCAACGAGCCGGAGGCGCCGAAAGTGCTGCGCGCCTTGGCCCAAAGCCGCTCGGTACAGACCAGCCGCGCCGCCTCGCCTCGTATTCACAAACCGGCAGTGCAGGCCCGTGTGGCGGCCATTACCGCGCAGGATAGCCAGCGCCAATCGCCGTTTACCCAGCGCATCGCCAAGCAGCGCGCCGGCCTCGATCTGCCACTGTTCCCGACCACGACTATCGGCTCATTCCCGCAGACCGCGTCGATCCGCCTGGCGCGTCAGTCGTTCAAGCAGGGCAAGCTAAGCGAAGCCGAATACACCGAAGCGATGTACAGCGAAATCCGCCACGCCGTGCAAATCCAGGAACAGTTGGGCCTCGACGTACTGGTGCACGGAGAAGCCGAGCGCAACGACATGGTCGAGTACTTCGCCGAGCAACTCGACGGCTACGTGTTCACCCGTTTCGGCTGGGTGCAGAGCTACGGTTCGCGCTGCGTGAAACCTGCGGTGATCTTCGGTGATCTGAGCCGCCCGCAAGCCATGACCGTGGACTGGATCCGCTACGCCCAGGGCCTGACCGACAAGGTCATGAAAGGCATGCTGACGGGACCTGTGACCATGCTGATGTGGTCGTTCCCCCGCGAAGACGTGTCCCGTGAAGTGCAGGCACGGCAACTGGCGCTGGCGATTCGTGACGAAGTGGTGGATCTGGAAGCCGCCGGGATCAAGATCGTGCAGATCGACGAAGCCGCATTCCGCGAAGGTCTGCCGCTGCGCCGCGCGCAATGGCAGCACTATCTGGACTGGGCAACCGAAGCGTTCCGCCTGAGTGCCTCCGGTGTACGCGACGAAACGCAGATCCACACGCACATGTGCTACAGCGAATTCAATGATGTGATCGAGTCCATCGCCGCCATGGACGCCGATGTGATCACCATCGAAACCTCGCGCTCGGACATGGAATTGCTCGATGCCTTTGAAGCATTCGACTACCCGAACGAGATCGGGCCGGGCGTCTACGACATTCACTCGCCGCGGGTGCCGGATGCTTCGGAAATGGCCAACCTGCTGCGCAAGGCGGCTCAGCGAGTTCCGGCCGAGCGGTTGTGGGTCAACCCGGATTGCGGTCTGAAAACCCGTGGCTGGCCGGAGACAGAAGCGGCGCTGGTACACATGGTCACCGCCGCCCGCCAGCTCCGCAAAGAACTGGCCTGAGAGGAAAACCACCAAAACCTGTGGGAGCGGGCTTGCTCGCGAAAGCGGTGTGTCCGCTAAATAATTTTCGACTGACACTCCGCCTTCGCGAGCAAGCCCGCTCCCACAATGGGTTAAGTGATCGGTCAGTGCCGGCTCATCAAACCATGCAGCACACCGAGGCGCAAACCCGGTTCCGACGGCGCCATCTGCGAAATCCCGAGTTGCGCAAAGAACCCCGTCCTTGTGGGAGCGGGCTTGCTCGCGAAAGCGGATTGTCAGCTAAATAATTTTCGACTGACACTCCGCCTTCGCGAGCAAGCCCGCTCCCACACTGGAGTGTGTAGGGTGTCAGTGACGGCTCATCAAACCATGCAGCACACCGAGGCGCAGCCCCGGTTCCGACGGTGCCATCTGCGAAATCCCGAATGCCTTGAACGCCGCCAGCATCAGCACCAGCCCTCCCGGGAGGATGCTCTGGCGATGCGGTTGCAGACCGGCGAGTTTCAACTGCTGCACGTTCTTCACCTTCAGCAGCAACAGCGACAGGCGCAACAACCCGCCATAGGTAATGCCGTCCTGACCGAAATCGTTCAAGCGATTGGCTTTAAGCACCTTCGCCAGCATCCGCGCCGTGCCGGAGGAACCAATGGTCTGTTGCCAGCCCTGCGCGCGATAGCGGCGGGCGACTTTTTCGAATTGCAGGATCGCCACGCGTTCGGCTTCTTGGAGTGCGCCGGGCGCGATGCGTCCGTCAGGGAAATAGCGTGCACCCAGGCTGCCGCTGCCGATGGCGATGCTTTCGGTGAGCAGCGGCTGCGACCCCTGGCCGAGAATCAGCTCGGTAGAACCTCCACCGATATCGACCACCAGGCGCATGTCTTCTGCATCCGGCAGGGAATGAGCGACGCCGGCATACACCAGTTGCGCCTCTTCATGGCCCGAAATGACGTCGATGCGAAAACCCAGATGGCGTTCGGCACTGTGCAGAAACAACTGCGCATTGTCGGCCTCGCGCACCGCGCTGGTCGCCACTGCCCGCACCTTGCCGGCCTCGAAGCCGCGCAGTTTCTTGCCGAACCGCGCCAATGCCTGCCAGCCTCGATCCAGCGCCATTTCATCCAGAGCACCGCCGTCAAAGCCCTCGGCCAGCCGCACCGGTTCACGCAGGGTTTTGACTTCCTGAATCATGAAGCCTTTTCGACTGCGAACCGACTGGCCGATCATCAGGCGAAACGCATTCGAGCCCAGGTCGATGGCGGCAAACAGCGAGGCGTCTTCTTTCATGGGAATCCCTGCAAGCATCCGTCGAAGGCTCAAGACGGTTTGCGAGGATTCTGCGGTGCGCTTGATGACATCCTGATGACGGGGCAGGGACGGTTCGGTGAATTGTTGGCTGTCATGACTCTGCCATTATCCGGCGACTATCCTGACCCCAATACATCGCGTGTTCTTAAAGTTTTTGCTGCCTCATTGGGCAGCTTTTTTTTGCCCGCGATTTGGCAAGCCGTGCGCAAGGTTTGCAATCGTGGGCGTCCCTTGGCTAATATACGATTCATATACACTTCGTATCGGATTCGGATATGGGCATCGTAAAGATTTCAGAAGACATGCACGAGAACCTGCGTATCTCCAGCACCGCGCTCAGCCGCTCGATCAACGCGCAGGCCGAGCACTGGATGCGCATCGGCATGCTCGCCGAGCTGCACCCCAACCTCGACCACAACGCCATTTGCCGCTTGCTGATCCGCGCCGAACAGAACGGCGGGCTGGATCTGCATCAACTGACTCAGGAAGCCGTCAGCGCATGAGAAACCAGATCAAGATCAATACCCCTGCGGAAATCGCGAAGTCGCGTGCGGCGGGCAAACTCGCCGCCGAAGTGCTGGCGATGCTGGTGCCGCACGTCAAGGCTGGGGTGACGACCGATGAGCTGGATCGGTTGTGCAACAATTACATCGTCAACGTGCAGAAAGCCATTCCGGCCAACGTCGGTTATCACGGTTTCCCGAAAACCGTCTGCGCCTCGGTCAACGACGTGGTGTGCCACGGCATCCCGTCGGGCACACCGCTGAAAGACGGCGACATCGTCAATCTCGACATCGCGGTAATCAAGGATGGCTGGTTCGGCGACACCAGCCGCATGTACGTGGTCGGCGAGGCGACGCCTGAAGCACAACACCTGATCAAGACCACCTACGACGCCATGTGCGCCGGCATTCGCAGGGTGCGTCCGGGCGCGACACTGGGCGACATCGGTCATGCGATCCAGAGCCTGGCGGAGAGCGAAGGTTTCAGCGTGGTGCGCGAGTATTGCGGGCATGGCATTGGCAAGGTGTATCACGATGAACCGCAGATCCTGCATTACGGTTTTCCCAATCAGGGCATGAAGCTCAAGGCGGGGATGATCTTCACCGTCGAACCCATGCTCAATGCCGGCAAGCGCCATGTGAAGAACATGCCGGACGGCTGGACGGTGCTGACCAAGGATGGCTCGCTGTCGGCGCAGTGGGAGCATATGGTCGCGGTGACCGAAACCGGCTTCGAAATCCTCACCGCCTGGCCGGATCAGATTGAAGNGGCTGGACGGTGCTGACCAAGGATGGCTCGCTGTCGGCGCAGTGGGAGCATATGGTCGCGGTGACCGAAACCGGCTTCGAAATCCTCACCGCCTGGCCGGATCAGATTGAAGGGTTTGCACCAATTAGCTAAGCGCCACAAAAAACTGTGGGAGCGGGCTTGCTCGCGAATGCGGTGTGTCATTCAACATAAACAGTGACTGACACGTCGCCTTCGCGAGCAAGCCCGCTCCCACAGGGGGGATTCGCGGTGCTGCCGAGATTCTCAGTGAGAACCGGCCGCTTTGTTGAGGTCGCTTTCAGTCCATTCGGTGTAGACGCAGGCATCCGCCGTGGCCCAGCGCACCCGCACCGGGTCGCCAGCCTTGAGCGGCATGCCCGCCGCCGACAGCGCTTTCACCGTCATCGAAGTACCGCCCGCAGTGATCACGCTGCAGGTCTGGCTTTCGCCGAGAAACAACACTTCCACCACCTGCGCCGACACCTCATTCCAACCCGCTGCCAGCGGCTCATCGCTCGCCTGCTGCACGCTCAGTGCCACAGCCTTTTCCGGCCGCACCATCAACAATACGTCCTGATCGGTGTGCAACCCGGCAGTCAGGCGAATCGACAACGACTGCCCCTCGAAACTCGCCGCCGCGTTGCCTTGGGCCTTGAGCTTGAGGAAGTTCGAGTTGCCGAGGAACGACGCGACAAACGCATTCGGCGGATTCTGATAAAGGTCATAACCGCTGCCCAAACCAACAATCTTGCCGTGACTGAAAATCGCGATGCGCTGCGACAGGCGCATGGTTTCTTCCTGATCGTGGGTCACGTAGACGATGGTGATGCCCAGGCGTCGATGCAGCTGGCGCAGTTCATCCTGCAAGTCTTCACGCAGTTTTTTATCCAGCGCACCGAGCGGTTCGTCCATCAGCAGAATGCGTGGCTCGTAGACCAGCGCCCGGGCGATGGCGACGCGTTGCTGTTGCCCGCCAGAGAGTTGCGAAGGGCGGCGATGGGCGAATTGTTCGAGCTGCACCAGTTTCAACATCGCATCGACACGCTTGTCACGTTCGGCGGCGGCGAGTTTGCGGATCGCCAGCGGAAAGGCGATGTTGTCGCGCACCGACAGATGCGGGAACAGCGAATAGCGCTGGAACACCATGCCAATGTCGCGCTTGTGCGGCGGCACGTTGACCAGCGACTGACCGTTGACCAGGATCTCGCCGCAGCTCGGGGTTTCGAACCCGGCGAGCATCGACAGCGTGGTGCTTTTGCCCGAGCCGCTGGAGCCGAGGAAGGTCAGGAACTCGCCGTCCTTGATGTCCAGCGAGATGTTGTCGACGGCGGCAAAGTCGCCGTAGTGCTTGTTCAGATTGCGCAGGCTGACCAGGGGTTTGTCGTTCTGCTGGGATGCGTCTTTGATCACGGCACTCATGTCGTACTCCTGGGCGCTCAGGCGCTGATTTCGTTGCGCCGGCGCAGCGCGGCGGCGATCACCATGACCAATACCGACAGGCCGATCAGCAGCGT
This sequence comes from Pseudomonas sp. S3(2024), assembly GCF_036861315.1. Lineage (NCBI taxonomy): Bacteria > Pseudomonadati > Pseudomonadota > Gammaproteobacteria > Pseudomonadales > Pseudomonadaceae > Pseudomonas > Pseudomonas sp. S3(2024). Next base: position 349,311 of record NZ_JAZAQQ010000007.1, on the reverse strand, counting down.
CGAAGCGACGGCGATCACCGGGGTCAGGTCCTGGCGCAGGGTGGTCCACATTTTCACGGGAAGAGTTTGCAGGGTCGGGCTAGCCATCATCACGCTGAGCACTACTTCGTCCCACGAAACCAGAAAGGCGAAGAGGGCGCCGGCCACCATGCCCGGGCGAATCGCCGGGAACGTCACCTTGAACACCGCTTGCAGGCGTGAGGCACCGCAGATCACCGCCGCGTCTTCAATCGACTGATCGAACAGCTTCAGCGAGTTGATGATCGAGATGATGGTGAACGGCAGCGCGACGATCACATGGCTGACCACGAACGCAAACATGGTCCCGGTGTAACCGAGCTTGAGAAACAGCGCGTACACCGCCACGGCGATGATCACCAGCGGCACGATCATCGGCAGGGTGAACAGGCCGTAGAGCATTTCCCGTCCGGGAAAACGCCCGCGCACCAGAGCAAATGCGGTTGGCAGACCGAGGGCCACGGCGCAGATTGTGGTCAACACGGCGACCTTGAGGCTGGCCGCCGCAGCGTTCATCCAGTCGGCGTTGGAGAAGAACTGGCCGTACCATTTCAGCGTCCAGCCCGGCGGCGGGAACACCAGCCACTGCGATGAGCCGAACGACAGCAGGACGATGAAGACTATCGGCAACAGCAGGAACAGGCCGATCAAACCGGTGGTTGCGTAGAGCCCGAAACGCATCCGCCGGCTCATGGCATTGGGAGTCAGGAGCATCTCGGCTTACCTCGCGTTGCTGGCGCCAACCGGGGATTCCGGCTGAAGCTTCAGGTAGAAGTAGAACAGCACCAGGGTGATCGCGATCAGCAACGCGGCGCCGGCACTGGCCAGGCCCCAGTTGAGGAACGATTGCACCTGCTGAATGATGAACTCCGGCAGCATCATGTTCTGCGCCCCACCCAGCAGCGCCGGGGTGACGTAGTACCCGAGCGACATCACGAACACCATCAAACCACCGGAGGCCAGACCCGGCCGGCACAGCGGCAGGAACACCCGGAAGAAGTTGGTCCACGGGCTGGCGCCGCAGATCGAGCCGGCCTGCAGGATCATCGGGTCGATGGCCTGCATGGTCGCCTGCAACGGCAGCACGATGAACGGGATCATGATGTAGCTCATGCCGATCACCACGCCGGTCAGGTTGTGCACCATTTCCAGCGGCTGATCGATGATGCCCAGCGCCATCAGCGCCTTGTTGATCACCCCCGAAGCTTGCAGCAGCACCAGCCACGAATAGGTGCGGGCGAGCAGGCTGGTCCACATCGATAGCAGCACGATATTGAGGATCCAGCGGCCCCAGCCGCGCGGCACCAACGTGATCGCCCAAGCCAGCGGAAAGCCCAGCAACAGGCTGAAAATCGTCACCAGCCCGGCCACCGAGAAGGTGTTGAGCAGCACCCGCGCATACGCCGAGTTGGCGAACAGTTGTTCATAGTTGCCAAGGCCCGGGGTCGGTTCGAGCACGCCGCGCAACAGCAGGCCAATCAACGGCGCGAGAAAGAACAGGCCGAGGAACAGCAGTGCCGGGACCAGGTTGCCGGCACCTTTCCAGCGTTGTCTGAAGGTGTGGGTCGAGCCGGTAGCGCCGGTGGCGCTCCCGGTCACCGTTGCAGGACGAGGCGCAGCAGCCGCCATTTTCATTTGACCAGCCATTCGTTCCACCGTGTCGCGATGGCTTGACCGTTCTTGGCCCAGTACGCGAAATCAAGAGTGATCTGATCCTTGGCGTAAGCCGTCGGCAGGTTCGGGGCCAGCACCGAGTCCAGGCGCGCCACGCTGTCGACGTTGACCGGGGCGTAGGCGGTCAGGTTGGAGAAGTCGGCCTGGCCTTTGGCACTGCTGGCGTTGGCCAGAAACTTCATCGCCGCGTCCTTGTTTTTCGAACCCTTTGGAATCACCAGAATGTCGGCCATGACCAGGTTCTGTTTCCAGCTCACACCGACGGGTGCGCCATCTTCTTGCAGGGCATGAATCCGGCCGTTCCAGAACTGGCCCATGCTCGCTTCACCGGAGGCCAGCAGTTGTTGCGACTGCGCGCCGCCGCCCCACCAGACGATGTCTTTCTTGATGGTGTCGAGTTTCTTGAAGGCGCGATCCAGATCCAGCGGGTAGAGCTTGTCAGCCGCTACGCCGTCGGCCAGCAGCGCCAGTTCGAGCACGCCGGGGCTCGGCCATTTGTACAGGGCGCGTTTGCCGGGGTAGGTCTTGGTGTCGAACAGCGCGGTCCAGTCTTGCGGCTTGGCGGCGCCGAGCTTGCCCTCGTTGTAGCCGAGGACGAAGGAGAAGAAGAACGAGCCGACGCCGTAATCGCTGACGAAACGCGGGTCGATCTTGTCGCGCTGGATGACTTTGAAATCGAGGGGTTCGAGCAGGCCCTCGGAAGCGGCACGCAGGGCAAAGTCGGCTTCGACATCGACCACGTCCCATTGCACGTTGCCGCTTTCGACCATGGCCTTGAGTTTGCCGTAGTCGGTCGGGCCGTCCTGCACCACGGTGATGCCGCTGGCCTTGCTGAATGGATCGGCCCAGGCCTGTTTCTGCGCATCCTGGGTGCTACCGCCCCAGCTGACGAAGTTCACGCTTTCGGCGGCCATTGCAGCCTGGCCGGTCACGCTCAGCAGTCCCGCAAAAAGGATTGCGGTTGCAGCTTTGTTCAACACCATTTTTACGCCCTCATTGTTGTGTTTTTGAGCGGGCTTGCGTTGTTGCCCGCCTGTCGGGAGCAGTAGCCGGACGGTTTTTCAGGTCGTCCGGTCTATGGAATATCATATTATGGTATTCCAAACTTTGTGCAAGCACTTTGCCTTACCGGTTATCTGGCGGATGGGCTTTTTGTGAGCTCGAGGGAATTAAATTGAAATGCAAAACCCTGTAGGAGTGAGCCTGCTCGCGAAAGCGGTGTGACGTTCTGCGATGATGTTGGCTGATCCACCGCTATCGCGAGCAGGCTCACTCCTACAGTTGGAATTGTGGTTGGCGTGGATTATTCGCTGAAGGGGATGCTCTCGACCACTTCCAGGTCATACCCGGTCAGCCCCGCATATTTCAATGGCGGCCCAAGATGCCGCAGCTTGCCCACCCCCAGGTTCTGCAGAATCTGCGCCCCGGTGCCCACCTCCGAATAAATCCGCGATTGCGAGCGACTGAACTGCCTAGGCGGCTGGGTCAGTTGCGGCACGCGCTCGAGTAGCGCCTGCGACGATTCATGATTGGCCAACACCACCACAACGCCATGACCTTCCGCCGCGACCCGTTGCAACGCCGCCCACAGCGTCCAGTTGCTTGGCCCGCTGTACTCGGCGCCGACCAGATCACGCAGCGGATCAATGACATGCACACGCACCAGCGTCGGCTCTTCGCGGCGCAGATCGCCCATGACCATCGCCATGTGCACGCCACCCTCAATGCGGTCTTCAAAGGTGATCAGACGAAAAGTGCCATGCACCGTCGGCAGTTCGCGTTCGCCGATGCGTTCGATGGTGTGCTCGGTGCTCAGGCGATAATGAATCAGGTCAGCGATGGTGCCGATCTTGATTCCGTGCTTGCGCGCGAACACTTCCAGATCCGGGCGGCGGGCCATGGTGCCGTCATCGTTCATCACCTCGACGATCACCGAGGCTGGGGTGAAACCGGCGAGGCGGGCGAGGTCGCAGCCGGCTTCGGTGTGGCCGGCGCGGGTCAGCACGCCGCCTTCCTTGGCGCGCAGCGGGAAGATGTGCCCAGGCTGCACCAGGTCTTCAGCGCGGGCGTCTTTGGCCACAGCGGCCGCGACCGTGCGGGCGCGGTCAGCTGCAGAAATGCCAGTGGTGACCCCGATCGCCGCTTCAATCGACACGGTAAACGCGGTGCTGAACACGCTGCCATTGCTCGGCACCATTTGCTCTAGGCCCAGGCGCTGGCAGTGTTCGTCGGTCAGCGTCAGGCAGATCAACCCGCGCGCTTCACGCGCCATGAAACTGATCGCCTCGGGCGTGCAGCAGTCGGCGGCCAGCAGCAGGTCGCCTTCGTTTTCCCGATCTTCGTCATCGACCAGCAGGACCATTTTGCCGAGGCGATAATCTTCGAGGATTTCTTCGATGCTGTTGAAGGCCATGCTGGACTCTCAGGGTTTGTTGGAAATATATTGGTATACCATAATACAAAATCAACAAAGAGGTCACTATGAAGGCGTACTGGATTGCCCACGTGGATGTCGACGATGCCGAGCACTACAGCCAATACACCCAGCGCGCACCGGCAGCCTTCGCCGCGTTCGGCGCGAAATTTCTGGCCCGGGGCGGACGCAGCGAAGCGCTGGAGGGCAGGGCTACTCCTCAGCGTAGCGTGGTGATCGAATTCGAGAGCTATGAGAAGGCCGTGGCGTGCTACCACTCGGCGGCGTATCAGGAGGCGAAACGTTATCGCGAGGAATGGGCGAGGGCGGAGATCGTCATCGTAGAAGGCATCGCCCCACTTTAAGCAACACCACAAATCCCCTGTGGGAGCGGGCTTGCTCGCGAAGGCGGTCAATCATTCAACATTTCTATCGACTGACACACCGCCTTCGCGAGCAAGCCCGCTCCCACAGGGGCGAAGGTGATCCTCAGCGGATAAAGTGGATCTTGCCGCTGTCATCATTGCCCATGTAGATCCCATACACCCCGGCCTGACGCTCCTCGATGTAACGCTCGAGAATCTGCCGGATCGCCGGGTAATAGATCTGCTCCCACGGAATGTCTTCAGGGGCGAAGAATTTGTAGTCGAGGGTTTCCGGGCCGTACTGCCCGGTGATCTCCAGCGCGATTGCGCGGAAGATGATGTACACCTCGCTGATCTTCGGCACGCTGAAAATCGAGTATGGCGAGACGATTTCCGCGCGCACGCCGCTTTCTTCCCAGACTTCGCGCAGCGCCGCCTGCTCGGTGGTCTCGCCGCTTTCCATGAAGCCGGCCGGCAGCGTCCAGGTGCCCGGGCGCGGGGGGATCGCCCGTTGGCACAAGAGATATTTGCCGTCCTGCTCGATGATGCAGCCGGCGATGATTTTCGGGTTCACATAGTGGATGTAGCCGCAGCCGCGGCACATCAGGCGCTCGTGCGTATCGCCCGGCGGTACCTGCTGACCGAGGTCAGGGCCACCGCATTTCGGGCAAAAGCTCGGGCTGAACATGTCAGTGACCTATACGCGGTTCTTTCAGCGCGATCGGCAGGGTGATGTTCGGCGTGGCGCCGGTCTCTTCCTGTTTGCGCTTGAGATAATCGAGGGCCACGGCGGCAGCGGCGCGTACGTGATCGACACAGGCCTGATGCGCCGCCAGCGGATCGCCGCTCTTGATCGCCTCGACCATTTTTTCCATCTCGTGGTTACTGGCGCCGCGCCGGTTTTCCTGGGACACCGAGGTCGCCCGCAGGTAGCTGATGCGCGCCTGCAACTGGCGCAACTGAGTGGCCGCAACGTGGTTGCCCGAGCCTTCGAGCAGCACGTCGTAGAAGCCCTGTACCGAGTCGATCACCTGTTGTAGCTCGCCGTCCTTGAGCGCCTTGCGGTTCTCGTCGAGGGCTTTTTCCAGGGCCTTGATGTCCTTGGCCTTGGCACGCAGGGTGAACAGCTGGACGATCAGACCCTCGAGCACGCAGCGCAGCTCGTAGATGTCGACCGCATCGGCGAGGGTGATGATCGCCACCCGTGGGCCTTTGGCATCGGCGAACTCGACCAGACCTTCAGACTCCAGGTGACGCAAGGCTTCGCGCACCGACGTGCGGCTGACACCGAGGCGATCGCACAGATCGCGTTCGACCAGACGATCACCGGGCATGAGCTGAAAATTCATGATCGCGCTACGCAGTTTATCCAGCACGATTTCGCGCAGGGTAACGGGGTTGCGATTGACCTTGAAGCTGTCGTCGAGTGGCTGGCGTTTCATGGGGTCCGCTCTTGAAGTTGGCTGTCCATGCCAGACGGGCATCTAAACAGCCGAGGGGTTAACTGGAGGCCTCGGCGTCGGCTTCGGCGAAGGCTTCACGGGCGAGCCGGAAACTGTCCACGGCTGCCGGGACGCCGCAATAAATACCGACCTGAAGCAGAATTTCGCGTATTTGCTCACGACTCAGGCCGTTACGCAAGGCGCCGCGCACATGCAGCTTGAGTTCGTGCGGGCGGTTGAGCGCCGAGATCATCGCCAGGTTGATCATGCTGCGCTCCTTGAGCGACAAACCCTCACGGCCCCAGACGTGGCCCCAGCAGTATTCGGTGACCATTTCCTGCAGCGGGCGGGTGAAGTCGTCGGCGTTGTCGATGGAGCGCTGCACGTAGGCTTCGCCCAGCACCTGGGTGCGGATTTTCAGACCTTTTTCGTACTTTTCGATGCTCATCATTCCTCCTGTCACCCTGTTTCCCCTGTGGGAGCGGGCTTGCTCGCGAATGCGTCGTGTCAGTCGACATCAATGTTGAATGATCCACCGCATTCGCGAGCAAGCCCGCTCCCACATTGGGATTTGGGTGTGTTAATCAGGCCAGGGTTGGCAACGGCCCAAGCTTGCCCTTGTGATAAATCATCGGCGTCACCGGTTGCTCGGGCAGGATCAGGTTCTTCACCGCGCCGACAATGATCGCGTGATCACCACCGTCGTATTCACGCCACAACTCGCACTCAATGATCGCCGTGGCCTTGGCGAGGATCGGGTTACCGAGCTCGCTCAAATGCCACTCGATGCCGTTAGCCTTGTCCTTGCCTTTACCGGCGAAAGCGTAGGCCTCGGCGGTCTGGTCGGCGGACAGCAAATGGATCGCGAACTTCTTGCTGTCGCGCAGCACCGGGTAGGTGTCGGAAGCGTAGTTGGGGCAGAACAGCACCAGCGCCGGATCAATCGACAGCGCGCTGAAGGCGCTGGCGGTGATGCCGACGATGGCGCCCTCCGGGTCGAGGGTGGTGACCACCGTGACCCCTGACGGAAACGAGCTCATGACGTCTTTGTAAATGCCGGGTTCGATCATGTCGCAGGACTCCTAGCGCATCACAAACGGATCAGGCATCGGAGCCTGAGAGAGATTGATCCACACCGTTTTCAGTTCGGTGTAGGCCAGCACCGAATCGATGCCGCTTTCGCGTCCATAGCCACTGTTCTTGAAGCCGCCGATCGGCGCCATCGCCGACACCGCACGGTAGGTATTGACCCAGATGATTCCCGAACGCACATCCCGCGCCAGACGATGGGCGCGGCCCAGGTCGCGAGTCCAGATGCCGGCGGCGAGGCCGAATTGCGAGTCGTTGGCGATTGCCAGCGCCTCGGCTTCGTCTTTGAAGCGAATCACCGATGCCACCGGGCCGAAGACTTCTTCCTGCATGATCTTCATCGAGTTGCGGTCGCACTCGAACAGCGTCGGCTCGTAGAACCAGCCGTCACCGAGATCGGTCGGACGCTTGCCGCCGGTGCGCAACCGCGCGCCTTCAGCAAGGGCATCAGCCACCAGACCTTCGACCACCGCCAATTGCTGCGCGGTGGCCATCGGACCCATTTCGCTGTGGTCTTCCTGCGGGTTGCCGATGCGGATGCGCTGGGCGCGTTCGACCAGGCGATTGACGAACTCGTCGTAGATTTCGTCCTGTACCAACAAACGTGAGCCGGACACGCAGCTCTGGCCCGAGGCCGCATAGATCCCGGCAATCGCGCCGTTGATCGCGCTGTCCAGATCGGCGTCGGCGAAGATGATGTTCGGCGATTTGCCGCCGAGTTCCAGCGACAGCTTGGCGAAGTTCTCGGCGCTGCTGCGCACCACGTGCCGGGCCGTGGCCGCGCCGCCGGTGAAGGCGATCTTGCGGATCAGCGGATGACGGGTGAGGGCGGCGCCGGTGCTCGGGCCGTAACCGGTGACGACGTTGACCACGCCCGGCGGAATCCCGGCTTCGAGGGCCAGACGCGCCAGCTCAAGGATGGTCGCCGAGGCGTGCTCGGACGGCTTGATCACGATGGTGTTGCCGGCCGCGAGGGCCGGCGCCAGTTTGATCGCGGTCAGGTACAGCGGGCTGTTCCACGGAATGATCGCGGCAACCACACCCATCGCTTCGTGCACGGTGTAGGCAAACAGGTCGGGCTTGTCCAGCGGCAGGGTGCCGCCTTCGAGCTTGTCGGCCAGGCCTGCGGTGTAGTGGAAGAACTCCGGCAGATAGCCGACCTGACCCCGGGTTTCGCGGATCAGCTTGCCGTTGTCGCGGCTTTCCAGCTGCGCCAGTTGTTCCTTGTTTTCTGCGATCAGGTCACCGAGACGCCGCAGCAGTTTGCCGCGTGCGGTGGCGGTGAGGCCGCGCCAGGCCGGGCTGTCGAATGCGCTTTGTGCTGCTTGCACCGCGCGTTCGACGTCGGCTTCATCGGCATCGGGCAGTTCGGCCCAGGCTTGCGCGCTGGCCGGGTTGAGGCTTTCGAAGGTCTTGCCGGAGAGGGCGTCGACCCATTCTCCGCCGATGCACATCTGGAAGCGTGCGAGTGTCATGCAACGATCCCCTTTATATGGTTTTGTCGGGAGTGTGCGTATTCGAGGAATTCCAGCAGCGTCTGATTGACCAGCCGTGGCGACTCTACCGGCATCATATGCCGTTGCTCGGGCAGCACCGCAACCTTCGCGCCGGGGATGCGTCGGGCCAGTTGCTCGGCCATTTCCGGGGTGGAACCGGGGTCGAGTTCGCCGGTGGCGATCAGCGTCGGCGCCTGAATGCTGCCGAGGTCGTCGGCGCGGTACATGTCCTGCGTGGCGAACAATTCGTAGGTGGTCAGGTAACCCTGCGGGTCGTTGCCGGCCAGGGTCTGACGAATGGCTGCGATCTGCGCCGGGTTGGCCGCCTGATATTCACGGCTGAACCAGCGCGACAGCGCCGCTTCGGCATTGGCATCCGGCCCGTGTTCCGCAGCTTGTGCAGTGCGCGCGATGACCCCGGCACGCTGTTCTTCGCTGCGGTTGAACACGCTGTTGAGCACCACCAGGCTTTGCAGGCGCTCCGGGTAGTGCAGGGCAAACGCCCGTGCCACCAGTCCGCCCATGGAGAAACCGATCACCGCTGCCTGGGGCAGATTCAGGTGATCGAGCAGCTCCAGCAACTGATCGGCATAACCGAGCAGGCCGGTGCCGCTGGCCGGGCGCGGGCTGGCGCCGTGGCCGAGCATGTCGTAGGCGATCACCTGGTATTGGGCAGACAGGCCAACGATCTGGCCGCCCCACATTTCTTTGTTCAGGCCCACGCCGTGGATCAAGACCACGGGCTGGCCTTGGCCGGTCGCCAGGTAACTGGTGCCAGCCGGGGTGAGTTCAGCGGTGAGCCGAATCATGGAGCGCTCCTGCAATGCCTTTTTATTGTGATTACTGGGCTTTTTCGGCGGCCAGTTCTTCCAGATCGATGTAGCGGTTGCCGATGCGCGGGTGCAGGCGGCCACCGTCGGCGCAACCGAGCACCACGACGATTTCGTCGGCACGCGGCGCGTCTTCGATCTGCATTTCCAGAGTGATGTAGTGCGAGCGCATCCCTTCGTCGTCCTTGTGCATCATCGGGATCTGAATCGAAGTGCCCGGGCCGCCGCGCTTGTTGGTGAAGCTCAGGTAGCTCTTGGCCTTGACCGCCTCGCGGTAGTGGTTGCCGAAGCGCAAGGTGTGGATCACCGCCGAGGCGTGTTCGATCTCACCGTCGGCGCCGACCACTGCCGCTTTGCCGTACGCCTCGATCTTCTCGGCGCCGCCGATGATGCCCACCAGACGCTCGACCATCATGGCGCCGAGGTCGGAGCAGTTGGCGCGGATCTGCGGTTTCAGATCCTCGACGAAACCGTTGCCGACCCACGGGTTCTTCATCACCACGGCCAGGCCAACCATGGTCACTGGCTTGTCAGTGGCCTTGCCGCCTTCGATGAAGGTTTCTTCGACATAGCTGACGATCTTGCGAATTTCGAAACTCATGAGCTGCTCCGTAGGGGGATTGAGAGTGTCTGTGCGTCTGATGGTATACCATAATACCGATCGTGCAAGTCCCCCACGCAAGATTTGCCGGATCCATCCGGCGAATGGCGGTGTATTCAAATCCCACAACACCCACACCCCCTGTAGGAGTGAGCCTGCTCGCGATAGCGGTGTGTCAGACGGCAATTTCTAACCTGATCCACCGCTATCGCGAGCAGGCTCACTCCTACAGTGAAATCACCCGCCGATTTGGTTAACAAAAGATAACGTGGCGCCGATTGTCAGACGTTTCCAAAGCCCGATAGGATGAGCCAGCTTCCCAAGGCGCTCTGGACTGCGGGTTTCACGGCTATGCTTGTGACCTGTCAGTCACCACGAGCACCCTTGCGGCGCCCTAAGGCCCAATGGCCTAACAATAATAAATAGGGGAAGGTCTATGAGTCGTTGCCGCCCGCCGGCGTTTCGCAACACCGCGTTGCTGGCCACAGCCCTCACACTGCTGGGCTGTGCTGCCTTGTCGGCACCCGTGCTGGCCGCCGAAGCGCCCGCCGACGGGGTGTATTCCACCGAATCGGCCAAAGCCGCCAAAAGCCTGATACTCGATGTAGTCCACGCCGGCACCCGGTTGGTGGCGGTGGGTGATCGCGGGCACATTCTCTATTCCGATGACCAGGGCAAGACCTGGACCCAGGCCAAGGTGCCGACCCGGCAACTGCTGACGGCGGTGTATTTCGTCGACGACAAGCACGGCTGGGCGGTCGGTCACGACGCGCAGATTCTCGCCAGCGAAGACGGCGGCCTGACCTGGAGCAAACAGTTCGAAGACCTCAAGCGCGAAGCACCGCTGCTCGACGTCTGGTTCCAGGACGTTAATCACGGTGTTGCGGTCGGTGCTTACGGTGCGCTGCTGGAAACCACCGACGGCGGCAAGAACTGGCAAGACGTCAGCGACCGCCTCGACAATCAGGATCAGTTCCACCTCAACGCCATCGCCGCCGTCAAGGACGCCGGGCTGTTCATCGTCGGCGAGCAGGGCAGCATGTTCCGCTCCCCGGACTGGGGCCAGACCTGGGAGAAAATCCAGGGCCCGTATCAAGGCTCGCTGTTCGGCGTGATCGGCACCGCGCAGGCGCAGACTCTGTTGGCCTACGGCCTGCGCGGCAACCTCTACCGCTCCAGCGATTTCGGCAGCACCTGGCAGCAGGTCGAACTCAAGGCCGCGCGCGGTGCGCTGGAGTTCGGTCTGTCCGGCGCGACCCTGCTCGCGGATGGCTCGATTGTGATCGTCGGCAACGGCGGCTCGGTGATCAGCAGCAGCGACAACGGCGAAACCTTCAGCGTGTTCAACCGCCCGGACCGCATCTCGCTGTCCTCGGTCACTGCGGCCGGCGACGGCAATCTGATTCTGACCGGGCAGGGCGGCGTGCACACCACGCAGCCAAACGGCGCCGAAATCAATAATAAGAAGGCGGGGCTATGACTTCCTTGATCACTCCTCAGCAGGACAAAGCGACGCTCCTCGAACGTCTGATTTTCAACAACCGCCCGGCCGTGATCCTGATCTGCCTGGTGGTCAGCATCTTCCTGTTCTGGCAGGCCACGCTGATCCGGCCGTCCACCAGTTTCGAAAAAATGATCCCGCTCAAGCATCCGTTCATCGAAAAGATGATGGAGCACCGCAACGACCTGGCGAACCTGGGCAACACCGTACGGATTTCGGTAGAGGCTAAAGACGGCGACATCTTCTCCAGGGAGTACATGGAGACCCTGCGGCAGATCAACGACGAGGTGTTCTACATCTCCGGCGTCGACCGCTCCGGTCTCAAGTCGCTGTGGAGCCCGAGCGTACGCTGGACTGAAGTGACCGAAGAGGGTTTCGCCGGCGGTGAAGTGATTCCGCAGAGCTACGATGGCTCGCCGGACAGCCTCGACATGCTGCGCAACAACGTCCTCAAATCCGGGCAGGTTGGGCGGCTGGTGTCCAACGACTTCAAGTCGAGCATCGTCGACATCCCGCTGCTGGAGTCCTACCCGGACCCGCAGGACCAGGGCAAGTTGCTCGCCCTGGACTATCGGAAGTTCTCCCATGAGCTCGAAGACAAGATCCGCAACAAGTTCGAAGCACAGAACCCCAACGTCAAGATCCACATCGTCGGTTTCGCCAAGAAGGTCGGTGACCTGATCGACGGGCTGGTGATGGTGGTGATGTTCTTCGGCATCGCTTTCGTCATCACCCTGATCCTGCTGCTGTGGTTCACCAACTGCCTGCGCAGCACCGTTGCGGTGTTGAGCACCACGCTGGTGGCGGTGGTCTGGCAGCTCGGGCTGATGCACTTCTTCGGTTTCGGGCTGGATCCGTACTCGATGCTGGTGCCGTTCCTGATCTTCGCCATCGGCATTTCCCACGGTGTGCAGAAGATCAACGGGATCGCCCTGCAATCGAGTGAGGCGGACAACGCCCTGACTGCGGCGCGGCGCACCTTCCGGCAACTGTTCCTGCCGGGGATGATCGCGATTCTCGCCGACGCCGTGGGCTTCATCACCTTGTTGATCATCGACATCGGGGTGATCCGCGAACTGGCGATCGGTGCGTCAATCGGCGTGGCGGTGATCGTGTTCACCAACCTGATCCTGCTGCCGGTAGCGATTTCCTATGTCGGCATCAGCAAGCGCGCCATCGCCAAGAGCAAGAAGGACGCGAATCGCGAACATCCGTTCTGGCGCTTCCTGTCGAACTTCGCCAGCCCGAAAGTCGCACCGATCTCCATCGCTCTGGCGCTGATCGCTTTCGGCGGCGGCCTCTGGTACAGCCAGAACCTGAAAATCGGCGACCTCGACCAGGGTGCACCGGAGCTGCGTCCGGACTCGCGCTACAACAAGGACAACAATTTCATCATCAACAACTACTCCACCAGCTCCGATGTGCTGGTGGTGATGGTCAAGACCGCCACCGAAGGCTGTTCGCGCTACGAAGCGATGGCACCGATCGACGAGCTGATGTGGAAGATGCAGAACACCGAGGGCGTGCAGTCGGCGATCTCGCTGGTGACCGTGTCCAAGCAGATGATCAAGGGCATGAACGAGGGCAACCTGAAGTGGGAAACCCTGTCGCGCAACCCGGACGTGCTGAACAACTCGATTGCCCGTGCCGACGGCCTGTACAACAACAGCTGTTCGCTGGCGCCGGTGTTGATCTTCCTCAACGACCACAAGGCCGAAACCCTCGACCGCGCGGTACACGCGGTGCAGGAATTCGCCAAGGCCAACAACAAGGACGGTCTGGAATTCATCCTCGCTGCCGGTAACGCCGGGATCGAAGCGGCCACCAATGAAGTGATCAAACAGGCCGAGCTGACCATCCTGATCCTGGTGTACATCTGCGTCGCGGTGATGTGCATGATCACCTTCCGTTCATGGGCGGCGACCCTGTGCATCGTCCTGCCGCTGGTGCTGACCTCGGTGCTGGGCAACGCGCTAATGGCGTTCATGGGCATCGGCGTCAAGGTCGCGACCCTGCCGGTGGTGGCGCTGGGCGTGGGGATCGGCGTGGACTACGGGATCTACATCTACAGCCGACTGGAAAGTTTCCTGCGCGCCGGGCTGCCGTTGCAGGAAGCCTATTACCAGACCCTGAAATCCACCGGTAAAGCGGTGCTGTTCACCGGTCTGTGCCTGGCCATCGGCGTGTGCACCTGGATCTTCTCGGCGATCAAGTTCCAGGCCGACATGGGCCTGATGCTGACCTTCATGCTGCTGTGGAACATGTTCGGTGCGCTGTGGCTGCTGCCGGCGCTGGCGAAGTTCCTGATCAAACCGGAGAAGCTGGCGGGGCAGAAGGGCAATTCGCTGTTTGCTCACTGATCCGGATGCCTGAAACGACGAAGCCGCAACCTTGGGGTTGCGGCTTTTTTATGCCTTGAACTTCACGCTGAACCCCTGTGGGAGCGGGCTTGCTCGCGAATGCAGTGTGTCAGATAAGTTTGTGCCGACTGACACACCGCATTCGCGAGCAAGCCCGCTCCCACAGGGGATTTGTGGTGTGTCAGGAGAGCTCGGTGCCTAGCACGACGCTAAGCGCACTGCGCGCATCATCCAGCTGCACCAGCGTTGCATGCCTTGCACCCAGCGCATCACGGTTCTCGATCGCCGTAAGAATCGCTTTGTGCCTCGGCAACGCCAGTTCATGCAGATTCGGCCGTTGATTCGAATGCTTCAACGCCTCGGCAATCGCCACCGAAAGCATGTTGCACAGGTTCGCCAGCAGATCGTTATGGGTCGCGTCGGCGATGCGGCTGTGGAAGTCCAGGTCCGGTTGCAGCAAGGCTTCCGGTGTCGGCGCTGCTTCCATGCGTTGATAGGCCTCGCCGATGGCGGCGATGTCGGCCTCTGTAGCGTGCTGGGCGGCGAGGGCGGCAGCGGCCGGTTCGATGATGCTGCGCACACTGGTCAGCACATTGAAGAATTCATTCTGCGGGCTGCTTTGCATCAGCCAGTGCAGCACGTCCGGGTCGAGCATGTGCCACTCGCGACGGGCCTTGACCACCGTGCCGACCCGCGGTTTTGAATACACCAGCCCCTTGGCCACCAGCACCCGCGTGGCTTCGCGCAACACCGGACGGCTGACCGCGTATTCCTCGCACAACAGCGCTTCGGCGGGCAGTTTGTCGTCGGGCAAAAAACGTCCGGAGACGATCTGCATGCCCAGTTCCTGGACAATGCGCGAGTGCATGCTTTTACGGTCGGAAGGTTTGCGGTAATCCATGGGGAACGGCGCGATCCTGAGCGATGGAGATGCCGCGCATCATAGCAGGCGTGCGGCGATCTTGAGGCTGATGCATAGCAAATGTAGGAGTGAGCCTGCTCGCGATGGCGGTGTGTCAGTCAGCATGTGTACCAACTGGCGGACCGCTATCGCGAGCAGGCTCACTCCTACAGTAGATCTGTGGTGTCAGTGGGAATGACGCGGGACTTCCGCCCCTCGACAACCAACGAGGAAGTCGAAGTCACAGCCCTGATCCGCCTGCAGCACATGGTCGATGTACAGCTGACGATAGCCACCCACCAACAACTGCTGCGGTGGTTGCAGATCCGCCATGCGCGCCGCCAGTTCGGCATCCGGAATGTCCAGATGCAAACGCCCGCTGGCGCAATCCAGCTCGATCCAGTCGCCTTCCTGCACCACCGCCAACGGCCCGCCGGCCGCCGCTTCCGGGGCAACGTGCAAAACCACGGTGCCGTACGCGGTGCCGCTCATCCGTGCATCCGAGATGCGCACCATGTCGGTCACGCCCTGAGCCAGCAGCTTGGCCGGCAAGCCCATGTTGCCGACCTCGGCCATGCCCGGATAACCCTTCGGCCCGCAATTCTTCATCACCAGGATCGAGTCTTTATCGACATCCAGTTCCGGATCATTGATCCGCGCCTTGTACATGTCGAAGTTCTCGAACACCACCGCACGACCGCGATGCTGCATCAGCTCAGGCGTAGCGGCGGACGGCTTGAGCACCGCACCGAGCGGCGCCAGGTTGCCGCGCAGCACGCAGATACCGCCGTCAGCGCGGATCGGATTGTCAAGGGTACGGATCACTTCGTCCTCGCCGTAGATCGGCGCGTCCTTGGTGTTCTCGCCCAGCGTCTTGCCGTTGACCGTCAGCGCGTTCGGATTGGGGATCAGATTGGCCTCGCCGAGACGCCGCAGCACCGCCGGCAAGCCGCCAGCGTAATAAAACTCTTCCATCAGGAAACGCCCGGACGGTTGCAGGTCGACAATGGTCGGCATGCCGCGCCCAGTGCGGGTCCAGTCGTCCAGATCCAGCTCGACACCGATGCGCCCGGCGATGGCTTTCAGGTGGATCACCGCGTTGGTCGAACCGCCAATAGCCGCGTTGACCCGAATGGCGTTTTCAAAAGCTTCCTTGGTCAGGATCTTCGACAGGCGCAAGTCTTCGCGCACCATCTCCACCGCGCGCATGCCGGACATGTGCGCCAACACGTAACGTCGCGCATCCACCGCCGGAATCGCCGCGTTGTGCGGCAACGACGTGCCCAGTGCTTCGGCCATGCAAGCCATGGTCGAAGCGGTGCCCATGGTGTTGCAGGTACCCGCCGAGCGCGACATGCCGCCCTCGGCCGCGAGGAAGTCGTCGATGGTGATGGTGCCGGCCTTGACCTGCTCGCTGAGCTGCCAGACCACCGTGCCCGAGCCGATGTCCTTGCCCTTGTGCTTGCCGTTGAGCATCGGCCCGCCGGTGACGACGATCGCCGGCACGTCGCAACTGGCCGCGCCCATCAGCAGCGCCGGGGTGGTCTTGTCGCAGCCAGTCAGCAGCACCACGCCGTCAATCGGATTGCCGCGAATCGCCTCTTCAACGTCCATGCTCGCCAGGTTGCGGGTGAGCATGGCGGTCGGGCGCAGGTT
This sequence comes from Pseudomonas sp. S3(2024), assembly GCF_036861315.1. Lineage (NCBI taxonomy): Bacteria > Pseudomonadati > Pseudomonadota > Gammaproteobacteria > Pseudomonadales > Pseudomonadaceae > Pseudomonas > Pseudomonas sp. S3(2024). The sequence goes on along the minus strand of NZ_JAZAQQ010000007.1, from coordinate 332,965 downwards.
TGACTCGCCATTGGAGAACACCGGGAATTCCACCGGAAAGCCGCCAGCCTCGATCACCCCGCGTTTGACGTGCTCCGCAATCTGGCGGAAATGTGCGTTGCACGGGGTCAGTTCCGACCAGGTGTTGCAGATGCCGATGATCGGCTTGCCGTGAAACTGGTGGTCGGCGATGCCCTGATTCTTCATCCAGCTGCGGTACATGAAGCCGTTCTTGTCGGCAGTGCCAAACCATTGGGCCGAGCGCAGGGTGGGTTTCTTCTCAGACATGATCGGTTCTCTTATTGTAAGACTATTGTTTGCGAGTCACGGCTAAACATAAGCGCAAAATCGCCGCTTTGGAAGTGTTGTTGGCTAATTAGTATTACTATATAGTCGTTTTCGACGGAGGGATTGGCCCTGGCGGTTTTCCGCGAGAGGCGTCCCCCGAGGTTCTATAAAAACAACAATCGGAGACCGATCCCATGAGCCAGGAACTGCGGCTTGTCCGGCGCATCACGCTGAAACTGATTCCCTTCCTGATCCTGCTGTACCTGATCGCCTATGTGGATCGCTCCGCCGTCGGCTTCGCCAAGCTGCACATGGGCGCCGACATCGGCATCGGTGACGCGGCCTATGGCCTCGGTGCCGGGCTGTTTTTCATCGGTTACTTTCTTCTCGAAATCCCCAGCAACCTCATGCTCGAACGCTTCGGTGCGCGGCGCTGGTTTGCGCGGATCATGATCACCTGGGGCGCAATCACCATCGGCATGGCGTTCGTCCAGGGGCCGCACAGTTTCTACGTGATGCGCTTTCTGCTCGGCGCGGCGGAGGCGGGGTTCTTCCCCGGCGTTCTCTACTACATCACCCAATGGTTCCCGGTGCGCCATCGCGGCAAGATCCTCGGCCTGTTCATCCTCTCCCAGCCGATCGCGATGATGATCACCGGCCCGGTGTCCGGCGGCTTGCTGGGCATGGACGGCATCCTCGGGCTGCACGGCTGGCAGTGGCTGTTCATCGTCATCGGCACCCCGGCGATCCTCCTGACCTGGCCGGTATTGCGCTGGCTGCCCGATGGCCCGCAGAACGTGAAGTGGATGGATCAGGCCGAGAAAGACTGGCTGACCGGCGAACTGAAAAAGGATTTGCAGGAATACGGCCAGACCCGTCACGGCAACCCGCTGCATGCACTCAAGGACAAACGCGTGCTGCTGCTGGCGCTGTTTTACCTGCCGGTGACCCTGAGTATTTATGGCCTCGGCCTGTGGCTGCCGACGCTGATCAAACAGTTCGGCGGCAGCGATCTGGTGACCGGTTTCGTCTCGGCGGTGCCGTACATCTTCGGCATCGTCGGCCTGCTGATCGTGCCGCGCAGCTCCGACCGCATGAATGATCGCTACGGCCATCTGGCGGTGCTCTATGTACTGGGTGCGCTGGGCCTGTTCTTCAGCGCGTGGCTGACCCTGCCGGTGGCGCAACTGGCGGCGCTGTGCCTGGTGGCGTTCGCGCTGTTTTCCTGCACCGCGGTGTTCTGGACCTTGCCGGGACGATTCTTTGCCGGTGCGAGTGCGGCGGCGGGGATCGCGCTGATCAACTCGGTGGGCAACCTCGGTGGCTACATCGGGCCGTTCGTGATCGGGGCGTTGAAGGAGTACACCGGGAATCTGGCTTCGGGGCTGTATTTCCTCAGCGGGGTGATGGTGTTCGGTTTGATTCTTACCGGAATCGTCTACCGCGTGCTTGAGCGCAAACACGTGCTGCCGGTCGAGCAGTTCGCCGCCAGTGCGCGCGGTGCCACCCGTACCTGACTGGCTGGTACCGACCCTTGTAGGAGTGAGCCTGCTCGCGATGAGGCCGGCACATTCAATATTTATGGTGATTGACACACCGCAATCGCGAGCAGGCTCACTCCTACAGGGGGCTGCGGTGTTCCCACTAAAACAGGAGAGGACATATGCATCTGGTTCAATTCGAATTGATTAACGGCGAGCGCCGCGTCGGCGTGGTCGACAACGGGCTGATCCGCGAAGTGCAGGACGCCCGCAGCGTACGCGATCTCGCGCTGGCCGCCATCGAAGCCCGCACCACCCTTGAACAGGCAGTACAAACCCACGGCCTGGGCATCAGTCATGACTATGCGCAGTTGCTCAAAGACCGGCGCATCCTGCCGCCGCTGGATCACCCGGACCCGGCGCACCTGCTGGTCAGCGGTACCGGCCTGACGCATTTGGGCAGCGCCTCGGCGCGGGACAAGATGCACCAGCAGGCTGGCGACGAAGCGCAAATGACCGACACCATGCGCATCTTCAAATGGGGCGTGGAGGGCGGCAAACCGGCGGCGGGGCAGGCGGGCGTGCAGCCGGAATGGTTCTACAAGGGCGACGGCAGCATCGTCGTGCGTCCGGGCGAGGCGTTCCCGTTGCCACCGTTTGCCGAGGATGCCGGCGAGGAACCGGAAATGGCCGGGCTCTACGTCATCGGCCACGACGGCAAACCGTATCGCCTCGGTTTCGCGGTGGGCAACGAGTTCTCCGACCACGTCATGGAGCGCAAGAATTACCTGTACCTGGCCCACTCGAAACTGCGTAGTTGCAGCTACGGCCCGGAACTGCGCACCGGTGAGTTGCCGCAGCATCTGGCTGGCACCAGCCGCATCCTGCGTAACGGCGAAGTGCTGTGGGAAAATGAATTTCTCAGCGGCGAAGCCAACATGTGCCACAGCCTCGCCAACCTCGAATACCACCATTTCAAATACCGCCAGTTCCTGCGTCCCGGCGACGTGCACATCCACTTTTTCGGCACCGCGACCCTGTCGTTCGCCGATGGCATCCGCACTCAACCGGGCGACCGGTTTGAAATCAGCCAGGCCGAATTCGGCGCACCGCTGGTCAACGGCATAGCCCCGGCAGCAGCGGCTTTTCAACCGGACAGCATCGGCACCCTTTAAGGAGCTCCCATGACTCAGATTCTCGGTCACAACTACATTGGCGGACAGCGCAGCGCAGCGGGCAATGTGAAACTGCAAAGCGTCGACGCGACCACCGGCGAACAGCTGCCGTACGATTTCATTCAAGCGACTGAAGCCGAAGTCGATGCCGCCGCCAAAGCCGCCGCAGCAGCGTACCCGGCCTATCGCAGCCTCAGCGCCGAACGCCGCGCGCAATTTCTCGACGCGATTGCCGATGAACTGGATGCCTTGGGTGATGATTTCGTCGCGCTGGTCTGCCGCGAAACCGCGCTGCCGGCGGGGCGGATTCAGGGCGAGCGCGGGCGTACCAGCGGCCAGATGCGCTTGTTCGCCAAAGTCCTGCGGCGCGGTGATTTCTATGGTGCGCGAATCGATTTGCCGTTGCCGGATCGTCAGCCATTGCCGCGTCCAGATCTGCGCCAATACCGCATTGGCCTCGGCCCTGTCGCAGTGTTCGGTGCGAGCAACTTCCCGCTGGCGTTCTCCACGGCCGGTGGCGACACCGCTGCGGCGCTGGCCGCCGGCTGCCCGGTGGTGTTCAAGGCCCACAGCGGCCACATGGCAACCGCTGAACTTGTTGCCGACGCACTGATTCGTGCCGCCGAAAAAACCGCGATGCCGGCCGGTGTATTCAACATGATCTACGGCGGTGGCGTCGGTGAATGGCTGGTCAAACATCCGGCGATTCAGGCCGTCGGCTTCACCGGTTCGCTCAAGGGCGGTCGGGCACTCTACGACATGGCAGCGGCGCGGCCGCAACCGATCCCGGTGTTCGCCGAGATGTCGAGCATCAACCCGGTGATCGTTCTGCCTCAAGCCTTGGCTGAGCGCTCGGAAACCATTGCCCGCGACCTGACCGCTTCAGTGGTGCAGGGCTGCGGCCAGTTCTGCACCAATCCGGGTTTGGTCATCGGTATCCGCTCGCCGCAATTCAGCGCCTTCGTCCAGCAAGTCGCCGGGCTGATTGGCGACCAACCGGCGCAGACCATGCTCAACGCCGGCACCCTCGGCAGCTATGGCAAAGGTCTGCACAGGTTGCTGGCGCATTCCGGCATCGAGCATCTGACGGGTAATGCGCAGCAGGGAAGTCAGGCGCAGCCGCAACTGTTCAAGGCAGACGTCAGCCTGTTGATCAACGGCGATGAAGTGCTGCAGGAAGAAGTATTTGGCCCGACCACAGTCATCGTCGAAGTGGCGGACAAGGCCGAGCTGAGCGCGGCGTTGCATGGGCTGCACGGCCAGCTGACGGCAACGATGATCGGCGAACTGGACGACTTCGAACGCTTCCCGGAACTGACACCGCTGCTCGAACAGAAAGTCGGACGGATCCTGCTCAATGGCTATCCGACGGGTGTGGAAGTGTGTGATTCGATGGTGCATGGCGGGCCGTATCCGGCGACATCCGATGCGCGCGGAACGTCGGTGGGGACGCTGGCGATCGACCGGTTCCTGCGCCCGGTGTGCTTCCAGAATTACCCCGACAGCTTGTTGCCGGAACCGCTGAAGAATGGCAATCCGTTGCGCATTCAGCGGCTGGTGGATGGCAAGCCCTCACGCGACGCCTTCTAACCCACACCGCAAATCCCCTGTAGGAGTGAGCCTGCTCGCGATAGCGGTTTCACATTCGACATCTTGGTTGGATGACACACCGCCATCGCGAGCAGGCTCACTCCTACAAGGGCCGGGCACGACAATGAGCTATCATTGGCCCTTTCCCCCCTAAGAAAGACTGTTTGCCATGACTGCCCAAACCCTTCTCAACGCCCTCGAACACTGCGGCATGGTCGAAATCGACGGCCTGCACGCCTTCGAATTCGCCCTCGACGAAGACGACAACCTGCACATCGAATGCATCGACGGCCGAGAGGCCAAGCATTGGGAATTCACGCCGGCTCAGGTTGAAGCAGCAACGTTTGATGAAGACCTGCAGAGCTGGCTCATCAATGGCTACGCCAGCGATACCAAAACCATCGGCGAGCACCGTCTGGTCTGCCTCGGTGATGTAGTCAGCAGCAGCGATGACGAGGAAGATGATCAATGAACATGCGTAAATTCTGGCCAATGCTGATGGCCGGCAGTGTCGGTGCGATGGGCCTTTCCAGTGCCAGCGCCGAGACCTATCAATTGCTGGTGGGCTCCTACACCGCCGGCACCAGCCAAGGCATCTATCGAATGAATTTCGATAGCGCCACCGGACAGATCGCTGCCAAGCCGCTGCAAGTGGTGAAGAGCGAAAACCCGTCGTGGCTGACCCTGTCCAAAGACCAGAAGCAACTGTTCGTGGTCAATGAAAACGGCCCCGGCCAGAAAGACCCGGTCGGCCGTGTCAGCAGCTACTCGATCGATCCCAAGACCCACGCCCTGACCCTGATCAATCAAGTGCAGAGCCTGGGCAACGAGCCGACCCATTCGAGCCTCAGCGGCGATGCCAGCCATCTGTTCGTCAGCAACTATTCGGTGGTCGAAGATCCGGGTGGCACCCTCGCGGTGTTGCCGGTCGGCGCCGATGGCAAACTCAAACCGGTGGTGCAGATGAGTGCGCACCCGGCGAGCCGGGTCAATCCCGAGCGTCAGGCCTCGAACCACGTGCACTCGACGGTGTCCTCGCCGGATGGTCGCTACGTGTTCTCCAACGACCTCGGTGCGGACAAGGTCTTCATCTACCAGTTCGACCCGAAGGCCAACCCGGACCTGCCGCTGACCCCGGCGAAAACCGCTTCGGTGAGCCTGCCGGCCGGCAGTGGCCCGCGTCATCTGCTATTCAGTGCCGACGGCAAGCATGCCTGGCTGACCATGGAAATGAGCGCGCAGGTCGCGGTGTTCGACTACCACGACGGCGTGCTGACCCAGACGCAAATGGTCGATCTGGCCGCCGGTCAGCCGACCTCGGACAAAGCCGCCGCCGCGCTGCATGCCTCGGCCGATGGCAAGTTCCTCTACGTCAGCAACCGTGGCACCGCCAATCAACTGCTGGTGTTCAGCATCGATCCGGCGAACGGACAGCTCAAAGAGCTGCAAAAACGCTCAGTTGAAGGCGATCACCCGCGTGAGTTCAGCCTCGATCCGAGCGGCAAGTTTCTGCTGATCGCCAACCAGAAGAGCAACGAAATTGTCGTCGTCGAGCGCGACGCCAAGACCGGTCTGCTCGGCAAAACCGTGCAAAAACTGCCGATGGACGCCCCGAGCGATCTGAAGTTTCTAGTGCGACAATAAGCCACAGGCCCCGGTTTGCGGGGCCTGTCTCGTTGTATTAATCGCGCTGATATCCGGTAATGCTACAAAGCATTTCAGGCGATCAACCCTCGAGCGTTAAGTTTGCTTCACGGCCCAACCGGGCAAAGCAAGCCAACCGAACACGAGGGTTACCGCCATGAACTTCAATCTCTTCTCGATCATCGCCGCTTCCGCCATCTCCGCGACCGTTGCATTGCCAGCCAGTGCCAACGCTGAAATCAGCAGCAAAAAATCCCACACCCAGAGCTACACCCAGAAGTATCTGCAACAGAGCGCCAACTTCTACGCCGCGCTGGATCACAAAGCCCAACACTGAAATGCCCGCTTCGAACAACTCCCTGTAGGAGCTGCCGAAGG